>JBBAEC010000013.1:0-112163 GCA_041656135.1 Balneolaceae bacterium | reverse complement strand
GACGGAATTAAATACCAAAAAATTGGCGGAGCAGAATATGAAATGGCACTTTTTGAAGCTCAAGAATTAGAAGTGTATTTAAATGACTTTTCATTTAAAGTAACAGACAGTTCTAAAACCATTTATGAAGAGTTTGTTCCTTTAGATTCAGGAGTTGAAAGCAAGTTTGCACAAGACTGTGAATCAAGCGACCAAATCAAGTTCTATTTCAAACTTCCGAATTGGTTTAAAATCCCAACACCAATTGGAAATTACAATCCAGATTGGGCTTTGGTATTTGAAGATGATAAGAAAATCTATTTTGTAGCTGAAACCAAAGACACAGGAACGCCTGAAGTTGATTTAGCAAAACTAAGTGGAGACGAACAATTGAAAATCAAATGCGGAAAAGCACACTTTAACGAATTTGACGAATTAGAATATAAAGTAGTGAATAAAGTAGGACAATTGATAGAATAAGCCAACGCAATGTTCAAGCACATTGCAATCCTCGTTCCTGCGGTTGCAAAGAGCTTTCACGCCAACGCTAACGGACTGAAAAGAAAGAAAGCCAGCGTACAACAATGGCTATACGTAATGCGGGCTAAAGTGCTAAATTTAAACGAATTGAATACTAAGAATCATATCGGTAAACTGAAAGTGAAGTGCTTCGAAATGCCCAACGCTTCATACACAAACCGTTTCAAACACCTACACCCCCAGTCCCCCAATTCCCAATCCCTAGTAATTAAAACTAATTTCACTGCACACCAGTACTCCCAAAGCCGCCTTCTCCGCGTTCGGTTTCGTCGAGTTCGGTAACTTCAACTACTGGGAATTGTGTTACCGGAGCAATAACCATTTGGGCAATTCTGTCGCCAAAATTTACCGTAAAATCTTCGGTGCCGTGGTTAATGGCAATCACTTTCACTTCGCCTCTATAATCGGCGTCAATAGTGCCTGGGGAGTTTAGCATGGTTATGCCTTGTTTTATGGCTAGACCGCTACGGGGACGTATCTGTGCCTCAAAACCATTTGGAACAGCCATCTGCAATCCTGTTGGAATGAGGTAACGCTCGCCAGGTTTAAGAACGATTGTTTCTTCCACTGCAGCACGAATATCCATGCCTGCTGAGTTAGGCGTTTCGTAGCTTGGTAGTGCTAAATCTTTAGCGTGTGGTAATCTTCTGAATTTAATTTCGCTCATAATTCTTCTCGTTTATATTCTATTAATCGCACTATAGCATTTCCGAAAAATACTTTAACACGAGCTTCAAGGGGTACGCGCAAATCATCGGCTAAAAACCATGCTCTAAAATTTCCTGAGAAACCAAAAGGTCCATCAATATTATGGGTTCTCCCTGAGCTCATATACGCTTCTATAGGTTCATCGAAGGCTGCATAATTTCGAATTTCTTTGGTAGATGGATTCTCCATTATTATCTCGCCACTCCGCTTGGTAACGTACACAGGCATGGTGGTGGTAGAATCACTTCCTGCAAAAAGTCGCGCAAAATAAAAGATAATATGTCCAGCCGTTGCGGGTTCAACAAGTTTGAGCGTATCTCGGGTATCGTCCTCTTCCCTATATGTTACAACCCCATTCTCGCGATCAAAATTATATCGGATTTCATCATATTTACCTTCGTCAATATTATCTTTCCAGTAGGTTGAGGTTACTGGTAAACCGTCTTTATTCACATAAAATAGGGAATGAAACTGGTCTATTTCTGTGCCAACCAAAGGAATTTTGGGATTCGAGCGGATATCGGTAAACATGTGCTTTTTTATGCTTCCATCGTACAAAGTGTCGCTTAGTATGCTCACTTCAACCCAACCTAGCCTTAAAAAGCTATATTTAACTTCGTATCTAAAAGTCTCTTTTACAGAGAATATCTCCTCCATGGTGGGAGGTCTCATTTTTTCGGAAGGATATGGATTTTGTGCACTTACAAATGCAGGTACTAATAAAAAGAGTAACAGCCAGTATTTCATACGCTGTGTAACGAAATTATGCTCATTTTCTTGCTTAATGAATTAATTTTCATCTACTTCGTCGAGTGCAAAACCTTTATAGGCTTCTTCATCAAAACCTACAAGAACAGCTTCATCCTTTATAAGAACTGGGCGTTTTATCATCGATTGATTTTCTTGTAAAACTACTAGCATCTCTTCGTCGGTTAAGGTTTTGTCTTTCAAACCTAAATTGCGATAAGTTGTTCCTCGTCGATTTACAAGTACATCTAAACCTAGCTTGAATTCTAGCTCTTTAAGTTCTGCTATAGTTAACGGCTCTTTTTTGAGGTCAATAAATTCGTACTCAACCTCGTTCTCTTTAAACCAAGCGAGAGCTTTTTTAACAGTATCACAGTTTTTTATTCCAATTACATGCAACATGGCATTTCAACAATTTTGTTTCGTATTTTACACTCAAAGATACGGTTTGTCGTTCCAATTACGAACCAACTTCCAACATTAGAACTCCTTTTTTCATGAAAATCATTCAATTTCTTTCAATTATTACTATTTCGGTAGTGTTGGCATGCTCTGGTAACGATGAACAACGTGATTTTGAAAATGCAGCTTATCGCTCCCCTTCTGATATTACACGCACTAATATACAAGGCGAAGTTACTAGTAATGACCCTGACGACTGGCGAATTGCGCCCTATTTTCAAGGCTTAGTAGAAATTCAACCACTTTATAATCCACCCTATCCTAATCCTGTCACATTGGGCACCAGCCTCCATTTTGAAATCGGGGTTACAGGAATACAACCCATAAATGGCATTGATGTGCAAGTTCGCTATAGCGACAACACGTGGAAAAATATTCACTCTAGTTTCAACAGTACATTGCCTCCTGGGCTTACCACCTTCCAAATTGATCCGCGTACTTTGGGGCAATTTAATACGCCTGAGTCAGCAAAAGGGCTACATCGCATCTTCTTCTTCGATTTTAACCAGCGGCTTATAACTTATGGTGATATTCTTGTTGAGTAAACTTGTGTTGTTTTGCGAGCAGTTCTATCTTGAACTATGAGAAAAATAACTGCGTCTGAACGAAAAATTATTGAAAGCCTAATCTTCCCTGAACCTTTTGAGGTAATAATGGAAGAAACGGAATTCCCGTATGGCACTCTTAGAGACGATCTCATAAACTTAGTGAATTATCGCTATGTTGAAGTCGTGAATCTAGATCCAAGCGAAGACTCTTCATTAACTTATTTTGATAGTGATAACATTCGAGAGTGTACGTTTAGAGCAACAAAAATAGGTCTTAAAATTTTATCCTCTACAAATGAAGTTAGAAGCAACAGTATCTAAAGAACCATTAGAAGTACTTATTTCCCAAAAAGATCATTCTTTTAAAATTGGTGGGGTTGAAGGCGAATTCGAATTCACCCAACAAAACGGAAGATATTTATTACGTACGGGAACAAAACTCTACAAAATTGATAATGTTAATTACGATGGTTCAGAAATCGAGTTTTCGATTAATGGTAGCTGGCATAAAGTAAGCGTTAAAGACGAGCAAGATCTTTTACTCGATAAATTAGGCTTTAAAACAGGTAACGCTGTTGCAGAAGGAATTTTAAAAGCACCGATGCCCGGTAAAATATTAGATATTCTTGTGGCAGAGGGTGACAACGTAGAGCAAGGCCAACCCTTGGTAATATTGGAAGCTATGAAAATGGAGAACGAGTTAAAATCGCCCGTTGATGGCACCATAACTAGTATTGCGGTAGCCGTTGGACAATCGTTAGAGAAAAACACTTTTATTTTGGAGATAGAGAACATTGGATAAGTTTGTTATTGAAGGCGGTACGCCACTTAAAGGAACCATTGCCATTAGTGGTTCAAAAAATGCGGCCCTACCCCTTATTGCTGCTTCACTTATGGCTGATTCACCATGTGTCATTCATAATATCCCCCGGCTACAAGATATTTATACCTTCAATAACGTGTTGCGTGTAGTTGGTGCCAAGGTCGATTTCCTCGATCAAGAAAATAGACTCGAGATTGACCCATCAAATGCTAACCATTTAGAAGCTCCTTACGATTTAGTGCGCAAAATGCGTGCTTCATTTTATATGTTGGGCGCTTTAGTGGGTAAACATGGCTATGCCAAAGTGTCTTTACCTGGCGGTTGCGCTTGGGGACCTCGTCCTGTAGATCTTCACCTAAAAGGTATGGAAGCGATGGGAATTAGCATAGACTTGGATAAAGGCTATGTGATTGCTAAAGCGGATAAGAACTTGAAGAAGGCTTCGTTCAAGCTGGAGCCAAGTAGTGTGGGCGCAACGGTGAACTTAATTTTAGCTGCAGCTTTACGTAGCGAAGAGTTCACTATTAAAAATGCGGCGAAAGAACCAGATGTAGCTCAGCTCTGTAATTTCCTCACTAAAATGGGCGCAAAAATTAAAGGTATTGGCACCGATACGCTAACTATTTATGGCGTAGATAGCTTACAAGGTGTTGAGTTTAGTAACGATCCGGATCGAATAGAGGTTGGTACTTTTATGATTGCAGGTGCTATGCATCCAGATTCTGAACTTACGCTAACGGGATGTAATCCTGAGCAATTGGGTACGTTTACAAAACAACTCGAAAAAACCGGAACTAAAGTTACCATCGATGGCTCTACCATCCATATAAAAGCTCCTAAAGAGCTTAAACCTGTTTCTATCAAAACGGAAATTTACCCTGGCTTCCCTACCGATATGCAGGCTCAATGGGCAACTATGATGACCCAAGCTAATGGTACCTCTAAAGTTACCGATACCGTATATTTCGACCGATTCAGCTATGTACCAGAACTTACCCGTTTGGGTGCTTCTGTAACGGTAGAGAAAAATACTGTGCATATTACTGGCAAAACTCCGCTTGAAGGCGCTTCTGTAATGAGCACCGATTTAAGAGCTAGCGTTAGCTTAGTACTTGCTGCAATGGTAGCAGAAAACACTACCGAAGTGCTTAGAGTGTATCACCTCGACCGTGGCTATGAGGCTTTAGAACAAAAGCTTAGTTCGGTTGGCGCAAAGATACAGCGCGTTGATGAGGTTTAAGTTTTACTAATTAGAAATTTTATTCTAGCTCTTTCTAACGTATATTGATTACCAGTGAATCGATATATGAATAAGAGATTTTAATATTTTCCATTTTTTGCACAACGCACAGAACATATACCCAATAAAGACTTTACAAGTAGCTAATAATACGCTTCTTAGTAATATTTATATCGATTTTATCAGTTTTTGTACTCTATTTATTTTATTAGTAAAACGAGAGCTGAGCAATGATTCGCAAAAGGAATCATACCCTAACAGAACAAATTTTCAAGAAACTAAGGCCGATACAACTGCTTTTCCTATAACGGCAAGTCCACAACTAAATTTATTGGACGCTCACAGTACCGAAATTAAGATTAGACGATGGATTGCTTGTATTGCAAGTGCCGGCCGTACTAAAAAGAACTTTAATGAAGAATCAAATTATAATACACTCATCCGGCAATCAAGACCGGATAGCGCTAATCGAAGATGGGGAATTAGCGCAATTATTCATAGAAACAGAAGAAAATCAACGCACAGTTGGTAATATCTATGTAGCACAAGTTCATAAAGTGATGAGTGGTATCCGTGCCGCCTTCATCGATATGGGCACTCCAAAAGATGCTTTCTTACACTTTTCTGATGCAGGTGACCACCTAGACGAATACATTTCCATGCTAAATGGTCCTAATGCTATTCCTCCTCAAGCACGTAAAGATGTAAGTAATAAAGAAAATCTAAGTAACTACGACAAACAGCTATTAGCCGGAAAAGTGCTAAAAACTGGGCAGAAATTGCTCGTACAAATTGTGAAAGAACCTATTGGCTCGAAAGGTCCACGTGTTTCTACCGATATTACTATTGCTGGCCGTTTTCTTGTGCTTATACCTATGGGCGATTACATCGCTATTTCTAAAAAAATTAGTAACTATAAAGAGCGTAGACGTTTAAAAGGTGTGCTTTCAAAAATGGTGCCTGATGGCTTTGGAGTGATTGTGAGAACGGTTGCTCAAGACCAAGATAATAATGCCATTGAAGATGATTTACGCGACGTATTACTGAAGTGGGAGAACATGCTCGACAAGCTCGAGACTGCTAAACCTCCTTCGCTATTGCACCGCGATTTGGACATGACAGAGAGTTTAATTCGTGATTTATTTGCAAAAAGCTACGACCGTGTACTTATAGACGATCCTAGAATGTATAGGCAAATAAAGTCGTACGTAGGCCAAATTGCTCCCGATATGGTGCCTAATGTGCAGCAGTACAAAGGCAAAGAGCATATTTTCGATTATGCCAAAATTTCTGAAGACGTAAATTCTATTTTTAGCCCACGTGTGCGTATGAAATCAGGTGGATATCTGATTTTTGAACAAACGGAAGCAATGTACGTAGTAGATGTGAACTCTGGTCCCTATGCAGCTAAAGCTCGCCAAGAAGATAACTCATTAAAAACCAACCTAGATGCCGCTCGAGAGATAGCCAAACAACTTCGTTTGCGTGATATTGGTGGTATTATTGTAGTCGATTTCATCGATTTAAAAGATGAAAAGAACAAGAAGAAAATATACGACGAGCTTAAAAAAGAATTCCGTAAAGACCCTGCTAAAACAAACTTGTTGGGCATGAGTGATTTTGGTTTAGTTCAAATTACTCGCCAGCGTATTCGTCCAAGTGTGGTAAATTCGGTATCTAAAAGTTGCCCAATGTGTGGCGGTTCTGGCAATATTATTACCCAAGATACCATCCTTACCGATATTGAAAGCTGGTTGAGCCGTTTCAAGCATAATTCAGCATATCGCGCCATTGAGTTGTATGTGAACCCCTATTTAAAATCTATGATTTTGAAAGGTTTGTTTAACAGACGTTGGAAATGGATGTTTAAATACTTTATCAAAATTAATCTAGTTAGCGACGAAACGATATCTTTAAACGAGTTTAAAGTCACTCTGGCAGGCTCCGATATCGATATTACTGACGTGATTATGCGTGGTGATTCAATAGAAGAAATTATTGATAGAGAAGAAGAGATTGAGGTTTTATCAAGTAGCCAAATGGATCCATCTGGCCTTGAATTCTCTAAAAAGAACGAAGATGATGATGACAAAGATTCAGGACGTCGTAGTAACCACAGACAACCTAGACAGGGCAATAATACTGCGAATCCGCAGAGAAGGCCCAGCACACGTCAACATAATTCGCATAGATAATATAATGGCTCGATATTTGTTTAATACTGAGCCATTACTTTCATTTTAAAAAATTTTTAGAGATGAGCGCATTTAAATTACACGCAACAACCGTTATCGGTATTATCCATAATGGCAAAGCGGCTATTGCTAGCGACGGCCAAGCCACTATGGATAAAACAGTGATGAAAGCCACTGTAAAAAAAGTAAGAAAATTATATAACGGTAAAATATTAGCCGGCTTTGCTGGTTCTACTGCCGACGCTTTCACCCTATTTGAGAGATACGAAGAAAAGCTGAATGAATATAATGGCAATATGCAACGTGCAGCCGTTGAACTTGCTAAATCGTGGCGTAAAGACAAATACTTGCAAAAACTCGAAGCACTTCTCATTATTATGGATAATGACAATGTATTAGTGGTATCGGGCCAAGGTGATGTCATAGAACCAGACGATAACATCGCTGCTATTGGTAGTGGAGGCTCTTATGCTCTATCAGCGGCACGTGCACTTAATAAGCATGCAGCACACCTTACAGCAAAAGAAATTGTAGAAGAATCGTTAAATATTGCAGCTGATATCGATATTTATACCAATCATAATTTGACCATTTTAGAAATTGAGGACTAACTCAATGCTTGAAGAAAAGAATTTAACACCCCAACAAATTGTACGCGAATTAGATAAATATATAGTTGGCCAACAAAATGCTAAACGCTCAGTAGCCATTGCATTACGTAATCGCTGGCGAAGGCTTAATGCCGATGAAGATATTAGAGAAGAAATTGTTCCAAATAACATTCTTCTTATTGGACCTACAGGTGTGGGTAAAACAGAGATTGCACGCAGACTTGCCAAACTTGCAATGGCGCCATTTATAAAAGTTGAAGCTTCTAAATTTACAGAAGTGGGTTATGTAGGGCGCGACGTTGAATCAATGATTCGTGACCTAACCGACCTTGCTTTGAATATGGTGAAGATGGAGATGCAAGAGCGTGTTAAAGGAAAAGCGGCTATAGCAGTTGAAAACAGAATTATAGATATTCTCATCCCTCCTGTTAAAAATACTGGCGTTGGTTTTAAGAATGATGCTAGCTCTGATTTTGATCCTGCTAAAGCAAACGATGTGGAGCTGAATGAACGCACCCGTGAGCGTTTCCGTGAGAAATTAAAAAGTGGCGAGCTTGAAGATCGCCAAATAGAAATTGAAGCTCCTAGCAAAAAGAATCCAATGATGCAGGTTTTCGGGCCTGGCGGAATGGAAGAAATGGGCGTTAACCTCCAAGATATGCTTGGCGGAATGGGGCGACAAAACAAGACTAAAAGAAAACTTCCTATTTCTGAAGCTCGCGATATCTTGCTCGAAGAAGAATCAGAGAAGTTGATAGATCACGAGTCGGCTGTTCAAGAAGCCCTAGTTCGTGTTCAAAAACAAGGCATCGTCTTTATTGATGAGATTGATAAAATTGCAACCTCAGGTAGCAGTCAAGGTGGCCCAGATGTAAGTAGACAAGGTGTGCAGCGCGACCTCCTCCCTATTGTAGAAGGCAGCACAGTTAGCACCAAACACGGTATTGTTAAAACTGACCACATTTTATTTATTGGCTCAGGTGCTTTTCATATTTCTAAACCATCAGATTTAATTCCAGAACTTCAAGGTCGTTTCCCAATTAGAGTGGAATTATCTTCACTTAACGAGGCTGATTTCTATAAGATACTATCTGAGCCTAGAAATGCGTTAACAAAGCAATACGCAGCTATGCTAAAATCGGAAGGAGTTACTATTCATTTTGCAGACGAGGCAATTAAAGAAATCGCAAAAATAGCAGCCGAAGTGAACTCAAGTGTAGAAAACATTGGGGCGCGTAGGCTACATACTATTATGTCTTCAGTGTTTGATGAACTCTTGTTTGCTGTACCTGATGATATAAACTCAGGCGAAATCACCATAGATAAAGCGTATGTTACTAAACAATTAGATAGCTTAATAAAAGACAAAGACCTTAGCCATTACATCCTTTAATGTTGGTTTAATTGCGTTAATTTGTTACAATCGTACACTTTGAAACTATTCATCAACATTTTAGTTTATCAAGACATCCATTTAGTTAGATAGTATTATGTCCGTTAAAAAAATCCTTGCTCCTACTTTTGCCATTGCCACCGTACTTTTTGTATTAGGTTTTATTGGCGTAGAACCCATAATTAAACCTAATAACGACAACTCTGTCAATATTACTAAGTATGTGCAGGCAACGCGGTCTATTATATCTAATTATTTTGGGGAACCTGACTTAGAAAAGATGTACAAAACTAGCATCATAAAAATGGTTCGAGCAATAGAAGATTCCACTTTAAAAGTTGAAGACACCCCTATTGACACTACTTTTAAAGATGTGAAAATTAATACCCTAACCGACTCGTACAAGCGTTTTGAGCAAGCTTATTATTATATAACCAATAATAAGCCCGACGAAAACATGACAAAGTTAACCGAAGTGGCTATCCGTGGAATGTTCTCTACACTCGATCCGCATTCCGTATATATAGAGGCTGAAGATAGCGACCGAATTGAAGAAGAATTCGCGGGTAAATTTCAAGGTATTGGTATCCAATTCAATATTATACAAGATAGTATCACTGTAATTACACCTATTGCAGGTGGCCCAAGTGACCAACTTGGTATTCGTTCTGGCGACAGAATTGTAGAAATTGCCGACAGTAGCGCTATTGGTTTAACAAATGATGATGTTATTAAATTACTACGTGGCGAAAAGGGTACAGAAGTTAATGTGGGTATTGTTCGCCCAGGTTTATCATCGCAGTTAAATTTTACCATTGTTCGTGATGTAATTCCATTATACACAGTGGACGCATCTTACATGCTAGATGATCAAACAGGTTATATTAAAATAAACCGTTTTGCAGCAACTACCCACGAGGAGTTTTTGGAAGCGGGTGAAAAACTAAAAGCCTTGGGAATGGATAGGCTAGTTCTGGATCTAAGAGGAAACCCAGGTGGTTATTTAGGTCAGGCTATTGCAATATCAGAAGAGTTTTTCCCAAGAGGTACTGAAATTGTAGGTACAAAAAGTCGCCACAAACGATTTAACTCTGATTACTTTTCACGCCAAGACGGGACTTACAAAGACATCCATACTATCGTTTTAGTTGATGAAGGCTCAGCCTCTGCTAGCGAAATTGTATCAGGAGCATTACAAGATCATGACCGTGCTTTAGTAGTTGGACGCAGAACTTTTGGTAAAGGTTTGGTTCAGCAGCAATATGAATTGGTTGATAAAAGTAATATCCGCGTTACAATCTCCCGTTACTACACACCTTCAGGTCGTTTAATTCAAAAGCCTTTTGTTGAAGGTGG
The DNA here is from genome assembly GCA_041656135.1 of Balneolaceae bacterium. Lineage (GTDB taxonomy): Bacteria > Bacteroidota > Rhodothermia > Balneolales > Balneolaceae > Balneola. Next base: position 101,561 of record JBBAEC010000013.1, on the reverse strand, counting down.
TGGCGAAGAGTATGCATACGAAATATATAAACGTAGTAATGATGCTCGAAATGACGCCGAAGACTTTTTAGATCACGTTCCAGATTCTTTAAAATATGCTACCGATGCAGGCCGTAGAGTGTATGGCGGTGGCGGAATTGTACCCGATTATATTGTGAAGGAAGACACCACTCGCTCTGGCTATGTTATAAATTTTGCGCTGCGTAAAAGTGCCGCTTTCGACTTTGTTCGCAAGTACCTAGATGTTCATAATGATGAGTTTAGAGCTGAATGGGAAAATAATTTTGAAAAATTCCGTACTGATTTCACTTGGCCAGAATCTGAAGTTTTAGCTTTTAAAAACTCCCTTCTTGAAAAAGGAATGGCTATTTCTGATACTGTGAGTCAGCCAGAATTTAGAAGTGATTCTCTTTTCATACCAGTTGGACATTTTGAAGAAGTGGCTTGGATGAGTGAAGGTAGAATGAAAGCAGAATTAGCACGCCAAGTTTGGGGGATGCCTTACTTCTACCCTGTTGTGAACGATTACTTCGACACTACTCTTAAAACCTCGATGACCCTCTGGGGCAATGTCGAGCGTTTAGAAGAATTAGCTGCGGGTAAATCTGCATCCAACATTGGCAACCTCAACGACGGTAAAAACTAGCCTCGATCGTAATTTTTATCAGCCGGGATTTAAATATCAACTAACTTTCCCAAAGTATTATGCACTCTATATTTAATAGAGTGCTACTAGTTTAACTTTGGAATAGTTACCTGCTTTGAGATTGAGCTAACTCACATCCTAGTCCCGAACGTCCCGTTCGGGATGCATGACAGGAACCTCTGATTCCCTTTGGTCTAATCTATTTTAACTAGTTGTTATTAATAGGATCTATCACACAGTTACAATCAAGTTTGTATAGCATTGAGGTGTGAGCATTGAGCTATGAGACACTCCATACCTGATAATTGATCCCTGTTCATTGTTACATGAACCCTGTTCCATGAAAACCCCAAATTCATGCTATCATTTAAATATAAATAACAAATACTATTCTCTATATAATTAATAGCTTAGTACCTGTACCTTCTCGGGGAGGGACAGATTTTTCCCGAGAATTCGGGACAGAAAATCAGGGTGAGGACTCGTGGGAGCATTGAGCAACAGGACCTACCATACTGTCATTACCAACCGGATGCTCGGAACAAGGAAAAGTTTATAATAATTAGATTCTAGTCTTCAACCTCTCTATCTTATTTCTTCGGTAACAAGTTTATATATACCTATGAAGCATTTCTTTATACGCATCGCCACATTTTTAAGAACCGTAAAGAGTAAAATAGCTTTTTTCCCTTCGCTCATTGCAACCGGTGGATTCTTTCTAGCTCTCGGAATGATAAACCTAGAGAAACTTGGCATTTCTAAACGTATCCTCGAAATATTCCCGATGTTGATGGTAGAAGACGGAGACACCGCGCTTAATGTACTTAGTACTTGTATTGGTGGAGTCATCTCTATGATGGTTTTTAGCTTCTCTATGGTGATGCTTTTGTTGAGTCAAGCATCCAGTAACTTTTCCCCTCGCCTATTACCTGGTTTGATTTCGAATAAAAGGCACCAAATTATTTTGGGTGTATTCTTGGCCACTATCGTCTATAATATATTCACATTATTTTCGGTAAATACAAATGAAGAACAGTATGCACTTCCAGGTTTTTCAATACTACTAGGCGTGTTCTTTACTATTATTTGCCTCTCTGCTTTCATATTTTTTATTCACAACATTTCCCAGAGTATACAGATCAATAATATCATGGATGGCATCCATGATGAGGCTATTACTAGGTTGAACGAGATTATTGAAAAGGAAAAGAAAGCTTCTAATTTACCTGTTCCTTATTTTAAGGATACCTCCGACTGGCACAGCTACACCTCACATAAGAGTGGTTATTTTCAAAATTTATCTATCAAAAACATAACAGATATATGCAAGAAAAATGACGTCCGTGTTTATATTACTATAGAAAAGGGCTGTTTGTTTTAAAAAATAATTCAATATTAAAAACGAGCAAGCCACTAGATGATAAAATAGTTGATGCCATATTTGCGAATATAAATTTTGCCCGAGGTGAATATATTCGTGATAACTACATCTTAGCTTTTAAGCAGATTACGGAAATTGCTGTAAAAGCAATGTCTCCAGCAATAAATGATCCAGGTACAGCCGTTAATGCAATTGATTACCTAACAGAGCTTTTTTCACTTCGTATGCAGAAAAATGATACTGGTATTATTACCACTGAAGGCGAAACGTATATAAAAATAGCTATCGTTCAATTTGAAGAACTAGTGTATAATGTTATGGCTTCGCTACGTACCTATTGCAAACATGACCCAATAGTGATGCAAAAACTTGTTTTGATGCTTAAATATCTAAAGAAACAAACTGCAGAAGATAAGTCCTACTATGATACCATTAATAAAGAATTGAAGATCTTAATGGATGACATGAAGTTTGATTCCAAAAAGGACGAGCATGTTCTAAAAACATTGGTTGATTCTAAAACAGAAAAGGAAAGTTGATTCCCAAATAGGTGGGCGATTTGAGATAAATTTAGCCAATATCACTCCCCCCACGTCCCAAACGCCCCGTACAGAATGCATGGCAGAATATTGGGAACGAGAGGTATCGGAGGCTTAAGACATAAGAATTAAGATACAAGCTCATGTTCTCTCGTTCCGAACGTCCCGTTCGGAATGCATGACAGGAACCTCTGGTTCCCTTCAAGCCTAATCTATTTTTAACTAGTTGTAATTAATAGGTTCTATCATACTGTCACTGCCAAACGGAAATTGGAACGAGGAAAACTTTATAATTATTAGATTCTAGCCTTCAACCTCTCTATCTTACCTACTTACGGTGCTAAGCATTCATTTTACAAAAATGCCTCTTTGTTAAAAGCTATAGTTAACACTTCAATTTGCTCTGCTTTTTGCCGTTCTTGTAACAAATCATTCGTAATAATTATACTTTCATGAAGTTAGCATCAAATATCATTTCTAGAATTTTATTTTTTAGTTTTTTTATAACAATCCTCAGCTCCTGTTCACAAAACAAAAAGCCATTTACATTTGCCTTCGTTTCTGATGTTCACATTGGTCAATCAACCGCTGCAGAAGATTTAATGCGTACTATTAACGATATAAACAGCAACGATGAAATTGAGTTTGTAGTTGTTACTGGCGATATCACCGAGTTTGGTTCCGATGAAGAGATTATTGAAGCTAAAGCTCTGTTTGATAACCTAAATGTACCTGTACACATTGTTCCTGGTAACCACGATGCTAATTGGTCGGAAAGTGGTGCGAATACATTCAAGAGTATTTTTGGAAGTGACCATTTTTCATTCGAATCAAACGGCTTCCTTTTTGTAGGTACAAGCAGTGGCCCTAATATGAGAATGGCACCAGGTTTAGTTCCTCACAATGAAATTATTTGGCTAGAAGAGATATTAGATCCTAAAAAGATTGGTGACACCCCTGTTATATTTCTGAATCATTATCCTATGAATGAGGAAATGGCAAATTGGTATAAAATCATCGATATACTTAAAAAAGTGAATATTCAAGGTATTCTACATGGCCATGGTCACTCAAATAAAGCCAATAACTTTGAAGGTATCCCAGCTACAATGGGCCGTTCTAATTTAAGAGCTCCCATAGATATTGGTGGTTATAATATAGTTGAAGTGAAAAATGACACCATGTACTTTGCTGAGCGCACCCCTGGTGTTGAAACCAAGGATGTTTGGCGAAAAATGGAGCTTGAAAATCATGATTTCATAAATGATTCAAAAACATATCCACGCCCTTCATATGCTATAAATGCAACCTACCCCAATGTAACTGAAGCTTGGAGTGTGCAGGAAACAAGTGATGTGGCAGCAGGAATTGTAGCTAATAATGATCTTGCCTTCTACCCTAACTCTGACGGATATGTAGTTGCTAGAAGTGTAGAAAATGGAGACGAGGTTTGGAGATTTAAAACCACCGGTATTATTTATTCTACACCAGCATTGCAAGGCGATAATCTTGTGTTAGCATCTACTGATAGCACTATTTATAATCTCAATCCAAATGATGGCAGCCTGAACTGGAAAGTTCTTACGGGGAAATCTATTGTAGCTTCTGCCACTATAGATGGTGATGTAGTTTATATCGGAAGTTCTGAAGGTATTTTCCGCGCACTATCCCTACAAACAGGAAATGTGATTTGGGAAAATAAAGACATCGTAGGTTTTGTTGAAACCCAACCTCTTGTAGATAAAGACCGAGTTTATTTTGGCTCTTGGGGAAACGATTTATATGCACTCAACAAGAAAACTGGAAAAGCTGATTGGATATGGAATAGTGGCGCAAGTAGCAGAATGCTATCTCCAGCAGCTGTGTTCCCTGTTAAAGCAAACGGTAAGATTTATGTTACCGCCCCCGATAGAGCAACCACTAGTTTTAATGCTAAAACGGGTAAAGTAATGCAACGCTCTAATCATCATAAAGGACGCGAATCTATTGGTGTATCACAAGATGGTAAGTACGTTTATGTTAAAGCTATGCGTGATACTCTTTTTGCTTATGCAACCAACTCAAACAGCATTGAACCAGAATGGATTTTAGACGTTCAGTTTGGATACGAAATAAGCCCTTCACCTATGGTTGAATACGGCAACTTGATTTTTATACCTAGCGATAAAGGTGTTATTTATGCAGTTAACAAAAATACTAGGAAACTAGAATGGGCTCATAAAATGTCCAACGCTCTTGTTAACAATGTGTTTCCAATCAGCGAAAACGCCCTACTCACCACCACCATGGACGGAAAAATTGTACGCCTAGAGTATTAAAAGAGGATAGATTTAAGATGTAGGTATTAAGACGCAAGACTATTTTTAATAAAATCTTGGCTTCTTATACCTACCCGATTAAATCTTGAGGCTATCTCTGTTTAGGAAAACAATAATGAGGAATAAACCCCGAACTAAACCTGCCTGAATCGGCAAGTTAATTCGGGACCAACTAAATACAAATCAATTACTTCTTCTTGCCACGTAGCTTCTCTGTTGGCACTACAAGCTTGTAGGTTGGATCTTCTAATACATTTACCTGAATAATGCCTTCCGCATTTTTCAGGAGTTTTCTACAATCTTTACTTAAATGCCTAAGTTGAACTTTCTTACCTACTTTTAAATAACGTTCGGTAAGCTTATTCAACGCTTCAATCGCAGACATATCTACTACACGACTTTCAGCAAAATCTATTACAACTTCTTCAGGATCGTTAAGCACATCAAATTTATCATTAAAAGCTCCTACCGAAGCAAAAAATAGCGGACCATAAATTTCGTAATGTTTAACTCCATCTTCGTCAACCGACTTACGTGCACGAATTCTCTTGGCATTATCCCACGCAAATACTAAGGCTGCAATTATAACCCCAACAAGAACGGCAAGTGCGAGATTGTGTAAGAAGATGGTAACTAAAGTAACCAGTACCATTACAAAAATATCCGAATTAGGCATTCGATTGAATGTTCGAAGACTTGCCCACTCAAAGGTCCCAATCGCAACCATAATCATAACCCCAGTTAAGGCAGCCATTGGCAATCTCTCTATTAAGCCAGAACCGAACATAATAAATACCAATAGCATAACTGCTGCCACAATACCTGATATACGAGTACGTGCACCTGAAGAGGTGTTAATTAAGCTTTGCCCAATCATTGCGCAACCACCCATTCCAGAAAAGAAACCAGATAGTATATTTGCAGCTCCCTGAGCTACAGCTTCTTTATTACTCTGCCCACGAGTTTCTGTAATCTCGTCAATAATATTAAGTGTCAACAAGCTCTCAATGAGGCCAACCCCTGCAACAATTGCTGAAAATGGCAATATGAGCATAAATGTTTCCATTGTGAATGGAACCTGAGGGATATGGAATGGCGGGAAAGTACCTTTGATGGACGCAATATCGCCTACCGTTCTAGTATCAATTCCAAGTAAAAGCACCACTCCAAAAACAACTATAATTGCCACTAATGAAGCTGGAATTGCACGACTCAATTTTGGAAGTCCCCAAATAATGAACATTGTTAGAGCTACCAATGCAAGTAAAATATACATTGTAGGACCTGTAAGCCAAGCACCAGAAGCATCTTTAAATTGATCTAATTGCGACATAAAAATAACCAGCGCTAATCCGTTCACAAATCCAAATATTACAGGATGTGGCACTAGGCGCATCAATTTACCCAGCCTAAGCGAGCCTGCAGCCACTTGAATAATACCTGCTAATATTACCGTTGCAAATATATATTCTACCCCATGTGATTTAGCAAGTGCTACCAAAACTACAGCAATTGCGCCAGTTGCACCAGAAATCATACCTGGTCGGCCACCGAAAAGGGAGGTTACTAATCCCATTACAAAAGCAGCATAAAGACCTGTTAATGGAGAAAGTCCAGCAATAAGAGCAAATGCTACCGCTTCTGGAATTAAGGCAAGAGCTACAGTTAAGCCCGATAAAACTTCTGTTCTATAATTTATCGGTTGAGTGAAGTCAAAAAAACTGAGGATTTTATTCATTTATTAAATTTAATTACAGTACCCATTCATAGAACAAATTGAACCTATGAAAATGAAACGTTGATGATGTTGAAAAGATAATTCTGCTTTATGCGGGGTAACTTTCACGAAGTTAATAGCAGTGAATTTCTTAATGATTTTCAAGCTAGCTAAAATACTGAATTTTTAAGGTAATATCTTGTCGGGATAATATTTTCTTGAATGGATGGATAATACGAGATTGCAAAACTCTGTGGGTGTTAGGTAATTCGTCGGCAGATTTCAATATGAGGGTCATCTTGAAGATACTTCTGAAGGATCTGCAGATGTTGTTCTTTACCGAATTTAATTTAGTTAAAGCTCATCTTATTAAAAGTTCTGCAAGCTATGAAAAGTGAGTTTGGTATAAACCTAATCCTCTTTCCTAATAGGGGTGTTCCTCAAAAAAGAAACTATAATAATTTAGAATTTACTACTGCTAGATAAATCTATAGGTTCTTCGTCCCGAGGATTCGGGATGCGAAATCAGCGTGAGGACGATGGGGAAGAAAATCTGTAAACGAATTATCTAACATCCATAAAAAAAGCCCATCTGATATATCAGACAGGCTTTAGAATTCTATACTGGTTTATAATAAACTTGAAGTCTTACTTACTTCACGTCTTTCAAGAGTTCTTCAACGGCTTTTTCTAGCTGTTGATCACGACCTTTAGCAATTACAGCTGGCATATTTTTTATTTTGAACTGTGGCTCTGTTTGGTTGTTTTCCATCCATTCGCCTGCTTTGTTTTTAACACTTACAGGTACAACACCCCATCTACCACCACTAACCAAACCTTCCCATCCAGCAAAACTACACGTTCCTGGAACGGGCATACCAACGGTTTTACCAATTTCTAGATCTGTGTAACCTTGGGCAAAACAATGTCCATCGGAATAATTACTCTCATTAAACATAGTCAGAGTCGGCTTTGTGTAACGAGAAGTTGGCTCGGTACCAACTACTCTTGCCTCGGTGGCGTAAGTTAAAAATGGAACTCCTGTAAAAAACATAGCCAAATCAGCTACTAAATCTCCACCACCATTAAAACGAGTATCCACAATTACACCTTTTCTATTAGCATATTTGCCCATCATATCTTCGTAAATACTACGATAAGGTCCATCTCCCATTCCAGGAATATGTACGTAGCCCAACTGACCTTTACTTAGTTTGTCAACTTCGTCGGCATTAATTCGTACAAATCGGTCGTATAGTAAACTACCCTCCTCTCTCAACGAAATTGGTTTTACAGTAATTTGTTGGCGATTCTTTTTGTTGGCATCTACAATATCTAGCAATACAAAAGTATCTGCTTTGCGGTTTAGAAAGCTGGCAATATCTCTATCTGGTGATAATACTTCACCATCAATTTTCTCGATAATCATACCTGCTTTAATATCAAACTTAGCTTTATCGAGTGGACCGCCTTTTATCACTTCCGTAATTTTTATACCATTTCCTTTGTGCGCATAATCGATGAAAATACCTAGCGAAGCTGTTGCATCACCATTGTCAATACTGCCACTGTAGCGTGCACCTGAGTGCGATACGTTCAATTCTCCTAGCATCTCCGAAAGCATCTCGGTAAATTCGTAAGAGTTACCAATTGATGGTAAGTATTTTTTATACTCGGTGTAAAGCTTATCCCAATCATTGCCATGAAAAGTAGGTTCATAGAAAATATTCTTAGTGCGAATATACACGTGATCAAACATGTGTTCACGTTCTTTTACGGCATCATATTCCATTTCCCCAGCAATGCTGATACCCTTGGAACTTCCTTTAGCTAAGTCAATTTTAGAAATCCTTCCACCAGTCAATAAATATAAATTCTCTTGCTTCTGATCCCACATCAGGCTACCAAAACTCGCATTTAAACTAACAGTCATTTTGGTTTCCTTAGTTCTTAAATCAGTCTCCCAAAGGTTCATCCCTTTCTCAAATCTAGCAAGGTAATAGAGCTTGTCACCATCTTTAGATAGCACGGCATCGCCCAAGCTACTTGAGTGGATGGTTAAGCGTTCTTTACGATCAACTATTCCGTCCCAATCAAAAGTTAGAGGCTTAACTTCCTCCTTCTTTTTGTCTTTATCGTCCTTCTTAGCATCCTTGTCATCTTTATCTTCGTCCTTTTTAGATGCTTTTTCGATTTCTTGCATAAGCTCGTATTCTTCTTTGCTCATGTTAAACTTATCGAAAGCCTCTTGAGTGAAAAACAGGGAGTACACGTCACTTTCTCCTCGTCCACTAGTGGCAAAGCTTCTAAGTCCATCACGATTTGTGAACCAAAGCATTTGCTTACCACCATTCACCCATTTTGGGCTACTGTCGTAATATCCACTTTCGTTCAAATTCACTCTTTTGCTACCATCAGCTGCCAAAAGAAGCACATCAGAATTACTTAAGGTTACACTCCAATCTACCAATAGCCATTTACTATCTGGGCTCCAAGTAAAGTACTGGTCGCCATCACGCATATGGAATAAATCTTCTGGAGTGAGTAAATCAACAGTTTTTTTAGAGTCTAAATCCATCACTCGCAATGTGCGTCGGCCAGCAATATATGCTAGCTTCTTTCCATCGGGAGAGAATTCTGGCAAGTAATTATCTTCATTGGTACTCACCAGTGCTTCCTCTTTCAAAAGTGTAGAAGCAAAGAAAAATGGCTCCTCATCTCTCACCTTGCTAGTGGAATAAATACTCCATTTTCCATCTCTTTCGCTAGCATAGACCACACTTTTGCCATCGGCAGTAAACTTTACAAATCGTTCTTGTTCTGGTGTATTTGTGATTCTTTTGGTGAATGAACCGTCAGCAGAAGTCACAAAAACCTCACCACGAGCTATAAAAGCGATCTCTTTGCCATCGGGCGATACGTCCATTTCACGAACGCCACCATTTATGGTGATTACTTTGTCAGCATTACTTTTAACTAATCTGTTGATGCTGACATTTACTTTTTTGGGTAGCTCCCCTTCCTTCATTGTATAGAGTTCGCCATTATATCCAAAAGAAAGTACTCCACTTCCTATACTTAAAAAACGAACTGGAAAATCTTTGAATGTAGTTAGTTGCTCATTATTTGCAGGATTTGCTATCGAAAGCTTATGCACGTTAAAACTGCCACTTTCCTCACTCAGGTAATACAACGACTTTTCATCGGAACTAAATATCGGTTGACGATTTTCGCCTTCAAAATTGGTAAGCATGGTATGAGTGCCATTTTTAACGTCATACAACCAAATATCTCGAGCTATAGAAGAAGTGTGATGTTTACGAAATTCATTCTCTCCACCTTTCTTGTCGTGATAAACTATTTTTGAACCATCTTTGCTCACCTGCACATATTCTGCAGGAATAGTTAGAACTTGATCTACCCTACCACCTTGTACAGGTACTTTATAAAGCTCAGGCTGTGATCCGGTGGGATATTGGCGATGCTCAGCTAGATCTTGACGAACCGCACCAAAAAGAACATGTTTACCATCTTGAGTGAAAGAAAAAGGAGACTCATCATTAGAATGAAAAGTTAAACGAGTAGCCTCTCCCCCAGTCGCATTCATAGTAAAAACATCGAAATTTCCATATCTGTCTGAGGCAAAGGCGATAGTTTTGCCATCATTACTCCATACCGGCATATAATCGTGGGCTTCATGCGCGGTGAGTTGTTTTGCTTTGCCACCTGATGCTGGTACGCTGTAGATATCTCCCATATACGTAAATGCAATGGTTTTACCATCTGGTGAAATGGAAGAATAGCGCATCCAATTTGGCGAAGTTTGTGCCATAGAAACGCCACTAAAAAGCATTAGTAAACAAGTTGTAATAAAGGTCTTCATAATTATGCCGAGTTAATTGTTATATAGCTGGATGAAGGTATTGAAAAAGTGCTATTGGAAGTAATTCTATTTAAAAGGTTCACAAACTATAACACCATTATGCATTTTTTAAGTACCGCCGAAGGAATGTAGTAAATTTGAATACTAAACGGCAGAGTTTACAAGGCCCTGCCCCAAAAGCTTGGGCGAAACCTTTCCCTTCCCTGAGCTAAGATTTATATATTTTTTGCAATTATTAAGGTTGATTGGCAAGGTGATTAACTTGGCAATTAATTTCTAGATTCCACTGTTAGTGTCAATAACGAGAACGTCATGTTATTAGAACAGGTTTATGAATCAATAAAAGATTAGTCGCAACGAGGGTCAGTTTAAGATTGAATAATGTCTGTTTTAAATGATTGATGCTCCCAAATTTCACTAATATTATGAAGTATCTCACAATCATCGCGCCGCACAAAATTTAAAGACACACATGAATTGGAGTAAAAAAACACTATACTTCCTCAATTATTTATATATACATTAGGATGATTGTGGGTATAAAAAGCATATAAAGTATTATGATTAATACTAATACTGACCTTGGCACTTTGTAAACACTTTTAGATATTAAAGGCTTTCTTACAAATATTTTATTGCACATTTACACATACTAGGGCATATTTCACAATAAATTAATATAGACTTAACATTAGCATAACATTAGAACCAGATTTAAATTGGTACTTTTGTATTTCAAGTAGATCGTTACTTATTTCATTTATATAAGAATATGGATTTTGGGATTTTTGAGTTTCTACAACTAGCAGGCGCGCTCGGCTTTTTCATCTATGGGATGAAATTAATGAGTGAAAGCATTCAAAAAGTTGCTGGTTCAAAAATGAGGGGCATTTTAAGCGCGATGACTTCCAATCGCTTTAAAGGTGTTTTTACAGGCTTCGCTTTAACAACTTTAGTTCAGTCCTCATCTGCAACAACAGTGTTAGTTGTTAGTTTTGTAAATGCAGGACTCTTATCGCTTACCGAATCTATTGGCGTAATAATGGGGGCCAATATTGGAACCACTATTACCGCTTGGTTAATTTCTATTGTTGGCTTCAAAGTAAAAATTGATGCCTATGCCCTTCCCATTATTGCAATCGGTTTTCCAATGCTTTTTGCTAGCCAAAGTAAATATAAATCGTGGGGTGAAGTGCTCATTGGCTTTGCTTTGCTATTTCTTGGCTTAGCTTATTTGAAAGATGCAGTTCCTGATTTAGGAGCTAATCCACAAATCCTCGAATTTCTATCGGCCTATACCGACCTTGGTATTTTCTCAATAATTTTATTTGTGGGTATTGGTTCTCTAGTAACGGTTATTGTTCAATCATCTAGTGCTGCCATGGCGTTAACACTGGTTATGGCCAACAGCGGATGGATTCCCTTTGAACTTGCTGCCGCAATGGTTTTAGGCGAAAATATTGGTACTACAATAACCGCTAATTTGGCGGCTTTGGTTGCCAATGTTCATGCGAAAAGAGCCGCCGCTGCTCATTTTATATTCAATATTTTTGGTGTACTCTGGATTGTTCTATTTATGTCGTTCTTTCTACATGCCATAGCAAGTTTCATGGAAACCAACTACAACCTATCTCCTTATAACGATCCTGAAGCAATTCCTATTGCTCTTTCAATATTCCATACTGCCTTTAACATTACCAACGTTCTTTTATTAATTGGCTTTACTGGCACTATAGCTAAGCTTGTAATTAAAATGGTACCATCTAAAGGTGATGACGAGCATTTCCACCTAGAGTATATTGGTACTACTATGATGGATACTGCAGAGCTTTCTCTTGGCGAAGCTGCAAAAGAAATTGCTAAATTTGGCGAAATCACTAGCCGTATGAATGGCTTTTTAAGAAGTCTAATTCATGAAGATAAAAACAAGAAGCAGAATAAACTGCTTGCTAAAATCAAAAAATATGAAGAAATCACCGATACTATAGAAGTAGAAGTAACTTCATATTTAATGAAAGTATCAAGAGGACAGTTAAGTGCCGAATCTAAAGAAAGAGTAGCTGGGCTGTTAAGTATATGTAATGACCTTGAACGAATTGGGGATATAATATATCAGATGTCGAGAGATTTTGGCCGCATGCTCGAAGATGACGTAGCCTTTAACGACAAACAACTTAAAGGTATTAACGAAATTTTAGACGCTCTAGATGAAGCTTTTGATGTAATGCTTGCCAATCTTAATGCAGAGCCTAAAAAGGTTACTATAGTGAAAGCTTTTGAAAAAGAGCTGAAAGTTAATAACACTAAGAAAAGACTTTATAAAAAGCATCTCAAACGCATGGAAGACAACGAATACGATGTTAAAAGTGGCTCTGTTTACAAAGACTTCTTTTACTCATGCGAGAAAGTAGGTGATCATATCATTAACGTAACAGAAGCTATTACCGGCGAAAGAGAAAGAGATTTCGTCTTTTTTGAGTAGTTTTTAGGCCATTCGCTGACAGTTTAGGTTTTTATTGAAGCAGAACATTCTTGAGAAGTTGGGTAAGTAAGACGGAATTCGGAATCGAAATATTACTCACATACATGTGTCCTTTAGACTAGCCATTAGTTTGGCCTTATTTGGCTAGTAGATTTGATTTTCTGAATATTTATAACTCCGAGACTTATCTCGGGTAAGTTGATTTAAAATTGATATCGGTGGGAAGGCTTGTTTTAAAATAATGCGTAGAGATTCACCAAAATTTCGGCAAGATTCATTTTAGGAGTCCGTCTTCGGTATTAGTTTCTGTTCGATGATTAAAGGCGAATGATATCGCCTGCCTATGCTGCAGGCAGGCTCCGCTGGAGCTGGATATATTCCAATTTTCGGATTGGCAATTCTATTCACAAATGCTGTGGTCGTTCTTACTACTCATTTCTTAAATCTATCTCAAAAAATAACGTTTGTGTGTTCTACACACTTTTGGGATACTAACCCTTCCCCCACTCTTTTTAAGTAGCCATTAGTTTGTGTAATTACTTCGAAATCATATTATCTGTCATTTAGCCGATATTCTATATTATCGGCAATTAAACAGATATTTTGATTTATGGGCGCTATATCCGATATTGAGTTATGGTAGCAATAATAACAGGCGATATTATTAACTCAAGAAATGTAGATGCAGAACACTGGCTTATTGTTCTTAAGCATGCTTTGTCTAAAATTGGGAGTACCCCAAAGCACTGGGAAATTTATAGGGGCGATAGTTTCCAGGTAGAAATAAGTGTACCAGATAAGGCAATTTTGCATGCTATTAAGCTGAAAGCTGCGATTAAAGCCATCAAAGGCTTAGATGTTCGTTTGGCAATTGGCATCGGCAGGAAGAAACATAATGCTGATAAGATTTCTGAGTCTAATGGCAGTGCTTTTATTTATTCTGGGGAAGGATTTGAGCAGCTAGATACGCTACGCCAAACGCTAGCTTTATTTACAAGTGATTCTCGCTTTAACGAAAGAATGAACATTTGCCTGAAATTAGCACTTATTGCAATGGATAGCTGGACACCAGCTGTCGCTGAGTTTGTGAAACTTAGTTTGGAGTACCCTACTGCCTCACAAACAGAGCTGGGCGATATACTAGGCATATACCAGTCATCGGTAAGTGAACGCCAAACACGCTCAAATTTGACCGCTATCCTACAGATGGAAGCTTTATTTAGAAAGGAGTTTCATCTACTGGAGGATTTAAAATGATTCTTCTCCTAAAATTAATATTAGCTCATTTGGCAGGCGATTTTCTTTTTCAGACAGCCAAGTCTGTAAAAAATAAAGAAGAGCATAAACTTTCTTCGCCTCTATTGTACCTACATATTCTAATTCACGGTTTAGTACTTGTTCTTCTGTTTTGGGATTTAAACTACTGGGCGGGCATTCTATTTATCATTGTCACTCATTTTATAATAGATACTGCCAAACTCTATATTCAGAACAATAGAAATAGAAAGGTGCTATTTTTTGTGGATCAATCTCTTCACTTTCTAGTACTTGCCTCTGTTTGGATGTACTACGAACACATTGATCTTTCATTTATGTGGGTGCAAAACGCTACATTTTTGCTCACTATTATCTGTGTGTATTTTTTAACACAGCCCACATCCATTATTTTGAAAGTTCTTATCTCTAATTGGGCTCCAAAAATTGGCGATAATTCGGATGAATCCCTTGAAAATGCAGGCAAGTATATTGGGATTCTAGAACGTCTATTCGTTTTCGTTTTCATAATAACAGACAATTGGGAGGCGATCGGCTTTTTAATTACAGCTAAATCTGTATTTCGCTTTGGGGATTTAAAAGAATCCAAAGACCGAAAACTAACCGAATATATTTTAATCGGAACCCTCATCAGCTTCGGCATCGCCATTTTAGTAGGATTTATTTATTCCCTGCTTATTATAAATATATAATATAAGTAGTGAGTTTTGAGTTAGATTCGTTTTTGAAACGACTCTTCGGGTTCAGCAAATGCTGGGTACTTCAAAGGTTGTGGACATATAGAATACTCAAGAGTCCTCCCTCTGAAATCTGACAAGTCAGATTTCGGTCTCCCCCCGAGGGGAGATAATTCCCCTATCCACTAATAATTAAATAACTTAAGCATTTTCATTAAGAATAAAACATTACAATATCTTATTATTCCTGACTTGTCCGAATTAGTGCATCCTAATACTTACATCTTAAATCTAATCTTGGTCTCCCTCCGAAGTTACACTTTCTTTCGAATCAAGTACATAACTTAACTTTTCCAAAGTTAAATTACTGCATTCTTCTAAATGGGAACTCTCTAAAACTTTGGGGAAATTTTAATCTAGCTCAGTTATAGAATACATTTATCTCGAATCCTAACTAAACAAATACTGAGATAACAGTGCCGTTACGGCTGTTTCTGCACGGAGTCTGTTTTTACCGAGCGAGATGAATTCCCCACCATTTTGGCTGTGTAATTTCAACTCTCGTTCCGAAAAGCCACCCTCTGGCCCAACAAACAGCACACTATCCTTTATTAATCCACTAGTGCGATCGGTGATTGTAGTTTTTTCATGTGCCATAATATTGGAATGATTTTTATAATGAGAATACACCTCATCCAACGAGTCTTTAATCACTAAATCAGGCAACCAAAACCGTCCGCTTTGTTTAAAAGCACTTAGAATAAGTAGATTAAGTCGACCTTCATTTATTTTGGTACGCTGAGTATGGTCAGCATTGAAAATACAGATTTCTGTAGCTCCTAGTTCAACCGCTTTCTCGATTGCGAATTCAAATCGGTCTCTTATTTTTATCACTCCTAAGGCTAGCACCTTAGCTATTTTTGGAGCCTCTTCTTCTATAAATGTGCCAATAGTAGCAGTAAGTAATTGCTTGGCAACCGACTCTATTTTGCACTCATAAATTCTGCCACGCCCATTGGCAATATGTATAGTGTCCCCTACATTATATCGGAGCACTTTTAGAATATGTTGAGCTTCTTGGCCAATTATCTCAACCGATTGCTCTCCATTCCATTGTTCTGGTGGGGCGTAAAAGTAATTCATTATGTGGATTTTCTCCTATAATAAGCGCCGGGTTCAAATTCAGTTTCACCCGTCTTCAACATTAATTCTACATAAGGTGCGCACATTTGGCAACCATTGCTGCAATACTTAAGCGCCTGAAGTTCTTCCACAGTTTCTAGCTTATTTTGCTCAGCAAAAATCTTTATTTCTTCGAAGCTTTTATTGTGGCAAATACATCGCGTTACCAAAATCGAATCACTATTGTTTAAAGTGTTTACCGAGTTTAAGCCCCTGCCCTTGGTAGTTACTTGCTATATCGGTGCCGTACATAAAATCAGGATTTTCGGTATTTGGCTCAAACTGCATGCTAAATAATGTCTGCCCATCTTCAATCATAAAGGGCACATCATGCGAACGAACTTCTAGAACCGCTCGTGCTCCTTTATCCTCTAAAGACCCACCAAAACCACTATCAAAAAAGCCAGCATAATGTGTTCTCAATTCTCCAGAGCCTGTATCATACGCCATCATTTCGCAAGCTAAATGCTCGGGAATACGAATACGTTCTTTCGAGGCAAAGATATAGAAGGCTTCTGGTTCTAAAATATAAGAGCTATCAGCATTAGCCAAAATCGGATCCCAGAACTCTTCCACTTCATAATAATTCAAATTCTCTAGGTCGATGGAATTACTATGCTTTTTCGCTTTATAGCCAATAACTTCGCCCTTCTTCCCTTTCAGTTGAACACTCATAAATAAACCTTGGTTTACCTTAATTTGCTCCATGCTAACAGGTTTTAAATTCTCATCATACAAAAGTGGTTCGGCAGCATGAATACGAAGTAAATCTTGGTCTGGTACTAACTCTAATCCGTGGCGTACTCTTAGTTGATTTAAGCGTTGTCCTGTTTTTACTTTTATGGAAAATGATTTTGGAACAACCTCGAGATACAAATTACCTTCGTAGCCTGGTGTAATTTCTTCAAAACGATGCGAGTGATCGGTAATTACACGAGTGAATACGTCTAACCGGCCCGTAGAGCTTTTTGGATTTGCCTTACCCGACAAATTATCTAGCGAGATGAGTTGAATTAATTCCTCTACACCTTCGGTTTGTATTGTATGTGTAGAAGTAGGTGTTTTAGGGAAATTGAGACGTTCTAGCAACGGAATTATATATACACAGTTAACTTCTAGAACTGCGCCGTCTTTTATTGAAAATGAATATTGTTCTAGTTTTTCAACTTTTTCTTCAACCGTTTCACTTTCAGGCAAAAAACTACAACGCACACGGTATGCTCTCTCCCCAAGACGGAGATCTAACGAGTTTGGTTGGAATTGGTCATCCTCAATTGGGTAATCGGGATGAGAGCCAATAATGCCCAACTCTTTTAACACTTTTAATTTCTGGACTGGTAAAACCCCGTTTGTGCGCAGATGTACTTCTTTTAAATTTTTATTCATTTACTTAAACATGTTCAGTTTTAAGAGAAGATAATAAGCCTTACGCTTTACGCAAACTAGTATGTAAAGAGATTTGTTTTTTTGGGGATGAAAGTATTTGTTCTGTTAACTCTAATATGGGCGATTAGTAGTGATTTATATTTGTAATACTGTAGATGTTTTGTGATTGGATGGCAGACTTTCTCTTATTGGGGTGCTATGAGAAGTCATTCTTATAGATGTCAGGTAAATCGTTGACGGATCTTTAATTAACATCCATAAAAAACCATTAGGATGACCCTGCCTTTAAGACTAACCAAAATTGTCAATGATTTGCCTGACATCTACAATCCTGAGGGTACCCCAATAGTGAAAATGTCACTAATTACCTGACATATATAAGGATGATCTTTCATGTGTTTCATACTTCAAAAACCTACATAAATTCTACGCTTCTTATTATCGTAGTGAGATAACATCCCCCAAGTATCTACTCATAAATCTCCGTATCTTCAGGATTATACTATTTTTACACATCACACATCAACAATACACTTTAATTTATAGCATAACTTAATAGTTCTGCATGCATCAACAACAATGATTGACTCTGTAATATTTGATATGGATGGCCTTTTAATCGACTCTGAACATTTGTGGAAGAGGGCCGAAAAAATAGTTTTTAGTTCACTGGGTGTAGTTGTTACTGAAGAAGAACAAGAATACACAGCCACACTTTTGCCCCCTGATTTAATTAAGCATTGGTACAATCAATCTCCTTGGCAAAACAAAAGCCTAGATGCTGTTGAAGAAGAGGTAATAGATTTGGTGGATCACTTAATCTTTACCGAGGCTGACCCGATGCCAGGTGTGCATGAGATTTTAGAACTATTTCATTCAAAGAATTTCAAGATTGCACTAGCTACCAACTCACCACTACGATTAGTACCTACCGTTTTAAATAAGCTTGGCATTAAAGAGTATTTCTCGGTGATTTCTTCGGCAGAATTTGAAGTAAAAGGAAAACCTGATCCTGCTGTATATCTATCAACGGCTCAAAAGCTTAAAGTCTCCCCTACTCGGTGCATAGTTTTCGAAGATTCGGTAATAGGCGTGGAAGCTGCAAGAAATGCAAACATGCGTGTAGTTGCCGTTCCAGAAGTCGATAATTTCCATAGGCCTGATTTTGATCTAGCCGATTTAAAGCTTCATAGCCTACACGAATTCAAAGAAGCACAGCTAGAAATGATTCAGAGTTTATAAGAATTGGAAATAGAGTTAGGATATAAGTAGTAAGAAGCTAGTTTTGAGGAGTGAGCAGTGAGTTTTCACCTACATTTTCTAATTGGGTAAAAAAAAGAGCCATAAACTTTTCAAATTTATGGCTCTAACTAACTACGGAGGTATTTGGGATGTTTCTAGGATAATCTTAAAAAGAAATCCTTATCCCTGCTACAACATTCAATAACTCAAAACTCTGATCAACCTCTGAGTTCATTAAATTACCCGAGGTTGGATCTGAGTAACTATATAACAATGAACGATCGTCCCAGGCTGAATATTGCCCAGAAATATCAAATACAATGCCATCAGTTAATGGAATAGACAAACCTGCCGACACCATATTCTGCTCTACATTAAACTGCTTACTCTTAGCTGGATAAATAGCATACCCCGCTTTTAACTTTGCTTTATTTGATAAGGTATAAACCGCGCCAAACTTTAAATTTGTAACTGAATTATAATCTCGATTAATTTCGCTCTGAATTTGTTGCTCACTTTGTATTAAATCTGCTTTTTCAATTGGGTCAGAGATGTCACTTTCAATCAAGCTTATTTTAATCTTACTATAATCTATATACTCTGCCGATGCCGATAAACTAAGCTTGCTGAATGGGAATAGAGTTGCCCCAATATTGTACTGTCCAGGCTTAGTTATTGCGTAATCAAACTCTCCATAAAAATCGTATGTATTAGTAGCAGTTCCATCATCAAAATCAGATTTTATTGCAGATGAATACTTTTCGGTGATGTTTAACTTTGAAGGCAAGGTTGCACTAGCCCCAAAGGTTGCTAATTTGCCAAGTTTATACGCCAAACCACCACGAATATTTACACCCTCAACTGTAGATTTTATTTTATCATTTAGTGTAATAAGGTCAATATCTGTACCACCATTACCATTTACGTCGGCTCCAATAAAATCTCCATCATAGTTATCGAACTCATCCAACTCTTGAAATTTTCTTGAATAGTTAGAAGTCCCAGAAACAACACCTATAGAAATACCAGCAAAGAAATTCTTTTGAAACTCCGTAGCACCAAAAAAGCTAAACTCGCCTTGTCTATTATCTCTATTAACATCTACATATTGGGTAATACCAGGAAATTGAGCCGGTGTAAAACCTATTCTGAAAATTGATTCGTAATAGGTCTCAGTTAAATCTCCATAGTCTATTGCATACGCATCAAAAGCAATTCCATTATAGCTGCTCGAAGGATCTGCAAACATATCTGTTATAGTGCTGGTATTATTTCTACCACTTAAAAAAGCTTTATTTTTGGCAGATGAAGTAAGAGAATATCCTGCACCAAATACTAAACTACCTTGCGATGTGGGATATTTAAAAAGCATCCCAACATTACCGAAATCTGTTTTTCTGAAATTCTCTGAACTTTTACTTCCTAAATAAGTATTGGTTTGGTCATTGTTCCCATAAAACCAACCCAAACTAATATCGCTTGATTTAGCGAATGCCATCACTGCGGGGTTGTCTATAAAACTACCAAAACCGTTATAAGACGACACTGATGTTACAGCTGCTGAACTAGCATCACCGTTTGCATTTTGAGTGCTAAATTGTAATCCCAAGCTTTTATAGGAAATTGGAGAATCACCATTTTGAGCTTGTGCCGTAATTGCTAGAAATACTCCTAGCACTAAGAAGGTTATTCGCTTCATAATAACTTTAAATAAGATTCTGAGATTTTAGCTAGTTCCTTTTACGTGTAGAACTACTCTTTGATGATGAACTAGATTTTGTTCTTGCCGGTGTACTAGCTCTATTTACACTACTCTTTGGTGCTGCAGGACGAGTTACCGTACTACGTTGCTGCCTTGGTGGCGTTGGTGTATAACGCTTTGTTGAAGTTCTTGTTGTTGGGGTGCTTCTAGTTACACTTCTAGTTGTAGCGGGTGTACGAACAGTGCTTCTATTTTGTGTAGCTCGAGTTGTTGAGGTACGCCCAATAGAACTACCTACTGAACTTCTAGTTCTTGTTGGGGTTGAAACAGTGCCAGTAGATCTACTTGGTGCAGCGCTACTTGACCTCATATTATTATTGGATCTGCTTCTACCGGTAGATGTAGAGCTTCCACTACTTGTGCTACTTGAACGTGATTTACCAACATTACTACTTCCGCTTCTGCCTGTACTTCTGGTTCTAGAAGTTCCTGTACTTGTACTACTCGATCGCGATTTATCAACGCTACCACTACCACTTCTACCAGTACTTCTAGTTGTTGAAGTTCCCCTGCTAGTACTGCCAGTACGCGGCTTGCCAACGGTACCACTCCTACCCGTTGAACGAGTTGTTGTACCTACTCTAGAGCGTGTTACGTTAGAATTTCCAGTTGTACGATTACCTTTGTTATAAGTAGATGGTCTAGTTGTATTAGTTCTACTTCTTATTCCTGTGTTTGTAGCAGTATTTCTAGTTGAATTTGTTGTTCTTAGCCCGGTACTGCGTGCTTTGTAATCTCTATATGTTGAGTAACGTTTACCGTAAGAACTACCATAATTATTTATTACAAATATATTTCCTAAGCCGTAATGCCCCCCATAGAAACCGCCATAATATGAATTATAGTATGGGTTATACCAAGGTGAAGACCAGTAGCTATTATAGCCGTAGTAGCCATAACTAAAAAAACCATATTGAAAAGCTACCCATGAGTTATTATATCTTGCTAAAGCAAAGCTTGGGCGTGCCCAAAAATAACGGTTTGGGTAATAATTAAAATATCTATAATCTCTAGCGTAATAGTCGTTACTAGCCTGGTCATATCCTCTATCATAACCTTTGTCGTAGCCTCTCCAATAGGTATCGGTTAGGTTATTTTCTCTATACCAGTTCTCTGCTTCATAATCCCTGTAATATAAATCTATATCTTCGAGCTCATCTTCTACTGGCGGAATGTATTCTTTTCCGGTTTGCTCGCGCTCATACCAATTATCACCTTCGCGTGCGGCTTCGTTATCATTCCATGAGTAATAATCTGATTCTTGCTTATACCCATCTTTACTTCCCATCATATCAAAACTATGCAACTGGGTGTAACAGCCGGTCACAAAAAAACTAGCGGTTAATAGTGGTAAAAGAAATTTTATGTTTTTCATGGGAGCTCCTACTTGGTAGGTTAATCTTCATAAACAAAATGAGTAATTACATGTCATCTATCTATAACATGATAATGTTAGCATAATTAAATCTCTCCGCGGAAAGATTTGGCAATAACTTCTGCTTTAGAATTAACGTGCAGCTTCTTATAAATATTTCGCACATGAGCGCGAACAGTATCTATTGAAATATCATAGCGATCAGCAATCATTTTATAGCTAAGTCCATCAACTAGCCCGGTAACAATGTCTTGCTCGCGGGAAGTTAACATACTATCTGGGTTTTTCTTAGGTTTTTGCTCATTAAAGTGTGCAATCACCTTTCTTGCAATTTGAGGTGACATTGGCGCTCCACCTTTTAAAAGCATTTCGATTGCTTCTTTAATTTCAGGCAAAGAGGTGTGCTTAAGCAAATAACCTGAAGCTCCAGCTTTAAGCGAATCAAAGATTTTGTGCGAATCGTGGTAAATGGTTAGCATAATAATATCAACATCTGGATATTTTTCTTTTATGATTTCCATTCCTTTAATACCAGACATTCCTGGTAATTGAATGTCCATTAGAATCACATCTGGTGCTGCATGCTTTTCAAGATGAGTGAGCATCTCCTCCACACTATCTACAGCTACTGGACATTCTAAATCTTTCTGCATGTCTAAATAGCGCTGTATTAAATCTCTAATTTTAATATTGTCTTCTACAATTCCTATTACTGCCATAATTCTTGAACTAGTTGGCTGTTAATTTGCCTGTTATTGTTATAGTAAAGCCATTTATAATGCTAACATCAACTTTTGCGCCAATTCGTTCGGCACGCATAGTCATATTTCTTAGCCCATGGCCTGTTTTCTTTACGCTCACGCTTGAACTTCCATTATCGTAAATAGTAAACACGAAATTACTACCATCGGCGTGCATGGTTATTCGAACTAAATCTCCATTCGAATATTTTGAGATGTTGTTTACCGCCTCTTTAAAAATGAGATATAAATTCTCCTTTAACGGCACCGAGAGCTTATTTTGCATTTTAAGATCTTCGAAATTATACTCAACTTTAAAATTTTTAGGCTCTAGTACATTCAACAAGTAATCCTGCATACGATCAGTTAAATCTCCAATAGTATCGTTTCGAGAATCTATAGACCATACAATATCATCTAAGCTAGTAACAATCTTTCTCGATTGTGCTCCAATATTGCTTAATATTTTTTTAAGCTCTGGATTGGTATCTACTGCTTGCAAAAAGTCTGATTGCAGAGCAATTTCCGTTAAGCTTGCTCCTACATCATCATGTAAATCGCTAGCAATACGCACTCTCATCCGTTCAATATCTACAAGCTTGGTAGTTTTGTAGTAACTATAAAACAGCCAAATAATACTAACAACTATCAGAAATATGAGAACCGCAAACCACCAATGCTGCCAAAAAGGTGCACTAATCGAAAAAGTCATCTTTGTTACATCCTCACTCCAAGTACCATTAGTATTTCGTGCAATAACACTAAAGGTATAATCTCCACTTGGTAGTGATGGGTATTTTGCAAAACGGTTGGTGGTACGTTGCCAAACTGGATCAATCCCATCCATTTTAAATTCGTATAAAACACGATTGGGCGCATTATAATTTATACCCGAAAAGAATATTTCTACAAAATTTTGCTCATAGGTTAAATTCAGATGCTCAACATTTTCATATAATCGTCCCGAAGCTAAAACTTCATTTATTTTAACCTGAGGTGAAACAGGATTCCCTTTATACTTTGTTGGAATGAAATGGCTCATCCCTTCTACACTACCTACCCATAAATGTCCCTCACCATCTTCATATACGGCGCCAAGATTCATTTCATCCGATATCAGACCTTGTTCTTTTGATAATAGCTGAAAAGCTTGGTCTTTTTCGGTAGGAATTTCACTATAAAATTTCTCTGCATTAAAACGAGCTAAACCGTCATTTGTACCAATCCAATACAAGTCGTCCCTCGATTGCTCAATAAAGTAACACACTCTATTTGGCAATCCATCCTCTACGGTTATACTTTCAAAACGCTTACCATTAAACCACGCTATGCCACCAAAAGTTGATACCCATACCGTGCCTTTATTATCCACAATTATAGTCATAACCGCGTTATTTGGGAGCCCTTCTTGCATTGAATAATTCTCAAAAGTGCCATTGTTGTATTTGCTAACTCCACCATAGGTAGCAATCCAAATATTACCTTCAGCATCTTCAACAGCGCCCAAGGTTGTGTTATAAGCCAGTCCATCTTCTACAGTAAATTGATGAAATGTTTTGCCATCGTATCGAATAACACCTTCATCGTATGTACTTATCCAGAAATCACCATTTTTTGTTTCATAGATGTGCCTCACCTTCCTATATGGAAACTCTGAGTCTTTAAAATTCTTAATTTGCCCATTCTCGATAATTGCCAGTCCATCTCGCAGCCCCACCCACATTCTCTTTTTAGAGTCGTAGGTAAGCGTATAAACTTTGTCGTCCTTTAAACCCTGCTCAAGACTAAAGGTTTTAAAAGTTGAGTTTTTATATTGGCTAATTCCGCCACCATAAGTTCCTACCCATAATGTGCCATCATCGCTTTCGGCAAAAGAGGTTACAACGTCGTTTGCCAAGCCAAGATCTGAAGTATAGTTTTCAAAGTAGTCACCCAGAAATAAGTTTACGCCACCGCCAAAAGTACCAAACCATAAATTCCCTTCTCTATCGAGGGTTGAGGAATAAATGATACCATTCGAAAGCCCATTAGCCATGGTAAAGTTTCTAAACTTCCCATCTTCTAAAACACTTACTCCGTTTTCGGTGCCTAGCCAAAGTCGCTTATATAAATCTATATTCAGCGTTTGAACTCTTAGGTTATTCAGTCCCTGCTTTTCATTATAGGTCGTAAATACTTCGTTTTTATACTTAGCCAATCCATTTCGTGTGGCAATCCAAAGTGTTCCATTTTCATCCAGAATTATATCCCTTATTTTTTCATCTGGTAAGCCATCTTCTACCCCATAAGTTCTAATATTTCCGTAGGCGAGTTTAGTTAGTCCATTTCGGGTTGCAAACCAAAGCACCCCATCTTTTGTTTGAACTATCTTGCGAACTATATCACTTTTAAAACCTTGTGCTTTTGAGTATTGAGTTAGCTCATTATTTTTATTGAGTACCCATACGCCACCTCCATCGGTAGCAAACCATAAATCACCATCCAAATCTTCAAATATACTTGTCACTTGTAACTCATCAAGGGCAGAAAGATCGTTGCTGTAATAAATACTATCACTCATCCAATAATTCACCCCTTGTCCTGTGCCTATCCAAAGTCGATGCTGTGAGTCCTCAAACAATGCAAATATTTTACTACTCTGTAATCCTTGGTCTTCATAGTAGTTTTGAAATTCAATACCATTGAATCTGTTTAAACCATAGCCTGTGCCTAGCCACATTGAGCCTTCGTGGTCTTGAACGATAGCATGAACAACCGCCTCACTTAATCCATCTTCAATAGAGTAAGTCCGAAATGGATAACCTTGTGCAGATAAAGTAGTTTGTGCTACAATGGCATTTATAATAAATAAGAATAGAAATCTCTTCATAGCTTTGTTCTAGTACTGCTTATAAAATTGGCTATTTTGTACGTTAGCAATAATAAGTGAATTACGTTTAAAACGTAGATGTATTTTATTAATGATGAGATTGTAAGAAATGACTGTTAAAAATAAACCGTCTGGTTTTAAAGTTGATACTGTTCAAGGTTCTTCGGCTGAAATTACCCAGCTGTTAGAAAATACAACCCTTGGCACGCCAGGAAAGTTGCGTTATAAACCTACTAACATCCAACATAATCTAAAGCTGATTAAAGGTTTAGAGTTTATTCAGATAAAAAAAGGGCATCGAGTACTTGGTACAGCTGGTGTTGTTAGTAGAGAAACAAATACTTCAGATAGTTTGTATGTGCGATATCTGTCAGTTTTTAGCCCACAACGAGCTGTTAAAGCCAAACAAACAAGTTCAAACACTTCAAAAAATAATAGGCTTAAGCACCTAATTGGTTCTCAATTAACCAATCATTTTGAGGAGCCTTTTAATCAACAAAATAAAAGTGGCTGCTTCTATGCCTATGTTGAGTCTGAAAATTTCCAATCTAAAAATTTATGCGAACTTTTTGGCTTTAATGCTCAACGTACTATTCAAACACTTCTTTTTAGTCGATTTTTCCCAAAGAAAAAGAAATCCATCCAACTTCTCGAAAAAGGAAAGTATTCTCACTTTAAGCACCAACTAGAACAGTTTTATGATAATCATTCTTTTCTGTTTACTGAAGAGTTAGATCAATTTGGCAATTTGTACACACTAAACCATAATGGGCGCGCAGTAGCAGGATTGAGGGCAAAATCAGTTACTTGGGATATTGTAGAAATTCCTGGTATTAATGGTTTTTTGATGCAATATGTTCTACCCTATCTGCCATTATTTAGGCTCTTGTTTTCGCCAAGGAACCTGAATTTTATTGCCTTTGATAGCGCTTGGCACGAGGATGGCTGGGAACACGCAATACCTGAACTTATGGAACATGCCTGCGCCGACAAAAATACCCACATGGGGATGTTTTGGGGAGATGCAGAATCTAAAATTACACAGAATTTATTAAACTCTAAAAAACTAGGCTTTTTAAATAAAATAACGCCAGTTGTTTCTGCTTTTGTGATGCTAAGACCCATTAATATCACTCCCGTTAAGCTAGCAGAACTCACCAAAAAACCTGTATTCGTCTCAGCCGTTGACATGACTTGATTGATGAGCTAGAATCGCAGCTTCGAGGCAAGGGGTTGTTGCCACGAATTCGAGGCAAAGGGTTGCAACCCCTTGTCTTCTGATGGCTGACAAACCCTAGTTACTATGAATGTAAACAACTGTTGGTATAACAAATCTGTTTTGTCGATATGCTACTTCCACACTAAACGATATGGAACTGAATCACAGCTACGAGGCAGGGGTCGCAACCACGATCTTGAGACAAGGGGTTACAACCCCTTGTCTTTAGATATTTCCTTCTACGATGGCTATTTCTTCTTCGGTGAGGCCATATAACTCATATACCATCTGGTCTATTTCTTGATCTGTTTGGTTGATTTGTGCTTGTAGAGCTTGTGCCTTTTCCTTCTCTTGGTTGAAGTAATCCATCCACTCGGCTTCTTCTGCAAGGCTTAGTTCTACCTTTTTCTTTTTTAGCTCTTTTAGGAATTCTTTGAAGGAAATCTCATGCCAGTTTTCGAGTTTGCGGGAAAGTTTGTCTATGTCGAATTTGGACAGGAGGAGAGTAATCGTTTTGTTTACCAGTAAATGAAGGTCAGAGGTGCAAGCAATGATCAAATCTGCTTTGGCTTCAAATTGTTCTTCATTTTTAAGTTCAGGAATTGGTATTTGTTCAAAATATTGAGGTTTTACTTCAATGTAACCTCCACTTCTAACCACGCAGATTGATTTTAAGAACTCCCAAACAATTCTTGAGTTAAGAATACATAGTAAGGTTTTATTAGCTGTTGGTAGAAATACAGCAGGGGCATTAATAAACACACCAACTTCATCTAAACTAAATTTATTTGAGTTCTGAAGGTTCGGAAAAATTATCTTTGGTTCTTCAAACAAATCATAATAAGCGCAATTCCTCAGTTCCCACCAAAAATCACCTTGATCATATCTTTTCTTTGCTTTTTCTTCAAATGGTAATAAATAGTCTACGAGCTCCTTTTGGTCTTTACTTAATCTAGTTAGTGCTTCGTTTTCATTTAAACCTTCTCCATAAGTATGTTTAGTCCACCCACTTTTAAACAAAATAAGTTTTTGCTGGGGAATAGGTGTATGCCACTTCTTTATCTCTTTACCTTCATAAATAAACTTAATATGATCGGATAGATTCCAGTCTTCCTGAACTATAAAAGCTTCATTTAAGCCAGTAATTAATCCACGATAACACTTGCCGTATAAATCTCTTACGTTAGGCAAATCAGATATATTTTTGAATAAATTTACTTTTTCTTTTGGTAGAAAAGCCCAGGAATTATCTTCTAAAGAATTTTGAAGCACCTCAACTTCAAACTCTAATTCTATTTCTAAAACTGTACCTTTTCTTTCTTTTGGTATTTTTATATATGTGAATTGTGATTCAGTAGAGTTCTTTCTATTCAAAATTAATATGATTGGATAGGTAGTCGCTCCATCAAAAACTTGTACCTCAGTAAAATCTACATACGTTTTAAATTTTGTATTATTTACTAGATAATGTCTCAATACAGTCCCTGCTTTTGTCTTATCAAAGGTATTAGAGATGTATCCCATTAAGCCTTCTTTATGAATAATGGTTGTTCCTAATTCATAGAAATAAGCAAATAGATCACTTGCTGAATGATAGACTTTATAATTTAATTCAAAATAGCCTATAAACTCTGATAGTAATTCCGCTCGTACATAAGGCGGATTTCCAATCACCACATCAAAGCCGCCAGAATATTCTGGTGCAAAGGCTTGCTCATAATCTACGCATACCTCAGAGACAAGGGGTTGCAACCCCTTGTTGATAGGTAGGTTGTGTTTTATGCGGTTGTCGGTAATGTAGCTATAAACATTCGCGAGATCTTCTTCGTCTTCTAAAGCTTTTCGGTTAAATTTCTGCGCCCATAAATGAAAAGTCTCTTCTTTTGGAACGTTCAAATGTTCCTTTGTTTTCTGTGCCGACTTCCCTTTCAATTTGCGCACTATATTTGTCAGTTCCTCAGGCTCACAAACCAATAGCATGTGTACATGATCTCCGCAAACATTAAACGTCATTACGTTTAATTTATCTTCAGTAATCATATCTGCCAGCGCTTTGGCTACTACTATTTCTAGTTCTTCATCTAGCCAAATACCTTCACCCTTCTTAATCTTGTACTCAATCATACGCTGTGAAGTTCGGGCATTGTGCGACACCCAAGTCACGTGAAAAGCTTGTTTCTGCTTTTGAGTGAATACTTCAGGGAATTCTGTTTCCCAATTAAAAGCTTTATCTCCTGCTACTTCAGGGTCGTCAATCAGGGAATTTCCACATTTAATGCGATGGTTCAACGTAGTGAGTTTTCTCCCTCTTTGTGCCGTACGTAACCATAACGATAGCTTGGCTATTTCTACGGCTTCATCATTTATATCTACGCCATACAAGTTGTTTTCCAGAATACTATTTTCAATATCAGATAACACTAATGGAGAGTTATGATATTTAGCAGTCAATTCATCCAGATACTTATGCTCTGCAATCAAAAACTCCAGTGCCTGATTCAAGAAAGCGCCACTACCACAAGCCGGATCACAAATTGTGAGTCCTAATAACCAATCTCGGTAGGCTTTTAAATCAGCAACCCCTTTTTTAGTTCTTCGCCCTGCTTCAATAAAACGTTCATCTATAATATTGAGCTCTATTTTCTTCTCGTCGCAGAGCTTACCCACCGTATTCTCTACAATATACTTGGTGATGTATTTTGGTGTATAAAATACGCCATCTTTCTTTCGTTTGGTTTTAGAGGTATCAACAACTTCGCCTTTTATCTCCGCTGTAATTTCCTCTATTTCATTAAGCGAATGTTCAAAAATATGCCCCAGAATATTTACATCTACATCAGACTCAAAATCATAATTAGCAAGCTGAAGGGAATGTTTGTACAAAACTTCATCATCAATCTTGATAGTATCTAAAACTTCATCAGGCGCAAATAACCCACCATTGTAAGCGAAAATATCATGTTTCTTACCTTTGTGCCCCTCATTCATATAACCAAAGTATTTTTTGAAGCGCTCATAAAGTGGAACGTACTCATCGTACTTATCCCTTAAATCCATCCATTGTGTAATAACCTGACGAATGGAATTAGGAGGTAATAAAGCACGGTCTTCTGCAAAAAAGACAAAAAGGAAACGGTCTAACAGCTTTTGAGTTTTTCTAAAAAGTAGCAGCTTATCATACTCGGGATTTAGAGCTACTATGTTGTCTAAGATGTCGTGCTTAAAAGCTGAATAATCTTTATAAAGCTTTTTGGTTATACTTTCTTCTTCGCTTAGTGACTTATCTTTTATTCTCTTAGGTAAGTTCTTTGAAAAGCTATCGTGCGAAAGGCATAACCATAATACTTTGAATTCCTCCTCACTCAAGAGAAAAAGATTGAATTCCATAAATTCAACCGCATTATCTATATAAAATCGAACTTTCTCGAAGTTTGAGATTATTACATATACCGCATCAGATTGTTTGTTTTTGTAGCCAAAGGCTTGTGCCTCTACTTTGCCTAAATCAGTGGTCTCAGTTCCTTTGAGCTCTATGACTGCTTTTACTTTGTCACCGTCTAAAAGCGCTCCATCTGCCTTTTTAGCACCAACCTCGTCCTTCTGCTCAACTCTTAGATTAAAATTTGGGGTAGGATTTTTTGTATATCCCAGAACTTTCACAAATAGATCGTCAAGAAAGCCCTCCTGATATTCTTCCTCTTTCGAGTTCCTTATATTTTCTTGTACCTCAGGGTTGTGAAAGTGATTAGCAAAAGCCTTCCAAGCTTCCGATACTTTTTTATCATCAAGACCATTGAGGTACTTATTTAAAACGGAGTTCTGGAAAAGTGCCATGTGTATTTGCGGGATTCATATTTCAACTAATTCAATAGATTATAAGCAAACCTAAGCATAGTGAAAAGAGCTATTTGAAAGTTACTTTGAATCGCAGCCTCGAGGCAAGGGGTTGCCATCTCGATCTTGAGACAAGGAGTTGCTATCACGATCTTGAGCCAAGGGGTTGCAACCCCTTGCCCCTTTCGTGGCCTGAGCCCTAGTAAACCTAAGTTCCCCAATTCCCAATAACTAATT
The DNA here is from genome assembly GCA_041656135.1 of Balneolaceae bacterium. Classification (GTDB taxonomy): domain Bacteria; phylum Bacteroidota; class Rhodothermia; order Balneolales; family Balneolaceae; genus Balneola. The sequence continues at coordinate 70,797 of JBBAEC010000013.1, read as the reverse complement.
CCCATACCCTAAATTCTCACAAAATTATACATTTAATCAAAAGGGGCATTTCTCTCTCCTATATATTATAAAACATGTAATATAAACCTATGATTGTTGTATTAGCCTATTCATTTAATTTAAATTTCAATTCTATTATCTACTTTATAAGCCTACAGTATTATAAATAATTTTTGAAAAAAGCAGTTTCCATCTTATTAATGCTTTCTTTTATACTCCCATTTTGGGGGGCTTTTTCACTATTGCAATTCCAGAAATATCAAATTAAAGCAGATACTAAAGCGGCTATCAAAAAGGGCTTGGCCCCAGAAGAACTCATACTTTTAACATTCGCTAAAGAAGAGGCCCCAAGCCTGCTGCATTGGAAACATGATTGGGAATTTGAGTACGATGGACAAATGTATGATGTGGTTGAGAAACATGTTGAAGACGATTCACTGTCGTACTTAGTTTTTTGGGATTATGAAGAAACAAAAGTTAAAAGAAAATTAAACAGGTTAGTCTCGGAAGTTGCAAAGCCATTTGTGCATGATAGGAAGCCAAGCAGCATTAGATTTTTTAAGCTCAATATTCAATTTTTTGATCAACCTCCAGTTTATAATCCTATTTTATTAGCTTATAAATTTCAACGCTTACCTTTAGCTAGCCATGCACTAGTAGGTGTTTTAAAAGCACCCTCACCTCCCCCGCCCCAAGCTTATATATTTAATTAATTAATACTTTTTCAATTAGTTAGACAAAATATGGTGTTTAATAAACATCATTATTTTAAATATTTAAATACATTTCAAATATGAAACACATCCTATTAATGTGGTTCTTTCTAGGGCTCTGTTCAGTAAGTCAGGCTCAGATTGTGACCATAAATGATAAAGTAACCGACCAACCTATGGAGTTAGTTACTTTGCATAGTACTGCCCCAAACACCTATACAATAACAAACACATTAGGCGAAGCTGATATTTCTAAATTTAAAGGCGCAGCAGAAATTATAATTAGACGGATTGGTTATAAATCTGAGACCTTAAGTTTTGAGGAAATTCAAAAATCTAACTTCATTGTCTTTCTATCCCCTTCTAATATTACAATGGATCAAGTGGTTGTATCTGCATCGCGATGGCGACAAACAAAATCTGATGTGGCATCCAGAATTGCTACGGTAACACCACAGCAAGTAGAAGTACAGAACCCACAAACCGCCGCTGACTTACTTAGCCTATCGGGTGAAGTATATGTTCAGAAAAGTCAGCTTGGTGGTGGTAGCCCTATGATTCGTGGTTTTTCATCTAACCGTTTACTCTATGTAGTGGACGGTGTTCGTATGAATACTGCCATTTTTCGTAGTGGAAACCTACAGAATGTAATCTCTCTCGATCCTTTTGCAATCTCCAATACAGAAGTCTTATTTGGGCCAGCATCTGTTATATATGGAAGTGATGCATTGGGCGGTGTGATGAATTTTAACACCCTTACACCTAGTTTATCTGCATCAGAAAAGCTGCTAGTTTCAGGAAATGCCGTGACTCGTTATTCCTCCTCAAATACCGAAAACACCTATCATTTTAATGTTAATGTAGGTTCACAGAAATGGGGTTCAGTAACTAGCTTTTCGAACTTCAACTATGGCGATTTAGAAATGGGTAGCCATGGCCCTGATGAATACCTACGCCCTGAATACGTGCAACGCATTGGTGGTGCTGATGTAGTAGTTGCAAATAACAACCCTAAAGTACAACGTACCACAGGGTATTCTCAAACCAACCTGATGCAAAAACTACGCTACAAACCGTCGGATGATTGGGATATAACGTACGGTTTCCATTACTCTGAAACTTCCAATTACGACCGCTACGATCGTTTGACCGAATACAAAAACGGACTACCCAAAAGTGCTCAGTGGTTTTATGGGCCTCAAATTTGGGCAATGAATAATTTGTCTATCTCTGCAAATAAATCCTCTTTATTGTTTGATGAAGCCAACTTAAGGCTAGCTCATCAGTATTTTGAAGAAAGCAGAAACGACCGAAAATTTAATAACCCACAATTAAGAAGTAGAACTGAAAAAGTAAACGCCTACTCTCTAAATTTGGATTTATTAAAAAGCATAACTGATAACCAACGCTTGTTTTATGGAATTGAGGCTGTGTATGATGATGTTATATCGGACGGCATAGGTACTGATATAACCACAGGACTAACCACTGATGTGGCACCTCGGTATCCTAAATCTACGTGGACTTCGTATGCGGTGTACTTGAATTACTTAACTGAATTAAGTTCTAATATAACTCTGCAAGGTGGTGTGAGATATAATCAGTTTATGCTAGATGCTAAGTTCGATGATACCTTTTATCAATTTCCATTTTCTAAAGCTAATATAAATGATGGTGCTTTTACAGGAAGCGTTGGCCTTATTATAAGACCAGATAAATCGCTTGCTATAAGCGCTGTACTTTCTACAGGCTTCCGTTCCCCCAATGTAGACGATGCCGCCAAAGTATTCGATTCTGAGCCAGGTTCTGTAGTAATTCCAAACCCTAATTTAAAGCCGGAATATGCCTATAACGCTGAACTTGGTGTTAATAAAATTGTTAACGAAGTATTTCAGTTTGATGTAACGGGCTACTTCACTTTACTAGATGATGCTTTAGTACGTAGAGATTTTACTTTAAATGGACAAAGCCAAATTATGTACGACGGACAATTAAGCCAAGTACAAGCTGTTCAAAATGCTGCTAAAGCAACTATTTACGGAGTTCAAATTGCTGCAGAACTCTCCTTGCCTTCAGGTTTTGATGTGTCTTCTCATTTCAATATTCAAGAAGGGGAAGAAGAATTAGATAATGGCTCAACCAGCCCCTCTCGCCACGCTGCACCTTGGTTTGGTACTACTCACATTGAGTATAAAGCCAATCACATCAAGTTTGATTTATATGGCATTTACAGCCGCGAAGTTAGCAACAAAGACCTTCCGTTTGATGAGCAAGGTAAAGGCTATATGTATGCCACTGACAAGAATGGAGATCCTTATTCCCCAGCTTGGTTTACTCTTAATTTTAAGACCAACTTTCAAGCTAGCGAAATGTTCTCGTTCTCTGCTGGTGTAGAAAATATAACCGACCGGCGTTATCGCCCTTACAGTTCTGGCATTGTTTCGCCAGGAAGAAATCTCATATTTTCTGTAAAAGCAACTTTCTAACCTACAAGGCTCTCATTTGAGAGCCTTTTTTAATTCTGTTGATATTCCATAAGATCAGAAATACTTAATTCGTAGAGTTTCGCATCTTGTTGATATGCACTTAGCATATACATTTTCTCGTTCGCTATTTCAATTTTGCTCACCTTAACGGGTAATTTTAGTTCTTCAATAAACTCACCCGTTGAGGCTTTAAACACTAAAATTTTATCTGAATGTTCTAGCTCTTCTATCATCTTGCCAATGGAAAATACCTTTTTGAGAATATTAGTTTTACCGGCCTTCTCCCCTTTTTTAAGCACAAAAACAAAATCATCTAACACATCAATATCTAAGTTACATACTGGATGTTCTGACACATCAGGAAGAGCATAAACCATTCCAGATTTAGATTTTTCATCTGGTAAAAGAAATTTTTCTGGACCAAAGACTTCATATTTAATTCCATTTGAGTCTAATGATAGGATTAATGAACTATATTCAAATGCCAGAAATAAGTTTTCATTCGATTGTTTTAAGAAGATGCCTTGTTTCAATAAAAAATTATCTAATGGTTTTAAATACTCCGAATCATTGTTTTTAATTACTAGATAGGGAGAACTCTCAATTATAATCTCGCCATCTTCTTGTGTTACTTTGTGTAAACGGACAAAATCTTCTTTAATAGGAATTGCAAAAAATATGTTCTCGTTTAGAAACCCAGCCTGCATTGGATTTCCTTTTAAAAATGCAAGATTAAGTGTTTCTTGAAGTGTTAAATCATGGCTATAAATATTTATTCTTGCATTATTTCTATCGAATACTGATACCGTCCCTCTAGGGCCTTTGGTAATAGTTTTATATAAAGTACCTCCAATTTCGCCAGGACCTTTTCCCCATAAAACACTTCCTATAATTTCTTTTTGTTTGATTGAGTACGAAATTAAAGGAAACTCATCTGCTGCTAAATCATAAATAATAATAGTACCAGAATCAGTAACAATCATATCATTAGGATTGTAAAGTTCTATAGGTAGCTCGGTGGCAGTTAACTTTTGAGCATAAAGATTTACAGAAAAAAGAGCTGTGATTAAAATAACAGATAGAGTTTTCATATTGTCATGTTGAAAATATGTTAGAAGAAATGGACTAATCTATTTTATTGATTCTGCTGGCCTTGCCATTCCCTGATTTGTTCATTCCTATGAGTGTTTCTATAGTACTGTAATCTAAAATAGAATTCAATAGAGCTTGAGACTAGGGGTTTTGGCTCGAGAGAAATGCAAATAAAGTTGTTATTCAAAATCTGCCATTTCGATCTCCTCTGGCGCCTCCTTTTTGAACTGGGATTAAGAGTTGATTGGTTAATAAAGCACAAGGGCCCATTATACCGCACTGGAACCAGAGGTTCGGGCATGCTTTACGAACGAGAAGTTCGTAACGAGGAACCCCAACACCGAGGGTGTCGAATATATATAAACCCGAGATTTATCTCGGGTTAAATGGATTAAAATGGGAATCGGTGGGCAGGATTGCTTTATAAAAGATGCATACATTTCCACCGAAATTTCAATCAGATTTATTTTAGGGACGCATCTTTGTGTATTTATTTGGAGGAATCTATACTAAAAAAATGCATCAACGTAGTAAAAATCCAACTCTGGTGGTGTTGGAGATAAATAAATCCGTCAGAATTGTGAATATGGCTCCAGGGTTTTGCTCACAATCTCGGATTTCTCTACTCCGATCGAAAGGACAAATGCAGTACTCTGAATTCCCTATTTCCCAATTCCCCCCTAATTCCTAGTCCCTAGTCCCCAATTCCCAATAACAAATATCCTTCATCTAAATTCTATAGACCAAAAAAAAGCTCCTTGAAAATTCAAGGAGCTTTTAATATTTCTAATCAATCACTTCTTGTTACAGAAGCATAGAGATTGGATTCTCTAGAAGCGTTTTAATTTCGCTTAGGAATTTTGCCGCTGAGGCACCATCCACAATGCGGTGATCGCTTGAAAGTGTAATTTTCATTCGTTTACCAGGTACAACTGCTCCATTTTCAACAACGGGAACGTCGCGAATGGCACCAACAGCTAAAATACAAGCATTTGGTGGGTTAATTATAGCGGTAAACTCTTCGATGCCAAACATACCAAGATTTGAGATAGTAAAGGTACTGCCTTCCATTTGTTCAGGCTGAAGTTTACGATCTCTTGCTAAACCAGCTAGCTCACGAGTTTCAGATGAAATCTGTAGAAGCCCTTTTTGGTCAACATGATTAATAACCGGAGTCATTAAACCGTCGTCGATAGCTACAGCTACTGCAATATTTACATCACCATGCTCTACAATTACATCTTCGTGCCAAGAGCTATTAATTGCTTGGTGACGAGTTAATGCAACAGCACAGGCTTTCACAATAATATCGTTAAAGCTGATTCTAACATCATTAGCGTCGTTCATTGCTGTACGAGCCGATATAGCAGATTTCATATCCACATCTACGGTTTCGTAGAAATGAGGATTAGTGAATTTACTTTCCGATAGGCGACGTGCAATAACTTTACGCATCTGAGAAACTTTAACTTCTTTGCTTTCGAGGCTCTTGAAGCTTGTTCTTAGAGGAGCTGCTGTACTTGGTTGTGATGCAGCTGCTTTTGGAGCTGAAGCAACTTCTTTGAAGTCTTCTACATCCTTTTTAACAATGCGTCCATCAGGGCCAGAGCCGCTTACTTTACTAAGATCAATGCCTTTATCTTCAGCAATTTTTCTAGCAAGTGGAGACGCTTTAATTCTACCAGAGTCGTCGCTTTCAGTTTCATTTGAAGAACTTGCAGCTTCTGCGCTTGGTTTAGTTGTTTCAGCCTCTTTTTCTTTAGAATCGCTTGCAGCGGCTTTAGCATCTGAAGAAGAATCTGATCCCTCAAGAAGGGCGCTTATATCCTCGCCTTCTTCACCTATAATAGCAATTAATCCACCTAGAGGAACAGAGTCCCCCTCACCTGGAATAACTTTAAGTAGAATACCAGAATCAAAAGCTTCCACATCCATGGTCGCTTTGTCGGTTTCTACTTCTGCAATTATATCTCCTGCTTCAATCTTGTCGCCTTCTTTAACATTCCATTTAGCAATAACACCTTCTTCCATGGTGTCGCTAAGTTTCGGCATTTCAATCTTAATGGCCATATTCTTCTTCGATTAAGTAAGTTAAATTTATTTTCTATAGGTAACCTGATTTACCGCATCAATCACCTGCTTTGCGCTAGGATACCATGCATCAAATAGATTTTTTGCAAAAGGAGCATTCACATCTGGCAACGAAACTCGTAGCACAGGTGCGTCTAAGTAATCGAATGCTTCTCTTTGAATCAAGAATCCAACTTCTGATGCGAAACCAGCAAATGGATGTGCTTCGTCAATAACTACACATCTATTTGTCTTTTTAACAGATTCTATGATAAGTGGCAAATCTAATGGTTTTACAGTACGTGGATCAATTATTTCGCACTCAATGCCATCTTTAGCTAATTCTTTAGCTGCTTGCACTGCAAGGTGATACATTTTACCGTGTGCAACTAGAGTTACATCTGTTCCAACACGTTTAATTTTCCCTTTACCAATTGGGATAATGAGATCCTTGTCATCAGAAACCTCACCTTTCATGCCATACATTTGCTCTGATTCCATGAAAAGAACTGGGTTATCATCACGAATAGCTGCTTTCAGTAAGCCTTTCGCATCATTTGGTTCAGATGGATAGATAACTTTTAAGCCAGGGAAATGAGCGTACATAGAGTCATAAGCAACAGAGTGTGTTGCGCCTAATTGACCTGCAGAGGCATTTGGTCCACGGAATACGATAGGGTTGCTAATTTGCCCACCTGTCATATATTTTGCTTTAGTAGCGTGGTTAATGATTTGGTCGGCAGCTAACACAGCAAAGTTCCATGTCATAAACTCAACTACTGGCCTTAAGCCATTCATTGCAGCACCGATACCAATACCTGCAAAACCTAGTTCTGAAATTGGAGTATCAATTACACGTTTGTAACCATACTTATCCAATAAACCTTCCGATACTTTATATGCACCATTATATTCGGCAACTTCTTCGCCCATTAGGAAAACGCGTTCATCGCGCTCCATTTCTTCGTCTAGTGCGTGCTTTAATGCTTCTCTAAATTGTAATTCAGCCATTTTAATACTCATTCAAATTTTAAACGTGGAAGTATGGATTGTCTTCTTCGAACATATCTTCGTAAAGCTCTTCTTCATTTGGGAAAGGCGAATTATCAGCAAACTCTATTGCTTCTAGTAACTCTGCCTCTATCCTTTCATTAATAACAGTTAGCTCGTCTTGTTTAGCTATTTTGTTATCTAAGATATAAGTTTTCAATCTTTCGATTGGATCGAAACCTTGATACTCTTCAAGCTCTTCTTTAGATCTATAGTATTGTGGATCTGACATTGAGTGCCCACGATAGCGATAGGTTCTAATTTCTACGAACCATGGTTCTGAGTTTTTACGAACATCTTCAGCTATTTCTTTCATTTTTTCGTAAACCGAAAAAACATCCATACCATTAATTACTGCGCTTTTCATGCCATAGCCTTTTGCACGATCAACAATTTCATTCACAGTGTGACGTCTTGCTGCTGTACCCATTGAGTACCCGTTATTTTCAACAACAAATACTGCAGGTAGCTTCCAAAGTTGAGCCATATTAAAAGTCTCGTGTAACACACCTTGGTCTACAGCACCATCACCAAAAAATGAAAATGATACTCTATTGTTTTGATTATACTTGTTAGCAAAAGCAAATCCTGCACCTAGTGGTATGTGTCCACCTACAATACCGTAGCCACCCCAGAAATGATTTTCCACTTTAGCAAAGTGCATTGAGCCACCTTTACCACGAGAACAGCCTGTAGCTTTTCCAAAAAGCTCTGCCATTCCTTCTGCAGCACTAATACCTCTACAAATACCCCAACCGTGATCGCGGTAACCTGTAATAATATCGTCGTCATCATTTATAGCGAAAGTGGTACCAGTTGAAACAGCTTCTTGCCCATTATATAAATGTAAGAAACCACCAAACTTACCTCTTTGGTATTGTTGCATAGCCCGCTCTTCAAAACGGCGTTGCATGTACATTTGGTCGTACATTGCAATTAAATCTTCATTTGTAAGACCTAATGCTTTATGCTTTTTCTTGGTTGCTGGGGGTAAATCAACCCCTTTTTGTACTGCGCCTTGGCTAACATCTCCGATGCCTGTTGGTGCAAATATAATATCGTCTTTTTTCTTTTTTGCCATAGTTCTTTTAATTGAATCCTTGTCCCTACATTGAGGGTTTGGAATATATCCAATTTTTAGGAAGTTTTCGTCTTTAAATCCACACTTACTTAATGTGTTCTACTATTATTTCATTCACTTTTTTCAAAGCTTCTGTTAATTTTTCTGGATTGCGCCCGCCAGCTGTTGCGAGATTTGGTTGCCCACCCCCGCCACCACCTACTAATTTGCCGATTTGGCCAACTAAAGCTCCAGCTTTAAGTCCTTTTGTTTTTATAATATCATCGGTTACTGCAACCATAATATATACTTTGCCTTCATCTTCGTCTTTTGCGCCAAGTACAATAATTGAGTTCTCAGTCAATCTTTCTAGGGCGTCGTAACCAAGTTGTTTTAGTACGCCCATATCAGCGCCTATAATTTCGCCTTTAACTAGATTAATACCACCCTCAATTGTACCCGAACTTGCAATAAATTCATGTAGCTTTGCGCTAGTACTTTGAAGATTTAGTTTGGCTAACTCTTTTTCTAGGGCTTTATTATCATCAATTAGTTTTTGGATGTCTTTTGGGATGTCATCGCTCTGCCCAATCAATCCTTTAATAGTTTGTAACAAGCGGGCTTCAGCGCGTAGCTCTTCATCGGCAGCCCTACCACACACTGCCTCGATTCTACGAACACCCGCCGCTACCGAGGTTTCTTGAGTAAATCTGAAATATCCTATCTCACCTGTGGCGCCAACATGCGTGCCACCACAAAGCTCTACTGAGAAATCTTCGTCAAATGTAATTACTCGAACTAAGTCACCGTATTTTTCACCAAAAAGCATCATCGCTCCTTTTTTCTTGGCTTCAGCTATAGGCACGTTTCGTTCTTCGGTTAATGGTATATTCTCTTGAATTTTCTGATTTATCTTTCGTTCAATGCTTTCTAATTGCTCTTTAGTAAGTGCTTCGAAGTGCGAGAAATCAAAACGTAGGTGCGTATCAGCCACTAAAGATCCTTTTTGAGTCACATGATCGCCTAATTCCTTTCTTAAAACAGCATGTGCAATATGGGTAGCAGAATGATGCTTTTGAATTTCTATGCGCCGGTCTAAATCAATAACTGCTTGCCATGTACCTGACAAGTCCTCTGGAATTGAATCAGCATAATGTACGTAGGCACCTTTCACCTTTTGCACATCAACAATATTTATTTCTACATCGCCCTGTACAAGCTTTCCAGTATCAGCTATTTGCCCACCACTTTCTGCATAAAAAGGAGTCTTTTCTAATTGAATGGCTACTTTTTTAGCTTCTTTTCTATATGCAGAAATTACGGTATCAATTTTTGCATCATCGTAACCTACAAAGATTGTATCTGTATGCGCATCTGTATTACTAGAAACTGGAATCCACTCATTATTGCTACTGCTCTGATCTACCGAGAATTTACCGGCAGCTCTAGCGCGTTCTTTTTGCTCTTTCATCAATTCAATGAATCGAGCTTCATCAACATCTAATCCTTGCTCGCGCGCCATCAACTGCGTTAAGTCAATTGGGAAGCCAAAAGTGTCGTGCAATTTAAAGGCATCGTCGCCCGATATTAATTTCTTCCCTTTTGCCATTTCGTTAAATAACGCAATGCCCTGACCTAGGGTTTTCAGGAAGCTTTTTTCTTCTGATTTAATAACACTTATAACAAAATCTTTCTGAGCTTCCATTTCTGGAAATACTCCTTCAAACTGATGAGCAAGCACATCTACTAGTTTGTAGAAAAATGGCTCTTTTAAACCGAGTGTATCCCAACCGTATCGAATAGCGCGACGCAATATACGGCGAATTACATATCCACGCCCATCATTCCCGGGAGAAGCGCCATCTGCGATTGAAAAGGCTACTGCACGAATGTGATCGGCAATAACTCTCATTGCAATGTCTTTTTTCTCGTCTTTGCCGTAGGTTAGGCCTGCTAGCTTAGCAATTTCGTTAAGTAGTGGCGTAAATACATCGGTATCGTAATTCGAAGATTTACCTTGAATTACCGCACAAATTCGTTCAAAACCCATTCCTGTATCAACATGTTGTGCAGGTAGCTTTACAAGATCGCCATTGGCTTGTCTATTAAATTGGATGAAAACTAAGTTCCAAACTTCAATTACTAATGGATGGTCTTTATTAACTAAAGTAAGCCCATCTACCTTCTTACGCTCTTCATCACTACGCATATCAACGTGCAATTCTGAGCAGGGACCACAGGGACCAGTTTCGCCCATTTCCCAAAAATTATCTGTTTTATCGAATTTGAGAATATGAGAATGATTTATTGGTGTTTCACTTTTCCAAAATTCTATAGCCTCTTCATCTACAGGCAAACCATCTTTTTTATCACCTTCAAAAACAGTAACGTATAATCTGTCTGCATCTATCCCCCAAACATCTACTAATAACTCCCAAGCCCAGCCAATCGCTTCTTTTTTAAAATAATCGCCAAACGACCAATTGCCCAACATCTCGAATAATGTATGGTGGTAGGTATCGTGGCCCACTTCTTCTAGGTCATTATGTTTTCCGCTTACTCTAATGCACTTTTGGGTATCTGCAGCTCTACTCCACTCTTTACCTTTGTGAGTTAGGGTTTTCTCATCACCTAAAAATATCGATTTGAATTGATTCATCCCTGCATTGGTAAATAGCAAAGTCGGATCATTTTTTGGTACAACGGGAGCACTTTCTACAATAGCATGATCTTTACCAGCGAAAAAATCTAGAAATTCCTGCCTAATTTGGGAAGATGTTTTTGTGGACATCGAGAGATTATATCGGATTAAAATTTGAGCCCCCAAAGATATAAAATTTCTTTCTCTAACTCATGGAAGCAATGCGTAACTTTTAGGATATTACTTTTTAGATTTAAACCACGCTATTTATCGTTATGAAAATCATTTTAAACTACTTTTTTAGAGGAATGTTAATTGTTTTACCTATTGGTGCAACCTTCTATCTTGTTGGTATTACTATAGGTTGGATGAATGAGTCACTCAATTATTTATTTTTCAGATGGTTCAGTTACGACATTCCAGGACTAGGTATAATAACCGGTTTTGTATCTGTAATACTTATAGGATATATTTTTTCACGAGCTTTTACCAAGCCAGTAGTGCATTGGTTTGAGAAACTTTTGAGCAGAACCCCACTCATTAGCATAATTTATGCTTCCCTTAAGGATTTGACTGAAGCCTTTGTGGGTGAAAAGAAAAAATTCACTGCACCTGTGTTAGTTGATTTCGGTGTACCAGGCGTAAAACGCTTGGGTTTTGTAACCCAAGAGTCACTTACTACTCTCGGGCTAGATGATAACATTGCGGTGTATTGCCCACATTCCTACAACTTCTCAGGAAATTTATACATTGTAGAGCCTAAACATGTTAAGCCAATAAAAACTGACTCAACTGATTTTATGCGCTTTATTGTATCGGGTGGCGTAACTAACCTGCACGATTATTAGTTTTATTTAGGCGTGAGTAACCGGTCATGAATGCTGAATAGTTCTGAGAGCTCGAATAAGTAGACTATAGGTTTATATGTGATAGATTTTGCCTACTTAAAAGCGGTAAAAAATAACTTCACCTTCTTTTATTACAAAATCACTTTCAAATTAACTATTCCTATTATAAACGCTTAAATAATTGTTCCGTCTGGTATTATGGTTCCTTTTTTAACAATCACAATTCCATCGCGTACATAGTGGTATTTATAGTCGCCATCTGTTAGGTGATTACCACCAACCAAGCTTACATCGTTACCAATACGTACATTTTTATCAATAATAGCATTACTGATAAATGAACGTTGCCCAATACCCATAGCCGGTATTTCTGAGGTAGCACTGTCAATAGCGTCTTGGCTTTGGAAGAAGTCGTTCCCCATAATTACTGAATGTTCAATTGTAGTACCTTTGCCAATTCGTGACCGAATCCCTATCACAGAGCGCACAATTCTACTTGCCTCACTAATACACCCTTCAGCCATGAGTGCATATTCTAGGTTGGTTCCCATTATTTTAGAAGCGGGTAGCAAGCGGGCACGAGTATAAATATATCGCTCATTATCATATAAATTGAACTTGGGCACCACGCTAGTAAGCTCTATGTTTGCATCAAAAAAGGAACGAATGGTTCCAATATCAGTCCAGTAGCCGCCAAATTCATAGCTACTAACGCGCAAACCTTCAACTAGGGTTTTGGGGATGATTTCTTTTCCAAAGTCGGTAGCTTCAGGATTTTCATCAAAAAGATTCTTTAACGTTTTACAATTAAAAACATAGATACCCATCGACGCTAAATAATGTTTTCCTTCACTTTTATAAGGCTCTGGAACATCTGATTTCCACTTTTCTAACTCTGTGCTATCTGGCTTTTCAACAAAGCTATCAATCATGCCCTCAGCATTGGTTTTCATAATTCCAAAGCCGGTAGCGTCTTCAGCATTTACAGGGATGGTAGCCACTGTTAAATCTGATTTATTTGCTATATGACGTTCAATTAATAACTGATAATCCATCTGGTATAATTGGTCGCCAGAAAGAATGAGTACATAATCGTGTTCATGATTTTCTAGATGATGCATCGATTTACGTACTGCATCGGCCGTTCCTTGAAACCAATCGGTATGATTGGCTGTTTGCTCAGCGGCTAAAATATCTACAAAGCCACTACTGAAGGCATCAAAATTGTAGGTATTTTTAATATGCCTATTAAGGGATGCGGAATTAAATTGCGTAAGCACATATATTTTACGAATCCCAGAGTTTAGGCAGTTTGAAATTGGGATGTCTACCAATCGATATTTACCACCAATTGGCACTGCTGGTTTAGATCGATGATCTGTTAAGGGAAACAGACGATTGCCTCTGCCACCACCAAGTATAATTGAAATTACTTTATTTTTCATTGCACTGCCCTGTTAATAAGTGATTCGTACATATTAATATAATCTTTTGCGGATCGACTCCAAGAAAAATCTAGTTTCATAATGCGAGCCAGAACCTCGCTATACTTCTTGTCATCTTTATATAATTCTATAGCTCTGTAAATTGATTGTTCCGCTTCTTGTAAATTAAACTCATTGAAACGTATTCCATACCCTTCTTCTTCGCTTATATCTCTTACGGTGTCCTTAAGTCCACCCACAGCACGTACTGTTGGAATAGTGCCATAGCGCATTGCAAACATCTGATTTAAACCACACGGCTCAACCCGTGATGGCATAAATATAAAATCGGAGCCTGCATACATTTGGTGGGCAAGGCGTTCATTATATTGCAGCGTAGCGTCAAATATTCCCACATGATCGCTTTTCATTTTTGCAAACAAATCATGAAGTGCAGGGTCGCCAGTACCTAAAAGAACAAAGTTTGCTTCTTCAGAGTTTTTTATGAAATGATGATATAAATCGGGCAATAAATCGGCCCCTTTTTCGCGAACAAGGCGGCCAATAAATGCTATAGTTGGTAGCTCTGGGTTTAGACCAAATTCAGCACAAAGCACTTTTTTATTTTCAGCTTTACCTTTTTTTCTATTCCGAAATGAGAAATTATAAGCCAATAGTGGATCTGTTGCTGGGTCCCAAACTTCTGTGTCTATTCCATTTAAAATACCCATTGATTTAGGTGCTTCTTGGCTAAACAAAAGCTCTAAACCATTGCTGTTAGAGCTCAATTCCTTCATGTAATTTTTAGAAACAGTAGTAATTTGCCATGCACATTTTAAGGCTGATGCTAGCGAATTTAACTTTCCATCCCAATCTAACAATCCCACACCCTCTAAATTAAAAGCAGGCAACATCCGGTAATTTTCAATGGCATGTTGGCCGTGATATTCAGCATTATGTACGGTTATAACTGATGGAATTTGAGCTAAACTTCGGTACCGATTACATTTTGATAGCATAAATGGGACTAGCCCAGTGTGATGGTCGTGGCAATGAATTATGTCGGGTTGATCTTCTCTATTTTTAATCCATTCTAAAGCTGCAATCTGAAAACTAAGCGCTCGTTCAAATTCATCCCAGTATGGCTGGCTCGACCATGGATCTATATATATACCTGGCCGGTTAAATCGTTCTGGTATATCAATCATAAAGAGTGGGTAGCCAAGGTCGGTTCCTACTAGTTTATTTATAGCATACTTGGTAGTACCACCATCAAAAGGAAACTCCCCTTCTTCTATTTTCTCAAACTCATGGTTAGCAACCCAGTCATTGCCATACATGGGCATAATCACTTCACACTGCTGTCCTAGTTGGTTTAGGTATTTGGGTAAAGAACCAACTACATCTGCCAAACCACCTACTTTAGCTATTGGATAACATTCGGCACTTAAATGAAGTATATGCATTTACTGTAAAACTGATTTATGGTGTGATAGTGTTTTATTTGTTGGGAAATAAGCAATCTTTTGGCTTGTTGCAAAGCACTCTTCTATTTTTTCATAATTTTTCTTTTATAGATATTTTCTTGAGGGAGCTTCATACCTATTCAGTAATAAGCTCTCAATAAAAATTATCTCGAAAGAAATTGAAAATAGTAATATTTAATAAAGATATAATGAAGCCGTTCTGCCTTTATTTATTTCAAATTTCTTAACTAGCCCTTCAATTTTAGGCCAATTATGGAGCTAATAAGAGTTACAATGAAAAATATTCGCCAAAAACTGACTGCTTCACCAAATACGAAGATTCCCATTAGCACTGTTCCTACCGCACCAACACCCGCAAAAACTGCATAAGCAGTTCCCATTGGAATCTCTTTTGCTGCTAGAATTAAAAACAACATACTTAAGCTAAGCGATAATAAGAATGCACCATACCAAGAGTAGGAAATCCATCCAGCTGTTTCGTCTGCTTTAACTAAGCTTGAAGTAAAACCCACTTCAAATAAACCTGCTAATACTAAGAAAAACCAATGCATTATTAATATGTATAATTTATTGTTATTACATTTACTTACGATTGACTAACAAAATTTGTTTTAGAACAATTCGTAATTGTTGAGGGGAAGTTTTTGTTGACGGTTTTAAATCGCTTAAAATAAACTGGGTAATCCCTGTAGAAGTTAAGTGATTCGCTGATATAAATATAAATTACCCTCACTAAAAATAGAAGAGGGTCAACCTGTCAGTTGGCTAACGGACAGGTTGACCCCAAAACGGATTTGCCAACTAACTAACAACTATTAGTATTCTTCTTTGTCTTCTTTTTTTATCCAACTCTCAAAAGCTTCTTGAGCAATAGTTCTACCAAATTGTTCGAATGGTATACTACGTTGGTCGTAAGGCAATGGAATTTCTTTATATATAAATTCATCATCAAAACCGATATTAGCCGCATCTAGTTGTGAGCTGCCATAATAAACCTTATCTGGGCGTGCCCAATAAATTGCCCCTAAACACATTGGGCATGGCTCACACGATGTATAGATAATACATCCCTCAAGTTGAAATGAATTCAAGTTTCTACAAGCATTTCGAATTGCAATAATTTCAGCATGTGCGGTTGGGTCATTTGCTGAAGTGACTTGGTTATTCCCCTTACCCACTATTTTCCCGTCTTTTACTATCACACAACCAAATGGGCCACCTTCATTATTATTCATTCCTTGTAATGCGGCATATACTGCCTCTTTCATAAACTTTTCTTTCTCATCCATTACAACACTCTTAAATTTTTGTTTTCAGAATATTTCAAATTGACCTCCAAGATAATAATTTTGAAACACATTAAGATTAAATACTCTTAACGAAATCTTTTACTTAGGCGGCACTATTCATTTGAAGGATTCTCTAACATAATTTTTATGGTTTCCTATTATCGCTAGTGATTTGCATAGAAATTAAGTGGCAGCTTTGAGTTGCGAGAATTTCATTGATTTCAGATTATTATCCAACAAAGCAGTATGCAAAGTCCCCCTAGAGGGCATCCCTAAGCTAGAGTTTCTTTTCGAGTGGTAAAGTAAATATCATGCATAGCTTATCTGCATTTTAATAAATTCGATTACAAATGCTTTATTGTTGAAACTGAAATCCAAAATTACCGTAGTGTAGTTTGCTAATCAGAAAAATAATTATAGTTTCTTGCTTAGGCATTTCACTATTTTCAATAGATAGTTTTATAATATCAACAAATTAATGGGCACATGGCAGTAATTCAGGTAGAGCAAATAAATAAAGCATTCGGGAAAAACAATGCGGTTAATGATGTTACATTTAATGTTGAACAGGGACGTATTTTTGGACTCTTAGGACCAAATGGCGCTGGCAAAACCACAACTATTAGAATGATAAATAACATTCTAACGCCCGATTCTGGCACTATCACCATAAATGGTCAGATTGCAAGTGCGGCCACCCAAAAGATGATTGGTTATATGCCCGAAGAAAGAGGTTTGTACAAAAAAATGAAAGTTGGAGAGCAGCTTTTGTACTTCTCTGAACTTAAAGGAATGAAAACTAAAGAGGCAAAGGAAGCCATTAATTATTGGCTAGACCGCTTTGGCGCATCCGACTGGTACAAAAAGGAAGTGGGTGAACTTTCTAAAGGGATGTCGCAAAAAATTCAGTTTATAGCTACTGTCGCTCACGATCCTGATATCTATATTTTTGATGAGCCCTTCAGTGGTCTCGATCCCATTAACAGCGAAACACTGAAAGAGATAATTATTGAGCTTAAGGGGAAGGGAAAAACCATCTTATTCTCTACGCATAGAATGGAGCAAGTAGAGCAAATGTGCGACGATATTTGCTTGTTTAATAATGGTAAAGCAGTGCTACAAGGTAAATTACGTGAGATTAAAGCATCATTCGGCCAAAACACTATCAACCTTGAATTTGAAGGTGATGGCTCCTTTTTAGATAAACTAACTGAGGTTAGAATAAACAACCGCTCTACTAATTTTGCGGAAATACGAGTACTTAATGGACAGAGTATGCAGGATATTTTAAAACTAGCGATGGCACACGCCGAAATTCATAAATTTGAACGGATAGAACCTTCACTCCAAGAGATTTTTATCTCTACCGTTGGCGAAGATAACCTAAAAAGCCAAGAGGTATAATCATGAGTTTTGCTAAAGTATTATTAGTTCTAAAACGCGAATACATCACTAGAGTACGCTCTAAATCATTCCTTCTTTCTACCATTTTAACCCCATTAGTATTAGCCGCTTTTGGGGCGTTAATGTTCTGGATTATGACTAGCGACTCTGACACAGAAAAGCTAGTAGGTGTTATGGATAACACTGGGGTGTTGGTTGAAAAATTAGTAGATAAAAATGAACATCGCTACGTCGATGTATCTGATTTATCAATCGATTCAGTTATAAACAGTGTGTTATCTGAAAACTTAGACGCTTACTTAGTTTTAGATAACAAACATATTGACACTAATGAAAGGCTTGAGTTGATATATGGTGGTAGTGGTAGCTTAGGTTTTTCTGGAAGTGTACAAAGTGATTTACGTGATATTATTCAGGAAGAACGTTTATCCCGCGCCAATGTATCTGACGAAGTGAAGGCATTATTTGAAATGCGTCCCCGCCTAGATACTCGTAAACTTACTGCCGAAGGTGAATCTGAAGATGATAAAGCAGGCTTTATGTCGGCCGTTGGATTTATTCTTGGGCTACTCATTTTTATTGGTTTGTTTGGCTATGGCGCCATTTTAATGCGTAGCGTAATTGAAGAAAAGACGAGTCGTATTGTTGAAATCATAACCTCTTCTATTACTCCAATGGAATTATTAGTTGGTAAAGTAACAGGTGTCTGCTTACTCGGCTTTACACAATTCACTGTTTGGGCGGTTATGTATATTGGTATTTCGATGGCAGCAATTCCTGTAGCTGGCTTAATTATGCAAGATCAGCTTAGTGAAATTTCTAATAACGCAGAAATGTCTGCAGCTATGCAAGATTCTGGTTTCGACCCTGCTTCTCTAGAAATATTATCTATAGACCCTATGATTTTTGTGTATTTCTTCCTGTTCTTCATTCTGGGCTTTTTCATGTACGCATCCCTTTTTGCTGCAGTAGGCTCAGCGGTAGATTCAGAGCAAGAAACTCAACAGTTTATGCCCATATTAATGGTGCCCATTATGGCTGGCTATTTTCTAAATACAAAAGTGATGATAGATCCTGATACCACATTAGCTGTATTTGCGTCTATATTCCCGCTCACATCCCCTATAAATATGATAACAAGGATTGCTGTGACTGATGTGCCCTTCTGGCAAATAACGGCAAGTTTGGCTGCTCTAGTTCTTAGCTTTTTTGGTATAATGTGGGTTAGTGCCAAAATTTACCGCGTGGGTATTTTGATGTACGGCAAAAAAGCGAGCTGGGGCGATTTATTTAAATGGGTTCGACAGAGCTAAGTTGGAGTAGTAAGATTTAAGACATAAGTATTTAGAATGTAGTAGTCAGAATTCAGAATACAGAACTCAGAATGATTGATATCTGAAATTTCCTATTCATTGTTCACTGATAATTGATAACTGACTACTGACTCAACATCTAGAGCACGCGTCCGCTTGTGCGGTGTAATCTTATTCAATCTTATGAACAGTGAATTTTTCGCGAGGCTTCGGGAGTGTGATTTGTATGATATGAATCATCAAATTGGAAGCTGGAGCTTCCAAGAATGCGTCACGAAGCAGGAGCTTCGTGACGAGGAGTGGCTCATTGATTTCCGTTCACTGATAACTGTTAATTGGTCATTGAAACTAATTTAACAGCTCCAAGACTACCCACATTTGCTAATTCAATCATACGAGCTATGAAGTGTGAGCTTTGAGTATTGAAACGAATTTCTGATCGCTGTTTATTGTTCATTGATAACTGAATCCACAATTCCTAATCCGGTGTCGCTCCGCTGGAGCTAGGGTAATTTGGCCTGGATATTTCTATTAATATACCGCTGCTCTGCAGCTTGAAGTAATAATACAGAACTCAGAATGATTGATATCTGAAATTTCCTATTCATTGTTCACTGATAATTGATAACTGACTACTGACTCAACATCTAGCGCACGCGTCCGCTTGTGCGGTGTAATCTAATTCAATCTTATGAACAGTGAATTTTTTGCGAGGCTTCGGGAGTGTGATTTGTATGATATGAATCATCAAATTGGAAGCTGGAGCTTCCAAGAATGCATCACGAAGCAGGAGCTTCGTGACGAGGAGTGGCTCATTGATTTCTGTTCACTGATAACTGATAATTGTTAACTGATAGCTCTTGCTGCTTTGTCGTCATCATCTTGAACCCAGAAAGTGAATATTCCGGCTAGAATCATAGCTACTCCACCAATTACGAGTGCAAATATCGCTTCTCCGGCAAAGAGATTTTTTACCATAAAGCCTAAGATACTAGCTGCTACTAGTTGTGGGATTACAATAAAGAAGTTAAATATTCCCATATACACACCCATCTTATGAGCAGGAAGTGAACCGGTTAAGATTGCGTAAGGCATGGCTAAAATACTTGCCCATGCTAAACCAATTCCAATCATAGACACTAAAAGCATGTCAGGATTTGTGATGAAATAAATGGATATCAAGCTAAATCCACCCAAAGTTAGGCAGATGGTGTGTACCATTTTACGACTCGTATATTTTGCCATCACCGGTAACAAAAAGGCAACCAAGGCTGCTACCCCATTATACACTGCAAAGCTAAACCCTACCCAATCCGCACCATCGTTATAAAGTGCTGAGGTTGTATCGTGCGTACCGTAAATATGCGCTGTAACGGCATTTGTGGTGTAAATCCACATAGCAAATAAGGCGAACCAAGAGAAAAATTGAACTACCGCCAATTGAAGCATCGCCTTTGGCATCATCAGCATATCGTTCATCACTTCAACAAGCCCACTTGTGGTATTACCCTTTGACTGTAGCATGGATGCAATTACCATAATAATACCAAATACCAAAGTACCGCCACCAATAATATACAGTTGTTGGTCGTAGCCACCATTGTAAATTAGAAAGGTAAGTATGGAACCAATCACAATAGAAACAATACCGAATTTACTTTGTTTTGAAGCTAGGGCACTAAAATCATAAGCACTTTCAGCTGCTACAAGCTCAGGGTCTATGCCCAGCGCTTGTTGCTCTGCTTCTTCAAAACGGGCAAGTTCTTCGGGTGAATATTCTTTTGATTTGAGGACGGTCCATAGCACAGCTAGAAAGAAAGCAGCTCCACCCACATAGAACGAGAATTTAACCGAATCTGGAATAATTCCTTCCGGTGCGGTATTTGAAATGCCAAACCAATTGGTAAGCATCCACGGTAGCATAGACGCTACAACAGCACCCGTTCCAATAAAGAAACTCTGCATGGCAAAACCAGAAGTACGTTGCTCGCTGGGCAACATATCACCCACAAAAGCTCTAAATGGCTCCATCGAAATATTAATGGAAGCATCCATAATCCAGAGCATACCAGCAGCTACCCAAAGTACTGGTGAATTTGGCATAACGAACAATGCTAGCGAAGCTAAAATAGCTCCTACTAAAAAGAAAGGACGACGACGCCCGAGCCTATTCCATGTTTTATCGCTAAAATGGCCAACAATGGGTTGAACAATTAAACCAGTAAGTGGCGCGGCAACCCACAGTATGGGAATATCTTCAACTGCGGCGCCTAAGGTTTCAAAAATACGGCTTACGTTTGCATTTTGAAGTGCAAAGCCAAATTGAATTCCTAGAAAACCGAAACTCATATTCCAAATTTGCCAAAAACTTAGATGTGGTTTTT
Source organism: Balneolaceae bacterium (assembly GCA_041656135.1). GTDB lineage: Bacteria > Bacteroidota > Rhodothermia > Balneolales > Balneolaceae > Balneola. Next base: position 49,536 of record JBBAEC010000013.1, on the reverse strand, counting down.
TTGAAGGCGTTGTTTCCATTGTTGTACCTATTTACGAATTAATTATTTAACGAAGATAAACCACTGATTTGCGCCAAAGCTAATTTCGTCGTCTTTAATCAAATAGTTTTCAGCGTTGTATCTGTCATAGCTGTCCTTTATTCCAAGATCTGCTAGTTTTATTGTTTCATATTCATCATTGAAATTTAAAACTACCAAAACCTCACTATCATCTTTAACTCGCTTGTAGGAGTATAACCCATCAGACAAGTCAAAAAATTCTAAACTGCCGCCAAAATCACCATTCCAGAGCGCTTTTTCTTCTACTTTTAAAGCCAACAGCATAGTGTAGAAATCTTGGTATTTATACTCTTTCCACTCGATAGGATCTTTCTCAAAAAACTCAAGTTGTTTGTCTAAACCTGATTCTTGCCCATTATAAATTAATGGCATGCCACCAATGGTTGCTGAGAGCACTGCGAAATTATGAAAGTTGTCGCCATACATTCCTGTATCAGTACCAGTCCACGAGTTTTCATCATGGTTTGAAGTGAAATACATGCGATATGCGCTAGTTGGAAATCTTTCAGAATCTCTAGCAAGAAGTGAATCTACCGCTGTAATTGGGCGATTACCTTTGGCTATTTCACGGATTACATGAGCATATTCCCAGGCATAATTCATTTGGAATGCTTCTATAACTAACTCTGGTTCTCCATCTTCAGCTAGCATAAATACTGGCTTAATTTTATCAAGTGCTGTTTTTGCATCTACCCAAAAATCTGTAGGAACCATACCAGCAACATCTGCACGGTAACCATCAATATTTAACTCACGTACCCAATATTCGAGGGCGTCTATCATTGCTGCACGCATATCGTGGTTGTCATAATCTAACTGAATAACGTCCGACCAGTCTGTTCCTGTAGGTGGCATAAAATCGCCGCTTTCAGTTAACTCAAACCATTCTTTATTCTGTGTCCATGGATTATCCCATGCAGTGTGATTAGCAACCCAGTCGATAATAACTTTCATATCTAGGGCGTGCGCTTCGTCCACAAATTTCTGGAGGTCTTCTTTAGTTCCATAAGCGGGGTGAAATTCTTTATAATCCTGAACTGAATATGGGCTACCTAGAGTACCTTTTCTATTAATTTCTCCGATGGGATGAATGGGCATTAGCCAAAGAATTTTGATGCCCATGTCTTTTATACGGGGTAGATCTTTACGAACAGCGTCAATGGTTCCTTCTTTAGAATATTGACGGATATTGATTTCGTAGATACTCGCTGTTTTACTCCAGTCGAGCTGATCTACTTTACTTGTTATCTTTTGGCTTTCCTTTTGAGAGGGCGAACAAGCTAAAAAGCCTACGGTTAATAGCAGTAATAAAATGTTCCTAATTAATTGCTTATGCATGATTACTTATAACGTTAATATTTCAAATTGATTTGCGGGAAGTGTCACTTTCAACACCCCATCGGTTACTTTAAAGCGGTTACCAAAATAGCCAACAAGCTTACTGTAATCGAAACCTTTACGAAGCGAAATGCTTATTTCTTTAGTGGAGTCAGATTTATTAAATACAGTTATAACTTGTTGTTTAAAATAGGTACGAGAGTATGCGAGCACATCGTCTTCTGCAACCATAAATTGGAAGTCTCCGTAAAGCAACGCCATGTTCGAATTTCGTATTTCAGAAAGCATTGCGAATACATTTCTGTTATGAAGTTCTAGTTTCGAAAGCTCACTCTCCTCAAACTTCATCCAGCGTCTATTATCTGGATCGTTGGCGCCGGGTGAGCCAAACTCATCTCCTGAATAAGTAATTGGAATACCTGGTATGGTAAGATTGAAAGCTAAGAGCATGTTCAAACGGTCGTAGGCGAAAGCTTGAGGAGCTCCAATTTCTCGAGTCCAACCAGCTAACTTCGTGTCTTCATCCCACAGCACTTCCCCACTCGTTAGGCTTACAAATCGAGGTTTATCGTGATTACCAGAAATAATTCCCATCGTGTTGTGGTAGCCAAAGTAATTGAAGCTTTCTTGAAGCTGACTTTCTAATCCTTTAAAAGAAAAATTTTGCCCAAAGGTATTCAAACTCGCGTCGTACATATTAAAGTCGAATTGGCTGTCTAACATGCCTGAGTTTATATAACTGGCTACCAACTCGCGGCTGCCATAAGTCTCCCCTATTTGGAATACTTTTTTGTGCTGTTTGGTTATAACTTGCTCTTTCACTTTTCGGGTTAGAGTGCGCCAAAAATCTAATTGGATGTGTTTAGTAGCGTCGTGTCTAAAGCCGTCTAAATCGTAGTTCTTGACCCAAAATAGTGCAGAATCTGTCATTGTCTCAATCACTTCTGGCTTAGAGAAATCGAGGGAAGGCATAAAAACATCGAACCAGGTAGTAAGTCGGTGCTCGTCCCACAATTCGGTATTCATTCTACCATCAGGTAAATACAAATCAGTGGCCCAATCTTTATGATTTTGATACACAGGATGTAGCTCGTGAACGTGATTTGCTACATAATCTAGAATTACACTCATTCCATTTTTATGAGCCACATCTAGCAGTTCTTTAAACTCATCTTCTGTTCCAAAACGATCATCAATTTTGGAAGATGATACTGGCCAGTAGCCGTGATAGCCAGAAAATTTTGTTTTAACGCCACCTTTATCCCACAGACCATAAGCCTCTTCTGGATTTTGGGAAATTGGGGAAAGCCAAAGGGAGTTCACTCCTATCTTTTTGAAATAACCATTTTTTATGGCTTCAGTAATTCCCGCTAAATCACCGCCATAATAGTTGGCTTGCGGAAGAATTTCGGGATCGTCAACTTTACGGGTGTTTGCAGGATTACCGTCCTTAAACCTATCAATAAGTATAAAGTACATATTCCAAGAATGGGCATCTGTTCGTGCTAATTTTCTTGTGTCTTCAACTACATTCTTGCCTTTAAGGGGAATTAGAACATCGTTTGAAATACCATTACTATTGTAACCCCATGCTCGTAGTTGGGAGTAGTCTAAACTACTGGCTGCCTCAGGAATTTTTATGGAAACCTCATTTCCATCACGAGTTGTTTTAAGCTGATGGTTTTCCCAATAAACTATAACTCTATCGGTATTTATTGTATTAAAACTGATTTCATTTCCTTGAATACTCTTGGTTTCAAGTACTGGTTGTTTTGTGTTGTCTAAGCTTCCTACTTCTAATAAATTATTGAAGCCTCCCATCCCATTCGAAACAGTGGTAGAGTTTTCTGGATCTAAGGTCTCTTTCCCATCAATTACAAATAAATACTGGTAGATTCCTTGATTTACCAACATACTAGCTTCCCAAACACCGTTCTTTTTGGTGAGGGGAGTTTGGTTTGGGTTCCAGCTATTCATCTCCCCTTTTACTTGAACCTGCTTGTAGTTTCTATCTTTAATTTTAAAAACTACTTCTTCTAAGTTGGTTTTTTTGAGCAAGAGATCATATTTCACATCCCCTTCCCAAAAAGAAAGCACTCCTAGTTTTGGCTGCATACTACCTATCAGCGTAACTTCCAACTTATCTGCACTCCAATTAACTTCTAAACCTGAGTTACTTGCTACAGAATCTAGTTCCTCAGGACTCATAAAATAATCTTGGAGTAGAACTACGGTGCTGTCGTAACCCAGCACAATAGGACTTCCCAAGCCAATAATTTGACTCCCATACTTAACCTCTGGGCTAGAAGTGCACGCTGCCAAAAAAGCAGCGATAAGTACTAGTATGGTCAAATATTGTTTTTTCAATCTTATCATTTGAGCTTATTTAATTAAAGTCATTTTTTGAATGAATACATTACCGCCGGCAGTATAGCGTGCTAAATAAATTCCACTGCCTAATTGAGAAGCGTCGAAAGCTACGGTGTAAGTTCCTACCGCTTTATTTCCTGACGCTAAGTCTGCAACTTTTCTACCTAGCACATCAAATATCTCTAATTTTACGGTGCCAGTTTTTGCGACATCGTATTGTAGATTTGTTACCGGGTTAAATGGATTCGGATAGTTTTGGGCTAAACGAAACGTTGTAGGTCCGTTGTTGGCTAACTCACTTTCGTTTGAAACACTTGTTTCTGGTCTTGTGAATTTCTTAGTGGTATAAACTCTGAATTCGCCTGGTGCAAGTGAAATATTCTCGTCAGTTGAGTTTACAACGTACTCAGTGCCAGCCATATAATCGTACCAAGTACCTGTTTTACTAAAGCCCGCAAATCCACTTGTGGTTGTAACTCCAAAGTTTCCAATTATTACAACATCGGTATCGGCATGCTCTAATAGGATGCGTTTATATGGATTCTTGTCGAGTTCTTGATAGAAATTAGTTGGCTCTGTAAAGGCAGGCGTACTATGGCGTAATGATAATAGCGCACTCCAAGTTTTGTATAAATTTTGGCGGGCAGTATTACTTTCTGAAGTCCAATAATCCCAACGAATTGGCTTTTTATCCGTTCTACCTGGTGCTATAGCTGAACAATCGTTGGATTCATTTAAGCATTGTTCCCCAGCATCACCATATCCGTAGCCTAATTCGCCGAATTGCCAAATCATTTTAGGGCCGGGTAGTGTTAAGAAAAAGGCGCCTGCAAGTTCTTGTCTGCCTAGTGCAGTTTCTAAATTTCGGATGTTATAATTGCCTGAAGAATTCCCGTATTTAATATTTTTGAGCATCATCCATTGCTCATCGTGGCTTTCCATATAACCCACAAGATGTCGGTTATTATAACCACGCGATTCAGATAATACTCCACTCATATTTGAAGTATAACCCATGCTTGCTTCGGTATATTGATGGTTTGCGTTCCCCCAAAGTAACATGCCATAATTCGCTAGCACTTTCTCCTCAGAGTTATCAGCAAAATGTTCTAGAATTACATAGGTATCTGGATCTACCGACCACATATAATCAGCGTAATCTTTCCAGATATCAATACGTGACTGATCGTAGTTACCCCAAGCGCCAACGTTATTTGGATTATTTTTTTGGGTAAATCCTTTAGATAGATCAAATCTGAAACCATCAATTTTAAATTCTGTAACCCAGTATTCTGCTACTCTATTTCTAAAATATCGCGTTGCAGCACTTTCGTGGTTAAAATCGTAGCCTACGTTAAATGGATGTTTTGCATTCACATTTAAGTATGGATTATCTGGCGTTGGTTTGCCATAATCGCCTTCATTCCAAAGGCGTACCAATGGCGATTGGCCAAAAGCATGATTTAAAACCACATCTAAAATAACAGCGATTCCACGTTTGTGTGCTTCATCTACAAATCGCTTTAAATCGTCGGCAGGTCCGTAGTATTTATCAACCGCTAAATGGAATGATGGATTATATCCCCAGCTTTCGTTGCCTTCAAATTCATTAACTGGTAGAAGTTCGATAGCATTAATTCCAAGATTATCTAAGTAATCTAGCGTATCGGTAAGTGTTTTATAGTCGTGTGCTTTAATGAAATCACGTAGTAAAAGCTCATACACTATAAGATTCTCTTTATTTGGACGTGTATAGCCGGTCGCTTCCCAATTAAACTCGGGGGCACCAGGCTTTATAACACCTACAGAAAAATTCTGACCTTCTGAAGGATATGGTTTTAGATTTGGGTAGGTAGTGCTAGGAATATAAGCATCATCAGGATGTAGTGTTTTTTCTGAATATGGATCTGCTACACGTATTGCCCCATCAACAAAATATTGAAACGCATATTCTTCGCCCGCAGTTAAACTTGAAACTTCTTTCCAGAACCAAACTTGATCGGGGCTTACTGAGTCTTTATTCATTAAATATTCGCTCGACGGAGTCCAATCATTAAAATCTCCGACTAGGTACACGTATTTTTTACCTGGCGCAAATAATGAAAATGTAGCGGATGTTTGCCCCAAAGTAATTCCATCTCTAAGGTTTGCTGGTCTCGAAGTAAGTGCACCATTTCCATCACGAACCGTAACCGATTTGAAGGTAGAGTCTTTTGAAGTTCCACCTTGTGCAATTAGTTTAAAGTTATAATCACCTTCTTGGCTTGCATGAAAGGTGTAACTAAGTGAGTCTGCTTCAATGGTCGAGATAACTTGATCATTCTCATACAGCGAGAGAGTTGGCGTGCCACCATCGAAACTTCCTAAGCCTAAAAACTTAAGTGAGTCACCAATTTGAATAATACTAGAGTTTGCTGTTGGTAGTTCAAATCTAGCATTTACTGAACCTTCAGAAAGTTCAATGAATATATCTTTGTCGCCAACATCTTTACCTTCTTTAGTAATAGATCCGCCACTTACTCCTTTAAATACTATGGCTATTTTCTCTACAGTTTCTGTGGCATCGGTAACACCAAAAAATTCACGTACAGATGGTAAATATTTAAATTCCCATTTATTATTACCTAAAGGAGTCGCTTTTATTTTGGCATTAGTCGATTCCCAACCAAAAGGAACATATTTCCAATCGGAGGGTTGAGTGCTTTTGTTAGTGATTAGGCCTGTATGTAAATACACATCTCCAGTAAAGTCTTTAAGACCTTTATTGCCTTGTGTTGCATCATAGATGATGGTTACCGAATCATTTTGCGTTGCAAATGAAGGCTGAAATGTAACCACTTGAGCATGTATATTTTGCTGTAAAAATATGGCTATTAAGCAAAGAAATGCTATGTGAAGGTGTCGTAATTTAAAACTCATTATAAAAAAGTATTAAGATTTATCTGTAGAACCCCTAAGAATGAGCTCAGGAGTGTAAATTGTTTGTGATATTGCTTTTTCGGGATTTGTAAAACGATCGATAAGTGTTTGGGTGGCAAAATATCCCATATCACGCATAGGTTGACGAATGGTAGAAAGTCCCATGTATTCGGCAAGTTCTATATCGTCGTAGCCAATAATCGGAATGGTTTTATTTAGATCTTGCATTGCTTTTAAAGCGCCCACAGCCTGTATATCGGAAGCACATACGCACGCCTCAACTTCTGGCGTCATTGTCAATATCTTGGTCATAGCTTCGTAGCCACCACGTTCAGTAAAACCATCTCTATAAAGGGTATCGCCGCGCACTACTAGTTCTTCGTCAAAAGGCAAGCCTGCGTCTTTTAAAGCAGCTACATATCCTTCTTTACGATCTAATATTGGTTTAGAGGTTTCAAGTGCTGAGAGCATTGCAATTCTGCGGTAACCATTTCCAATTAAATTTTGGGTTGCTTTGTACGCACCTTGAACGTTGTCTACACTTACAGTGTCAAATCCCTCGTAATACTCATCAATTAGTGTTATAGGTACGCCATATTTTTTTAGTCGCGCCCATTCTTCATCTTTTAAATGGATGGAAATAAACAAATAGCCTTCAGCCCAGCGTCTTTTAAGAACGTGTTCTACTTGATTGAAAAAATCGGTACCTGCAGTAACATTAAAGATATTGAGCTCGTAGTTGTTTTGTAACAACTTGTCTTGAATACCGCTCAAAACCTCCATAAAAAAGTAGTTCGAAATAATTGGCACAACAGCCATTATTGTATTGCTTTTTTTACTTGCTAGGCCCTGTGCATGAATTTGTGGATGATATCCCACTTCATTTGCTACTGCTAATACTTTTTCTCGTGTTCGCTCCGAAACACTAGAGCTTTGATTAAAAACCCTAGATACAGTTGCAATACTTACCCCTGCTTTCTTTGCGATGTCGTAAATTGTTGAAGCCAATGTTTGTTTTTTAGTTTTAAATACGTGGGTGTCGATCAAAACACCCACGAAGACTTATTAGAGAATAAATTTATTATTTAATCAAGGTCATTCTTTTTTGTGATACAAAATTACCCGCTTCAATACGGTATAAGTAAATACCTGAAGCAAGATTTCTTGCGTCAAACGCCACAATATGGCTACCAGAATTAAATCTAGTATTGTTTACTAGCGAAGCCACTTTTTGGCCCAATACGTTATAAACACTTAGTGTAACATTAGCAGCATTAGCTAAGTTAAAGCGAATGTTTGTAGTTGGGTTGAATGGGTTTGGATAGTTCTGATCTAAACTAAATGTATTAACAGCATCTAATTTTTCTACAGAAGTTCCGCTAGTATAGCTTGGTGGAGCTTCGAAAGGTAAATTTTCTGCTTGCCAAGTTAATTGTGGGAAAGTAAAGGTAGATGGCCATGTAACATTACCCTCAGCATCAATTTGAGGCTGAATATACTGATAATGACGACGACCAGGCTCTGTTCCTTCACCATTTATAACAATGTTACCTGTTTCTGAAGTAGGTTCGCCATAAGCAATACGGAAACCAATACTATTAAGTGTTGGTAGTGTTAAATCTAATGTTAACTCATAGATTCCATCACCATTATCATCTGTAAAACGTACTCTTTCACGTTCTTCATCGGTGAGTGTTCCAAATTTACCACCATCATCACCAGGTACGGTTAACCCGTTTGTGAGTGCGAAGAATGGCGTATCTATAAATAGGAATACAGAATCGCTTGCAGGTTTAAAGTCTGGCGTGTGGCCTTTAGCTGGATTCATATCTATGCTAAAGGTTATACTAGTTGCACCGCCGTCTACGTTACTAGCAGTTAGTAAAGCTTCTGGTTCTATACTGTTGTAGAACTCTGAACGCACAGGCTGATTTGCATCATCAATAAGTTGGAATTTACGGTTACCACCACCTGTAACACCTGGCTCTTCCCAACCAGATCCATCAGCTGAAACACCTGATAAATAGAACTCATTGCCTTCTTCATCACGGCGATTGTCCCATTTAATATAGTATTTGTAATTTACATCAGCACCTACAGTAGATGTTAACGGAATACCTGATTTCGAAAATGTACCAGTGAATGAATTGTAAGTCATTCTATCAGCATTTCCCCAGTCGTTGAAGTCACCTTTAATAAATACAGTGTCAATGGTTGCATTGAAGAAACCAAGTCCTTCAAGAATACCAACGTTCACTTCAAAGTTTAAGTTGGTTTCAAGCACTGAGCCTTGGATAGGAGCTTTATTATTGAAGTTGACAATATGCAGAGTGGTGTCTGCGGCTGTGGTTATGTTAAATGGACGATCAGAAGTAGTTTCATATCCTCCATCACCCTTTCCATTATTTAAATAGAACTTATAATTAAATGGAGTATGACTTACGAGAGAGTCACCATGGAAGTAAACAATTTTAGAATAAATTGCATTATCTCCACTAGTACCCGTTTCCTTATCTAATACAACTGTACCATCATCCCAGCTAAGAGGAGCATATCCGCCACGTACTGATACTGTATGTTCAGCTGGGTCAAAGTTACCTAGTTGAACTTGAGCACCTACGTTAACTCTGAACTGTACTCCAACTGAATCTGCTTTCACTTCGAAAGGTGATTCAGTACGGTTGAAATAATGAACAGGCGCGGTTACTGAGCCTGTAGCATTGGCAGGTAGGCCAAATTTCTTGTTATCGGTAGATTCCCAGCCATTACCAAATGCAGAAGTGGCATCTGTACCAATCCAGAATTTGTATTCGAGTGAATCCCCAGGCATTAACTCAAAGTTAAACTCCCAGTAATCTCCACCAATGTTAGTTCCCACTAAACCAGTGTCGTTACCCCAAGTAATTGCAGGATTTACTGTAGCCGAACCAATTCCTGTTCCTCTCATTTGTAATACATGATTAGGCATCGCAGTATCTGCTAGCGTAGCTGTATTAACTACAAATGTTACTGCAACTGGGCCAGCTGGAGCTTCTACAATATCAGCGCTACTTCGTGCAAACATTTGTGCAGAGCTTCCAAATCCACCAACCATTCCAGTAATATTTAATTTACCAGTTGGGATAGCTTCTCCAATATAATCGGCAGCAAAATAATCTGTACGGAACGTTAATGTGTTACCATTACCATCATCTAGCGTGTAGTTTTGTCCTGATGCAAAAACACCTGTTTCTTGAAAAGTAACACCTGGTACAGTTATTAATTTACCTGTATCATCTAGAGATACATCAGCAAGATTAATAGTTTCTGGTGTTAATTCATTTCCTGTGGTTACAGTTAAATTAGTTGAACCAGCATCTGGGTTAAATCGAAGTAAAGCTCCACTGTTTACAAGGCTAATTGTACCTTCGATTCCAGAAATACCGTCACCAATATTTTTTAAAGAATCTGGTAAATTTCCAGGATCTTCAGAAAATATACCTGCAGTTCCATCAACTAAATAACGTCTTTTGTTATAAGAATCGTAGAAAGCAATTACAGCTTCACCTGTTAATCTATATCTAGTTTCACCATCTGCAACACCTGCTCTTAATTCAGCAATAGTTGCAACTTCGGTAGCGGGAGCTAAAGATACACCTGCTGGTCCTACAAGTAATACATCTCTTAATCTTTTAATAGACTCAGAAGTTACTGTAGAAAAACGAACCATTACATCAGCTTGGCCAATTAATGCGCCTGGAAGTGTAATTTCTTCGTTTAAATATGTTGAACTAGTTGCAACTCCCGAGCTATCTACATAAGCGTCCCAGTTTGTTCCACCATCAATAGAAAACTCTACTGTTATTGGTCCATCTGCACCTTGTCCAAATTTAGCAACGCTAAATTGAAGAGTTGCACCAGTTACTCCACTTAAATCAAATGATGGAGAAGTTAACACTCCTGTAGTTCCAGTCATTTTTGCGTAGCCACTGGCAGAAGTTGTAAACTCTACATCTGTAGCAGTCCATGATGCTGGCAATTCGCCACTTCTCATTTCCTCACTAAGAATTGTTTGCGCTTGAACGTTTAAAGATGTAGCAATGGTTATTACCATCAACAATAAACCTCCAAACATCATCTGTACAAACTTATTGTTCGACAGTGATATGTATCCATAAGTCATAATTGACTCCTATTTTTATTTATGTTTCTGTTAAAAGAAAATTTGTAAGCCCATTTTATTAATGTCGCTTAAGTACCTATATCCATGATAGGTATAATTAAATCCAATACTTAGTTTATCGTCAAATTTGTATTTAACTCCTATACCAGCATTGAATTTTTCCGTACGATCGTCTTGCCCAATGTAGGGTACGCCCCCTCTTAATTGAACAAGGTCATTGAGGAGGGAAATCTCCCCTCCAACACTAAAACTCTTAACGTTATTCGTTGGGTCGTTACCATCAAGATTAAGGGTGGCCCTCATATTCTCATTGTTTATGGCATCCCACGATAAACCAACACGCAGCATAAGCGGTAAATCGTAGGTGTTAGTTGCTAATTTTGCATCAGGCTCATAGTTACCATTCGAATTCCTATCAAAATCGGCACCAATAATTAAATCGTTACCATCCATTTGCATTTTAGAACCCACGTTAGTCACGCTTACACCAAAGCGAACGCCATAAAAAGGAGTGTCGTACATGGTACCAACATCGAAGGCAATACCTGAGGCAGAAGTGCTTGCAATTTTTTCATAAATTACTTTTACCGTTCCCCCGATAGAAAATTGTGGAATTAAATATTGTGCATAAGAACCGCCAAAAGAGACTGAATATGCTCCAAATGTTCTACCAGTGTAGCCCTGTGCTTCAGCCGTGGTTTCTTTAAATTCTCCATAGTTCATTGCTAACACATGCACGCCTACCACACCTTTTTTAGTGGGAACAGCAACGCCAACATAACTGTGAGTCATATCAAGCATCCAATCGGTAAACTCTACCATTGTTTGGTTTGAACGTATATCTGCTAAACCAGCTGGATTTAGAACCATGGATGATGGATCGTTTACCGAAGCTGTAAAAGCAGACATTGCCGATGATCTAGCACCTACAGGCATTCTTAAGAATTCTGAAGCAGTAGTTCCAATTTTGGATAGCTGCGCATTAGCCTTGTTTGGGCTTAGCAGAACTGGAACTAGTAAAAGGAGTAATAATAATTTCTTCATGTTATCAACTATTTTATAACTGCAAACTTGCCTGTTGTTTTCCCTATACCTGGTGCTGAAACTTGGTACAAATAAATACCATAGGATATTTCCAGATTATCTTTAGTGAGCATATTCCATATATACGTCCCACCATTAGCACCTACTAATTTGTCTGGTGTAATTTCAATGTCTTTTATTAATACTCCCGACACAGTAAATATGCGGAGGCTTCCTTTAGCAGGTAATCCTGTAAAATGAAGCTCCCTATTTTGTTGCCTGTTAGTATTGGTAATACTTGCTTCATAAATATTCGAAACCACATACGGGTTTGGTATCACCATAATGTTATCTAAAGCTGCTTTGGCAGAATCAGCATTGGTATGTGGCAAGTTTTTCTCGTCCATTTTGAACTGAAAACGGTCATTTTGCGAAAATGGCTTTGTGGTAAATATCTTTAAAGTATCACCAGCAACAGGGTTACGCGTGGTTAGTTTATTGTTAGATAAACTTGTCTGTAATTCAATTTGATAGGTAAAGGAGTCTGGCGTTCCTCTATAATCTTCAATCAAGTAGATCTGATCAGAACAAGGGCCTGCTAGGCTTGCAACGGTACTTAAAAAACCAAGGCTTGGAGCAACATAACCAACTGGCTTATTATTGCCTTTCGGATCACATGCCGCTTTACGGCCAAGTGGGGCTTGAGGCGCATCTTTAGCATTTAGGTCTAAAAAGGCATATTTAATCTCTTCATCCGTATAGGTATTAAAGATTCTAAAGTTGGTTGCTATAGAATCAACTATGATGCTAAAATTAGGTACTACTTCAACTGAGGCTCTAGTAGATTTCCCGTAAGCACTATCCCCCACTACTATATGGTAATCTGATATTTTTGGGCTACCCGCGCTATTTACAACAAAAGAGAAGCCTGGTAAGCTGTCTGATTTTTGTGTAAACCAGCCAGAACGTTTGTTATCAAGTTCAAGCCTTTCAATATTATTAAGAGTTATTGCGTAACCGTCAATAATAGGGTTGTTTTCGCCATTGAAATTGGTGGAACGTGCAATTAATGTATCATTTGCACCACCTGTAATATTCCGAAGCGTAAAGTTTTTAGTTTTAAGAGTGTCTTGATTTACACCTCCAGAGTATAAACTATCCTCAAATGTTACCTCATAAAGATTTTCAGGCTTCAGAGCCATCGGGTCAATCACATCTACTTTTACAGTACCCCCTGGTGAACCTGAAACTAAAGTAGCATTTGGGTTTTCAGGTGCAATATAGCCAGCTGCTGAAGGTACAGGACGAACTGATACCACATTCTGACCCAACGTTACTGTACCATCCGGATTTTTTGAAATCTGAATAGGAGACTCGGATGGCGCTATACCTGCAGACTCTAATCCATAATCAAAAGCAGTAACTGCATAGTAGTATTTTCGACCATTCATCACTTCATTATCAACAAAAACACGCTGTATCCCAGAATCGTCACCCATATTGAATTGAACTCCATTAATTGGGATGGGATGTAATCCAAACTTACCGTTTTCTTTATCAAAAATAGCTAGTGGTCTAAAGAATAAAGGTGTGCCATAGGCATCGGTAATTGTGAGTACATCCTCAAAAGCCTCTTCGGTTGAACGATATATTTTATAGCCTTCAAAATCGTAGCCATTTCCAGTAATTCGGTTAATATAGCGGTCGAAGCTTCTCTCAGACTCTTCGTTCCAGTAAAGAGTAACCTTGCCATCAGAAGGAACTGCTGTAACAACAGGTGGTGTAGGAGCTACAGCAAACTGGTAATCTGATTCGTAAGCAATAGTTGCTTGATCTAAGTTACGGTTTGTCTGTGCTCGATCGCCTGCTGCAGTTGGGCTATTCGTTGCTGCCGCTGTTACTGCTACTGCAAAACGTTGTGAAGATCCTTTTGGTAGTGGAAATAGACCTGATGAAACAAAGATATCTGAATCTGAACCAGCTGTTTCCAAGAAGGCGCCTGGAGTAAGATATTTTGTCCATATATCAGCATCTAGATTAACATCTAAAGCTCCTGAAGGAAAAATAGTAACTCGCGAAACCCCAATCATATCGGTTTCACTTACATCCGTTTTATCAATATTTGGCTCGCCAGGGAAGGCAGTTCCTGCACCAGAAGTTGGTTTACTGTCCCCTTGTCCAAAACTAAATTTATCGGGGTTACCTTGAACTCCAACATCATCAAAAGCCGATTCCCAATCGTCATCGTTATCAAAAAAGTCATCTCTAGCTTCATCTATCATAGGCGCGCTAGTATGGAAGTTTTGGAAACGACCATCGTATGTATCATTTACAAGTGTAGCAAAGGCTGGGTCTGACGCTATTCTATCTCGTATAGCTTGATTTGGTACTATTAACCCTCTTTGAATAGTGTCGCCAGGTGCGAAATGTAGATAGTTAATATAACGCACAGGCCGTACTACAGATACCCCATTTATAAAAGTTGACTTTGTTAAATGATTAGGACGGTTTTCATCAATTAATCCATCAAAATCATTATCTAAACCATCCATGTGTATCCCATACTGTGGATCGGTAGATGGGTAAAAATCCTCTCGAGCTACAAAGCTTCCTGAAAAATTGTAGGTGATACCTTGTGATTTAAAAGGTGTGCCATCATGAATTTTAATTACTCGGCTAAAATCATCCTGAATAAGTACAATTTTGTCACCAAGATTTATAGTTCGATTATCAAAATCAGTTGGCTTGAAAATTGGGATAACTGAATCTCTTAAAGCCTCATAGGTATAAAAACCACCTTCAGCTGTTGTTAATCGTCTGTAGAGATCTTTATTATCGGGATTGTACACACTTTGACGACCAGGCTCTAAATCTAGTGAAGAATTAAACTCATCGCTATCTCCATCGTTGTCAATACCGTCAATTGAGTTTCCAGGAGTTTCAAGAAACTTTATACCCATTTCACCCACTTTGGTACCACCAAAAGCAGCTCCACCATTCTCACGATTTGTATCGGTTAAATAGGCAATAGATCTAATATTATCAAAAATTGGCTTGTTAGTCACACTTCTACCTGCAACGAAATCCGCAATCCATAATCCGAAAGCCATCCTTGGATAATCAAAACTGGCATCGTTTATAATTTCAAAAATATTGAAATGTGTAGCATTTACAAGGGTTTGAGACCATGCTAACACCCTGGTATCTAACATTACTCCTAAACCACCACGGCTTGGGTCGGTTAAATCTGGATAGAAATTCTCGTTTATATATTTAGTATAAGTGTCATCGCCTGCTTTGTAGTAAAACTCCACATCAGCATTAAATTGATCTCTTCCGAAAAAACCATTCCAAGAACCTGACCAGCCATCGCCACCATTGCCTAATTTATCGGGCCAAACATCTGGCCAAGTGTTTCCAAGTACAGAACCTGGTCCACGATCACTTCGTGCTATTTCATTATTATCATCCCGTACATAACCAACAATTGGGTTTAAAGAATAATTAGTTCTACCGTCTCTACTACTTTTGTAGGAAGCCGTATTAACAATTGCTAACGGATTGCCTGAATTTTTGGCATCAGGAACTTGGGTCCCATACATCAAACTCATAAAGTACATGTACTCTCGGTTGGTGTTTTTAGGAAACTCAAAAATAAGCTCATCTAAGCTTTGGCTATTTCGGCGGCCGGCATGACCTGTGTTATGGTAGGTTGCGCGAAGTTGATTACCGTCCATAATAGACGTTTTTCGCCGCTCAAAAGATGACCGTTCTTTACTTGGTGTACTTTGTGCAAGCAGCGCACCAGAGCAAAGAACTAATAAAGCGAGGGTTATGGTTGTTTTGAAATTCATGAGTACTTGAATCATAATTTTTAAAAAGAAAGTTGAAGGCCAAGTTGGATTCGTCTTGGCTCTGCATAGAAACCAGGGTTTGAATAATAGCCTGCATCTGCTGATGAGCTAATACTTACAGGTAGCGGTGCTGTGGGTTCTCCAGAATCGCTATAAACAGAGTTCACAATTTTTGTATCTAGCAGGTTATACACATTCAAATAAAGCTGTAAGCTTGAATTACCTGGTAAATCAAAATCTTTATAGGCATTTAAATCAATAGTAAATCGAACTGGTAGCCTAGCCGTGTTGCGTAAATCTCGGGTTGAAGCAACCTCGCCCACTATTACGCCGGGAATATTGTTGGCTGGGGTGTAGGGCGTTCCTGTACTAAAGCGAGTAAGTAAATTTGCGCCCCATTTGTGGCCCGAATAAAACATAGAGCCATTAATAATATGCTGGCGATCCCAATCTAATGGTTGCTCTAGTTTTGTTAGGCTAGATTCTTGATTGGTGGAATCTATTTTTGTGCCTTGGCCCATAAGGGCAAAAAACTCTGCATTTGGATCGGAGTTACTACCCTCTACCCTTCCATAAGTGTAATCTAAGCCAAAGTTAAAACTTCTACTTACAAATTGATTGAAAGCAAAGGTTAAACCAATTGACCTCGAATAATCTCTGTTAAAATAAAGGCCATAAGTAATGGAAGGTGCGCCAGTAACTTGTGGTCTACTCGATACATAATCACGCGTATCTTTATAATACCCGGTAATTTCAATAGAAGTACCTTTTGCAATTTCTTGCTTTAAACCAAGCTCATATTGAGTGGAGCGTTCTGGTTTTAAGTCTGGATTACCAAACAAGCCTTGGTTGCCCCCAGATTGTGATAGTAAAATATGGCTATTAGTATATAATAAGTGGTACGATGGAATTTGGAAGAAATAGCCATAAGAGAAATAGATTACTCCATTTTCATTAATAGGATAAGCAACCCCAAGGCGAGGACTAATCTGGTATTTTGCACTTGCCTTTCTCCACCAATAACTTTCACGTTCTTCTCGTGTTACAGAAGGTTCGCCTGCATCTTGTTGCCCATTTTTATTCAAGTCTTGATATTGATTCACCTGCTTTGTTGGGAAGTCAATATCTGGCTCTTGTAAGTCGGCAGGTACTCGTGTATTAGGGTCGAAATAATCGAAACGCAGCCCCACATTTATAATAAGTTGATCGTATTCAATTTTATCTTGGATGTACCCACTAAAATTCCGTGGTTTTTCGGTGTATTTCTGATACCCTGGCGTATTAATTTTTGGATAACCAAGCTCTACGTAAGGAATTAAATCCTGCGGGGTATTTGGCGGTAAAGTAATTTCTGAACCTTGGGCTAAGGGCACCAAAGAAATACTTTCGAAGTTTACTTCGTCTAGCTGAACATTTACTCCTGCTTTTATATAGTGATGATCGTTCAGCTGGCTCGATATCTCACCCTTCAAGATATAGGTTTCTGTTGATCGGAAAAATCTACCCGTATCGTTACCCCACGTACTAAATTGGCCACCACCGGGAATTGCTAAGCCATATTTTGAAGTATTTTCAGGATTAAAATAACGAGGGTCCCAAGGATTTTTATACAAATAATTTTCTTGCTGATTATAACGATTTGCAGCATTCAGCGTAATAAATGTATAATTAGATGGGGTAATAGTAGCTTTTAAATTTAACGAATGGTTTTGGCTGTAATTGGTTGACCGGCCAAGAGGCACAAATTTGTTATTATGATCGTAGCCCCTTCCTGTTTCTTGGCCAATAGTACCAATAGCGTTCAGCTTAAACATTCTAGATATACGATATTCGATATTACCTTGAAAACTTTGACTTTCGTAATCGTTCATATTCACTAGAGAACTGTCACGTTTACCACTGTCACGTAATAACAACCTTTGATTCCCTTTAACAACTACTGTATCTAAAGAGTACCAAGGATCATTCAAATCCACTTTTTCATTATAAAGTGTGCGATAAGCATTTATGTCAGCACCTAGTGCTAATGTATCTTGAAAAGCTCCATGAGGCGAATAAGCATTGCGACCCGTTAAATAACCTTTGTTTTCAAAACGGCGAGCAGTCGCAAAAAAGGTAAGTTTATCCTTAATAATAGGACCAGAAAGTGACGCAGATAGGTTATTCATTCTAGACAAATCAGCAACAGAATTATCAATACCTACGCCATCATACAAACTACGCTTATTAGATATTAAGTAGCCTCCACTCCAGCCACTTACAGAGCCTCTAAAATCATTTCCACCTGATTTTGTTACCACATTTATAATACCAGAGAGCGCTTGACCGTGTTCTGCATTAAAAGAACCTGAAATAACTTGAAGCTCTTGAACCGATTCATTTTCAATTCGCACCCCGCTAGAGCGATCATAATCATCTGTAACCCTAATTCCATCAACTACATACGATACTTCAGAAGTACGCCCGCCACGGATGTGAATTCCTCCACTATTATCTACATTCACACCAGCTTGTAATTGAATCACATCAGAAACTTCTTGCACAGGAAGTCGCTCTATTTCAGCGCTACTCACACGTGCCTCCGAACTTGTTATATCTTTAATAACCGTTCTACGCTCAGCAGTAACTACAATTTCTTCGCCTTCAAAAGCTTCTAAACTCAATACAAAATTTTGCTCGGTTGTTAAGTCGGTTCTAACTATTACTTCTTGTACAACACCAGTAGCGTAACCAATATAACGAGCTTCTAAAACATAGACGCCAGGCGCAACATTCAGCATTAGGTATTCACCGTCTATATTAACAATAGTTCCTTGTGTTGTACCTTGAATTCCAACTGTGGCACCAATTAAAGGTTCGCCGTCGGTATCGGTAACAGTACCGGTTATTTTACCAGCTTGTGCAAGCACTCCAAATGGAGCTACAATTAGTAATGTGAGTAGGGATATTTTTTTAAGAGTATTCATGCACCATTATCATATTTGAATGGTTAATTCTTTTAACTTTAGAGTATCAACAATGGCATTGTGTTGTTTCTTAACACTTTCAATAGTTGATGCTCTTAAGCTCTTTAGTTTTTTTTCTGTTAAAAAGTCGTTCACTTGCTCGCGGGCTTCCTCAAAAGATCTAGGCGCAGCCTCATCTTTACCCAAACATTTGTATATCTGATACTTACCTGTTTGGTTATGTATAATTTCTGTGAGCTCTCCTACTGCCAAACGTGCAAACTTTGGCGCATCAAATCCATAGGTTTGAATGTTTTCAAAACCCAACTCTCCACCCGTCATTATATCATCATGATTGATAGAGTGCTTTTTAACCATCTTTGTAAAAGATGCCCCTTTCTTCAATTCAGCCAAAACCTGCTCGGCTAATTCTTCTGAATCCACTTCTATTCTCGCCAAGTTTATATAGAATGGTTTATAAAAACGCTCCTTATTTGCATCAAACTCTCGATATAGTTCTTCATCAGAATTTTGGATGGTAGCTTTTAAATAACCCGTTGCGGCATTAGCTAAATAATGGATATAGGTTTCTTGTATAGATTCTTGAACTAAATCTTGCTTGTCAATCCCATTTTCTACAGCTTTTTGGACCATATAAGCTCTATAAGCGGTTCCAATAACAAAATTTCTAAAGGTCTCTTTGTCTTCTATTGAATAGATAAGATCCTCAGGAGAAATGAAGAACTCATGAATAAAATCAGACATAGTAAAATTAAATGCGGCAGTGGTAGCCAAAACAGTAGACCCTTTAAGACTATTCAAGAATTCAGAATCTTTAGAGATAGCAAGACCATAATTAGGATTAAGCCTCTCCCAAGCACCATCTAATACGTCGGCATCAATCTCAATAGAATTGATAAACTCGTTCAATAATGCTCTACTTTTCAGCTCCTTCTTCTTACCTAACACATAGCTCGTTATTTGTGGTTTTTTAACGGCTAGCTCATATTCAGTAAGTATAGGCTTTGTGTAACGATCGGTAAGCTTTATAATGCTATACCCTTGCGCTGTTTGAACTGGCTCAGAAACCTCACCAATTTTTAAAGCAAACGCTGCATTTTCAAATGCGATATCCATTTCGTCGGTAGTGAAAGAACCAACATCGCCCCCATTATTAACCAAATATGGATGTTGGAATACTTCTTTGGCCAAATCCTCAAATACTTCCCCATTCTGCAACCGAGCGTACAAGGCTTTCGCTTCCTCTAAAGTAGGTGCATATAAATGAGAGGCTTTTAAAATGGAATTGAATCGGATAAAATAATCAGCTATTTCAGCTTCCGTAACTCCAATACCAGCAAGCTGCACTTGTTCTAAATACTCTTCAGTTAAAACCCGAGCTTTTATTTCATCCATTTTGAAGTTGGCTTCTCGCGTTTTATCTAACTTCTTATCTTTTGCGAAAGTTGCCAATACATACGTGCTGAATGTATTATTTAAGATGGTGAGCTTGGAAGTTTCGTCAGGCGCTAACACCTGTCCTGTGCGATAATAAACCTCTTTAAATCTATTTTCGAAGTGCGCTGTGGTAACCTTTAAATCATTTATTTGGGCAAGTGCATTTTTATCGAGCGGGGCAGTTTTTGTACATGAGGTTAGAAACACTACCACTAATGCGAGAAATAAAACAGAACCAGTCAATATTTTATGATTGCTCGATAACATTGTACGCTTTTAAAATTAAGTTACCCTAATGTAATGAAAGCGCTTACATTATTCCAACTATTTTAGAGAATAATTTTTACAACCTCTTTTTCTAATATTAGAGCTCATCTAAATTGTAAAATTTCTTAAACACCTGTACCGTTATAATAATATCAGCTACTTGGCGATTACATCTAATCCATTTAATATAATATTTCACTTTATAATACATCCATTAGAGCCACCATTTTTACACTTCAGATAATGTAAGGGGTTACAATTATCAAGATATGGAAGCGCTTTTTGAGAGTATAATATTGAGGGATGGGTTTTAGTATTTAGAATGTAGAAGAAAGAATACAGAATACAGAAGTCAGAATACAGAAGTCTGAATGATCGATACCTACAATTTCCTGCTTACTGTTCATTGTATCATTGTTCATTGATAACTGACCTCCCATCTAGCGCAAGCGTCCGCTTGTGCGGTATAATCTAAATCATTGTTTTAAAATGAGATTTGTTTGATAGGATTATTTTGTTCAGAATTACGAACAAATCTGAGTAGGCAGTAAACCTGACGGGTTTAGAATGATGATTTTAGAATAATAATAGAATTTACAAAAACCCGTCAGGTTTGAGATTAAAGTTCATTCCTCAATATTCAGTCATAAAAAAAAGCCAACTCGATTTCTCGAATTGGCTTTTTATATATTGGTGGAGGTGCGGGGAGTCGAACCCCGGTCCGAAACGGCAAATCTGCAAACATCTACATGTTTAGTTGTTGATTGAATTTCGCATGAAGACTAGCCCAACAACTAAGCGACTTCACACTATTCTGTGAGAGTTTCACGTAACAAAGACAGAAAACCGTGTTACGCTATCCTATCTTTTATGGCGTTCAGCTTG
Source organism: Balneolaceae bacterium (assembly GCA_041656135.1). GTDB lineage: Bacteria > Bacteroidota > Rhodothermia > Balneolales > Balneolaceae > Balneola. The sequence continues at coordinate 28,255 of JBBAEC010000013.1, read as the reverse complement.
GCACTGACAGGCACGTTAGCCAAGGGAACGGCTCAGCAGTTTAAGCTGCTAAGCGGTATGAATAATTGTTGTCAATTATATTAAGTTCCATAATGGATAATATTACGAGATCCATTGGACACTCTCGACATGCAACCTGCGATAGTACTCATCCCGTCGAATCCAGTACACCCCCAATACGTTAAAGAACTACCTCTAATATACGAAATTCTAAGCTCATTTATTACTTATCAATTTCAATATATTTTACTTTCTTATTAGAATAAACGTTATAGGCTCTAATAAGGTTCACATTGTTTAATTTAAAAAGTGGTAATTTTAACAAGCCCCAATTTTGCAGCTATATATCCTCAATTCTATCATTTCATACATGCCAAAATCTTTTCTTGTACTTCTGCTTGCAATTTTTGGGCTTCTTAGTTCTGTTAATATTTATGCGCAACCAGGTAATGCCTCCGTAAGTGGGTACATCACTGATTTTGAAACAGGTGAAACACTCATTGGCGCTAATATCGCGCTTATTGAGATTAATAAAGGCTCGTCATCCAATACTCTTGGCTATTATTCTATTCCAAATATTAAAGCAGATACTTATACCCTTGTCTGTTCTTTTATTGGCTATAAAACCTTTAAACGCACCATCACATTAAGCGAAAATGAATCGCTGCGACTTGAGGTAAGCCTTAGTCCCGAGGGATTGGCTTTGGAGGAAATTGTTGTTGAATCGCAGCGCGAAAAGAGAGAACAAAAGAATATTGGCACGGTTCAAATGAATACGGCTCTTATTAAAGAATTACCTTCTGTATTTCAGGCGGATGTATTTCGGTCTATTCAATTACTTCCTGGCGTTAAAGCTTCGTCCGATTTCTCAAGTGGATTATATATTCGAGGTGGGGGCCCGGATCAAACACTCATTTTACTCGACCGAACAACAGTTTATAATCCAAGTCACTTTTTTGGACTCTTTTCTACTTTTAATCCAGATGCCATTAAGAATGTCCGGCTATATAAAGGGGGCTATCCTGCAGAATATGGGGGAAGATTAGGCTCCGTGCTCGATATTTATAATAAAGATGGAAATAGAAAGGAAGTGGCAGGAACAGTGTCGTTAGGAATGCTTTCCTCTCGAGTTATGCTAGAAGGTCCGTACAAGAAAGGTTCATGGAGTATTGCAGCTCGCCGTTCTACGCTAGAGCCTATTTTAAATGTGTTAAACAAGTTTGATGACCTCACCCTCCCCTCTAATTTTTACTTTTTAGATATAAATGGAAAAATAAATTATGATGCGGGTCCTAACGACAAACTCAACCTCTCTTTTTACTCTGGCGTAGATGTACTGAAATTTCCCTTAGCCGAAGATTTCGACATTAAACTAAACTATGGTAACCAAACTGTAAGTAGTAACTGGACTCATATTTTTAACGAACGCCTATTTTCGAATTTTGTATTTACTGGGGCACGTTATTTTAACTTCCCAAGTTTCAATTTAGCTGGCACCAAAAGTACGCGTGATAACAACATCTACGATTTCACTATTAAAAGTGACCTAGAATATCTAGCTACCGATTCCCATACTTTTAAAGGTGGATTTTGGGGCGGTGTAATGACTCTAAAGCTGAATGATTCTTTTGATGGCGCCAATACTTTTGGCTCTAGAACTCAAGCAAATTATGGTTCTGCATATTTGCAAGACACATGGAAGGCAACAGATCGATTAGAGTTTATAGGTGGTTTACGAGTGAGCTATTTTTCTGATGGAAATTATGTGCGGGCAGAACCTCGGCTTTCTGCTGAATTCTCTCCCAACAATCGACTTCGTTTCCAAGCTGCGGCGGGTAGATATACGCAGTACCTAACCTTACAAACGAACGAGGCCTTTACCGCCTTTGATGTGTGGTTAACAGCCGATGAAGGCGTTCGCCCTTCTTACGGCGACCAATTTGTATTGGGCGTCAAAACTATTCCATTCGAAGATTATGGCTTTGATGTGGAAGTGTATTACCGCACTATGAAAGACTTGTTTGAAACCGATCCTTTTATCCCTGACATCTCTGGCCTCCCCTACAAAGACACCTTTCGGTTTGGCTCGGGCGATGCCTACGGTATTGAAATGCTGTTTGAGAAAAGAGTTGGACGCCTAACTGGCTTTATAGGTTACACCTTTGCTTACACTTGGCGTAAATTCCCTGGCTATAACAATGAGATTGGCAATCCAAACGGACCTGGACGTTCATATCCGCCTAAATACGATCGTAAGAATGATGTTATGGTGGTTTTAGATTATCGTTTAAGTAAAAAATGGAAATTTACCACCGCCTACAATTATGCCACTGGCCAAGCTTATACCGAACCTTTAGGCCGATACAATCTTCAAAATCCTACCTGGGACAATCCAAATTTTGTAACCTACCAAACCTTTGTAACAGGTAAAGTGAACGCTTCTCGCTTACCAGCTTACACTCGTTTAGATGTTTCCTTTACTAGAAAATCATCCTTTTTTAAACTTGCCGATGCCGAATGGCAGTTCCAGATTGTAAACGTGATGAATCGAAGAAATGTGTGGTTTTATAATTACGATTTCGAATCAAATCCAGTAAAAAAAGAAGAAGTGAAGTTGTTGCCCATTCTACCAACCATTTCGTACACCGTAAATTTTTGATTATATCCCTATGAGTTCCTTTTTCAAATATTCTCTGATTTTTAGCCTGCTTATTTTAGGTTGCGACTTATATCCCCAAGATGACTACCAAGAATATGTGGTAGTAGAATCCTTTTTAATAGCTGACGAACCCCTTAGCGAAATATTTATTTCTACTACAGCGCCGACCTCACAGGAGTATAAATTCAAAGATTTGGTGATTTCGAATGCAAATGTAGTTGTTAATTTATTAGAAGGTGGGCAAGGCTCTGCTGTACAATCTTCGTTTAGCTATAGCCTAGGTGTAACTGGCTCATACATGCCTATTTTCCCCCATACAGTGTTGCCAGCTCGAACTTATCAGCTTAAAATATCTATACCTAATAGAGACGATATCACAGCTACAACTACTACCCCAAATAGATTTACGAATCAAAATACTGTGCCAGACTCTATTATTTATCTATCGCAAGATCGTATTGAGTTGAAAATTCCTCCAAGCGCCATTTCTGAAGATCTCAAATATTTTATTTTTACCACTATGGCTCATGACGCCACTTTTGAGAACTTGGTGCCCACCTTTAAAGATTTATTAGGCCGCGAAGACGACCCCACCAAGCTTCAAGAGAATATTCTAAGGTTGAGTATTAATAACTCTGGCATTATTAGCGAAGGGAATTTTGAAACTGAAGCGGATGGCTCACTGCTATTGAGATACCCGTGGATTGGAATCGCATTTTTTGGAGACAACACCATAGTTGCTCATATATTAGATAAGAATTCATACGATTTTATACGCTCGCAGAATATGCAGTTAGGTGGAGGTTCCTTTTCGGCGGGTGAAATCCCTAATGTAATATATAATATTGACGGCGCTGTGGGGGTATTCGGCTCTTTTGCAACCGACACCCTGCAAACAAAAGTTCTCCGTCAATCTAGATATTAAATCTCCTAGCCTATAGTTCTAGGTGTTTTTAAGCAGATGACGGTTCCCGTTTAATATTCCTATTTTTAAAAACCTGACTAATAAACCTCTTCAAAAGTTCTGTCAGAAGGTTTAATAAACTTCTTAATGTCTTCCCATTGCCATTCTTCTGATGGCATTTCTACAAGTGGACCACTTAATCTTAAATAATCCTTATACCCTTGTAACGCTAGGTTGTGGTAAATACCCGATTCCATTCCCTTCATACCACAAAGGTAAATGAGTGTGTTTTCTTGTTCTAAAATAGGCCCAAGAATATCTTTAGAATCTTCGATGGAACTTTGCACATATTTTTTACTGCCATCAGCGCGTCTATCTTCCCTAGAAACACAGGTTATGTAATGGAAATTATCATGTTTTTCAGCCATCTCATTAAAATAGGCAGGGTATAATAAATCGGTTCTATACGGGCAACCAAAAATCAATGCTACACTCCCTTTTAAACCAGATTCAAACAGTTCCATTATCATCCCCCTAAAAGGAGCAATACCTGTTCCTGTTGCAAAAAATACATAGTTAAACTCGCCAGCATTTTCAGGTAATAAATAGCGCTTACCACTTGGCCCCGTAGCTTTAATTTTATCGCCAGGTTTAAGATCTGCTAAATAGTTTGAACATACGCCAAGATATAATTTACCATCAATTTCATCTATCGAGCGCTTTACAGTAGTAGAAACTAAATGCTGTTTCCCTCCCTCTCCTTTAGATGGAGATGAAACTGAATAAAGTCTCAATTTATGAGGTCTGCCTTTATCGTTTTCGCCAGGTGCCAAAAAACCAATAGATTGCCCTACTTTAACCCTTCCTTCTAACTCTGTGCCAGAAACATCGAATGTGATATGGCGCACAATATTAGGGCTGCTTTCGGCGCTACATATATAATTTTCAACAATAGTTACTTCTGTAGGATTTTTTGGAGAATAAATATTCAGTTCTACTTCTGGTAATATAATTTCTGCCATGGCTAGTAATTTTGTTATTTCGGTGTACTAATTAACAACATTTTTGGCATGTATAATAGAACAAATATTATATAAGATGAAAAAGCTAAATAAGATTTTAAATTATCTGAAATTCCACCCTGCTCACTCCCCTAATTTGGTGATTTTTTGAAATAAAAAACCCATCTCAAAATTAATTGGATGGGCTTTTAATAACGGTGCTGTTATTTATTTAGAAATAAAAAGTTAAACCAGCTGTAATTACATTACCACTAAAATTCTTTTCGCTAATTCTGTCTTCATTTCCATCAAGAAATAGATATCTATAATCTATATTTAATGCGGCAGAACTATTGATTGGTAAATCGAGCCCAAAACCAAGGTGATAACCAAAATTAACTTCTGAGTCATCGCCAGGGTTAACAAAGCCACCATCATAATCATATATGGTATAATAGGCTCCTAAGCCAGCTAAACCGTAGGGTTGAAAGTTTGGCGCAATTGGCACAAAGAACAATAATGACCCTGTTACAGGCACTTGTTTTACAGTTAATTCACCACCGGTTACGGTATAACTTTGTTCGCCGCGATATTCAGCTGCTAGTTCGAAACCGAGTATTTCGCCTCTTGAACGACTTTGAAGCCCTATAAACATAGTTCCATCATCGGCATCAGGTGCTTTGTAGTAGCCTATTCTTGGGCCGATACCCGATTTATTTTTAACGGGATTTTGGGCGTATGCCATGCTTGTAAACAAACAAACAGCTAACGCTGTTAAGATGATTTTCGGTGTTTTCATAAAATTATATTAATTCAAGTTCACTGTATTGAATTATGATTTTATGAACATGTTCCGATTATTTACATTTAATTCTGATTGCTAATTCTATAGCGTACTAGTTCATCTATTGTTGGTCTCTGCCCTTTCTCTTTTAATAGGCGCTCAACTATAGTGCTTGTTACCCCTATACTGGTAAGTCGCATTAAATTTTCTATGGTAAGTTCTTCTTTAGTATATCCTAAGTCGAGCATTCTACTTGTAAATGAAGCCGTTAGTTTATTATTACGAGTTTCAATTAACTCTTCAATACTTAAAGTATAACCCAATTCTTTCATCATTCTAGCATAGGTTGAGCTAACATCAGCTCTTTCAAGTTCTACCATTTGTTCTAATGTAACATCGGTATAACCAATCTTTCTGATATTATCGGTATAAGTGGCTGTAACGCCTTTTTTCCTAAGTTCTTTTAGCTCTTCATGGGTTAGTTCACCATATCCCATATCTGCCAACCAAGTTCCCATGCCATTTAACAGTTCTTCGCTAGGTTCATTAATTGAATTAGCAAGTTCTATAAAAGGCTTTTGAAAATTTAATAAAGAAAAATTGAACTTTGAGCCTGAATAAACAACTAGGGTTATAATAAAAGCGAAGAGAAGAATGTAATTAGGAAGCTTTGAATTCGATTCTCTGTTTTGTCTTTGATGCTCTTTTAGCTCACCCATCGACTCATTTTCAATGTCGTCTAGGTCGTTTTTAAGTTTTCGAAATTGTGTGCTCATAGTATTCCCAGTTAAAAGATATTGGCATTACGCTAATGAGACAAAAAAGATACAATATCTATATAACTAGTTTCAACGATTTGCTTAATTCGTGTAATGTAAATGGTTTTACAATCATATCAGTAAAGCTTGTACGCTGAACACGCTCATAACTTTGCTTATCTGAGTTTCCAGTTAAATATATAACTGAAATATGACCTTGCTCATTTATCTTTTTAACAGCATCAATACCATCCATTTCACCCTTCAAGCGAATATCCATTAATATAATATCTGGTTTAAGTGAAAGTGATAATTCAATAGCCTCTTCTCCAGAGTCAGTTTTACCAACAACCTCATACCCCAACTGCTTCACCATGTTTTCAACCACTAGTGATATAATCATATCATCTTCTACTATAAGTATTTTTTTCATTTCTGCACTTAACCTTTCTTGATTGATATAACGGGTTTGTTTGATTTAAACATTGATATTACACATGAGTGTCGTAATGTTATTTTGTTACTATTTTATTTTAAATTAATTGTTTTTTACAATCTCGCCTGACTTCACATCAACAAATTCTTTCCATTTTACTTCATCTGTTGAATGAAGGCTAATCTCAATAACCCAGCAAAGATGAAGCTGTAACGTATTGTTATTAACAGCAGGTACGTATTTTTTATAGGGATTTTCACCTAAATCGGTTGCGGTAATTTCTTGCTGAATTACTTCACCATTTTCATCCTCATAAGATAACGTTTTACCAATTAGTTTTTCTTTGGCAGTAACATATCCAACTTCAATAAAATCTGGAGCATATATTTCGTGCCAATTTCCCCAAATTCTATTCACTCCTAAAGCATCTACATATACCGAAATCTCAGTATCATACACTTCAATATTATCTTTAGTCTGATTCTCAAATGTGAATCGCCACTGCGTAATTACACTGTTAATAAGTGGCTCTTCGCATATTGTACAATCGTATAATGGCAACACCTCTTTCAAAACTAGCTGCCATGAGTTTCTCACATTAGTGAACTCCGAATTGAATACGATGGCCTCTCTTGCTCTATCCAGCAACTCATCTGAATATGGGAGCTCAATTTTAGGAATGGTTTTAGTATCACACGGACTTTTACCATCTACAAATAAAACTCTACTAAATCCAGTAAAACCAAACTCATTTAAGGTTGAACAAATATAGTCGTTATTCTTTTTTTGATATATCCTGTTCAGTTCTAAAAGCTCTGTTGAATCAAGGGCTTGAATTGTTGCAGGATAGAGTTCTGTTTCCTCAATCGGTGATAAATCACACGAAAGCACAAGCAATAAAATAATCCCTAAAAAACCAACTTGAGGCTTTAGTGGCATGATAAATATTTTAGTTCTACCAATCGTACATCAAAGCTAGATAATAATATCAGCTAAAACAATGAAATAATGTACTTAAACGGTTAGAATCTGCTAATAATATCAACTAACTAGCTAATGAGTATCACTGAGGTTCTGTGGGTAGAATTTATGAATGTTCATATAGAATAATTACCCTTTCGAATTCCTTCTTTTTTGATAAAATACTGTCTTTAGATAATTACTTTCAGGAAAAGTTATTGGATGATCATCGTCATGCAAAGTAGTATGCAAAAGCTTCCAGTCTCTAGAGTTTGCAATTCCCGCCTTTTGATGCGCCTCTCCGAAGTCTTCTAGACTTATGCGACTAGAACATGAGCCTAAAATTAAGGTGCCGCCCTGGGCCACTAACGCCTTCCCTAGCCTAGCTAATCGTTCGTATTGTTTTAGAGCATTTTGAACTTCACTTGCTTGCTTTGCAAATGAGGGCGGATCGATGACAACAATATCAAATTGCTTTTTTTGTTTTATTAAATCATCTAAGGCAACAAATGCATCTACTGCCATAGGTGTCCATTTAGAATCATCTAATTGATTAAGCGCAATATTCTCGGCTGCCACTTCCATTGCCTGCGTGCTGATGTCTATAGATGTTAAGGTGGATGCTTTTCCTTTTAAAGCATGAATGCCAAAACCGCCTACATAACTAAATACGTCTAGCACCTTTTTCCCTTTCGAATTTTGCTGCACCCATAATCTATTCGGTCTTTGATCTAGAAAGAATCCTGTTTTATGGCCAGATTTAGTATAGGCATAAAACTTCACTCCATATTCTTCAAATGCAATTTTTTCTGAAGATAGAGTCTTACCAACCACATCCCCTTCTTGATGAGGGAATGTATTGTTTTGTTCAATTTTCCTGCTGAATCTAACGACTATGGTTTCTAAACTAAACTGCTGTTGAATTGCTTCCATCAACACTTCTAAATAAGGTTTCCAGATATCTGAATAGATTTTTAACACTCCCGTTTGTGCATAAACATCTAATATTAAACCTGGCAATTCATCATTTTCACCATGAATACCTCGATAGCCGGTAATACCTTTATTTATCAGTTTTTCTCTTTTTGTATACGCTTTTTTAAGCTGAGATTTCCAAAAATCAGCATTCAATTTCAGGCGGTTACCTTGGTAAATAATTTTAATGCGAATGATTTCTTCAGGGTCCCACAAGCCAAATGCAAAGGGCTTATTAAATCTTTGGTCAAAGATAACGCACAAACTTCCTGCAACTCCTTCGCCATCAGGCCCCTTCTCTATGCTTTGTTCAAAAACCCAAGGGTGCCCTTGCTTTACAGATCGTTCTGCCGCTTTATTTAGTTTAATAGCAATTGTTGCAGGAACTTTCATCTGTCGAGTTTATTAATTTTAAAAGATTATTTATGGAAAATGCGGAGAGATATGGATGCTTTGTATTGCCATCGCCATCGTTGACTGGCCGAACCACTTCGCCAATCACTAGCTAGAAACTATGTTTACTATTAAATTCTGTTACAGAATAAAAGCCATATTAAAAACAGCTAATGCTGAAATAGCAATATAAAACAGCCCTATTATAGAAATATATCCTAGCCGCCTGTGCAATTTTGAGAAGCTACCAGGTAATACTACACTAGTTTTAAATTTTTTATTAGACCAAAATACTGTAATTCCCCAAATGATATAGGTTAACACTGCACCTATAATATGAGCTATTAAAATATATTTAAAGAGAGCTGAACCAGCATAACTACTGTTTACAACTAGGCTCCCTGAACCACCAGATACTCTAATTTGCACCTCAAGTAATAATACGCCAACCACGCAAACCCAAAACAGCCACTTTTGAATTCTCATGTGTGTTGAATACTCTTTCTTTTTTATGAGAGACACAGCATATAGAGAGATAAAAGGCGCTAGTATCGATAAAACTAACATTCCTGCTACAATGGTAAATGTAATATTCATTAATTAATACGCTTAATTATTGTTTGAAGTGTCTTTCCAACTTTCTAGCCTTGGCTAGTAACACTTGCCACAAGTATATGAAATTATATAATCTCTTTTACTGCAACACTACTACTGTTTAGTACTATATTTTAAAGAGGTAGACGGGATAGGCCAATTCCCGACAAAGTCTGTAATCCATTTTAGTATGTAGATGTACTTTTATACCAATTCCAAAAGGTCGGGGCAGGCACATCACTGAATCGACTAGGGATTCTAAACAAACGCTCTTTTACTGTGTTATTAGGCCGATATCATGAGATTGCTTCGTTACTCGCAAGGACAGCTAATAGTCTGTTGAGAAATGGTAAGTTAGAATTGAGAATATTAAATCTCTGCTAACTTATTATTGTTAATTGATAACTGCCTTCCCTATCCACCTAGGTTTTGCAAGTCTTAGACTTGTAGTTGAGCCAATGACCTCGAATAAGCAAGCTACTTCCAATCAAGGTAATTCCAGCTTCGCCATACATGCCAACCTCATGGCTAACTAACCACGCCAGTACAATTACGGCAACTCCCGCAAATAAATAAACTGACACTTTTTTAGAACTATGCTGACGCTTAAGCGAAAGATACACAGTTGGGGCTATGGCAACAATAAAGATGAGGTGGCTATATGCATGAAAATTACCAACTGCTGGCCATAATGGAATTAAAGCAACAAAAAATGGAACCAATAAACAGTGAATAGCACAAACTCCAGAAAGGCCTATTCCTAATCTGTCCCAGAACCCATTTTTGGTAGAGTCGATTTTGCTCATGCTTATGCCTATTGATACTCAGTTTACTAGTTGTGGTTTCTTGTGCAAAAACCAAGCCCGAAATATAAGGATTATTGAAATAGCATCTAATAAAAATAATCTTTGCTATGTTATATTTTTAATTTTTATTTCTCTACTGTATCGTAGCTTATACTATTAATTATTATTCATTCTTTCAGCACTTTTAAAATGCGTTTTAAATTACTCCCTGTTTATTTTTTAGCTTTCTTACTACTCACTGTCTCTTGTCAATTCACTCACCTTAGTGATGACTCTATTCTTGTTAAGAACATAAACATCATCAATTTAGAAGATGGTAGTATCCCAGAACCTCAATCCATTTTAATTGAAAATGGCAGAATCTCTCACATATTTCGGGCTGGGGGAATTGCGTACGCTGCCAAACATGAAATTGATGCCACTGGCAAATTTGCAATTCCAGGACTTTGGGATATGCACATTCATTTGCGAGGTGGTAAAGATCTGATTGATGAGAACAAGAACTTACTGCCATTGTACATTGCTCATGGCATCACAACTGTGCGAGACGCTGGAGGTGATATTACACCAGAGGTTTTAGAATGGAAATCTGAGATGGCAAATAATACGCTAACTGGACCATCCATATTTACGAGTGGGCCAAAAATTGATGGGAAAAATAGCACTTGGCCAGGTTCGTTAGAGGTACAAACAAAACAAGATGTAACTAATGCACTAGACTCATTGCAGGCTTTAAACGTAGATTATGTTAAAATTTACGATAGCCGTTTAAGCGAAGAACTCTATTTAGAAATACTTAAACAAGCAGAAGCGCGTGGGATGAAAACTACGGGACACATGCCCATGAGTGTGATGTTAGATGACGCTATTGACGCAGGCTTAGATGGAATTGATCATCTTTATTATGTAATGAAAGGAGCCTCATCTAAAGAAGCTGAAATTACTGAAAAAGTACGTGCTGGCACTCTCGGCTTCTGGGCTGCAGTGCGTGAATTACAAGCTAGTTATGATGAGGACAAAGCTGAGCAACTCTTCCATAAACTAGCCCAAAATAATGTCGCTATTATCCCCACCCTCCATATTGGTGAAGTATTGACTTATTTGCAGGAAGTTGATCACAATAATGACAGTGAGCTCAATTATATAGGCACTGGAATTCAAGAAACTTATTCTGGTCGATTAAATTCTGCCCTTAAAAGATCTAAGGCTGCTAATGAATTTGAAGCAAAACTAAATCAGACTTTTATAAGTATGATTAAACCCATGTTTGATGCAAAGGTTACATTGCTAACTGGTTCAGATAATGGTGCTTTTAATTCTTTTATATATGCAGGAAGCTCGCTGCATAAAGAGTTAAAGCAATTTGTTGATGCAGGACTTACTCCATTAGAAGCCCTTCAAAGCTCAACACTTAATGGTGCTAGGTTCTTTGGCGTTCAAGATTCAATTGGCACTATTTCTGAAGGGAAAAAAGGTGATCTAGTAATCTTGAATCAAAATCCTCTTTTAAATATTGAACACACAACTAGTATAGAAATCGTTATACATAACGGAAAAGCATACTCACGAGAAGAGTTAGATTTAATGCTGAAGGAAATTTCAGATACTATAAAGGAACCATAATTCATCGATATTTTTTCTACTCACGCCAGAAAAAAGAAAAGCACGAAAAGCGCCATAAATTTATTTTTAGTTTCTAGGCTATATATGTTCTAAAAAAAAGCTCGTTAAACAGACTCAGCTTCATATTGATTGGTTTTGTTAAATGATGCATGCGCTGAATATTACTAGAATTGTATAGATTCCTTTCCCTTGTTACGAACATCCCGTTCGTAGGCTTTGCCTGAGCCTCTCATTCCAATACGACATAACGGATTCATGAGCCTTATTTACAACTCAGATTACATTATGTAAATCAATTAAATCATCCAATCAGATATTTAATAGTCACAATTATTATAAAAGATTATGGCAGCTCTATAGGCTTTAATACAGTTAAAAATAGCCTTTTACCAGAAGTATTCATTCAAACGGTGACCTCACAATTTTTAAAATTATTTTTTTGACTAGGGGGTGCCTGTCCTTTGGTGTGTATTGTTACCGAAAGAAAAATGAAAATAATTCATCAGAGAAAATTAAAAATAAACACATAATAAAATGAATACGATTAACTCAAATAATAAACAATCAAAAACAGAAACATCATCTTCAAGAGAGAGAAAACCCATGTTTAAATTCAATAAAATATTTAGCGTAACAACAATGGCATTATTTGGCCTACTTCTACTCATTTCATGTGACGAAATAAGTTCAAGTGCCGACAAAATCAAGCCAGAAGAAATAGAAATTAAAACTGAACAAATACAAAACGCCAAAAACCCCTACGATGAAGAGGGTCAAATACACAACAAATTCTTAGATTATTTTGTTGAAGCAACTGCAAAGGACACTGCAGTAGATCAGAAGCGTGCATTAGTTCTAATTGAGAATTTTTATGCTCAAAATGAAATGGAACTAGGTCGTGAACAGATTCAAGGTTTTAACCAACTATTTGAAGCTTACTCTGAATTGGGATTAGGTCTTCCAGGTCCAATTTTCCCAACCCCAACTGATATACTATGCCGTTGGTTTCCAACAGTTTGTGACATCTTAAATCCATCTGGTCCATTCCTTCCATATGCATTAAACAATGATGATTTAGGTGAAGAAAATGGCGGAACATCAACAGAAAGAACGCTTAAGTTTATTGAAACTACTAAGGCACAAGAAGCTATGGTTTTAGAGAGCAAAGAGCTTGATGACGAACATAGAAACGCACTTTTAGCACAATATGCTATAGCTCGTTACTCTGCTGCTTACTGGCACAATGTTGAGAATATTCAACAACAAAAAAGTGGTTACTATACCTCACTAATTGAATCAGATAATGCAATTGCTTCAAAATGCCACACTTGTGATGTTGTAGGAGCTGATGCTGCTGGTGCAGCTGTAGGATCTGTAGTTCCTGGTGTTGGAACTGGCGTTGGAGCTGGTGTAGCAAGTGCTGCTGCTGCAATAGAGAAGTTATTCACCCTTTGGTAAGATAACTCACTCCAAATAAACGGATTACAAAGCCTCTCGCATTTCGCGAGGGGCTTTTTTTTGAGTTGAATTGAGTTTGCTTTATATGTCGCTCTTCCAGAGCTGCAATAATCTTCTAAACAACTAAATCCCAATCATATTCATGTAATAAATCTTTATATCAGACTTCAAAAACAATGATTGCCCGCTATCACAAACACCCCTCGAATCAATGGGAAGTAGTTGTTTGTTAATAGGAGTTGAGGGAAGATAATTAACAGTGAACAGAGATCAATTAGCAATGAACAGAAAATAGTAATTGGGAAATTGGGGATTGAGGGACTAAGAAATGGGAGACTAGGGGAATTCAGGACTTAAAACTCAGAATTTAGAAGTGGACATCTCACAACTCAAAGCTCACTCCACATTTCTATTCAAGGCCGCCTCAATTGCCACAGGCTTTAGCCAGTGGTTAATTGTGAAAGGGAAATAGGAATTGGGGAATTCAGTTTTCAATGAATAATGATTATCCTCGCCACAAAGCTCCGGCTTCCAGTGGATGAGTAATATTAAGTTTCATGAACTATGATTCCATCCGAATCCAATCATGTAAATCAGTAAAATCAAATAAATCACAGTTCAAAACCTGGGAATTGGGGAAATCAGTTATCAATTAACAATGAACAGTGATCAATTAACAGGGACGAATTTCTTGTGTCCTAATACTTATAGCTTAAGTCTAATCCCAGTCTTTCTCCAAAAAGAGAAACCTTACTTCGTGCCATGCTAGTAAATAGGAGAGGTATAAAACTTTGGAAAAGTTATAGATGAATCTTTGCCTCAATGTTGGAACTAAGGAGATCAGTTATCAATGATCAATTAACAGAAGTTTTTTTTCGTATAGATCACCGCTCACACCTCAAAGCTATTCAAACCATCTTAATTGGCCGGTAATTGTATGACTTGATAATTACTAGACATAAAAAAAAGGCTCTCGAGTGAGAGCCTTTTTTATTAGATTTTTTTATCGTCTATCGCCCATTACTCTGAGTAGTAATAGGAAGAGGTTTATAAAATCTAGGTAGAGCATCAAGGCTCCCATTATAGCTCCTTTTTTACCTGCTTCTGATTCGGCATCTAAACCTAAACTCATTTTTTTAATTTTCTGAGTATCGTAAGCTGTCAATCCTACAAAAATTAGGATTCCTGCATAGGTTATCATCCAGTAAAAGAAAGTGCTTTTCAAAAATATATTTACAATACTAGCTATAATAAAGCCAATAAGTGCCATAAATAGTAGATTTCCCCAAGAGGTTAAATCCTTTTTAGTGAAGTAGCCATACGCGCTCATCACGCCAAAGGTAGCTGCAGTTACAAAGAAGGTAGAAGCAATGGAACTTTTAGTATACACTAAAAATATCACTGCCATTGTAAGTCCGTTCAGTGCCGAATATAGTATAAAAAGTCCGGTTGCAAGGCCTACAGAGAGTTTATCGATACTTGATGACATCCACCAAACTAGGCCGAGTTGACCAAATAGTAAGATGTAAAATGGCATCATGCTGCCACCGCCAAAGAGGGCGCCCATTAGTGATTCTGAACTTGCAGTACGCAAAGCAACAAAGCCCGTAATCATTAAAGCCGCACACATCCACATGTACACTTTATTGATAAAACTAGCTTGAATAGTTTTTACTTGGTCTGCTGATAAATGTCTTAGTTGTGTATCCATTCCTATTTATTTAATTATTCACAATATCTTCAAAAATAAGCTATTCATTAACTAATAACCGACTAATCTATTGTTAGTTGAAATATTTATTTCCATTTCAGTATTTATAAAAATACTGCATTACTTAAATTAATCAAATATAGGAGTTGTGATGTATAACATGGGAATTTTGGATCGTTTAATTCGTACTCTTTTGGCGATCTTATTTATTGTGCTCTTTAAATTTGAGCTAATTTCTGGAAGTTTTGGTATTACGATGCTAATAATTTCGTCTGTATTACTTTTAACTAGTGTCTTTAACCACTGTCCTTTTTATCAACTCATTCATTTTACTACCCGAAATAGAGGCATGAAAGGCGTTTAATATTATTAGAATTGTTTAGATAATGTTTGTTCGGTACGAATGGGACGAAATGCTTTGCAGGAACCTCTGGTTCAACGTGGCCTTTTTTAACTAGTTCTTATTTATTCGGATTAAACACACTGTTACAATCAAGTTTGAATTACCAATCTTGAACCAGAGGTTCGGACAGACATTGCCAACCGGAGGTTGGGAACGAGGAAAACCTCTAGTTCCTCATTTGCAAACCAAGTAACTTCTGCTTTAGGCTTAATCTTGTATTTTAAAAACTAGCTACCTAACCAGTAGCTTAGTTTGATAAGGAATACGTTGGTTGGTTTTGGGTTTGAGAGGTCACGTACATCTCTTCCAAAATTGAAATCGCCGTAGGGAGCGGAACCTGAACGTTGTTGTTGCCAAACTAGGAATACTGTTGAGCCCGGTTTGTATTCCCATCTAAACACAGCATTACCTTGTATAGATCTGAAATTGAAATCTCGGTCATCTATTGTGAAGGAATTGTTTGGGTTTCCACCATCAGGATTAATTGTAAACGAATTACCATTATCGGTGATGGTTCCAGCATCTTTTCCATACTCTATAAAATCGAATGTTCGAGGTTGAGCAAGTTCTTTATATCTCGAAAACTTTCCTGTTGAAATATATGGTCTAGCATAGGTTTGTAGACTCATTTTTGGGGAAAATGTCCAATTTATTCGGAAACTTGAATATAAACTCACAGATTCTATGTCAGAAAATACATATCTATGCCCAAATGTTTGGGTTGCTAGCGGATCAACCACGGTTCTAATATATTGGCCCTCCCCTTTCCAAAATGATATTTGGGGTTCGAAGCTCAACTGAATATTTGTAGTTGGTTTTAAGGTTAAATCTACCCAATAAGTATGATTATATTCAGAGCTAGTATTTACACTATGAGCCTGACCAATTGCGCCAGATACTCTTTTCGCCGTATTGGTATTGATGCTATAATTAAATTGATATTCGTCGTTAAGTAGTACAACGGGGCCACCTCTAGTTAACCTATCGTCATATTGTGATACTGTGGCTCGCACTTCTGTTCTGAAAGTCCAAAGGTTTCTAAATCGCCAAGAACCACCAACATTGTAACTGTTATTAATGCGGTCGCCATCATAATTCCAGCCAATTGATTGGTTCACCCAAAAATCATAGTTATGGAATACTTTAGCATAACGCTCTCTATAACTCAAGCGTGTTGAAATGGCTCTATAGTCGCCTCGATTCATGTAGCCAAGATCATTAGTTTCGTAACCTGGGCTAACCTCATCGTAAGTTACCGACCACGACCAATGCTCGCCCCCTCCTTTTCTGAAGCTAAGTTCGGTAGCAAATCCACCAAGATTTTCTTTACTCGGTGCAAGTGATAAATATTCCGAATCGATTCTTCCGTAATAGCGCTGGGGAGCTCTTTGAGTTCGTAAAATTGCATCGGCTGTACCGTTAACATTCGAAGCCGAGAATACACCACTTACCGTGTAGTTTTTATTATCCCAACTGTGTTCAAAATCTGCACCTGCAAGAATGGCTGACTTATGTAGATATTTTTCAAAATAGGTGCCCTGAATATCTCGACTTACACCACTAAAAAAGCCGCCGAAAATAGTGCTTCCGCCATTAATATCTTGTTTAACGCGCGTTACTAAATAATTGCTTTTAGGCTCTATAGTAAAGCTACCTTCCGCATCTCCTAAGCTTCTTTGCCCAATTGTAAAGTCTGCGTTTTCTTGAACAGTGTGGGCATACAAAACTCCAATGGATGTGCCAGAGCTCATTTTACCACTTACTTTAGCTGCTCCTAATATTCTAGTTTGATGTGGACTATCTTCGTATCGAGCTTGGCCAGCCGCGCTATCTGCATCAAAGTATCCGTTGTTGTTATAAGCGTTTGCTCTGCTTAGTGAACCTTGTGGGGAACGTCCGATTCTTCGGGAATAAAAAGTATCTGGATTGCCAACACTATTATAGGTCTTTGTTTTGCCAAACTTAAAGATGTCACTTCCCTCTAAGAAAAATGGCCTGCGTTCAGAAAAGAAGGTTTCAAATTGTGAGAGATTTATAGTGGAAGGATCTGCCTCCACCTGTCCAAAATCGGGGTTTATTGTTGCAGTTAATGTTAAATCTGAGGTAAGCCCATATTTAATATCTCCACCTATATTGGCGCTAAAATCATTTTTATTGTAGTAGGGATTTCCCGCATCGGTTGGTGCTTTTGTGAGTTTTGCTGATGTGTACGGAATAACTTCTAGTCGGCGAGGTTTTTTAAGATTCTCAATACCTTCAAGGCGTCCAAATCTTGAAACCATTCCTGGTTCGGTGGGACTCATTGGCGCCCAAAAATTAATCTCGCTATGGCGAGCTATTCTACGCTGAAAGTTAATTCCCCATACATGCGATTCATTTTTGGAACTAAAGCGAAGTTGTGATAATGGGATTCTAACCTCAACCGACCAACCATTATCTAACATCTGAGTTTCTCCATCCCAAACGGCATCCCATAGTAATTCCTCCCCCACATCATCGTAATACATAATATCTTTTTGAACCCCTTTCGGGTTAATAGCAAAAGCAAAAGCCGTTCGTCTATCAAAATAACTATCAATATTAATGTACACCCAGTCGCTTACATCTCTACCGTCTCGCCTAAATAAAGGAGCTATTACAGAATCTGGAGCGGTATCGTAGGCCATTATACCAACATAAATTTCTTTGTCGGTGTACATAATTTGAACCTCAGTTCTTTGGCTCGGCTTACCCAGCACAATTGGTCCACTTTGTGTAAACCCAGTAGCTATTGGTACATTTTGCCAAACTTCATCATCTAAAAACCCATCTAGCTTTATAGACTCTCCTGCCTCTAAACGAACAGCGTTCAACGTTGGGTTGGGAACTGTACCAAGTCTTATATCTTTTTCACTTTCACTCTGAGTTTGGTTGCTGGAACTAACTTGTTGTGCTTTTGCGCTTGAAAAAAGGCATACACTGAGTACAGCAAAGTAAAATATCTTCATAAATCCTGTATTATAAATTTGTTAATCCCCACACTTTAAAGCGGGCACTATTTACTAATATTTATTTTTGGAATTAAGCCGAAAATGAAAAAGAACGTAAAGCACATCTCGCCTTTACCAACTTTTACTGAATGATGTAGATTGACTATAGAGAAGTACCCTGCAAGTTAACTTCCATTAAACTTCTGTTATGTACCGCTAATGAAGTAATCCTAAAATGAATCTTGCCTAAATCTTTGTGGATTTGTATGCATCTTTTATAAGGATTTCCAACAGTAAGTCTTATCAAACTTGGATTGCATATTTTGAACCAATAGTTCGGGCAGATATTCCCAACGGAGGTTGGCAACGAGGGAAGTTAAGTGCCAAACCAGTAACTGAGTTTTACTAGAAATACATTGGTGGGTTTTGAATCGAAGATATTTCCTAAATCTCTGCCTAAATCAAAATCACCCCTTCTATTTGAGCCCGAACGTTGTTGCTGCCACACAAAGAAAAGGGTAGATCCTGGGCGATATTCCCATCTAAAAACGGCATTACCTTGTAACGATTTATAATTAAAATCTTGGTTTGCTATGGTAAATGAATTGTTTGGGTTGCCACCATCAGGGTCAATGGTGTACTCAGAGCCATCATAACTTATATTACTGCCTGCCTTGCCATATTCTAAAAACTCAAAAGTACCGGGTTTTAAAAACTCTTTGAAATTAGAATACTTCCCGCTAGCAATGAATGGACGCACATAAGTTTGCAAACTCATTGTTGGAGTAAAAGTCCAATTTAAGCGAATACTTGCAGACAGATTTACTGATTTTATATCTGAAAATATGTATCTGTTACCATAGGTATGTGTGGCTAAAGGGTCTGCTACTCTTTTAATATATTGGTCTTCATCATTTTCAAAACTAATTTCTGGTTCTAAACTTACCTGTATAAACGTTGTAGGACGGTAGTTAATATTAATCCAATAAGCATGGTCGTATTCATTCCCAATATCAACTCTGTGGAATTGCCCAGTTCCACCCGATACTTTTTTAGATGAATTGGTATTTATATTAAAATTGAAACTTACATCGTCGTTATACTTCATTAATGGTCCACCTCTTGTAATACGGTCGTTAAGGCGAGCAAATGACGCATTTACATTTGTATTAAACGACCAGAGATTTTGAAACTTCCAATAGCCACCTATATTATAGTTATTGTTTATTCTGTCCCCATCATAATTCCAGGCAATTATCTGATTACTCCAAATCTCATAGTATTGTAATTTTTTAGGGGAAGGCTCCATATATGTGATACCTGTAGAAATTGCACGGTAATCAGCTCGTTGCTCAAAGCCGATATCATTTGTTTCGTAGCCAGGGCTAACATCGTTATAAGTAAGTGACCCAACCCAATGATCGCCTCCTCCTTTTTTAAAACTAAGTTCTGTTCCTAAACCTCCTAAACTTCTTTTGCCAGTATCAACAGCAAGGTAATCGGAGTCAACTCTGCCATAATATCTTTGAGGTGCTAATTGCGTTCGCGTGATTGCATCTGTACTGCCACTCACATTTGTAGCCGAGAACGCACCACTTACTGTGTAATCCCTGTCATTCCAGCTATGCTCAAAATCTACGCCTGCTATTAACGCCGAATTATGAAGGTATTTTTCGAAGTAAGTTCCTTCAATGTCCCTATTCATTCCGCTAAAAAAGCCACCAAAAATGGTGTTTCCACTATTCAAATCTTGCTTTAATCTAGTCACTAGATAATTACTTTTCGGCTCAACGGTAAACTTACCCTCTATATCGCCGAGGCTTCTCTGACCAATGGTAAATTGAGCGGTTTCCTCTTTTGTTCGCGCATAAAGCACGCCAATAGAAGTTCCAGATTTTAGTTTTCCACTAACTTTTGCCGCGCCAAGAATACTAGTTTGCGTTGGGAAATCCATATACTGGGATTGACCTTGTGCACTATCGGCGTTAAAGTAAGAGCCACCAGCATAATTATTTGCTGCATAAAGCGAGCCTTGTGGAGCCCGGCCTATCCTTCTTGAATAAAATGTATTTGGATTGCCATAATTATTGAACGTTTTGGTGCCTCCAAATCTAAAAATATCACCTCCTTCTAAGAAAAAAGGTCTTCTCTCAGAAAAGAAGGTTTCAAATTGAGATAAATTTATAGTTGATGGATCTGCTTCAACCTGGCCAAAATCAGGATTTATAGTTGCAGTTAGAGTTAGGTCGGATGTTAATCCATATTTGATATCCCCACCAATATTTGCAGTTAATTCGTTGCTTTTATAATAGGGATTACCAATTTGTTTGGGTGCGCGAGTAAGGCGAGCTGAGGTGTAGGGTGTTATTTCTAATCTTCTCGGTTCTTTTAAACCTTCAATGCCTTCTAACCGCCCAAATTTTGATACTAATCCTGACTCTGTAGCCGAAATTGGAGCCCAAAAATTATCTTCGTTATTTCTTGCAATACTTCTTAAGAAATTGATTCCCCAACTATGGGTTTCATTACTTGAGCTAAATCGGAGTTGTGAAAGTGGTATTCTCATTTCTACCGACCATCCATTATCCAGTTGTCGTGCTTCTGCATCCCATACCACATCCCAAAGCAAATCCTCGTCTGTATCATCAAAAAGCAGAATATCCTTTTGTACACCTTTGGGATTAACTCCGAAAGTGAACGCTGTTCTTTTGTCGTTATAGCTATCTAAACTAACATACACCCAGTCACTTGATTCGTTTCCATCACGGCGAAACAGGGAAGCAATTACAGAGTCAGGCGCAGTATCGTACGCCATTATACCTACATATATTTCTGTATCGGTATAGAGTATTTGTGCTTCTGTTCGTTGAGTAGGCACACCCCCATCAATAGGAGATTTTTGAGTGAAACCAGTTGCAATAGGTACATTTTTCCATATATCATCATCTAAAAGGCCATCAATCTTTATAGATTGTCCTTCTGTTAAACGCACGGCATGCAATGTTGGGTTGGGATCTGAACCCAGTCGTACATTTTTTGAAATGTTGTTAAGCGCTTGGCTATTTGGGGGAAGCTGTTGAGCGTTTACGTTTGTAAGAAGGCAGTAACTGAGCACTATAAAGTAAAATGATTTCACAATTCAGATATTATAAGTTTGTTAATTATTAGGCTCGATATTGGCCACAATTAACTTTCATTTATCTTATGATTATACCAGTTATGAGAAGAGCTCTAATTCTAAAATGTGTTCACCAACCTTTAGGACCAAAATAGTTGGCTGAGAACAAAATTCGCTTTTATTAATTCCCCTCATAATTTCCGAGTGCTATACTAATTGGATAAAAAAAGGTTGCGCTTTATTTTTTGCTCACCCTAGATCTGGGCAAGTTGATTATAATTTTTTTATGCGATTGATCTAACTATTTTAGGATATATTTTCTACACCATTCTACTACATCCTATCTCATTTAATATGTATTCTTTAAAAAATATAGCGGTTTATATTTTCTCAATTGGTTGTTTAACCCTGAGTTGCGCTTCTTCACAATCTATATCTATCCATAAAGCTATTGAACCACCACCCTCCTACCAAACCATGAGTGTGGAACAGGAGTTGGAAACCAAATATCAGCTAATGCTGGCACAGGTTCGTAATTCTGCTGAGGAAGAAATTCTAGAAGTTATTTACAAGGGCGTGTTGGAAATGCGCCTTAATGGACAGAATGAGGATGTAAACATGGAGGACTTGATGGCCCATGCATTACAAGAAGCTAAGACCTTGATAGATAGGCTAGCAAATAACGAGCCTCTGCCTGATAACGCCCGTGGCAGAACTCTTTGGGATATTCGTATGGTGCCAGGAAATGATTTATTGGGAAATGTTTCATGGTCGGTTTGGCAGGCAATTACCGCAAATTATTTGATTTATGGAAGACATTTTAGCGAGTCATTAGCAAACTACTTCGATGATTTCATTGTGAAATATGGAATAGTTGCGGGCCAAAACATCTCTGCAGCAGAAGCTGATATAAATCACATAAATAAAGCTACTAATCTTTTTAAGAAAAAGCTGGCTGAAATTGAAGGAGAAGAGAAAGCAAAACAAATGCTTAGTGATTTACTAGATAATGTAGGCGATGTTATTAAAGATAAGCCAACCTTACATGTACAAGTTATCGCATCTTTAGTGCAAGCTAATTATAACTGGTTAGGTGTTCGAAATCCTTTTGCTGTACGCGCTTATTATTGGCTCGACTATCAACAATACTTAAATCCTAACTCTTGGTTAGGCCCAGTTCATATTTCCGATATTACTCTGCGGGGCGATTATGGTAAACAGGTAACTTTGGGGAATTCTTATAATGACCGTGGATTTCTATTTTGGTATCTAGTGACAGGAGATTATGCCGCCGTTGAGCAAATTAATAAGCAGTGGAAAGATGAGCCTGCTCGAATTACAAAAGCAGATTTAATGACCTTAAAAAATGAAGGTTTTATTCATTATTCGGATGAGATATACTTTAAGCTTCTTGCTTTACTGCCGGAATAATACCTTACCCTTGTAGCGAACGTCTCGTTCGGATTGCGTGATGGGAACCTCTGGTTCCGTTTGTTACTGAGCTCAAAAGTGTGTAATGGGCCTTTGGGCTGTGAACGGAATCCAGAAGGATAATTCCTAAAATAAATCTTGGCAAAATTTCGGTGGATTCCTACGCATCTTTTATAAAACAAGCCTACCCACCGACGCCTATTTTTAATCTATTTACCCCAAGATAAATCTCGGGGCTATGTATGTCCTTCAAAGCAAATCAATAACTATCCTAAAATGTGTAAAGAAGCGGTAATATTACACTAGTCCACCAATTTGGAACCAGAGCCTGCCTGCCGGCAGGGTTCAGGCAGGCATTGCCAATCGGAGGTTGGGAACGAGGGATGATAGATTTAAGACATAAGTAGTAAGATATTAGATGGCGGGAACAGGGGGGAATTGTTGATTATTCTCTTCCTTAATAAAAAAAGCCTCCGGATTTTTCAGAGGTATGTCTGAATATCCAGAGGCTTTGTAATTTAGTTGGTTATTTTAGTAACAACCGGCTGCAGTTCTTCTTAACCTGATATAGCGTTTCTTGCTGGGTTATATCTGTATTCTTCGTCACTATTAACTCTTTTTAGGTAGCGTATTATAGTCTGATCTTTTGTAACTATTTTAACGTTGTACAATCCTTCTTCTAGGCTGTAATAGTATCCATCTTTTTTGAATCGTTCAGGGTAAAGTGTAACGGGTTTGGTTCGTTTGTACTCATCAATCTTCTCAAAGTTGATTGAATACACTCCATAATCGCCACTAACACCTTCCTCACTTTCTTCGTCTCCACAGCCAGTAATATCAACTACATTATCGCTATTTGGACCTGCAGCACCATCGCCACTAGCTATTATATTGCCAAGGCAATCTTTGAAAATAAGAGAGGCTTGTTGAACAGTAGCGCTAGTGCCAGAGCCTACACCACCGTAATGGCTCCCATTTATTTTTACTTGTTTACATTTAAGATCGGTACCATATCGCGAGTCTTCTGGAATAATATCGTTGTTTATCTTTGAGCTAAAATATATCAAGTCCTGGCTGTTATTAAAGGAAAAGTCTCCACCATAGCTGTACCAGTTATTTTGATTGGAATGTGGATAATAAGGCGAAGCTAGAGCAGTCTCTCCTTCAAGAGGATTCCCTTTCCACTGACCAAAGTCTTTCTCAACAGCATAAACAGGTCCCTGAATTACATTATTTTGGCTATTGTAATAATCACCAGGAGGTAACTCACCTGGGAATACAACATCTACCGGATAAACAGGGCCACCGGTACCATGAGAAACTGGCGGATTTAACTGTTCCCAAGCAGAAAACTGTGTTTCATCCATATATTGATAATATTGAATTTCTAGCTCATCAGTATCTGTTGGATCTGGCGAATATCTCTGGCTCACCATTTCAATTTTATACTTGGTTGGGTTATTACCATCGTCAACAAAACTAGCTAAATTATAGGCATAATCAGGACCGTTGCAGGTAACCATGTTATAAAAATATGCTGGTGGTGATGGTTCCATAACCGATTGTACGCCTGTTGATGTGGAGATTGGACCTTGCGCCATTGCTGTCCCTCCCCCATCAAGTGCCGTAATCATTATTGCATATTTAGTTTCATTTCTTGTATTAAATTCCTTTGGAATACTTAAATAGGGTTTATCGAGAGTGATCTTATTTTCCCAAATTGTTACAAACTCGTACGTCCCATCTTTCATTTCTTCGCTTGCTTTAACTTCAATTTTGAAAGCACTAGCTTTGGGATAAGCTCCAGGATTTAAAACTAGAAAATTATTATTGTTTTTAGAAAAGGGTGCATAACGCACCAAACCGGTCATGTCATCATAATCAGGTCGTTCCTGAGTATTTTCGGTATCCTTTTCATCCACTTTATTATTAATGATGCTACTTTCACAAGCTGAAAGGCTTGCAATCAACCCAAAAAGCAGCAGAATTTTGCTCTTTTTAAATACTGTTGACAATCCGTGGTTTTTCTTATTCATGTTAAATCTCATTTTCTTTAGTAGTTAGAAGTAGTGCAACTGAATAGGTTTATATAACCGTAATAGTTAGACGACACTGCATTTATTAACAGTACACTTGTAGGGCACTACAACCCCTAGCCTAATATTTTGTTCAGCAGTTTTATACTGAAATAGGTCGGCTGTTTACACTCTTTCAAGATGTGTGGTGTGAAAAAGAGAGATTTTAGATATAAGTAGTAAGAAATAGGATTTTTTCCGATTAAAAATGCTAATCCGAAAATTGAAATATACCCAGTTCCAGCGGAGCCTGCCTGCGGCATAGGCAGGCGATATCATTCATCTTTAATAATTGAACAGAAAATAATTCCAATGATGTGCTCATAAGGACATCTTGCCTAAATTTCGGTGGTTTTGTACGCATCTTTTTTAATAAGACCCTACCCATCGATGCCTATATTTTATTCCAATTACCCCGAGATAAATCTTGGGGCTATGTTTGTTCTGGAAAAAAATCTAGTATCCTCATTTAGGACCATGGCTATGTCTATAACTTTTCCAAAGCTTTAAACAGCTCCCATTTAGATGAAAAAAGTAATTTAACTTTGGAAAAGTTAAATCATAAGCTAAATTCATAACAATAAATACACACTTTTTGGGATACTACCTTTACTTCTCAGTCTTTTGGGTTTTATATAGTTTCTCGAGGTCAGAGAAAGAAAGATCTAATTGATTCATATCATTAATTAATGCGGGAAGTTTAATTTCAATGAATTCCTCTCGTTTTATCGCCTTCACTTTTTTAAAGGCATCATCGGCAACAAAATATCCTACTCCTCTTTTATTATAGAGTATGTCTTTTTCCTGAAGTTCATGAAAAGCTCTCATTGCCGTATTTGGGTTTACCTCCATCAAAACAGCTACTTCTCTTACAGAAGGAACCCTCTCTTGATCTGGCCATTCTTTAGTCAAAATTTGGCTATAAAAGTATGCGACAATCTGCTTATAAATGGGTTTGTTCTCTGTGAATTCCATTATGCAATCTGTCTGTTTTTAAGTCTTAGATAAGTAAGGCTTAAAAAGGTTAGCGAAATTATTGTAGTAATCAGGATTTTAACCCAATGTTTTGTTTCATTTATATAGTATGATGGATTAAAATACCCCGTTTTAACATCTAGCATAAAAGAACTTAAAACTAGGAATGTCAATGACAATGCTATAAATACAAATAACATTGCAACCACCGTAGCTAGAAAATTATTGGTTTTAAAATACACTGCTCCGAATAAAAAGATAGAATGCATTACGATATAGGTATACAAGCTAGGCAAGCTGGCCGTGATTGGCACTGAAATCACATTTGTATCAATGATTTTGCTTAGAATATAAATGGCTGCCACACCGACAGCCGTATAGGCTACAAAGGATACAAACCATGCAGCTATTAATTTTTGCAATGCAGATGCAGGTAAGGTCAGAAACTGAGTGGCGCTTCCTGATGAGTTAAGTTCATTGAACATGGTACTACTGAAGGCATAACCGCCATAAGTGATAAGGATTGCAGAAGTGGAAAACAATAAAGGACCAAAAATTTGATTCTCTGTTGTGAAAAATTTTGTGAGGAGTATAGATATTATCAAGAACCCTATCATCACTGCTAAACCGCCATAAATCATACGTTTCTTCAAAACAATATATTTAAGAACTAAAAGTGCCGTTTGCTTTATAAATGAGTTTTGTTCTACAATTGTACTCATGATATTACACCTCCAAATTGTTTATTGATAGTATCCGTTTTTTGAATGATGCCATTGAATAGCAGCTCCATATCTAAATCTAACTCTGAATTGTCCCCATTTGTAGCAGGTAATATGGCATTAACACCACCTAGAGTTCGTTCTCCATAAATATATTCGTCCGAATGCTCACCCTCTATTTTCTTGAATTTTAAGTTCTGGGTTACTTTCTCTACACTTTGATTAAATACTATTGTGCCTTCTTTTATTACTATGATATGATCGAGCATCATACCTAGGTCTCTTACCTGATGGGTTGAAATTAGTATGCTTCTGTCCTCCAAATCCAACGAAGCTATTACCTTGCGGAACTGACTTTTTGATGGGATATCTAGCCCATTCGTTGGTTCATCAAAAAATAGCATTCTTGCATTGCTTGCAATTGAAAAAGCAATTAAGAATTTCTTTCGTTGTCCATAGGATAACTCAGATAGCTTTTTAGAGAAATCCACTTCAAATATGGTTAGGATTTCATGTAGTACCGATTCAACAAATTTTGGATAAAATGGTTGATGTATCTTCGTATACTTTTCTCCAGAAAGCTTTGGCAGATCGAATTGTTCTGGCACTATAAATAACTCTCTTAAAATCTTTGGTGTTCGATTTCGCACCTCCTCACCATTAAATTGGCAAGATCCTGATTCAGGGAATAGCATACCTGTTGCAAGATTAAGCAGTGTAGTTTTCCCCGCCCCATTCAGCCCCAGAATACCATAGACGTTGCCCTTTCTTAATTCAAAGTTAATGTCTGAAAGCAGCGCCTCCCCCTTTTTGTAAGCAAATGATACATTTTTAAAAGAAATCATAAGTCAAGGTTTAGTTAAAGTCACTGTATTAGTATAGTAATACACCAGAACAATTCAAATTTATTTTAATAAATATTTTAAAGTGACTGAATTTAGCACGTATTCGATGTTTTGCACGTTCTGCAAGTCACTTCCAGATAACATAATTGCAACTTTTAGTTTCTCGTAGGCCTAATGAGTTTTTAGATAGAGATTATGTGAGGATTCCTTACACAATTTCAATCAAACTTGAGCCACCAATTTGGAACCAGAAGTTTAGAACGAGGAGAAGGGTCTCCTTGTAGATGTTATGTAATTTGTTGGCGTATTTCTTGCAGAGTACTTTCAGGTTGATTTATTAATTGTAAGTATTATCTTGCATGAGAGTTGAGGAATTGATTCCTTACACTTTTACTGGATTTTATACGAACCGCTTATCCGAACGGTCGTTCGCATAATCTCCCAAATAAACCGAAAAGATGGTTCCACAGGCGTTAAACAAGGTTTACACCCGTTCGCCCTAAAAAACCTCCCTTCGGATAATATTATGTTATGTGTCTGGTCAGGCTAGTTTATTTGGTGGGGTAATGTTCAGAGCCTTTTTTCGTTTTTAGCTTTTAATGTGTTTCGGGCTTTGTTTGTGGGTTGCCCCTTTCTCGTTCCTAATCTGCACCAT
>JBBAEC010000012.1:0-113985 GCA_041656135.1 Balneolaceae bacterium | reverse complement strand
TCAAAATCGGCAACAATGCTCTTCTTGAATTCTTTTGAGTATGTACGTTGTTTGCGGATACTCCGTAGATTTGCTTTCATAGGTATTATCTCCATTAGTGGTCAACCTATGTCAGGGACGTACATTCCCGCAGCGGAGAGCAACGAGGCTGGAATACCCCTCAAATTTCTGTTTCACCTCACTTCCGCCGCACCCCACCTAAAGCCTGAACACTCTTGATTGGGTTTGTGGATGTTCGGTGATTCGAAATAATGGGGCTTAATCCATTTCAAAATTGAATTTTACCACATGAACCTGGATTGGTTTGCCAATTTCTCGGTTAACAAAGTAAAAGTAATCTTCCTCGTCTTGCCACCGGATATTCCAAGGGCGCCTATTAAATTTTTTGGAGTTATTAGCATCCAACATTCTAGTTGTAATGGGTGCATATCCTATTGGCTGCATCCCCGAATCATAGAGTTCTGCGCCAAAGGTTCGTTGGTTCCCGTCGGCACTTTCAATATCAGTAAAATGTACTATACGGCCGTCTTTTAGCTGAAATAGCCCCAACGATTGGTTATAAACTATAAAATAATCTCTTGTTCCACCACCAGAACGCATAACGTCAAAAAGGGCGGGTTCTTTTGTGGTAACAATACGCAGGGTTCTTTCCAGCTTATGCGTGTACCCTTTTACCATTCCACCATAAGCAACTTGAACAGTGGTGTTATCTTCTGATAATTGATATTTATAGATATCCCCATTGTATGCAAAGGGCGCAAAGTAAAAAATATCTTCATTTATAAGATTGCTTCCTTGAAATTGGTTTAATACGGAAATGAAGCGTTTATCAAGATCTTCAAAATCTCTAGGGGATACGCCCTCCCCAACCCGTTCATATTGGTCATAAATGTGCAGATATTCCTGGCCCAATGGATCCGAGTCTCCTTTAGGTAACTTATAATTCATCAGCGTATATCCTCTCCATCTTCCAAATTTAATTCGGGAGTCAATCATCTCTCCTAGGTCTATGGTTTTAATAAATTCGCCACTGGAGTGGAAGGTCTTTAACAACTGAGCGCTGCGATCAAAAATGGTTACAATATCATCTGAATCAATACCTAAGCCAGCCATTTGCGTAAACTCAGCTGGACCGCGGCCTTTGTTTCCTATGGGGTATAAGAACTCTCCATCTTGGCTAAAAACCAGCACTTTATTTTGTCCCATGTCACCTACCAGAATTCTTCCCTCTGAGTCGGTAACAATATAGTTTGGGAATATTAAAAAATAGGAGGTGCTCTCCCCAAGGGTTAGCAGGGTATCCACACGCACGTCAATATGCTTCCAAATCTTGGCGGTCTCCTCTGCTTTTCTGTTCTCACATCCAATTATGGTTGCTATAAAGGCTAAGAAATAAAAAAATTCCCCAAATTTTATTTGTGACATCATAAACACCTTTAAACTTACAGGCTCCTTACTTTTTTCTAAAGAATGAGCAAGGGGCCTCTTTATATTTATGTGTGTTGTATTTCACAGCCACTCCCATTTTGGGTACAATCACCATTCACTGAAATACACTCGTGGTAACCGCCAATATTTACGCGTTCGCACGACATATGTTCATCAAAACGGCCGCTACATACCTCACAGTTGGGGGCAAAAGGGGTCGCATTTATTTCGCTAAATGCAAAGGTACCAAGTGCCAGAAAAAGCACTACTATCGAACTTTTTAGGATATTATTTATAGTTAACATTTTACTATCTCTTTCATTTAAAGGTTGGTTTTAGTTAAGAGTATGGGAGCCCGAAAAAATAACCCGATTAAGCATATCCCACTTGTACTCTGGTGGAGTTATGCGTTCCAAAACCAGAATTCTTTCGGAAATGGTTTGGGTTTTGTTATTCACAAAAACCCATTGGTTTTTGAAATTATTTTTGCCCCAAGAGGAAAGTGTTCGCCCTGGTTCAACCGCAGAAGAAAGGGGAATAACTTGGTCTACAATCTTAAATACTGTTTTGTAGCGTTGTTCACTAAGGCTGTCGCCATCTGTAATAACAACAAGCTTTTCGATTTTGTGCCCATCAAAGAATAACTGGTTAAGGCTGTCTATTTGGTCATAAAACTCGAAAAACTCGTTAATGCAACTGGAACAGCTTTGAGCGGCTAAAACCCCGATGGCCGTTATGTTGTAGGCTACAAAGTTTGTATTGAAGTAACTTAGGTCGATGCGAGCGCTGTCCAGTTTTAAGTCAGGTTCCGTAGCATTTACAAAATTATCTTGATGCATATTTTGATAGGCAAAATAAAAAAGCAAACCAGCAACAAGCATAATAAATACGACAAGGCTTTTTTTAAGAATCATAGCTACCATTGCGTAAGATGGTTATAAATATATTATTTTCCAGAATTAACTCTGTTTTTAATCAAGTAAAATAAAAACAAGAAGTCATAATTAAGTATAAGATATTTACATGTTTTTACCTTTGGTCTGATATTGTACGAATCGAAAAAGCCTTTGCCTGAAAGCCTAGTTGAATGCAACAAATAGGAGCCACCCAAATCAAGAAAAGAGTCCCAGAAACTATCCCTCCACTCGTTGCCAATTCCCCATAAATTATTTCCAATAACTATCCCTCAAATTTCTATTTCACATCTCTTTCAGTGCACTCCTTCTAAATCCTTGCGCCATACAATAATCATTTCCATATTAAACGCGATTATTAATTATTTCTGGAAACAATGAAAAAACCACTCTCTTTATACATAAGCTTCTTTTTATTGGCAATTCTGTTAGTGCCTTTTGGGGCATTAACTGCGCAAACTGCTAATGAATACACTATTTCTTTTGAGAATCGAAATCAAAATGAAGCCTATGTTACGGCAACCTTTTCGAATTTAAATCCATCTACGCTTGAAGTTAGAATGAGTAGATCGTCGCCGGGGCGCTATGCGTTGCACGAGTTTGCAAAAAATGTGTACAGCGTGGAGGCTTTTAATAGTAAAGGTGAGAAATTACCCGTTAATCGGCCAAATTTGCATCAATGGGATGTGAGTGGTCATGATGGGACCGTGGTTTTTAAATATACTTTGTTTGGTAATCATGGCGATGGAACCTACGTTCAAATTGATGATACGCATGCACATTTAAATGCACCAGGAACTTTTGTAACTGCCAGAGAATATGGACATCGTCCAGTAAATGTTACATTCGATATTCCTGAAAATTCGAATTGGAAAATCGCAACTCAGCTGGAGCATCTCGAAGGCACTACCTATTACGCGCCAGATACCTACTATCTTCTTGATAGCCCGATTGAAATTGCAGATATGCATTTCCGTGAAAGAAAAGTGGATGGTCAAAATATCCGGATAGCTTTACACACACCGGCAACCGATGCCGAAGTTGATGAATATTTCGAAAAAGTGATGGCGATTGTTAATGCTCAAATAGATGTTTTTGGTGAATTACCTGAACTTGATTTTGGAGAGTACACCTTCCTACTATGCTATGTACCCAATGCCTCAGGCGATGGAATGGAGCATAGAAACTCAACTTATGTTACAAGTTCAAAACCGTTAGAACGTCCACTCGGTGATACAGGCATTGGAACTGTTTCGCATGAATTTATACATACTTGGAATGTTGAGCGTATTCGTCCAAAATCGTTAGAGCCTTATAATTTCGAAGATGCGAACATGAGTGGCGACCTTTGGTTTGCAGAAGGTTTCACTAGCTACTATACTCCATTTATTTTAGCTAGAGCGGGTTTAAACACCGAGCAAGAATATATAGAAGGGTTAGGAAGATCGATTAGCTATGTACTGAATTCGCCTGGTAGAGGCTATTTCAATCCCATTGAAATGAGCTATCAGGCTCCCTTTGTGGATGCATCCAGAGCAGTTGATGCCAATAATAGAGTGAATACCTTTATTTCCTATTACACTTATGGCAGTGTGCTAGGTTTAGGTCTAGATTTGATGTTGCGTGAAATGGACAAAGGTTTGAGTTTAGATGGAATGATGCAATTAATGTGGGAGAAGTTTGGCAAGACAGAAATTCCCTATACCGTGCGTGATATTCAAGCTACTTTAGCCGAATATACGAATGAGGAGTTCGCTGCTAATTATTTCGACAACTATATTTTTGATAGCAAACTACCCGATTATAAAGCGCTGTTTAAAAAGGTGGGAGTGAAATATGAACTACAAAATCCAGATGTGCCCGATTTTGGCGGACGAATTTTCTACAGAAATGGCAAGTGGCAGTTATCATCAAATCCACGTAAAGATTCACCTATCTATAAAGCAGGTATAAATACGTCTGATGAGTTTTTATCTATCGGAGGAGTGATATTAAATGAAGACACCAAATTTACTGAATTAATGAGCTCTTTTAAGCCAGGTCAAAGCATTGAAATCGTGACAAATCGATGGAGTAAAGAAAATAAATACACCATCAAGCTAGATGTAGATGCTACCATGGCTACAACTATAGATAGTGGTGCCAGTAAAAAAGCAGTAGATCGTAGGAAAGCTTGGGTGCTAGGAAAAAATTAATTTCAATAAAAAAATTCAACAAAAAACCTCGTAAGGAAATAATGAATAAGTATATACTTTTGTTTGGTATGGCACTGTTTTTACTAACAGATGCTTTTGCCCAACAAACCCCAGCAATTTTATCGATGAAAGACCGAGCTCAAGTAATTGACGAGTTATTACAGGATAGAATTGAAACAGTTTTACCCCAGATTATGCGTCGTGAAGGTCTAGATATGTGGGTAATTATTTCCAGAGAGTATAATGAAGATCCTGTTATCAAAACGATGCTACCCGCTACTTGGCATGCCGCTCGAAGAAGAACCATCTTGGTTATTTACGATCAAGGTGGAAATAAAGGATTAGAAACCCTTGCCGTTGCCCGCTACGATGTGGGAACCACGTTCAAAAAAGCTTGGAATCCTGAGGAACAACCCAACCAGTGGGAAGCGTTAGCTGAGATTATAAGAGAACGTAATCCTAAAAAGATTGGCGTAAATAAATCCAAACATTTCGGAATTGTAGATGGCATTGTAGCTACAGAGCTCGAGGAATTACAAAATATTCTCGGCAAAAAATATAGTCCCAGAATTGTATCTGCAGAAAAAGTGGCAATAGGTTGGTTAGAAACCAGAACACCCAAAGAAATGGCCATTTACCCACAGATTGTACGTATTGCGCATAATATCATTGCAGAAGGATTTTCGGATGCGGTTATTCAACCAGGCGTAACCACTACCGATGATGTGGTTTGGTGGTTTCGAGATAGAATTAGAGAGCTCAAGTTGGTTGCATGGTTTCATCCAAGTGTATCCATTCAGCGAGCCGATCCAGAATCTTTCGATCATTTGAGAACTTTCGATAGTAGTCCCAAAGAAAATGTGATTTTGCCGGGCGATCTAATCCATGTGGATTTTGGAATTACCTACCTTCGCCTAAATACCGATACGCAGCAACACGCATATATTTTGAAACCGGGCGAAACAGAAGTGCCAGCCTATCTTAAAAAGGCATTCGATAATGGAAATCGTCTCCAAGATATATTTACCAACAATTTTAAAGAAGGTAGAACTGGAAATGAAGTGCTTAAAATGTCGAGAGAGCAAGCCATTGCCGAAGGTATAAAACCATCCATTTATACGCACCCCATTGGCTATCATGGGCATGGCTCAGGGACAACTCTTGGCATGTGGGATGCACAAGATGGAGTGCCGTTTACAGGCGATTATCCACTTCATCTAAATACCGCCTATTCCATTGAGCTAAATGCCGCTACCTATATCGAAGAGTGGGGCAAAGAAATCCGCATAATGCTTGAAGAAGATGCCTTTTTTGATGAAACAGGAGTTTGGTATATAGATGGACGTCAGCGTGAAATTATGACCATTCCTAGAATTCCTGCAAAGCAGTAAACACCAACTCTGATAGGGTTGGGAATTTGGGGACTGGGAGACTAAGAAATTGAGGGATTGGGGAATACAGAATGCAGAAGTCAGAATACAGAATTCAGGGATTGACACCATCTCAATACTAACTACTAATTACTTCTTTTTCCCCTCGTTGCAAAACCTGTCTTCCGCAGGCAGGCTCCAGCTTTGCAACGTAATTCCTGAAGCTCCAGCTTCTAATACTGTAAAATGGAAACGTAAGCCTCTTATTATTTTCCCCAAAAAAAAGGAGTAAATTGCATAAGAATTCATATAAATGAATATAATAGGAAGCAGGGCAGACAGGCTTCTCAAAGTGCATCACAAAGGTGGACCTGCGTGACGAGGGAAAGGAATAAATAAATAAATACATGAGGTGAGAATGATGAGTTTTAACAGTTTAGAAGATAAAATATCACATGCACGAAGTGTTAAGCATTCACTTCCACCTCTTCCATTTACCATTGTTAGTCTGCTTAAAAAGGGAATTGAAAATAGCAGCTCTTTTTTAACTTATTTAGATCAAAACGGAAATCGAGTAGAGTTTTCATACAGAGAATTTTATGAGATGGTGCTAGCTACGGCACACTTTTATCAAAGCCAAGGCTTACAAGTGGGTGATAAAATTGCCACAATATCTCACAATCACTGGCAAACGGTAGTTCAGTATTTCGCTGCTTGGTTTTGTGGCTTGGTGATAGTTCCTGTAAATATCGGCGAAGACGATAATCGGATTGAATACATCTTAAAAAATGCAGAGGTAAAGCTAGCATTGGTAAGGGATAGCTATCTCTCTAGAATTGAGGATATATGTGCCTTGCCCGAGCTGAATGCTGTTAAATTAATCGAATGTGGAGAATCGCTCACATCCTTTTCTTTGGCGGAAGGAGTTTTGAAAGAGCCAAGTTTTGATATTGATACCGAAGCGCTCATAGTATTCACTTCAGGTACCACGGGAAATCCCAAGGGAGTAGTGCTATCGCAGAAGAATTTACTCGAAGATGCACGTTCGATTTCTGAATGGCATCAGATAACTGCAGAAACCCGAATGATGTGCGTATTACCTATTCATCATGTAAATGGAACGGTGGTAACCTTACTCACTCCATTTTATACCGGCGCATCTACGGTGTTGATTGAAAAGTTTAAAGTGGAACAATTCTTTCCGACTATAGAAAAAGAAAAGGTTCACATTGTAAGTGTAGTTCCCACTTTACTCCAGTATTTAACGAGCTATTATGGAGATAAGGCACTTCCCAAACTAGAAGATTTCAAACACATGATTTGTGGTGCAGGTCCACTAACTATAAATGTAGCAAAGAATTTCGAAGCACTTTTTGGGAAACCTATTGTGCATGGCTACGGACTTTCTGAAACAACTTGCTACTCATGTTTCCTGCCTCTTAATCTCAGCCTAAAAGAACATCAAAGCTGGATGTATGATTTTGGTTTTCCGAGTATTGGAGTTCCCATTTCAGCAAACGAGATGGATATTCATGATGAGTTTGGGAAATCGGTTGCGGAAGGGGAGCGTGGTGAAATTGTAGTACGTGGCGTAAACGTAATGAAGAGATATTTCAATAATATAGAAGCGAATGAAGAAGCATTTACGCATGGCTGGTTTAGAACGGGCGATGAAGGTTTTTATAAGAAAGATAAAAATGGAGATGCCTACTTCTTTATTACAGGAAGGCTCAAAGAACTCATTATTCGTGGTGGAATGAACTTTGCACCGCTCGAAATTGACGAGGTCATAAATCAAGCCCCAGGAGTAAAAGCCGCCATTGCAGTGGGATTTGAGAACGATTGGTACGGAGAAGAGGTCGGCGCTTATGTCCAGCTAAAAGAAGGTGCAACTGAAAACGAGGAAGCTATTCTAACTTACTGCCATGAACATTTACCCTTTGCCAAAGCCCCTAAAGTAGTAGTTTTTGGAGAAGAAATCCCCGTCACCTCCACCGGAAAATACCAACGCCGAAAAGTAGCCCACCTCTTTCAAGCTTGGAAAGAAGTACAGTTTAGGAAATGAATTTGGGTGGATAGATGTTAGCTAATTCGATGAAAAAATTCCTTTAGAGGGTCATCCTGAGAATACTTTCGAAGGACCTATAGATTTATTTTGAAACTGTAAGTTTTGAATTATTATTGTCAATTCTTTTAAAGAACATCCCTTTTAGGAAAGATGGTTTTGTTTATTTTAAATTCATTAATCATGGTTTACAAAACTTATGATACAATGAGTTCTAATAAAACTGAGCTCGTTAAAGAGATATATCTTAAGATCCTTCGAAAGTATTCTCAGGATGACCCAGCTTTTTAGAAAAGCCAGAATTGTCAACGAATTATCTAGCACCAACAAGGATGACTTACCTCACAATCCACACCCAACTCAAATATCAATAACCGCCAATGTACACCTCGAGGAACAAACTAGTTTGCCTCTTTCGTCGGTGATGGAAATTTCCCACACCTGAATTTTGCACCCAATATTTACGGGTTTTGCAGTGCCCGTAACTTTGCCACCTTTCTTAACTGAGCGGATATGATTCGCATTTATCTCAATTCCAACAACGGTTTTATTCAAATCATCGAGCAGGAACCAGCCACCTACCGATGCCAATGTTTCAGCCAAAACGACGGAAGCTCCACCGTGTAAAATCCCAAAAGGCTGAATAGTTCGTTCATCTACTGGCATAGAGCCAATAAACTCATCCCTAGTAAAGTGTTCAAATTCAATCCCTAGTGCATTTCCCATGTGCTTTTGGATGGAATTGAAATAAATTTCAGCACGTTTTTTTAATGACTCTTCGATAAACATAAAATAGAATTTGATTAACAGTGTTAAGTTCGTAAAATATATAGGTGGAAACGCTTTCATAAGTTTACTGAAAGTGTATATTAGAAAGTACACGTAAAATATATTGGAAATGACATGAAATATAAGCCGACTACAATATTAGCAGTTGTTGAAAAAGGAATGGAGCGGAATAAAACCGGGATTTTTTCTGCTACCAAAAGAAATGGAGAGTGGATAGAAACGTCCATTACAGACTTTAAACAAAAGGTACATGATTTAGCCCTTGGCTTACATGAACTTGGTGTGCAAAAGGGTGACAAGGTTTCTATACATTCCGAAAATAGTACAGAGTGGGTAATTGCAGATCAAGCTATACTCTCGCTAGGTGCGGCTGTTGTTCCAATTTATACCACGCAACAAGGTTCACAAATTCAATTTATTCTTGAGAACTCTGATACGAAAGTTCATATTGTTTCCAACGATGAACTATTTGCAGAAACAAAGCCTCTTGTTAAAGCCATTGATAATATAAAAACCATCATTTCAATGCATGGCTCTAAGCATGCTAAGTTGAAAGATTTTAAAGGTGTAATGGAAATGGGGCGCAAGCTTTCTGAAAAGGAGCCTGATTTATATAAAAAACTTCGCTCAGATGTTCACCCCGATGATTTAGCAACACTTATTTATACTTCAGGAACAACAGGAGTGCCTAAAGGTGTGATGCTGTCTCATAACAATATTGCAGGGAATGCTTTAGCAGCAGGTGATATATTTCCATTTAATCCAGATGATTTTGAAAATCCTCGTGCGTTATCCTATTTGCCTATTGCCCACATGTTCGAGCGTACTGCTACTTATATTTTTGCAGATGCGGGTGTTCCCCCATACTACATTGAAAAAGTAGAGGAAATTCAAGACGATTTTAAGGTGGTGAAACCTATTTATTTGATTACAGTTCCTCGTTTACTTGAGAAAATTGTAACAGGTATTAAAGTTAAAGGCCAGGAAATGAGTGGAATCAAAAAGATGCTATACTACTGGGCGGTCAATATGGCTGAAAATTATGATCCAGAAAATCCTCCAAATCAACTAAAATGGAAATTAGCCGACAAGCTTGTGTATTCCAAAATAAGAGAACTTTTTGGTGGACGCTTAATGGGGATGAATGTTGGGGGTGCAGCACTATCACCCAACATTGCTCGCTTTATGAACGGGATTGGTATTTACTGTGGACTTGGATACGGACTTACAGAAACCTCCCCAGTTTTAACGGGGCCGCCAATAGGAGAGCTTCGAATTGGTTCTTCAGGTAAAGCACTTGCTGATGTTGAAATAAAGATAGCAGAGGACGGCGAAATTCTAGCAAAAGGTCCAAATATTATGCTAGGCTATTATAAGATGCCTGAGAAAACTAAAGAAGATATTGACGAAGATGGCTGGTTCCATACAGGAGATATTGGGCATTTAGATGAAGACGGGTGGCTTTTTGTTACCGACAGAAAGAAGGATTTATTTAAACTTTCTACAGGTAAATATATAGCCCCACAACCTATCGAAAATGCACTTACAAATAGTGGCTTTATTGAGCAAGCGGTAGTAGTTGGAAATGGAAAGAAATTCAACGCAGCACTTATTGTACCCAACTGGGTTAACATGAAAAAGAGGTTTGAATCTACTAATAATAAATTTCCTACAGAAGATATCACTGAAAATGAGTATGTGATTAGGCGAATTCAAAAAGAAGTGGATAAGGTGAATAGTGGACTTTCAGAATGGGAAAAGGTGAAAAAATTCAAACTCTTAGAAGATCAGTTTACTATAGATGCAGGTGAGGTGACTCCTACGCTTAAAATCCGTAGAAATGTTATTTACAAGAAGTACACCGAAGCTATAGATAGCATTTATGAAGGTGAAGGATAAATCATAAACTTAGCATATTAAAGCAATATTGAAATTATGAGCACTCAAAAATATTCGATTCAGAAAGTGGCAGTTTTAGGCTCTGGTGTGATGGGAAGTCAAATCGCTGCCCATTGTGTAAATGCAGGATTAGAAGTGTTACTTCTAGATCTCAAAAGTGACGATGCAAAGCGACCAAATAAAACGGCGGAAGAGAGCTTGCAAAAGATTTTGAAGATGAAGCCAGCGCCTTTTGCTGTACCAGAGTTTGCTCATAGAATTAAAGTTGGGAATTTTGAAGACGACTTCGAAAAACTTGTTGAAGTTGACTGGATATGTGAAGTAATTGTAGAACGCATGGACATCAAAAAAGGAATGATGTCTAAAATTGATGCCGTTCGAAGTCCAAACACAATTGTTAGTTCAAACACATCTGGGCTACCTATAACTCAAATAAGTGAAGATTGCTCTAGCTCGCTTAAAGCTCACTTTTTGGGAACTCACTTCTTCAATCCTCCACGCTATATGAAATTATTGGAGGTTATACCAACCGAGCATACTCAGCCTAAAATCATAGATTTTATGAAAGGT
The DNA here is from genome assembly GCA_041656135.1 of Balneolaceae bacterium. Taxonomy (GTDB): domain Bacteria; phylum Bacteroidota; class Rhodothermia; order Balneolales; family Balneolaceae; genus Balneola. The sequence continues at coordinate 102,755 of JBBAEC010000012.1, read as the reverse complement.
TTCTGTGAGCAAACACTAGGTAAAGGAGTGGTGGTTTGTAAAGATACTCCCAACTTTATTGCCAACAGAATTGGCGTGTTCTCGATGGCAAGTATGGTGCAGTATTTTTTTAAGGGTGATTTTAGAGCCGAAGAGATCGATTTGCTTACTGGAGTTTTAACAGGTTATTCAAAAGCTGCAACTTTTAGAACAGCAGACATGGCAGGCTTAGATGTAACCATGCACGTGGCAAAAAATATCATTCCAGCCATCCCAAACGATGAACGTAAAGATGCTTTTGATTTACCCGGCCAATTTGTGGCGATGGTAGAATCAGGGAAGCTGGGAAATAAATCTGGCGAAGGTTTCTATAAAAAAGTACGAAATGGATCTAAAACCGAGTTTCTAGTTATCAATCCCGACACTTTAGAATATGAATCACAGCAAGAGTTAAAAGATCCCATACTCGACGAAGCAAAAAAGATTCGTAACACCGCAGAACGATTAAAATTCCTCACATTTAGCGAAGGTCGTTTGGCTGAATTTATATGGGAAACTCAAAGAGAGCTGTTACTGTATTCAGCTAATCGAGTTCCAGAAATAGCAGACTCACCACAGGCGGTAGATAGAGCTATGAAATGGGGTTTTAATTGGGAAATGGGTCCGTTCGAACGCTGGGACGCTCTTGGAATTGAAGCCGTTGTTGGGCGACTTACTTCAGAAGGCAAAGTAATTCCCAAATTGATAACCGAAATGTTGGCTGCAGGTTTTACCCAGTTCTACAAAGATGGAAAAGTGTACAATCCCATTTCAAAGACGATGGAGACAGAGGCGCCTCAAGCCATTGGGGAAATAAAAGTAGCTCATCTTCGCAAACAAAAAGCTCCCGTTCTCGAAAACGATTCTGCAGCCCTTCATGATATGGGAGATGGCGTGGCACTATTCGAATTCAAAACCAAAAATGCTACCCTAGGCTTTGAGCTACTCAAAACGCTAGAGCGTGCTCTTGAGATAGTGAATAATGATTTTAAGGCACTTGTAATTGGTCATGATGGCGAGAATTTTGCTTATGGTGCCAATTTAATGGAAGCCATGCAAGCTCACCGCTCGGGCGAATGGGATAAAGTTGTAGAAGCCGTTACCAATTTCCAGCGAACAGCTGTTGCATTACGATATTCCCCATTTCCTGTGGTCACCGCTCCTTTTGGCAGGACCTTGGGTGGTGGGGTAGAATTTGTACTCTATTCCGATAAAGTAGTGGCTCACCACGAAAGTTATTTAGGCTTGGTTGAAGTAGGAGTTGGATTAATTCCGGCCGGAGGTGGAACTACAGAATTACTAAGGCGAGCCATGAGTAAAATCGAGGGCGAATCGGATCCTTTACCATTTATACGCGAGGTTTTTAAAACCATGGGAATGGCTAAAGTTTCAGAAAGTGCATATATGGCACAAGAATTAGGCTTTCTGCGAGCTTCCGACACCATAGTGATGAATAAAGATTTACAGCTTAAAATTGCTAAACAAGAAGCACTAAACTTGGTGAATGCTGATTATAAAGCTCCGGCGCGTACCCCTATTAAAGTTTTGGGCAAAAAAGCACTGGCTGCTATGAAACTTATGTTATATGTAATGCACGAGTCTAAATTTATCACCGATTATGATAGAGTAGTAGTTGAGCGATTGGCTTTTGTGTTATCAGGCGGAGATTTAAGTGATCCTCAAGAAGTGCCAGAAGAATTCCTTCTAAAACTAGAACGTGAAGCAATCCTGAGCTGTTTTAAAGATGAACGAACCATCGCCAGAATGGAGAACATGTTAAAAACTGGGAAACCGCTTAGAAATTAGATATAAGACGCTAGACATAAGATATAAGAATTAAGTAGTGAGATGTAAGAATGCACAATTACAAAAATTTAGAAGTTTGGAAAAGGTCAGTTGAATTAGCAACCCAAGTGTATTTATTGACAAATAGTTTTCCAAATGAAGAAAAATATGGTCTTGTATCTCAAATAAGAAGAAGCGCAGTTTCTGTTTCCTCAAATATTGCTGAAGGAGCTGGAAGGAATACGGATAAAGATTTTGCCCTATTTCTCAACTACTCATTGGGTTCTTGTTTTGAATTAGAAACTCAATTACTGATATCTAAAAACCTTGATTTTATTATTGAAGAAGCACATAACAATATAATGGACGAATTAACTCAAATTCAGAAAATGCTATATACCTTAATAAAAAAATACTCTTAACTCTTAAATCTTATGTCTTATGTCTAATGGTGACGCTTATATCGTAGCAGCAACAAGAACAGCTTGTGGAAAAGCAAATAGAGGGTCATTACGTTTTACTTGGCCAGATTCTTTAGGCGGAGCTGTAGTTAGAGATTTAATGAAAAGAACGCCTGGTTTAAAACCCGAGATGGTTGAGGACGTTATCATTGGGTGCGCCTTCCCCGAAGCCTCACAGGGATTGAATGTAGCACGTCAAATTGGAATTATGGGTGGACTTCCAGACTCTGTTCCTGCGGTAACGGTAAATCGATTCTGTTCATCAGGATTGCAAACTATTGCTATGGCGGCCGAACGAATTATGCTTGGCGCTGCGGATGTGATAATTGCTGGTGGCGTAGAGTCCATGTCTTTAGTTCCCATGGGTGGGATGTCGGTTCAGCCAAATTTGGACTTGTTGGAAAGTAATCCAGAGATTTATATCAATATGGGGATAACAGCTGAGAATGTTGCCGACAAATATAAAATAAGCCGAGAAGATCAGGATGCTTTTGCTTACCGAAGTCACCAACGCGCTATAAATGCTTGGGAAAATGGAAAGTTTGATGGTCAGATTACCCCCATCGAAGTAGTAGAGAAGAAAGTAAGTGCCGATGGAGAAATTATAGAAGAACGCTTCACTTTTAAACAAGATGAAGGTCCAAGAGCGGATACATCAAAAGAAATTTTAGCCAAACTTCGACCTGTTTTTAAAATGGGAGGTTCAGTAACTGCTGGGAATTCATCCCAAATGAATGATGCTGCCGCAGGCGTTATGGTGATGAGTGGCGAAATGGTTAAAAAACTTGGCTTAACACCCATCGCTCGATATGTAGGATTTTCAGTGGCAGGAGTTGCCCCAGAGTTAATGGGAATTGGACCCGTAGAAGCCATTCCTAAAGTGCTAAAGCAGACAGGAATCTCACTAAAAGAGATAGATTTAATTGAGCTTAACGAAGCTTTTGCATCACAATCTCTTGCTGTAATCAGAACCTTAGGTCTTAACGAAGAAATCACAAATGTGAATGGGGGTGCCATCGCTATGGGACATCCACTTGGTTGCACTGGCGCCAAATTAACCACACAAATTCTCTACGAAATGCAGGCTAGAAAATCCAAATATGGTTTAGTAACTATGTGTATTGGTGGTGGAATGGGCGCCGCGGGAATTTTTGAAAACCTAAGTTAAAGAAAAGGATTTTATATGTTTACTGAGGATACATTATCAGGAAAAACCATACTCATAACGGGTGGCGGAAGTGGTTTAGGTTTAGCGATGGCAAAAGGCTTTGTAGAAGCCGGCGCCAATGTAGCAATCTGTGGCCGAACAGAAGAAAAACTAATTAAAGCCGTTACAGAAATTAAATCAGTTCGTGAAGCAGCCGAAGTTCGCCATTATGTGTGCGATGTTAGAGATCACGCCGCTGTACAAGGAATGTTCGATGCAGCAGTAAAAGATTTCGGATCTTTAGAAGGCTTGGTGAACAACGCCGCAGGAAATTTCTTGTCCGCTTCAGAAGATTTAAGTCCTGGTGGTTTTAAAGCCATAGTAGATATTGTATTGCATGGCAGTTTTAATTGTACTCACGTTTTTGGAAATTATTTGATTGATAATGAACTCAAAGGTTCTATTCTAAATATTGTTACCACCTACGCTGAGATTGGGAGTGCATTTGTACTGCCATCCGCTTGTGCCAAAGCTGGTGTTTTGGCAATGACTAAGTCTCTTGCTTATGAATGGGCAGAATATGGAATCAGGGTGAATGCAATTGCACCTGGTCCGTTTCCAACAAAAGGTGCTTGGTCGCGCTTAGTGCCTGATAAAGTAATTGAAAAGATGTTCATCAAAAAAATCCCGATGAAGAGATATGGGGAGAAGAAAGAGCTATCAAATCTAGCCACTTTCATCATGTCGGATATGGCTCTTTACATGACGGGTGAAAGTGTAGTTATTGATGGTGGAGAACGTCTAATTGCAGGACAATTCAACTTTGTAAGCGATTTAATGTCCCGCAAAAAACTAAAAAAAGCCTTCAAAGCAATGCGTGGGAAATAGGGCGTTTAATTCCAAATTAGTAATTTTGGGTTGGAATTAAACCTGTCAGGTTTAAACAACAAATACAAAGCTGAGAACAGATTTATGACAAACCTGACAGGTTCGGTAACTGGCTAAACACCCATCAAGAAAACTGAGCCAATCGCTGCTCTATCTTTGCTACGTTTTGTGCCAAATTGAGGACATCATAACTTGTATAAGCAGTATCACTTTTTAGTTGAATGGATTTTAAAAATAGAAGGGCACTTTTTTCAGCCGATTTAGCGGGATCAAAACTCTGCTTGCTAAAAAAGAGATGGTTTCCATCGCTTAATCTGCCAATTCGTATAGTTTGAGTAGGCACATCACAATCGAGCACGTGGGTGCGGTTGCAGATAACTCGATGATGAAGATTTTCTTCAGCTGTTGTGTACACAAAAATGGAAGCTGTAGAGCCATTATCAAAGCGCAAAAATATATGAATTGAAATAGGATTGTTTTCATTCAATTGCATCAACTTTGCTTCGACGTGATGAACTCCGCTGTCCATCCATTTTAGGCAAAGTCCCAGTTCATCAATCCAAAGATTCCGAAATTCTTCTTTTGGATGTCCAGACTGTGGACGGCCAAGTTGCCGTGTTATATGAATAAAATTAGCTTTTGGCATTTCATCCATCATCCATTGGGTGGCCGGGGCTAAGGTGGGCCAATGCGAAAACTGTACAAGTACGCCCGCTTCTCTTGCTGCTCTGTGAATACGATCTAACTTTACGACATCGGTGGGCTGTTTGGCAATGAGAAAACAATTTAGGCCGTGGCGGATTCCCTCTAATAGCACATCTAAATTATCAGGGCCATCATCTAAAATTAGGCAAGCATCAACTTGTCCTACCTCACGGAGTGTAGCACACAAATCGACTTCAGTAACGATATTATGAGGGCGTAAATGCTTTTCCCATGCTACGGCTCTACTTGCATCACCAACAATACCAACTTTCATAGCTTTTTGTTTAGTTGGTATGAAGATGCTAAGGGAAGATTAGATTTACAAATACACAGACGTGAAAGTTTGTGTAATATAATATTAATCGGGCATTACAACGGCGAGGATGAAATAGAAAAGTATAGCTATCCCGTAACTACCTACGCCAAGTACGGCGTATATAATTCTAACTATGGTTGGATCCCAGCCGAGGTATTCAGCAATACCGCCACAAACGCCGAGAAACAACTTATCCTTTTTAGACTTTCTTAATTTAGGAGGCATGACATACAAATTTGGTTACAATCTGTAGAAGAGTACGCAAATAAATTAAAGAAGTTTCAAAAAGATAAAACTATTTTTTAATTCGAGTTTGGTTCTGTCCCGAGTGCATGGAATTGCAGGATTTATTTACTCATTGTAGATTCTCTCTCATTTATGAGCCTAAGTATTCCGCTCTTTCAGAGCTTAGTGCTTCAAAACCATGTCAACTTCATGGGGCTTCACCCCATGTTACGATATTGTGCCCCTCCGAGGTTTTAAGAAGTGATAAATATGCGGCTAATATGAAGTATAACTAGCGTTTAACGCTCGAAGAATTCTGATACTAAGCTCTGAAAGAGCGACATATATTAGCGAGGTGGTTAAGCCCCTCGTGAATATAGAAACCAGACAACACCGAGCCCTGAATGGGCGAAATCCCGAATTGTTAACAAATTGGGCACCCATGAGTCCTCCCTCAAACAACATGACGTACTCGTCATTGACGCCAGCGGCGGTATTAGAAAACTACCAAGTGCCCCAGTTCCGCTGGCGAGCGGAGAATGAGTAAACTCCGATGAATATCGGAGGATACGAATGTATTCCGAATACTCCCTGCGGTCGAGCGATAGTTAAAATCCAGTTTCCAACTCCAGAGGAGTTGAATATTAATAGCCCCGAGATTTATCTCGGGGTAAATAGAATAATATTAGGCATCGGTGGGTAGGATTGTTTTTAAAAGATGCATGTAAACCCACCGAAATTATGGTAAGATTTATTTTAGTAGAACTTTGATTGGAATACCAAATCTTTTCAACAAGATCCTTCACGGCGACTCCCTATCGGTCGTCTTGTTCAGGATGACAGGGCGTTTTTTATACTTCCTTTGTCTCCCTGCGGTCGGGCATTGCCTTTCAGGCAATAGTATAAAACAGATTGGGAACCGTCATTGACTACAAGGGTCGCATCTAGGAATTAACGATCGGCTCTGCCATCTTGCTAATCTTTATAGTCTTCTTGATGAGCAAAAGATGTGTATAAGGATTAGCCTAAGGGAAAAAATCTACTTCAAACAAAAACTAATAGCCTAACTTTTCCAAAGTTAAACTATTAGTCAACTACTAAATGGGAACTGTCTAAAACTTTGGAAAAGTTATTGACGGAACAATGAAACAAGAAGAGAACCTGATGAGGTACTCCTGTAGATTATTCAGGAGAATTACCTGCAAGAGTAGTCATTTTCAATTAATTATTCTCTGTTTGTCTAAATTCAGAATCATTGAGCTTAAATACAATTGGTAAACTATACTGAACACGAACGTTGCGTCCACGTTGTACACCTGGGGTGAACTTAGCTTGGCTTACAACTCGTAAGGCCTCTTCATCGCATCCACCACCTATTCCTTTTATTATTCTAGGGTTAACCACATCACCATTTTCATCTACAATGAATTGGATAGTTACTCTGCCCTCAATATCATTTTTCAGAGCTGCTGCTGGGTATTTAATTTTGCTTTGAATTGAAACTAGTCCGCCAATAAGCTGTGGCATTTCTTCAACAACAATAAAATATTCTTCTGGATAATCATCGAATGCCTCGTTTGGTGATGGCGGGGTAGGAGGTGTGGGTGGGGTGTTGGCATCAGCGTAAGCTGAAAATCCATCGGGTAGCTTTCCATCCGGAAAATGGCTCACCCAAAGAGTCGCCTGTGTATTATTTTCGAGGATTTTATTAGCAGATACGATAGTTACATTTAGTTCATTTATTTTGAATTCTACATTCGTGTTCGAAATTGTACCTGCTTGAACAGCTCCATCAAAAGGTCGAATTGAGAATTTAAATAACCCATAATTCTCTGGGCTTATTGCAATGGCACCTAAACCTTGGCTGCTAACACTTGCGCCAGGCTCTTTAGCATTCATCACTTCAACCCCATTAATATCTACTTTAAATTCAGTTAAAGTTACTTTTTCATTTAATACCTCTTGATCTGAAAGTGCATCTGTTCCTCTTAAATCAGAACAAGCAATAGGTGCAACTACCATTAATATTATGGACAACAAAAGTACAAGACTTTGCTTATACGATGCTTTATGCATTTTATGAAGCTTCATAATTTCAATCCTCTGTTTTAATGTTGACTGTTTTACTGCCATATTCACCGTAAAACTTCCATAACCTTTATTTAAAGGAAGGAGCTCTAATAATAAGCGGGCATATTTTTTTGGGTTTACATCTGAAGAATTGAGTACTTCTTGATCACAAGAAATTTCTCTATAAGTATCAATTTCTCTCGAACCAAGGTGAACAATAGGATGGAACCAAAAGAGAGATTCAATCACTGAAAGTGATAGCTGTAGCAAATAATCCCCTCTGCGAATATGAACTAGCTCATGTTGTAGAGCCATTTCCAATTTTTCAGGATCTTCTTTTATTTTTTTTGGAAGTACAATGATTGGCTTTTTCCATCCAAAGGTAAAGGGAACTAAAGGATGGTTGTGAAAAGCCACATATATGGAGCTGTTTTCTAACCCAGGAATAAATGTTGTATTGGATAATTTCTCGGTAGGTAAACTTTTATGAAGCCTAATAAGGTTTAGATAGCTAACAACTAATCTAGTGAGCATAAATGCAGCTATTATTATAAACACAGAAGTAGCAAAACCAATCAGGAAGTTTACATCTAGCCAATTTATAGATGACTCGATAATTCCTTGATCTGCTGCGGGATAAATCACTGGAAGAGGATTATCTATCACAAAAATGGACACATTAAAACTTGTTGAAGTTGTGAATGTAGCATACATTTTAAGCAGTGCTGCAGAAATCAACCCAAAAGGTAGCGCTAGTAACGTTGCAACTCTTATATGATACTGATATAGAGGATTCATTGACTTTTGGAATCTAAGCACCAAGAAAATGATAGCGGCTATTGCAGTCCAAATGAAGATAGGAAACCAAATGGTATCAGCACTTGAAGAGCCAAGCTGTTGAATATATTCAAAGAAAAGTCTCATGATTCATCCTCCATATCCTCAATCAATTTTTTAATAGCATTGATATCGTCTTCGTTAAGATTTTCACCTTTAACTAAAGTCTGAACAAGTGCAGAGGGGGAGCCTTTGAAAACTTTATGAACTAAGTTATTAATAAGGCTAAACTGTACATCTTCGGGTTTAATAGCTGCACTATAAACAAAAGTAACACCTTGTTTTCGATACTTAAGAAAGCCCTTATCGTTAAGATTTTTCATGGTCGTCATAACTGTTGTGTAAGCGACTTTTCTATCTTCTAAGATTCTTTCTTGAACATTAGCAACGGTTGCTTCTCCTAGTTCCCATACATGATGAAGAATTTCCATTTCGGTTTCGCCAAGCGGGGTGAGTGACTTTTTCATATTATATATCCTTCTTTTTAGCTATATATGTTACAGGGCTGCACTGTGCAAAACCCGTTTCGGCAAAGATTGGTAATTTATAGTCTTTAATGAATTCGTTCAAAAGTTTGAAATAGTTCTCAACTTGTTTCTCTGTGAGATCTACTTCATTTGGATTGATTAGGAAATAATCAATTGCACCGCTAGAGTTGAAGTACACTCTAGTAAATAATCGAGTTGTTTCAGGCCAATCAAATCCATTTTCAGAGAGATATTTACTAAGTGCGATGTGTAGGTCTCTATAGTGAGTTAAAAACTCATCCTGTCTTTCCTTAAAAACCCCTTTCGCTGGCTGAGAATGTGCAGCACTGGGATAGGTATTATCTAGTTCCTTAACAGAAATCCCAAGTGACTCTGCCTTTTCAAAAGTGGTAGCTAGTGGTTGGGCTGTTGCAGCAACACTTGTCATCGCAAAAAATAAAATTGAGTATAATAACTTCATTGTGAATATTGATTTGATGTTGCGGTTAATAATTATCTCATCCTACTACCATGATAGTATTTATTAAATACTATGTCAATAGTATTAGCTAAATAATACTGCCGTAAATTTAATTTGGCCAATAATCTTAAGGAATTGAATGGCCTAGCATTTGGTTAAGCGGTAATATTATAACGCCCATGAAAAATATAAATAGCTTTAGAAAATTCACTAGAAATGACCATTCTGTAAATGAGGAAGGGGATTATGTTCTGTATTGGATGCAGATTAATCGTCATTTTGAGTATAATTATGCGTTAGATTATGCCGTTGCATGGGCGAATAAATTAAATAAACCGCTGCTTATTTATGAGGGATTAAGCCAAGATTATCCTTGGGCGTCTGATCGTTTCCATACTTTTTTAATGCAGGGAATGAAAGAAAATGCGAGTGAAGCTAGAGCCCTAAACTTGAATTATCATAATTTTTTAGAAACAGAATCGGGCGCGGTGAAGGGCTTAGTTCAGCAACTTGCAAAACGTTCATGCATGTTAATAACAGATGAGTTTCCTGTTTTTATAATGCGAACTAGGAATGAGAAGATTTCTAAAACGGTAGAAGTTCCTTATATCACTATCGACTCAAACGGTATTATTCCTTTGGGAATTACCGAAAAAGCTCCCTATTCAGCATATCTTTTCCGTAGAGTAATGCAACAGCATTTTGTGGAAGGGTTTACAAATCCACCTCAGCAAAATCCAACTTCAGCATTAAAAAATACCTCCAAAATTATTCTAGACGAAGAGTTCCTTCAAAAATATCCACCCATCAAAGATGAATTGGATAATATTCCTGAGACTATTGCAGGATTGGATATCAATCACGAAGTGAAAGCTCTTGATATGGAAGGAACGAGGAGAGCGGCTTTAGAAAGAATGGATGAATTTATGAGCCATGATTTGCTTGATTATGGGGAGAAAGGAAATCACCCCGACGAAAAGAAAACGAGTGAATTAAGTGCTTGGCTACATTTTGGTAAAATTAGCGAATACGAGATTGTAAAGGCGGCATTAGGTCAACAGCCCGATGATTGGGACTTAAGCCATCTAACGCCAAATGGCGGCAAGAATATGGGCTTCTTTAACGGCAATGAAAGCATTCAGAATTATTTAGACCAAGTTGTAACTTGGCGTGAAGTGGGATTCCATTTTGCACACCACACCGAGGATTATAGTTCATTTGATAGCTTGCCAGATTGGGCGCTGAAAACCTTGGAGAAACATAAAGACGATCACAGAGACTATGTTTATACTTTCGAAGAGCTAGAATTTTCAAAAACTCACGATAAGCTTTGGAATGCTGCACAAAATCAACTGAGGGAAGAGGGAGTAATTCACAATTACTTGCGGATGTTGTGGGGCAAAAAAGTAATCGAATGGACACCTAACCCTGAAACTGCCCTTGAGTATTTAATAGAATTGAATAATAAGTACGCTATAGATGGGCGCGACCCAAATAGCTATTCGGGCATATTTTGGTGTTTTGGGCGATTTGATAGGGCTTGGCAAGAGAGACCGATTTTTGGCAAGCTCCGTTATATGACCAGCGACAGTGCCCGTAAGAAAATAAAATTAAAAAATTATTTAGAGCAATTCGGTAATCAAAAACCATTGCTGTAAAGTTATTTTATACGTTTGTTTAGCGTATTTTGGAAATATACATTGCCCATATATAGAATTTTAGAATACTCATGGATCTCTTTCAAGAAAATACTCCTTCAAATTCCTCAAACGAACCAAAGAAAACGGATTATAACGAGCCACTTGCAACGCGAATGCGCCCACAGTCGCTCGAGGAATTTGTAGGGCAAGAGCATCTCGTTGGCGAAGGTAAAATGCTTCGTCGTATGATTGAAAGTGGCATTATAGGTTCATTGATATTTTATGGTACGCCAAGTTCGGGTAAAACAACTTTAGCACATGTTTTATCAAAAGAGATCAGTGCCAGCTTTCAAGTTATAAATGCGGTGCTCGATGGTATTAAAGAGTTGCGTAGCGTTGTTGAGAAAGCAGAATTATTGAAGAGATTAAACGGACGTAAAACCATCCTTTTTGTGGATGAAATCCATCGCTGGAACAAAGCTCAGCAAGATGCGCTGCTGCCTCATTTAGAGTCTGGAATTATAACATTGGTCGGCGCAACTACCGAGAATCCATTTTATTCCCTCGTAAATCCACTACTTTCACGTTGCCAGTTATTTGAATTGTTTCCGCTACAAGTAGAAGATGTTCAGACAATGGTGCGACGTGCTTTAGAGGATAAAGAGAAAGGGCTAGGTAATAAAAACGTTGTGGTAGATGAGGATGCATTAGAACATTTTGCCGATTACGCAGGGGGCGATGTTAGAAATGCGCTCAATGCGATGGAAGTCGCCGTGCTCTCGAGCAAACCGAATGAGCAAGGCCTTATCACCATTACACTCGATATAGCCAAAGAAAGCATTCAGCGAAGAAATGTGCGCTACGACAAAGGTGGAGACGAGCATTATCATTACGCCTCCGCTTTTATAAAATCGCTCAGAGGTTCTGATGCCGATGCTGCACTTTATTGGATGAATGCGATGTTGGAAGGGGGAGACGATCCAAATTTTATATTCCGTCGACTTCTCATTTTTGCAAGCGAAGATGTAGGTTTGGCAGAACCTAATGCCCTCACAATTGTGAACTCCTGCCAAGAGGCTTTTATGAAATGTGGAATGCCAGAGGGGATGTACTTTCTATCTCATGCTTGTTTGTATTTGAGTATGTGTCCAAAAAGTAATAGTACGGGAGCTATTTTTGAAGTTAGTTCTTTAATTAAAGATCGAGGGGTTTTACCCGTTCCCCCATATTTAAAAGACAGCACCTCAAATAAACTCAACTCGAGATACCTTGATGTTGAAAATGCATCTAAAGATTATAAATATCCTCATAGTCATCCCAATCACTGGGTAGATCAGCAATATTTGCCTGATGGATTAAAGAATAGAACTTTTTATCAGCCAAGCACCGAGGGACGTGAGAATTTACTAGCAAGAAGGCTAAACGAAATTAAAAAGAAGTGAGAATAGACTTAAGATGTAAGTAGTAGGATATAAGACTAAGATTATCCAATGTCTTGCTACTTAAATCTTATATCTATAAAAAACCTGTTTGATTTCAGAGGGAGGACTCGTGATTACGAGCATTTGATATGAATCACCGAACACTCAAATGGTTTGGAATCAAGCCCTGAGCCCTCCATTTCCTTTAAATGTGTAATAGTTGGTCATTCTTGGAATGTTTTAGCTATAAATTTGGTATCCTTGAGCAAAATCAGATATTAAAACTTAATTAATGATTCTTAAAATAATTAGCGCTACCGATCGCCCTGACTCACACGCCATAAAAATTTCCAATTATGTGAGTACTCTCTACAAAGAGATGGGAATAACAGCAGATGTGGTAAGCCTTGAGGACTTTCCTCTAAATGCGGTAATTGGTGGCAAATATGGGGAGGATATCCCCGAAGTAGATGCTTTTAGAGCGCCTATAATGGAAGCTGACGGTTTGGTTTTTGTAATACCAGAATACAACGGAAGCTACCCAGGGATTTTAAAAATGTTTGTAGATTATCTTCCTTTTCCTAAAGCTTTTGAAAAAATGCCGATGGCCTTTATTGGTGAAGCAACCGGCGCTTTTGGGGGACTAAGAGCAGTAGAACAATTTCAGATGGTAGCTAATTATAGAAATGCGTTACTATTCTCAGAGCGTGTTTTTATTCAAAGGGTACACGACGGTTTTGATGAAGAAACGGGGTTGAAAGATCAGTTTGCTCAAGGTCTACTCGAGTCGCAGGTTAGAAACTTCGCTAGATACGTAAAAGCACTAGATCAATTTTAGAAGCTGAACACGATGGGTGCTATACTATTAGCAACCAATGAATTTTTAATCATCCTTGCAGGTGTTAGGTAACTTGTTAACAAAAACTCTGTTTACATATTGCTACAAACATAACAGGGTCATTTGAAACGATTGGGATTCTAATCAACGAGGTTTTGAAAGAGGTAGTAGCTCGTTATAATGAGATTGCTTTGTTCCTCGGAAAGACAAGTGATGGGTGGCTAATTCCTAATTGCGACCACTGGCAAGATTTGCTTTATATCTAAAAAAGAACTGGAGTAACGAAATACTCCAGTTTAAGATAGTTATTGGCTCTTGGTATTCACCAAGCTAAAACAGCAAAAAGAGCGTGCTAGTTAATTTTTAGCATATAGCCCACACCGTGCAAGGTGATGAGATATTTAGGATCATCGGGGTGTATTTCAATTTTTGCTCTTAGTTTCGAAATATGCACATCAACGGTTCTGGTGTTGGTGCTATATTCGTAGCGCCATACCTTCTCTAATAACTCATCTCTTGAAACGGGATTATTAGCATGAGAAAGTAAATAGCGAATAAGTTCAACTTCGCGAGCTGTAAGTTCAATTATTTTACCATCAGGATGGATAACTTCACTTTCATTAAGATCAGCTTTTACTTCGCCTAACTGCAGAATATCAACTTGCCCAGAGTTTGAGTAAGTGCCAGCGCGACGTAAACGAGCTTGAATACGAGCTAGTAACTCTTTAACGCCAAATGGTTTTGTGAGGTAATCGTCGGCACCAAGATCCAAACCCTTCACTTTGTCAGGTTCTTGATCTTTAGCGGTGAGCATGATTATAGGGAAGGTGTACTTAAGCTCTCTAATTTCTTGACAGATATCGTAGCCGCTTTTACCAGGCAACATTATATCAAGAATCATTAAGTCGGGCTTATGTTCTTTAACCATATCGACGGCTTTATCGCCATCCTCACTTACAAAAACGGCAAAACCCTCATTTTCGAGTGTATCTCTCAGTGTAAAGATTAAACTAGGTTCATCTTCTACAACAAGAATTTTATTTCTCTTATCAAGCATGGCTGGTGTTTTAATTAAATTGTTCTGATGAGATTATACTACTTTTTTTTGTATGACGTGCAATTTCTTGCTTGGCCATTGTTGGGAAGCTAACTCTAAACTTAGTTCCTTTCCCGTATTCACTTCTTACCGTAATAATACCACTATTTAGCACTACTAGGCTTTGTACTATACTTAAACCGAGGCCGTGACCTTTTGTGCGTGCTACTAGTGCATCTTCAACTCTATAAAATTTTCGGAAGATGTTTTTTAGTTCTTTCTTTTTAATACCCATTCCGTGGTCTTCAACTTCTAGAAATACGCGATTTTTATATAAATATACTTTAACTGAAATTCTTTTATCGTCAGTACTGTATTTTACAGCGTTTTCTATGAGGTTGCTAACAATAGTTTCTACACTTTCTGGGTCAACATTAATGTACGGGATATCTCCCTCAACTTTAAAGGTAAGATCAAATCCTTTACTTTCAATAAATTCTTTAGTTTGATGGATGTACTCTGCAACTACAAAATTAATTTGGCAGGGAACCATATTAAGTAGTGTTTGGCCAGCGTCATATTTAGCCACATCAAGTAGCTTGTCAATCATTTTGCGTAATCGAATAGATTCTTGATAGATATGAGCGCCATATTTTTGAAGCCTTTCGGGCTCAGTTACTCTACCATCTGCAATGTTTTCTCCAGCTGCTTGCATTACTGCTAAGGGTGTTTTGAGCTCGTGAGTTACATTTGCTAAAAATCCCGCTTGGCGTTGCGATAAATTCCTTTCACGCTGCGCAGTATAAAACATAAACAGTAATGCGCCCACTAAAAATAGAACTGCGAAACCAAGTACAATAATATTTTTAACAAAAGTAGCATTGTATGCTGTTGCAATTGGAGCGTCTAAAAATGCGAGTTTAATATTCCAATTATCAAAAAAACGCGGGAAGCGAACACGAGCGTCAATAATATTGTAACTAAAGCCAATGTTATTATCGTTGGTTACTAAAATCTCATCCTTAACAAAATCATGAAGCCAAACCACGGTGCCAATCTTATCGCTAGATTCGAAATAGTCTTTTATCATTGGCGCTATTAAATCATTTATTACATGATCTTTATTAATAATAAATGTGAAATAGCCAATTACTCTATTTTCTGGCAAATTGATAAGACCAATATTCATACTTCTGTGCGTATCAAACTCAATAATAGTATTCCATTGGTAATCGAAATCGTTTAGCTGAATTCTTGTTTTTGTTCGAACCAAGCCAACACCGTCACAAAGTAGCGGGCTGTAGATACTTGTTGGGTTCATCCTTTGTTCCATATTATTGAACGTATAAACCACAGAATTATCTACACAAGGATCTACATTGGCGGGGGTATAGTAAATAGTTGTGTAATTTGGATTTACTGAAATATCACGCAGGGTACTAAGGATATTTTCAGGAAATCTATTGTTTTGTTGGAGAGAGGGCTCTAAAGATTCAAGCTCAAGCTTTGAAAGGCTGAAGAATGGGGAGTACAGTTCAGATCGAACTTTTAAAGTAATTTCCTCTGCCTTACGAATCTGCCTATCGTTATTACTTTCGGTAACACGGGTACGAATTTCATACAAAGAATATACATTCATACCGGTTAGGGCAATAATGGCCACTAGCCCTAGCATTAATAAAATCCAGCGAAACGCCCGGTTACGTACTAACATGTATTAATTTAGAGTATGTATATAAAATCTAACCAATTTAAAATGGTTAAATATAGTTTATAGTAAAAATACGTGAATAGGCACACTTATTTTTACAAGGTGAAATATGAGTGAGGAAATGGCTTTTTATTATTTCCAGAAATTATTTTCTCTATTCACATCAGGGAAAATACCAGCTTTATCTATTGTTACTCCAGTAACTTTATCAGTAATAGGCAGTGTAATAGTTAAAGTTCTTTTGCCGGTAAGCCAGTGATCTACACTAATTCTTTTATCTATTTCAGTACCATCAGCAAAGCTAACAGTAAGATCAACAGGCATAGGCACATTGCCTAAATCTTCCACTACAATTGTTACAGAATTATTTTCTACAGTTACAGTTTTTATGGCTTGATCTAAATTCCAAGTTTCGAAATACCAACTGCGCCAAAACCAGCCCAAATTTTGTCCAGAAACATCTTCAAAGGTATTGAATAAATCATAAGGGGTTGGGTGCTTGTAAGCCCATCTATTTATGTATTCGGTCCATGCATCCATAAATACGTCTTCTCCTAATAATCCCCGCAGGGTAAATAATAAAGAAGCAGGTTTTGGATACGATGCCACTCCATAAGCCATACCAGAATAATGATAATCTGAGCGACGCATTACCTCGCCTTCATATTCGGTGCCAGAGAGTTGTAAGAAGGGCGCAAATTCTTGCAATAAGTTCTCTTCCATGTTAAAATAATCCCAGCGAGCATTAGCTTCATGAAAGGTAGTTGAGCCCTCATCCATCCAAGCATGGCGGCGCTCGTTAGAGTTTACTATCATCGGTAGCCACATGTGTGCAAGTTCATGGGCAGTAACATCGTAAAGAGCTACATCAGGTAGATTGTTATACGAGCCAATTAATGTAATCATAGGATATTCCATTCCACCGCCAATAATACCTTCGCCTTCAACCGTAGTCATGTGTGGCCAAGGGTATGAAATGGAGGTGAAATCTGAGAGATATTCTATTACATGTTGAGCATATTCGGCACTTTTATTCCAATTTATTGCTGAAGGTCGCCAAAATGCATTAATTCTGGCATAATCTAGAATGCCATCATCATCAAGGTCGCCAACTAATGCTCGAGTACCATCCCAAATAGATTCAGTTGTTGCAGAAAAAGCAACATCTCGCACATTTTCAGCTCTAAACTTCCATTCTAATTTATCTGACTTTGTAGATATAGTAGCCTTCCCAAAATCACTTTCAGAGATTATAGTAAGTACAGAATCAGCTTCTAAAGCCAGATTATAACGTTCTAAAATATGAGGGGCGAGAGTTTCTTCTGGGTTTAAGAACTCACCAGTGCCCATAATTACCCAATCTTTTGGTGCAATAACATTGACCTCGTAATCTGCAAAATCGAAATAAAACTCAGCGTTACCAGTAAAATCATCGGTAAACCAACCTTCTACATCATCAAAAACAGCAATATGTGGATACCAATAGCCGATATAAAAAACATTATCATCAGAATAGCCCATTCTACCTGATGCACCTTCTTGAGGAATTTTAAACTGATATTCAATTTCGAATTGAGCATCCTTACCAGGATTAACTGGTTGATCGAGCACCACAAACATAGTTGTGCCTTGCACGCCGTAGGCTGCCACGCCTTGTTGTGGCATTTGGGTACTTGCCAAGCTCTGGCCATTTACTGTTACCGAATTAATCTGCATTCCGCCTGTAATTTCACTTACATCAGCTCGTAAAGCCTGCTCTGTGTGTAAGTTTTGAGAAAGTTCAAACAGAATTACCGGTAGCTGATAGGGAGAATTATTGTAGTAAGTAATTGCGGCAGAACCGTATAAGGTAGTATCGGAAGGAGAAAGTTCAGCATTTAGTTTGTAATCGGCATACTGAGTCCAATATTCTTCGCCAGGCAATCCTGTAAGTGTTCGTGTTTTATTATTAACAGCTTCAAGAAATGATGCTGGTAATTCAATAGGATTGGGAATTGGGCGCTCTAAACTCAACGTTTGATCTTGAGGGGAGGCTATAATTGCGTCTGTTAATGGTTTAGGGGAAGTGCATGCGTAAAATACAAGCGATAACAGAAGCAGAGCTAAAAGTGGTCTTTTGCTCATAATAAAATGATTAGGTTAGAAGTGTTATTTTCTTAAATGGCTGAAGTTTATTTCTATCGATTCCTTAAGGTCATTAAATTCTATGGGCTTAACCAGGTAATCAATATAGCTCGTTTCTTTAGCACGCTGAATGTGGTAAGGGTCAGAGTTACCAGTTATATAAATTACGGGCACATCCGAAAATTTGCGAATTTCCAGCATAGCTTCAATACCATCCATATCTCCCTCTAAAGAGATGTCCATGAGAATCAAATCAGGCTTTATGCGCTTAGCAACTTCAATAGCTGTTTTCCCATAAACTAACTCACCTTCAGCATAGTACCCAAGCTTTTCTAGATAACTTTCGTATAAAAGATTTAGGATTAAATCGTCTTCGACAATCATCACCGTTTTATTCTTATTTTCCATATTGACTGTAGTTATTGAGACCCTTCAAGGTATAAAATATAATAAGATGTATAGCCATTAAACAAAACTAATAAATGGCGCAGATTTAGTAAGAATTATATAGATGAAGACCACGTAAAATTAATAATTTAAAATATCCAACTAATCTCTGTTTATCAACCTTTAGAATCGAATTGTATTGTATTTAATGAGATAGTGGTTTTTTGTAGAGCCGTGCGATGAGTAGATGATGAAATAGGATAGGAGATTGTGGTGTTTCAAAAAAGAAAATATAGAATCGGAGATTATGGTTGTTGAAACAGGATTCGCAGGATAAAAGAGATTAGTAGGATTGAATTTGGTCAGTAACAAAATCTTGGGCACAATCGTACTTCAGGTGACTAGCCTAATCCTGAATATCTAGGAAATCATGTAAATCCTGTTTCAAAAAAAGAAAATATAGAATCGGAGCTTATGATATTAGAAACAGGATTCACAGGATAAAAGAGATTAGTAGGATTGAATTTGGTCAGTAACAAAATCTTGGGCACAATCGTACTTCGGGTGACTAGCCTAACCCTGAATATCCAAGAAATCATGTAAATCCTGTTTCAAAAAAAGAAAATATAGAATCGGAGCTTATGATATTAGAAACAGGATTCACAGGATAAAAGAGATTAGTAGGATTGAATTTGGTCAGTAACAAAATCTTGGGCGCAATCGTACTTCGGGTGACTAGCCTAATCCTGAAAATCCTATTTCAAGAAGATGATTTGGAAGTGTATTTATTCTGCCTAAAATAAAAAAGCCTCGTAAAACATAAGTCTTACGAGGCTTTCAGTACCGCAGGCCGGACTCGAACCGGCACGGGATAAAACTCCCATTGGATTTTAAGTCCAACGTGTCTACCATTCCACCACTGCGGCTTGGTTTCCCAATTCCCTTTGAAGGGAAGCGCCAAATATACGACTTTAATCTACTCTACTTCAATCAAATTTTAAAAATATTCAAAGTTGTTTCAAAAATAAGGTTTCGTACCTTTAATAGAACCTTTAGAACTAATTAAATACAATGATTAAGAGAACATTATTATTAATAGCAGCATTTTTGGTAGTATCAATTCCAGCGATGGCGCAATTCGAGATTGGTGCCTCCTATGAGTTAAGAGATGAGAGTCCAAAAAACGGATTCGGCGTTCGTGTTCAAACAGGAATCTTACAGGCACTTCCTATTATAAAATTAGGCTTAAGAGGACACTTTAGTTATTTCAGTGAAGAAAATACTATCAGCAGTACTGGTGGAACATATTCTAAAGAAATAGAAAACTACGATTTTGGTTTAGCCGCTGTTGGTGGTATTTCCTTAGGTTTAATGGAGCCGTATGTTGGCGTTGGCCTAGGTTCAGAGAGTGTGGATTTGAGACATAAAGATTTTCAAGGTGTTACCGTTACCCCACAAGATGATGAAGAATCAAGCATCTATTGGAATACATTTGTAGGCGCTAAAGTATCAATTCTACCAATCCTAAAGCCATTTGTAGAGTATAGATTTACGGGCCATAGTTTAGAAATGCCAAGTATGTCTGACAGAACCGGACGAATAATATTTGGTATTGCGCTAAGCTTCTAAATTTATTTTCTTCATTTATAGCGGGTGTGTAGTTACATATCCGCTTTTTTTATATTGTGGAGAATACTATTAGCTATTAAAAGACGTATTTTATTAATTGTAGAGTGTAATTGTATAAGCGAATAAATGGGCGAGACTAGAGTAATAAAAGAAATTGATTTAGATGGTATCACGCTCAAGAAATCTCAAAAAGAAGACTTGAAGCAGCTTATAGAGGTATGTCATGAACACATTGATGAGGTTGATGAAGAATTAATTTCAAGAGCATTCAAGCTCTGCTTTTACTCACATGAGGGGATGACTCGCGCTTCAGGCGAGCCTTATTATTACCATCCATTAGAAGTAGCCAAAATTGTTGCTAGCGAAATTAATATTGATGATATATCGGTTGTAGCAGCTTTATTACACGATACGGTAGAGGATACTAGCGTAACCATAGAAGATATTCGGCATCTATTTGGCGAAGAGGTTGCCGTTATAATTGATGGAGTAACTAAAATTGCTGGCGTTTTTAATAGTAGAACTAGTAAGCAGGCCGAAGCCTTTATGAAGTTATTGCTTACCATGGCCGAAGATATTCGGGTAGTGCTTATTAAATTTGCCGACCGCCTACACAATATGCGCACCATTCATCATTTGAGGCGAGAAAAGCAGATTAAAATTGCTAACGAAACAATGGAGCTTTACGCACCGCTAGCGCATAGATTTGGCTTGTTCAGGTTGAAAAATGAATTAGAGGATTTATGTTTTAAGACTATTGATCCTACCTCCTTCAAGTTTGTAGCACGTAAGCTCAAAGAGAAGAAAGAAGCGCGAGAGACTTTTATTGATGAGTTTATGAGCCCTATTGCGAAGCAGCTAAAAGAGCTTAAATTTAATTTTGAGATAAAAGGGCGACCAAAGCATATTTATTCTATCTATAAAAAAATGCAGCGGCAGCAAAAGCCTTTTGAAGAGGTGTACGATCTTTTTGCTGTGCGAATTATTTTAGAAGATCCTCATGCAAAAGAAGACTGTTGGCGAGTATATTCTATTATCACTGATTGGTACACACCAATTCCAGAGCGATTTCGCGACTTTATCTCAGTTCCCAAGGCTAATGGATATCAATCGCTTCACACTACTGTAATTACAAATCGTGGTAAAAAAGTTGAGGTTCAAATTCGAACTCGACGTATGGATGAAGTGGCAGAAAAAGGATTAGCTGCTCACTGGAAGTACAAAGAAGGTAGCACCATGGGTGCCGATAATCTCGATCGCTTTGTAAATTGGGTGCGCGATGTGTTAGAAAATCCGCGTCCTGATACAGCAACCGATTTTGTTAAAGACTTTCAGTTGAATCTTTACCAAGATGAGATCTATGTATTTACTCCAAATGGAGAGTTGAAAACTTTGCCAAGCGGCGCAACACCTATCGACTTTGCATTCGATATTCATAGTGAAATAGGCGAACGAGCTCTTTCAGCAAAAGTAAATGGCCGAATGGTGCCATTACGTCAAAAGTTGTCAAATGGCGATCAAGTTGAGATTATAACTGGGAACAAAATTAATCTTAATGTTGATTGGATTGATGACGTTGTAACGCATAAAGCCAAATCGCGTATTCGACAATACATCAAACAGAAACAGCGCAAAGTTTCTGAAGAAGGCAAGGATATTTGGGAGAAGCGAGCAGAGAAAGGAAAGGTAGAAATATCGGATCAAGATTTGACGCCATTTGCTAAAAAGTTCAAATTTGATACCACACAGGCAATGTTTTTTGCTATAGGTACCGATTCTTTTGATGTGAATAAACTTTTCAAAGAGGTTAAAAAGTTCAAAAGCACAGGTAGATTAGAAGAAGAGCCAAGCAAAATAGTGGCGGCTACCGAAGATGAAATTCAAGAGACTTTTATTAATGCGGCTCGCGCTGTAGGGGGTGGGAAATCACTCATTATAAGCGGAGAAATCAGTAACGTTAAATACAGTTATGCAAATTGCTGTAACCCATTACCTGGTGATGATGTAATTGGATTTGTTAGTAGAATGGGGGATATAAAGATACATCGGTCTATGTGTAACAATGCTAGGCATTTGATAGAAACAGAGGGCGAGCGTATTTTAGAGGTGAGTTGGGCGAAGAACATTGATAATAAGTTCCTTGGAGCTGTTAAGGTAATTGGGGAAGATCGGGTTGGATTAATTAATGATCTTACAGATGTGGTCTCAAAAACGCTCTCTACGAACATGAAAAGCATCAATGTTACGGGCGATAGTGGCATGTTTGAGGGAATTATATCTTTATATGTTGACAACTTAAGCCATTTAGCAAAGATAATTAAGCGTTTAGAGCGTATTGAAGGGGTAAAAAGCGTTTTTCGGTACGAATAAGCACAAATTTAACAATCTTTACTTTCGAGAGAGCGTGATTGTATTTATATTGTGCCCAATGATTAGTATTCGCTTTACTTTATAGCTTAAGGAAAACCATAGAGTCAGAAAATAATCAGGAAGGACAGTCGAGATAAACTCGACCATAAATCTAAACATTATTAATACAATGATGACTTATACTAAACGAGATGTCGTACGTCGTGTAGCAGAAGCTATGGACGAGCCAATGATTAAAGCTGAACCATGGGTTGATTCAGTAATTGTTGCACTGAGAGAAATTATGCTTTCAGCAGATACCGAATGTAGAATTGAAATTCGTGATTTCGGTGTTTTTGAAGTTAAAGAGACTAAAGCTAAGCCAAAAGCTAGAAATCCAAAAACAAATGAAGTTATATACGTGCCAGCCCACCGTAAAACTCATTTTAAGCCAAGTAAATTACTAAAGGCGTTTCTTCGTCAACCATTGGAAGACTTAAAGAAGAAATAAAGAGAGTGCACAATTATGCACGTATAATTGGTATTGATGTAGGTACCAAGCGTATTGGACTTGCTCAAACCGATTTACTAAAAACTATTGCTTCTCCTGTGGGTACTTTTTCACCAGATGATGTTTTACCAAAAATAAAGCAGATAGTGAAAGAGTATCCCGTAGAGAGGTTTATTATAGGTTGGCCTTTAGCAACCGACGGCACCGAAGGTAAAGCCACTAGAATGGTGAGCCGGTTTATAGCCAAATTATCTAAAGAATTTCCCTCCATTCCCATTGAAAAAATTGACGAGCGTTATACGTCGAATAAAGCAAAAGAAATAATGCTCGAAATAGGTATTCCCAAAAAGAAAAGAAGAGAAAAAGAACGCGTGGATAAAATTGCTGCAGCTATTATCTTACAGCATTATCTAGATGCAATAAACTAAAATTTTTGTGATGTCGATTCTACCTATTGTAACATACAATGACCCTATATTAAGGCAGAAAGCTGCACCCATAACAGAGTTTGATGACGCTCTTAGTACGCTCATCGACGATATGTTCGATACTATGTATAATTCGGAAGGCGTGGGTTTAGCAGCACCTCAAATTGGCAAGTCAATCCGTTTATTTGTAATGGACGGCAGCGTGATGCAAGAAGATGACGAGGAAGAATTTCCCGCTATGGCTTTTATAAATCCTGTTATTATAGAAAAAAAAGGAAAAAGAGTTCCTTTAGATGAAGGCTGTTTAAGTATTCCCAATGTTAGAGATAATGTATTTCGCCCTGAAACAATTGTGGTACGATTTACTGATGATAATTTTGAGGAACGAGAAGTAGAGGTTGGGGGTTGGATTTCTAGAATTATACAGCACGAAACCGATCACTTAGATGGGGTTCTATTTATAGATTATTTAAGTTCGTTTCGTAAAGTTCTAATAAAAAAAGATTTAGAAGAAATTGATTTGGGTTTGGCGGAAGTTGAGTATCCTATAGCGCCCAAAGCCTAAATATTCAGAATAAATACAGGACTGGTAATGAATATCATTTTTATGGGATCGCCAGAGTTTGCGATTCCTAGCCTAGAGCAATTAGTAAATGCGGGGCACAATATCTCAGCAGTGGTAAGTAATATCGACAAGCGTCGCGGAAGAGGTTCTGAGACAGCACCAACGCCTGTAAAAGCAAAAGCAATAGAGCTGGGCTTGCCAGTTATTGAGGTAGAGGATTTAAAATCACCTAAATTTGCTGAACAGCTTAAAGAACTGAATCCCGATCTTTTTGTTGTAGTAGCCTTTAGAGTGCTACCAAAAGCCATTCTTGAAATTCCAAAAATAGGCTCAATAAATTTACACGCTTCTTTATTACCCAAATATCGTGGGGCGGCGCCCATACACTGGGCTATTATAAACGGCGAGCAGCAAACAGGTTGCACTATATTCTTTTTAGATGAGAAAGTAGATACGGGTAATATTCTTTTGCAAAAAAGTATTGCCGTTGGAGCTGATGAAACTACGGGCGAATTGTACAAGCGATTGATGGTGGAAGGAAGTCAACAACTAGAGAAAGCGGTACAACTAATTAGCGCTGGCGATTATGAGCTTACATCGCAAAATGATGCCGATGCAAGCCCGGCGCCAAAGCTAAATAAAAAGAATACGCGCTTAAATTTTAGCCTAAACGCTCAACAAATTCACAATATGATTAGAGGATTAAATCCTTTTCCAACAGCATGGGCCATTTGGAAGGGCGAAAATATTAAAATTCATCGCTCTAAAGTTGGTCCAAATTTATCTATTAAACCCGGTGAACTAATAATTCATGACAATAAACTGCTTGTAGGATGCAATGAAGGCACTATTGAGCTGCTCAAAATTCAACTGCCTGGTAAAAAAACAATTACTGGAACAGATTTTATTCGGGGATATGATGTTGAAGGATTGTTAGAATAATAATATCATATTAATGAAGATTTAATTTGAGTTGAAGAAAGTCTTTTCTATCATCCCGCCAAATTGAAGTATAAGTATTAAGCCATGAATAATCCCGATCTTTTAGTAGCCGCCAAAGCAGGCGATTTAGAAACTGTAAAAAAGTTAATTGCAGCAAAATCAGATATTAATGAAGTTAACTCTAGTGGTGCTTCTGCATTAATATTAGCTAGCGAAAAAAACCATTTTAATGTGGTCAAGTTTTTAGTAGAAGCTGGAGCTGACCTCAATCTAGAAACAAAAATGGGTGGTACTGCGCTTAATAAAGCAGCAGAAAATGGCAACATCGAAATGATGAACTATTTCTTCGATCATGGAATTAAGATCGGGAATATAGCTCTTATTGTTGCAGCACGAATAGGAAATTTAGAAGCAGTAAAATTACTTATCGAAAAAGGCGCTGATGTAGATGCTGAACAACGATGGGGACATACAGCGCTAATGGTAGCTGCCAAAAACGGTCATCATTTAGTGGTAAAACACCTTATTGCAAGTGGCGCTAATGTAAAGAAAAGAGACAAGAATGGCGATACTGCAATGATGATTGCAATAGAGAATGAAAATGATGACATCGCCATAATTCTACAAAGAGCAGGTGCTGTAGCCGAATTAAAACCAGCTAAAGAAAAAGTAGCTCCCATTATTTCGGATGACGACGACGATGATGACAGCGATATTGATGATACGGCTGATGTGGATGAGCTTGTTTCTGATGAAGACGCACCCGACGAAATAGATTTAGATTAAATTATCACTTTGGGTCGATAAATAGCACTTAGATACTGGGTGCTATTATCTAAACCTTTATTATAAGTGTTTTTCTATTTCTTTTATATCTCACCTACAGTGCTCTTTATGTTTTTGGCATAGTTAATTATGCTCAAATAAGTAGAAAAAATAGGCCTCAATGATAATGAAACAGAGGCCTATATGCTGTCAACCGAGTATAAATATACAGCTAAAAACTAAGATTATACTTGAACTATAATCAAAAAAGCGCTCCCAATAATTATAAGTAGTCTACGATATTAAACCTTTCGAAAAACTTTGAAAATGGGCACGACTTATGGTAATTTTATGTTCTACATAAGAACTTAATCTATATTGTTTTCATTAGAGTAGATGATGCTTAAATGAATCAATAATTATATACATAAATAGGACTAAATATGTCAAAAATTAAAGTAGGAATTAACGGTTTTGGCCGTATTGGACGCATGGTGACACGTGCTATACTTTCAAAATACAGCGACCAAATTGATATTGTTGGAGTAAACGACTTAACAGATACAAAAACATTAGCACATCTTTTTAAATATGACTCATCACAAGGTACTTATGCTGGTGATGTAAGTGTTGATGGCGATGTTATCAAAATTGATAACATGAGCTTTAAGGTAACAGCTGAGCGTGACCCTGCAAACCTTAACTGGGGTGAACTTGGTGTAGATGTTGTGATTGAATCAACTGGCTTTTTTGTAGATAAGGAGAGCGCAAGCAAGCACCTTACTGCAGGTGCTAAAAAAGTAATCATCTCTGCACCAGCTAAAGGTGATGTTAAAACAGTTGTATTAGGCGTTAATGACAGTGAAATTGATGCTGCAACTACAATTTATTCTAACGCTAGCTGTACTACTAACTGCTTAGCACCGATGGTAAAAGTTTTAGACGATGCTTTTGGTGTAGAAAAAGGATTTATGACTACAGTACATGCTTATACTGGCGATCAAAAGATTTTGGATGCTCCACATAAAGATTTGCGTAGAGCTCGTTCTGCTGCAATTAATATCATTCCAACATCTACAGGCGCAGCTAAAGCTGTTGGTTTAGTACTACCGCATTTAGATGGTAAGTTAGATGGTGGCGCAGTTCGTGTTCCTGTTCCAACTGGATCTTTAACTGATTTGGTTTGTGTTGTTAGCAAAGAAACAACTCTTGAAGAAGTAAATGCTGCTTTTAAAGCTGCCGCTGAAGGTCCACTTAAAGGGATACTTGAGTATGCAGATATTGAACTGGTATCTACTGATATTGTAGGTAACCCACATTCAAACATTTACGATAGCCAACTTACTAAAGTTGAT
The DNA here is from genome assembly GCA_041656135.1 of Balneolaceae bacterium. Lineage (GTDB taxonomy): Bacteria > Bacteroidota > Rhodothermia > Balneolales > Balneolaceae > Balneola. The sequence continues at coordinate 75,654 of JBBAEC010000012.1, read as the reverse complement.
GGCAAGCTTGTAAAAGTAATTGGTTGGTACGACAACGAAGCTGGTTACTCTATGAGAACTGCCGATTTAATTACTCGTATCGTTTAACTAGTTTAATAGTTCAAACAATTGATTATTATAAAGCCTCTTCGATTTCGGAGAGGCTTTTATTTTATCTAGAATATTTTAAAATAATGAGGTTCACTTTTAAGTGAGGAAAGTGGACTATTCGCATTGAATATAAATATCATAAACAGAATACAATGAAGAAATTACTGCCAATACTATTACTTTCAATTTTCGTGTTAGCCTCGGCCTGTACTGTGCCTAAGCCTGAGCCGAAACTAAATACGGATCAACTTATTACGGATTTAAAAGTGATTTCTTCAGATGAAATGGAGGGGCGTTTAGTAGGAACTGAAGGGAATGCAAAAGCGCGAGCATATATCATCAGTAGATTTGAGGAAATTGGTATAGCTCCATTTGGAAGTGGGTATGCACATCCATTTACATTCAAAAAAAGAGATGGATCGGAAGTTGAGGGAAACAATGTTTTAGCTACGATACCTGGTGAAACTGATTCTGTGATTGTAATAAGTGCACATTACGACCATCTAGGTATTCGAGATAGCTTGATTTATAATGGCGCCGACGATGATGCTTCGGGCACGGCTGGTGTTTTGGCTTTAGCCGATTATTTTAATCAAGGTAAAACACCAAGGCATACCTTAGTGTTTGCAACTTTTGATGCAGAGGAAGGTGGGCTTAGAGGGGCTAGAGCTTTTGTTGAGGATTCTCTATTCCTACAAAAGGTAGTGCTAAATGTTAATATGGATATGATTTCTCAAAACGATAAGAACGAATTGTATGCCGTAGGAACGTATCATTATCCATTTCTAAAACCCATTTTAGAAACCGTTGAAACGGGCGATATTAATATGTTATTTGGTCACGACTCCCCAGATTTAGGTTCTGATGACTGGACATTCTCCTCAGATCATGGTCCATTTCATCAAAAAGGAATTCCTTTTGTGTATTTTGGAGTAGAAGATCATGTGCATTACCACAAAGCCACCGATGAATTCGAAACTATACCTCAGGAGTTCTACAAAAATTCAGTACAACTTATTTTAAATGCTGTGCTAATTTTGGACAAACAGTTATAAAGAAAGTCTAAACCCTAATCCTGCTGTGGAGTGTTCAGGATAATAAGTAGGGCCAATGTTGAATTTAGGAGTGCTTCTATCGTTATACTTTCTCACATTAATTGGTGAATTTATGACATCATAGATGAAGCTGTAAACATATATACCTAATCCAGCGAAATATAAAATGAGTCCTGATATTTCCATATAGGATCTTGATTCAGGACACCCACCCCAACACATTAGCAATTGATGAGCTCCAATAGCAGTCACCCCAGCACCAAGAAATTTCGTATAAATACCTTTACCAACAGACATAGGATTTTTGGCATACATATTTCCAGCTGAAGGTCCAATAAATATACCAGCAGCTATCATAGAGCCACCCGTATACCTGTAGTTATTTCTGTATAAACTTTTGCCTATTAATATAGTAGCTATGGGAACACCAATTGTAAGTACAAAAGCAACCCCTTCACTTTTTTGCTTAAACTGAGTGGATCTAGAGCTATAATTATATTCTGATTTATAGGAATATCCATCCATTAAAGATTGGGCAAAAACCGTGGGCGCAATAAGAAAAAGGAATAAAGTAGAGTAGCTGATGGTTTTTATCATAGAACTCGGTAGCTATTTAATCTTAGTTAGAGATAAACTACTAAAAAACGTCTAGCTATCAAATTCTAATAAAATTTCTTTTGATAGCTAGTGCATTCTTTCCGTTCCTTACCATCTGCTTTTGCGTCATCTTCAGTTTCAAATCCTTGGCTAGAATGCGCTTCTATATCCCCATCTTTAGATACTCTACGCCATCTCCACTCTTCTTTAATGTCTTGATATAATTCACATTTAGCCATAGTGTAAGTCCTTGATTTATGAATGCTTATTTATTACCAGTATAACAAATGTAAGGCTGGAAGACAAAGAGCTTAAATAGTTAAGGAATGGAGGAGACATTCCTCATCCATAGATAGAATATTTTGAAGAGTAATTTGGTTTTTAACCCGACTATTCGATATAGAACCAATAGCTTGTATCTAAAAAATTAACGAGGTGAAAGAATTCTCTCTCAGCTTTGCGCACCTATCTGACCCAGAAGTGGAGGCAAATGTTCTGAAGTATCCAATCCCCCAACTCAAGTAGAAATCTCTCCAAATGGTTGCAAGAATAGTAGCTAGCGCCCCAATATTTATAAATGCAAAATGAAATATGTATGAGAGTTAAATAATTTTTAGAACTACAAAATACCCTCTGTCGGGTATTGAATTAGGAGGCCATATTGGTGTAGTTATTACTTCTACAAATAATAATTAAGGAGAACTAAATGAAAAATCTACTTCTGCTTTTAATCTTCGGGCTAATGGCCACAACTAGTAATGCACAAATTAAATATTCGTCTCTTTTCAATTCCATTCCAATTAACCTTAGCAATTACCAGGTAAATTCAGATGATGAAATTGTTACGATTGTTTCAAATGGGATGATTTATTATACAGAAAAAGATGCTCAAGGATGGAAAAGTCCATCTTCTATCTTTCCTTATGTCAAAAGCCTTGGTGCCGTTAATAGGTTAGGGAACACTATTATTGCTCCAGTTTTGAAGGATAATGGGGGTGAATTATATCGTTCAACCGATTTTGGTAAAACATGGAAAAGTATTCTAAAAGGTGAAAATAAAAACCATGTATTTGTAGGTACACAAATGTTTACGGAACAGAAGTTTATACTATACGGTAGAAAAACAGTCAGCTCATTATTACAAAAAACGGAAGATGGGGGTGCCACCTGGGTCGATATACCTACACCTGAGCTTAGCTCAACATTGGGTACCGTTAATTTTATTACTGAGCAAGTTGGGTTTTTAATAGATATGAGTAATAAATACTTTAAAACCAATGATGGTGGTATTACTTGGTCAGAATTTATCACATTCCCAGATAACACAACTGCTTTTCAATTCTCTTCTATTGATAAAGGTATTGCTCTTACAGGCAATCAGGAATTGTTTGAAACTTCTGATGGAGGGGTTACTTGGAATTCACGGTTAAATTATATCTACAATGCCCAAATTGTAAAAGGTGATACTTTAATCGCTACATCAAACAGTCAGAAAAAATTCTATTACACTACAGATAGATTTGTTACAAAAACAGAAAAAGAATTTGTTGAATTTGATGAAGTACCAGAAATCTTAAAAGTTATAAATGATTCAACGTTTGTAGGAAAAAAGCATAATAATTTTTTTAAGACAACAGATAGAGGGCAAAACTGGACTTCCATTATTGATAAAAGTACTGTGTTATTTAAGCCAAGCATATTTACATGGATAAATGACACTTTAGGTTACGCCTTTTCTGGTGATGGTGTGTATAAAACAACAACTGGTGGTTTTAATTGGGAAGCAACAGGAACTAGCTCTCCGATTGGTGGTATTGTTGAAAAGCTTATTTCATTTGGTGATAGCGATTATGGTATAGCATTTCATAATTCTGGTAATGACTTATATAGAACTAGCAATGGAGGGAAAAGTTGGGCAAGAATTTCACATTCAATTGGAGATAATTATTATAATAGAGAGCTTACCATGATTTCAGCCTCAAAAGGCTGGCTTTTAAGTCGGGCTGGCCTAGCACAGACCGCAGATAGTGGCAAAACTTGGACATCCATGTACGATAAAATACCAGCTGATATCAAGAAGAATTATTTAGAAACTATAGATTTTCTATCAGAAACACATGGGATAATTGGTGGAGAGGATGGCTGGGTAGCAATTACTTCGGATGGAGGTACAACTTGGACGTCTAAACAAATTGGTAGTAAAAGTAACGACATTCATTTAGTACACTATTTTAGTGAACAGGTGATAATTGCGGTATATACTAGTGGTGTATTTAGATCAGAAGATGGTGGAGTTACCTGGGAATCAAGCACATTATCAGCATCAGAAAATATCTATTTAGAACCTAGATCTAAAACATTCTTGAACGAGAAAGTGGGCGCATTTTTGACCACAAAATCATTGGTTTATACCGTTGATGCGGGCAAAACATGGAGTATCGAATCAGCCCCAATTTTTCCAGGTTCTATTCTTGGACTATATCTAAACCGAGATGGTAGAGGTGTGTTTTACAGCGGGGCATTTGTTTCGTTTGAATTAGGTGAGTTAACCACTTCTATTGAAGAAGAAATTCCCCCAACAAAAAGAGAATTTCAGTTAGCCCAAAACTATCCTAATCCTTTTAACCCAACAACAACTATCAGCTTTACATTAAAGCAATTCGATTCGGTTAGCCTGTCGGTTTACAGTGTAGATGGACGCTTAGTTTCAACCTTAATGTCAAACGAAAACCTGTCAAGTGGCTCACATCAGGTTGTATTTGATGCGAAATCGTTGGCATCGGGGGTGTATTTCTATCAACTCAAAACATCACAAGGAATTTTGAGCCAAAAAATGACTTTAATTAAGTAGTCTATTTTAATTTATAACTTTAAAAAACCTCTTTGCAAAACAAAGAGGTTTTTTTGTGGGATTTAAGAGTCTTGAAATTAGAAAATAAGGGAATTAACTAGTTGCTATATCAGCAAAAGCAATCAAGCTAAATTAGAATAAATCTCCATCTGTCCAGTTTGTAGAGTAACTGCTCACAGCTGGCCAAATTAAGCTGTTTAATCCAGTTGTAATGCCAGTAGCACTAGTATTGGTCAAAATTGACCAAGTGTAACCCCTTGGGGTGCGCACTATCCAAGCGGCAGTTCCAGTTAGGCTACCAGAATGCCACCAGTTTTTAGAATTACTATTAATACGGAAACCACTAGCATAATCTGATATTGGTGATGGTGTGGAAAGTAATTTTATGGTTTCACTTTTTAGAATATCGGGAACCGTGTCGAAACCATCTATATGGGTTAGAATTCTAACTAGGTCTATAGGGGAAGCAATCCAGCCACCTGCACTACCAAGTCTGCGAATTACTCCATTGGTATCGTAACCAATAGGTCCACTTGATGAGTAATACTGAACTTCATTTGGCTGGCGGCCAGATGCAGAATCATTACTAATTTTCATATTTGTGACGCCTGATGGCACTAAAATATTTTCTCTAATATAATCCTCGTAATCTTCACCACTTATTTTCTCAATAATTTCGCCTAAAATCATATATCCAATATTTGAATATTCATAAGCAGTACCTGGTTTCTTGTCTAAGCCATAATTTCTCATAGTCCAGTAGATTACCTGCATGGCATTGTATGCTGGTTTGGCAAAGGCAGGATCTATGCTTCCAGAATTGTTCCATCCGCCAAGTTCATGATACAATAAATCGCGCACTCGAATTTCATCAACGTACTTTGGAAGATTAGTGGTGCCGTACTCGTCTTCAAATATAGCACCTGGGCCGAACACCTTCTGCTCCATAGTTAGCTTACCATCTTCAATCAACTTCATTATTCCAGTTGCGGTTATAAATTTTGATAGGCTAGCTATTCTAAAAAGGCTTGTTGTGTCTACACGGGTATTTGTTGCAACATTTGCATATCCATAGCCTTTTGCATAAACCAATCTACCGTTTTTAGTTACAGCCAAAGAAACCCCTTTTACACCGTATTTAGCCATAAAACTAGCAACTTCATTGTCAATGGCGGGGATATCCTCAACTGTAATCGGTTCTTTTTCAAAAACTGCAGTAATGCTTAATGGTTCACTTATCGTTATAGTAGAGGGATTCTCAAATCCAGTTAAATCACCTTTCCACTCAGAAAATTTCCATCCTTGGGCGGGGGTAGCAGTTAATTTCACAACAGTACCATGTTCAAATTCTGTGGTTTTTTGTTGTATTATCTGTTCATCTACAGTTCCTTCACCCTCAACATTTATGGAAAGTTCATACGATCTTAGTGCGAAATTAGCTACAAGCTCAAGATTTTTATTAGCAGTAATTGAGAGGGGATTATTTGAGCTTTCAACATCGCCCGCCCATCCAGAAAATACATAACCATCATTAGGATTAGCTTGTAACTCAATTTTATCTCCCTCTTCTACCATGTTTTTAACATCAGGAGTTATTGTTCCTGATTCTGATGGTGATAAAGTGACATTAATAGAATATAAAGTAGGCTCATCACTTTTTGATGGATTACTTGAACACCCAACAAATAAAATAGTTGAAATTAAAAATGTGAAAAGAAAAAGGTGCTTTAATAAATAAAGCTGGTTGGATATTTTTTTAAAAGACATGTTTATAGAAGATTGTTTGTCAACAGTAGTGTATTTATATAAGTGCTATACGATTTCGTAGTCGTAGCTTATTTCAGAACCTTTTTCTAAAGCTTTTGATACTGAGCAATATTTTGAAATAGATAAATCTAAAGCACGCTCCACTTTTTTGGGGTCTAAATTACCAGAAAAAATAAAGTGCATGTGAATGGTTTTAAATTCAGAATAACCAACATCAGTATGTTGCCTGTCAGCATCCACTTCAACCTTAAGGTCGGTGAGCTCTTGTTTTTGCTTTTCAAGTATAGATATTACATCAATTGCACTACAACCACCAATACCAGCAAGTAGTAGCTGCATGGGGCTAACACCGCCTTCAAGCCCACCTATATTGGTTTTGCCATCCATGCGAATTTTTCCGCCTTCTTCATTTTCTGCTTCCATGTGGAAGTCTTTTTTTAACCAATTAACTGATACGAGCATAAAAATATAAAATTCATTTATCGATATAGTTTCAAGCCAAGAATATAATTGAAAAAGGATGCCTATGCGAGTCGGTATTCTTCATTATTGAAGATTGTACTAACTTTAATAACTCGGTAATTTAAAGCCGAGTTTCAAAAAATACTTTGGGGCAATAAAATACTTGTAAGATGTTCTAAACAATCTCATCTTAAGCACTTATCAAAAAAGTATAAAATTATGTCAAAAAAATTTACACCATTCATTTCACCTGATGACGATTTACCACAAATAACGGTAAAGGCAGTTATTCTAGGTTTTGTATTATCAGCTATTTTGGCGGGGGCTAATGCCTATTTGGGATTGAAAGTAGGGATGACTGTTTCGGCATCTATTCCTGCAGCAGTAATTTCAATGGCTGCACTCAGAATGTTCAAAAACTCCAATATTCTTGAGAATAATATTGTGCAAACTGCAGCATCGGCGGGTGAATCGCTAGCTGCTGGAGCAATATTTACACTTCCCGCGTTAATTTTATTAAAATATTGGTTCGATTTTCCCTTCTTACAAACTGCCGCCATTTGTGTGTCGGGAGGTATTTTAGGCGTGCTATTTACAATTCCACTTCGTCGTGCTTTGGTGGTAGAAAGTGAATTACAGTTTCCGGAAGGTGTAGCAACCGCAGAGGTTTTGAAAGCGGGCACACAAGGTGGTGATGGTATCAAAGCAATTGCACAAGCTGGTATAGCAGCCGCTTTATTTAAATTAGGTCAAACAGGCTTAAAAGTATTTGCTGGTTCATTAGGTGGTTCTGTAAAAGCAGGGAAGTCTATTTTTGGGATAGGTGCTGATTTGTCTGTTGCTCTTTTAGCAGTAGGTTATATTGTAGGTTTAAACATCGCCGTGTTAATTTTTGCGGGTGGTGTAATTTCCTGGGTGTTTGGTATTCCTTTATTTATGGCATTATCTGACCCTGCCGAAGTTGCAAGTATTGTAGGCGGTGCATCTGGATATGATGCGGCCTTTGCAATATGGAGTGCAAAAATTAGATATATGGGTGTTGGAGCCATGGTTGTAGGTGGCGTTTGGGCGTTAATTTCACTTGCAAGACCACTCGTTGATGGAATCAAATCGAGTATGGCAGCGGTAAAAAATCTGAAAGCTAATGGTAGCGCAAACATCCCTAGAACTGAGCAAGATACGCCAATAAATATAGTGCTTTGGAGTATCTTGGGTTTAGCAATACCAATCTTTTTAGTATTCCATTATGTAATTGATGTAGAACACTTGAGTGTTAGTTCAGGGATTTATTGGACCACCATCGTATTTGGTGTGGTATTCTCTTTGTTTGCAGGATTTTTGTTTGCGTCGGTAGCAGGGTACATGGCAGGGCTTGTGGGCTCTTCAAACAATCCAATTTCTGGAGTAACAATTGCAACAGTACTTGCCGCATCACTAATTCTATTATTAATATTAGGAAGCCAAGTCGATTTTGTAACCGATACAGGTAAGGCAACGACTGCCGCTGCTGCTGCTATTATAATTGGAGCCATGGTTGCATGTGCTGCAGCATTAGCAGGCGATAATCTCCAAGATTTAAAGGCAGGTCATATTGTTGGTTCAACACCGTATAAACAGCAAATTATGCAGATTGTTGGGGTAGTTGCTGCAGGTCTTGTAATTGCACCTATCTTAAGTTTACTATTTAACGCTTATGGTTTAGGCGGAGTAATGCCACGTGAGGGTATGAATCCCGAAGAAATGCTACAAGCACCGCAGGCCACTTTGATGATGGCAGTAGCAGAAGGAGTTTTTTCTAGAAATCTAGAATGGGCCATGATTATAATTGGAGGTATCATTGCCATAATTAACATTGTTATAGACCAAGTGCTAAAGAGCAAAAAGAGTTCATTTAGAGCACCAGTATTGGCTGTAGCAGTAGGTATATATTTACCAATTGAGTTAGCAACACCTATTTTTATTGGTGGGATGATTGCTTGGAGTGCAGCGCGAGTAGTACGCAAGAGAGCAGAAAATGCCGGTAGAGATGCCGAGCTAGAAGTTGAAGAAGCTGGGCAACGTGGATTATTATTCTCATCTGGATTAATAACCGGGGAAGCTCTACTTGGTATTATATTAGCTGTACCATTTGCCATTTTAGAAAGCACAGAAGCACTGCGTATACTACCTGCTGAGTACGAAGGTATTTCTCAGGTTCTAGGCGCAGCTGTAGCCGTGTTGTTTATGATTTGGTTATACAAAGTAGTGGTTAAGAAAACTAGTACTACCTAAAGAATTGAAATTAATCCAGCAAATACTCTTCATTCCTAAACTTTATAGTAATGGAATGAAGAGAGTTGGTATTTCTAATGAAATTGGGAGAGTAGATAGTGAGATTTAGCTTTGCGAACTATTCTCTAAAAGCTAAAAGAGTTTACTCACCAATATGCTTGTGATTGCCTTTATTATGACGTTTGCGAAGTACTTTTATAACTTCATGGAGGGGGATTTGCTTTTCGGCAAGCAAGAGCATCAAGTGAAAAATTAAATCAGCGGATTCTGCAATAGTTTCTTTATCGTCATCGTTTTTAGAAGCAATCACTGTTTCAACAGCCTCTTCGCCCACTTTTTGGGCAATTTTATCTAACCCTTTTTCGAACATTGAAGTAGTATAAGAACCTGAAGGCATAGTGTCTTTACGTTCGTAGAGTAAATCTTCCAGTTCTTGAAGAAACTTGAAATCTTTTTTGGTCAATTTTTTAATATCCTGCATGTTGTAATTCAGGTTTCCTGATAAGTTAGTTCAAAGGTCATACTTTTAGAAACTCAAAACAATGCTAAATAGTAAATGAATTCTATTTATGTGTAATTTTTACTAGTACACTAATATCTGATTTATATACCTAGATTTTTTTTAACTCAAATTTAACGCGGAAGCCGAAGCATATCATTTTATAAATAAATCGATTGGGATGGGCTTATAAACTCAATAATCTAATAATTAAACCCTTGTTGATGTCTTTAATAAACTTTCAAACGGCTATTTGTTACTTCACAATCAAAGGTTTAGATAAAGGGTTAAGATTTAATATATTACCACTTTAATTGTATAAATAACTCAACTTGGATTGTGGAAATGGAAAGTCAAAAAAAGATATTCTCTAAAATTATAATGGTTTTCTTTATTCTTTTAGTTGGAATTGGTTGCTCGCCCGAAATGCAGTTACTCAACCGTATCCCAATCAATTCAGTTGAAGTAAAAGTAGTAGACTTGGAAGGCAATCCCATTAAAGGAGCCCAAGTTTCAACTACTAATGGTCGCGAAAATACTACTGATGAAGAGGGTAAAGTAAAGGTGAGTTTAGGCGCGGTAGGTGTATTTGCAATTACCGTTGTGGCAGATAATCATATGCCGTCTAATTTTGTAGTAACCATGCCAGTAGATAAAGGCAAGGTTTACATACGCAAATTGGGTGAGGTTCCTACATTTTCTCATTTGAATTTTGGTATGATGAATCTATATCCATTCTTGTATAACTACATGTTTAGTAGTTTTGGATATAACGTTGATATGAAGCCTTACAACGAATCTGATTTTACGGCTTGGGAGATAAAGAGCGATAGTGAAAGCGAAGCATTAACAATGAAGAAGGGTTTTTTAAAACGAAATGATAAAGGACAGGAGTGGTGGCAAATGATTATAGACCTAGACGATGGTTCAAGCTACGTTTCTGAAGTATTATTTTCGGCAGATAAGTCCCAAATCTTGCGCTACCTTGAACAAATTGATGGGGGAGAAATACAAGAAAAGCCAGTATCTGGAGATTGGTATAACAAGCCAATTGAACTAACAGAAGAGGCAAGGTCTGGAGCAAAAATTGAAAGAAATGTCTCGGTTAAAACTCCAGCGGGTACTTTTACGGCTGACTTACTGAAATTTGATCCAACTGATGGAACGGCACTTCAAATATGGGAAAGTGCTAAAGTGCCAGGCGGAGTGGTAAAGTATATTACAACTGAAGATGATAAAGTGGCAACAAGTAGTATTCTAACAGAATATGGAAGTGGTGCTAAGAGTCTGTTAGATAGCTTCTAGTTTATATTTCTTTAAAGCAGGAATCTGATACAAAAATAATATATAGTCCTTACAACCAATCATATTTTTATAATTTAAAGCCTCAGTCTTTAAAATAGGGTGCGTATTGCATCACTCTGAAATCAATAGTATTAAAATCAGGATTTTCGTCTTTTAGCTTTTTATACAGTGCCATACTTCCTACTGCTCTATTCGCGGCACCCGATGGAGCCGTGAGCGAAACAGTTTTGACAATTCTCGAATTTAGCTCAAATTCATGAACCCTTGGCACGGTATCACTCACTAGCTTCAGTTTAATTTCCGGGAAGTTATTCAGGTGTTTTCGGAAAAAGTATTCAGGTCCATTTTTGGAATTTCCACCTGTAAAGAGGAGTGTATTAATATTTATATTTTCCTTCAGTATGGGGATTAACGGACGTAGATGAGCATCCTTCAATCCATAATCCGAAGCATTAATTTCATCACGGAACGCATAATCAACCATATCACAGACTCCGATTTTTAACCTTTCAAGCAAATCTATTCTCTGTTGAATTGCCATTTTACTGTTTTCTTGTATAAGGTCAATATCAAAAATACGGCTAAGTATTAACCAAAGTTGCCCATCTCTACTTCCGTAGCAGAAATCAACGTCGCCTGGCTTTAAATCACCCGTAGTGAAGCGTGGTGGGGGTAAGGTGCCAACAATTAGCTTCTCTGTTCCATGCGGTATAAAAGGAGGATAGGGATGTACGTGTTTAAACATTGTTATTTTGAACTTTACAATTGGAAAGCTGGACATCAAAATAAACGAGATAATGTATTTATTAATTCATTATCACATTAATAATTATGCAACTTGAATCTGTAATCATTTCAACTTCAAGTTGGCGGTCAATTAAAATTATAATGATAGCTTATATCTTTTATATTAGATCAAATCATCCAAATTTAAAGAAGGCTTAAGCATGAAAGAGCAACAGATGTCAAAAACAGAAATCTTACAACAGTTGACCTCTTTTCAGCAGAACGACTTAAACACCAAGGGTGGAAAAGTTTGGGCTTATGTATATGATAGTGGACTTGTCGAACTCGACACTATTGCAATGGAAGCCTATAAAATGTTTGCTAATCATAATGGATTGGATTTTTCGGTGTTCCCAAGTTTATTAAAAATGGAAAATGATATTGTTGCAGAAACAGCCTCACTTTTCTCGGATGGATATGAAACTTTAGCAGGCACATTTACCAGTGGTGGTACAGAAAGTATCATTCTGGCGGTTAAAGCGGCTAGAGATTATGCGCGTGTTCATAAGCCCTCTATTAAAAATCCGGAAATCATATTGCCTGAAACGGCTCATGCTGCCTTTCATAAAGCGGCGCATTATTTAGATATAAAGATGGTAATAGTTCCGATTGGGGAAGGGTTTAAGGTGGATGTTGAAGCGGTGAAAAGTCACATTACTGAAAACACCATTATGCTGGTAGGCTCGAGTGTAAATTATTCGCATGGAGTTTCAGATCCGATAGAAGCATTAAATGAAATTGCATTGAAACATGATGTTTGGCTACATATAGATGGATGTATTGGGGGATTTTTGATGGCATATTTTAGAGAACTTGGGCACGAAGTACCAAAGTTTGATTTTTCCTTGCCTGGTGTTTCCTCTCTTTCTGTTGATTTACACAAATATGCTTTTGCCCCAAAGGGGGCTTCCGTTATTTTATATCGCAATAAAGATTTACGGAAATATCAATTTTACACCTGCACAAACTGGACAGGATATCCGGTTATAAATACCACCATTCAATCAACTAAATCGGGTGGACCGCTAGCAGCCTGTTGGGCAACGTTGCATTATATTGGAAAGCAGGGTTATAGGGATATTTTTGAGAAAATGTATCAAACAAAAAATAAGATGCTTCAGAAATTTGAAGAGATGGATGATATTTATGTATTGGGTAAGCCCGAAGCCAGTCTTATTTCTTTTGCATCCAAAACCATTGATATTTTTCAGCTAGCTGATCTCATGCGTAAAAAGGGTTGGTATATTCAGGTTCAGCCAGGAAATGAAAAACTAGAACCTACTATCCATTTAACACTTACACCTGTTAGTGAAAATATAGCGGATAATTTTTTTGAGCAATTAAATATTGCTATAAATGAAGCGAAAGAAAATCCACGGACATCATTAGTAAATAAAATTGAGCCTCTTCTTGCTGGACTGAAAGAAGGTGAGTTTTCTGTAAATCCCGAAACCATTCAGTCTTTATTACAAATGGTTGGGATTAGTGAAACAGGGATGTTACCCGATGAAATGGCAGATATTAATGAACTGCTCCATCTGTTACCGTCTGAAATCAGTTCCGAAGCATTCCTATATATAACCAACGAACTATTTACTATTGAGTCGGCCTAGGCTGCCACAAATCTTGGTTAGGATATAAAATCTAAAACCTAGCTTCAAGAATTAAGTCGAACTGGGATTCCCGCTTCTTTCATTTCTTATTTAAGAAGGTTGATTTCAATCTCCTTGAAATGGAAAATACTAGCGGCTAAAACGGCATCTGCTTTGCCTTGTAATATCGCATCAATACAATGTTGATTGGGTATCAGCGTTCGATTTAAGTATCTTATCAATTCATCCACGGTTTTGATGTTAAAGGAGGGAGCGACGAACATGGGTGGGTGTTTAATTCGAAACCAATATGTACTATCATTCAGAAAATTAGTTAAGTGAGGAAAATATGAATACCCGACTTTTCAGCTTGTTATCATTTGTGTGTGTATTTGCCGTTTTGGCGTCCTGTTCAAACCAAATAACCGAACCGGCAGATATAATTGAAGTTCCCAAGGAAGTCACATTTGCCGAAAAAAAGCTGTCTAAAAGCAGTCAATCATTTAGCTTTAATCTTTTTCAAAAGGTAGTGGCAGAAGAAGATGAGAAAGAGAATGTTTTTATTTCTCCACTAAGTGTTTCTATGGCTTTGGGGATGACCATTAACGGAGCCAAAAAAGAAACCTACCGCCAGATGAGGGAGACACTTGCATTGCAAGGGCTGGAAATGGAAGAAATTAATGAAGGATATAAGCTACTTGCCGAACGGCTGAAAACGGCTGACAAAAAAGTAAAGCTGCAAATAGCTAATTCTGTGTGGAGTAAGAAGGGTTTTACTGTGGAAGATGATTTTTCACAACGCCTAGAAAAATATTTTGATGCCGAAGCTACCGAGCTTGATTTCACAGACCCCGAATCTGTTAACACAATCAACAAATGGGTGGCAGAAAATACCAACGGGTTGATTGATGAAATAATTGATGGAATTCCCCACGGAATGGTTATGTATCTAATTAATGCGGTGTATTTTAAAGGCGATTGGACGCATCCATTTAATGAAAAACAGACCCATGAACGTTCATTTTTTCTAGAGAATAATGAAAAAGTGATAGTTGAATTTATGAGTCAGGAGAGAGCATACAATACCTATTTCTCGGAAGAGGTAAACATGATTGACGCAACCTACGGCGATAGCCTCTACAGCATGACACTGATGATGCCAACTGACCACAATTTACCTCTGAATGATTTCATCACAAACAGCTTGACGAAACAAAATTTTGATAACTGGATTAGTAAACTTACTTACGGAGAAGTTCAGTTTAGCCTGCCAAAATTTGAGATGGAATATGATGTTACCATGAATAATGTTCTGAAAAGCATGGGAATGGAAGATGCTTTTAGTGAAATCGAAGCAGATTTTACGGGCATAAATAAAGGGGGTAAATTGTCTATTAGCGAAGTGAAGCACAAAGCATTTATAACCGTTGATGAAAAAGGAACCGAAGCAGGAGCAGCTACATCTGTAGGTGTGGGCATAACTTCTATGCCACCCTCATTTACGGCTAATCGCCCTTTTGTGTTTTTAATCAGAGAGCAAAAAACCGGCGCCATAATCTTTATGGGTAAAGTGGGCAACCCTGCGCTAACCAATTAATTGGTGGCCAAATCTTAATGTACTAGTTCCTATTCAATCCAGTGGAGAATACTTAGCGTCTATTTAGTGAGTAAACTGGTTTTTTAGAACATACATAGCCACGAGATTTATCTCGGGGTAAACAGATTAATTATTAGCATCGGTGGGTAGGAGTGTCTTATAAAAAATGCATTGAAATCCACCGAAATTCCAGCAAGATTAATTTTAGAAGCAAAACTTCGAGATTCTGTTCACTACCTACCGATTCTTTAAACACTTGTGTGGATAGTACTTATGTATAGTTTTGGGAGTGGGATATAAAGTTTAATTCCCAAAATTATGACGAACAGAAATGCCTGCTTCTTTCATTTCTTTTTTAAGAAGGTTGATTTCAATCTCCTTGAAATGGAAAATACTAGCGGCTAAAACGGCATCTGCTTTGCCTTGTAATATCGCATCAATACAATGTTGAATGGCACCAGCACCGCCGCTTGCAACCACAGGGATTTTCACTATCTCATTTACTTTAGATAAAAGTGGGATGTCGAAACCATTTTTAGTGCCGTCTCTATCCATACTTGTGAGTAGGATTTCCCCAGCTCCACGCTCTTCAACTTCTGCAATCCATTCAAGAACATCCAATCCTGTATTTTCGGTGCCACCCTTTACAAACACATTCCATTTGTTTTCTGAAACTTGCTTTGCATCTACGGCAGCAACAATTGCTTGTGCACCAAATGCTAAAGAAGCTTGATTTATAAGCTCAGGATTTTTGACAATACTACTATTAAGCGAGACTTTATCAGCGCCAGTTTTTAATAGGACTTCAATTTCATCAACCGATTTAATTCCACCACCCACTGTGAATGGAATATTAATCTCTGCAGAAATTCTTTGAACAAGTTCAATGAGAGTTTTACGCTTTTCTAAGGTAGCGGTGATATCAAGAAATACGAGTTCATCGGCACCTTCTGCAGAATAACGTTGTGCTAATTCTACAGGGTCACCCGCATCGCGTAAGCCCTCGAAATTGACACCTTTTACAGTTCGTCCGTTCTTAATATCGAGGCAGGGGATAATTCTTTTTGTAAGCATCGTTTAAAGTGAGGCATCTAAATACACAATAGAATACCAGTGGCTATTTTAATTAATCGAGGACCGGTTCGTTGTGAGCTTCCATCATTTCTTCGAGAGTGATTTTATGCTCGTAGAAAGCCTTGCCAACTACAACGGCATCAATACCTGCTTCGCTAAGTTCAACAAGGTCTTGCTTGCAAGAAACGCCTCCCGATGCAATTAGTTTAATCTCTGGGAATTGTTTTTTAAGATTCACATAAAGCTCTAAGTTTGGTCCTGCTAGAGTACCATCTTTAGAAATATCGGTACATAGAACTTCTTTAAGCCCGTGTTCAATCATGCGTGTAAGGAAAGACTCTACATCTTCTTCAGCTGTTTCTAGCCAACCGCCGTAAGCAATCTTGCCATCTTTCAAGTCCATTCCTAAAATCATTCTGTCGGGATATTCGGTTAAGGCTTGCAGCCAGTCAGGTTCATTTTTAACCGCCATTGAGCTACAAATAATCTTAGAAACTCCAACTTGAATAAGTGCTTTAACATCTTTGTAAGTACGAATGCCGCCACCAGATTGCACAGATAGATTCGAGTCTTTTATAAACCCTTGAATATGTGAAAGGTTTACAAAACGACCTTCCTTTGCGCCATTTAAATCTACCACATGTATGTGCTTAAATCCTGCTTTATAAAATTCGCTAGTTATTTCTAGAGGGTTTTGATGATATACGGTTACTTCTTGATAAGAGCCTTTATGTAGGCGTACAACTTGACCGTTGAGAAGGTCTACTGCTGGGATAACTTGCATGAATTTTTATAGGTTTTAAAAGTCGTTCAATGCTAATAACTTTATCTATTAGCATCAAGTAATATGGGGTTCAATTTACTACAAATATGTATTTAATATACTAGTTGTAAAGGGTGTTAATACAGCTAATTACTTATTTAATTGGCTAGTTTATTTTAATGTATTACCAAATTTATATGAAGTGATAAGATAATTAGTGTGCTTAAATTAATATTGAATAAAATAGCTAGAGTCTTTATTCCGTATAAACGAGATTTACAAAATTCTGAAGAACAAGTGCACCAATATCACTCGATTTTTCTGGGTGAAACTGTACACCCATAAAATTATCTTTTGCAACTATAGCAATGAAGTCTTGGGCATAAGAGCAGTTAGCTACCGAGTACTCACTAATTGGTGCGAAATAACTGTGCACAAAATAGAGGTAGTTATTGCTATTAATTCCTTTAGTAAGTGGATGCTTTGAAATACTATTTAGAGTATTCCAGCCCATGTGTGGCACTTTTTCAGTGTTGGATTCAAACTTTTGCAACCTACCAGGAATAACGCCAAGCCCGTTAGTGTCGCCTTCGGTTGAGGATTCGAATAAAAGCTGCATCCCCACACAAATTCCTAAAACAGGTTTCTTCGTTTTCTTTAGCCATTCATCCATTTTGCTTTCTTTCAGCGATTCCATCGCAGCATAAGCATGTCCGACGCCAGGAAATATAACACCGGTGGCTTTATCTAAAACAGCGGGTGTTTCGGCAAAAAAGAAATCGACATTTAAACGGCTGAGTGCATTAGCTACAGAAGCAGTATTTCCAGCGCGATATTTAATAATGGCTATCAAAATTTATAGAGTGCCTTTTGAACTTGGGATTTGATTTTTGATGCGGTCATTTTGTTCAACAGCAGCTTTAAGAGTACGTGCAAAGCCTTTAAAGCAAGCTTCTACTTTGTGGTGATCGTTATTGCCATAGCAACTAATATGCAAGGTAGCTTTCAAATTCATAGCAAGGCTATAAAAGAAATGCTCGAGCATATCCGTAGGGAAATCGCCTACATATTCGCGTGATAACGGAACATCATATACTAAATAAGGTCTCCCAGAAAGATCCATTGCAACAGTAGCTTGAGCTTCATCCATTGGTAGAACAAAACCGTAGCGGTCTATGCCTTTTTTGTCGCCAAGTGCTTTGGTGATGGTTTCGCCAAGAGCAATAGCCACATCTTCGATGGTATGATGCTCATCAATATCTAAATCACCATTGCAGGTAAGTTCTAAATCAACCAAGCCGTGACGAGCAATTTGGTCGAGCATGTGGTCGAAAAACTTTAGCCCTGTATTAATGTTCGCCTTTCCTGAACCATCAAGGTTTAATGAAATGGAAATATCAGTTTCGTTGGTTGTTCTTTTTAAAGAGGCTGTCCGTGCATTTTTTGAAAGATATTCTGCTAATTCTCGAATAGAACTGGTCGAAAAGCGAGTTTCATCATCTTTTAGAAGAGTTAATTCCTCCCCATCAAGTTGGACCTTAAAATCTGTTTTAGAAGAATCATCACTAGGGGTGAGGTCTTCTTGATTTAAAATATTCAATTGCTCTGAACTTAATGCTCCGCCTGAGATAGTGAAACTATGCCCTGAATCTTGAATTTTCTGTAGAGCAGCAATACTTCCCTGCCTAAATAAGAAATTTGAATTTATGTTGGCAAGGGTTTTGATATCGAAATCAATAATCATGGAAATATAAATTAATGAGTAAATCTTTTGTTTTAAAAATGGAACCTAAGCTACCAATACTTTTTTTAGCGCCTCTAGAAACGCTTTGTTTTCTGCAGGAGTGCCAATAGATAATCTTAGGCAGTCTTCACAAAAAGGTTCGTTGCCTCTATAACGAATCACAACGCCTTCTTTTGCTAAATTCTGATACACCTCATACGCGTTGTTAACTCTAAAAAGTAAGAAGTTAGCGTCGCTAGGAAATACTTTAAGAACCTCTGGTATTTTCTCGAGTTCAGCTGCCACATCATCACGCTCATTGATCAAAATCTGTACATTTTCTTTCATTTTTTGAACTTGATTGAAACCTTCCAAAGCAACCTTTGAAGTGAGTTTGTTCACATTATACGGTGCTTTTACTTTCAACATATAACTGATGACTTCTGGCGAAGCAAATGCAACTCCGAGTCTAATACCGGCCAAACCAAATGATTTTGACATGGTTTGCAGTACTACAAGATTTGGATATTCTGGCAATAGTGAAGCATAGCTTTCTTCGTCGCTAAAATCGATATAGGCTTCATCTACTACTACAATTCCATTAAAGTTCTGAAGGATGGAAAGTATATCTGTATTGTTGATACTGTTCGCCGTAGGATTATTTGGGGAGCAAATAAAAACAATCTTTGTACTAGGTGTTACTGCATCCAAAATGGCGCTAGGTCTAAGCTGGAAATCCTCAGTAAGCAACACCTCATCCACAGCTACATCATTGATAGTAGCAGAGACTTTATACATTCCATAGGTAGGTGGATTGATTATAATTCGATCCTTCCCTGGCGCGCAAAAAATTCTAAAAAGTAAGTCAATGGCTTCATCGCTGCCAACGCCTACAAACACGTTTTCTCTTTTTACAGAACGAAATTCCGCAATTTTATCACGCAATAATTCCTGATGTGGCATCGGGTAACGGTGCAAATCCATATCATCTTGGAAAGCTGCACCCAACCCATTTTCGTTGGCATCTAATAAAATTCCAGAATCAAAATCGTCTCTAGCCGAGCGGTATGGCTTTAGGTTGCGAATATTCTCGCGAACCAGTGTATCAATATCGAATTTTCGGATCATGTTGTTGATTGTAAATACTCTATGTTATTTCCTTTAGACGAATGCTAACTGCATTTTTATGCGCATCTAAGCCTTCAATTTCCGCAAGTTTTTCTACGGTGGTGCCAATGTTTTTAAGTCCTTCTTGGCTGAGTGTTTGTACAGTAATGGATTTTTGATACGAAGATAAATTCACTCCACTATACATTTTAGCGTAACCATAAGTTGGTAAAGTGTGATTGGTACCTGAAGCATAATCGCCCACACTTTCTGGCGTCCAATTTCCTAGAAATATAGAACCAGCATTGGTAATTTTATCCAAATAGTCTTTAGCATTAGCGGTGTTTACAATTAAATGCTCAGGAGCATATTCATTAGAAAATGCGAACGCTTCATCTAACGAATCTACTAGAATAGTAAAATGATTAGTTAACGCTTGAGCAGTGATTTCCTTTCTAGAAAGTGCATTAAGCTGTTGCTCCAATTCTATCTTTAAAGTGGCTAAATCAAAGTCTTGGGTGGCTACCAACACCACTTGGCTGTCTTTGCCGTGTTCGGCTTGCGAGAGTAAATCGGCAGCTACAAAAGCAGGGTTTGCTTGCTTATCTGCGATGATAAGAACTTCAGAAGGCCCAGCTGGCATATCAATACTAATTTGTGCTTCACTATTCTGAAGAATCATTTTTGCAGCCGTAACAAATTGATTTCCTGGGCCAAGAATTTTATCCACTTTAGGAACGGATTCAGTACCAAAAGCGAGGGCAGCTACTGCTTGAGCTCCTCCAGCTAAAAGAATTTTTTGAACGCCTGTTTTTTGGGCGATGTAAATAATTTCAGGTGCAATGCTTCCATCCAATTTAGGCGGAGTCGCAAGAATAATAGTTGAACAGCCTGCGAGCATAGCTGGAATGGCTAACATCATAGCAGTAGAAGGGAGGATAGCGGTTCCTCCAGGTACATAAATTCCCACGCGTTCAATGGCTCTAGTAAATCGCGAGCACGAAACACCGGGCATCGTTTCAACCGTTATAGAATCTGTTTTTTGCGCCTCATGAAACTGCTTAATATTGTTGAATGCAGTATCAATAGCCGTTTTGGTATTTGGGTCTAGCTTGACTTCAAGCTCGGCAGGATTAATGGTAATGTTAGACAGTTCTACACCATCAAACTTTTTTGTGAAAGTACGAACCGCTTGATCGCCATTAGCCTGTACAGCATTAATAATGGGCTGTACTGTTTCAAAAATAGCTGTAAAATCCATTTTTGGTCTTTTAACCAGCCTTTGGATTTCGGATGCTGAAAGTTTTGAGTATTGAAAAGTATTCATGGCTTATAAAAACATGCTTTCAATCGGGAGCATTACAATATCGGAGGCACCTGCTGCTTTAAGATCTTCCATAACCGTCCAAAATTGGTTGATAGGAATTACAGTATGGATAGCCACTAAGTCACTTTGTGCTAAAGGCATTATTGTAGGGCTTTTCATTGAAGGAATTATATCCCGAATTTTATCTACGTCTTTAGCTGGAGCATTCATCATAATATAACGGCTTTGTTTCGCCTGCTGAAAGCCATCAATACGTAGTAAAAACTTTTCGATGAGATCTTTTTTCCCAATCGAAAGCTCTTGATTTGTTCGGATTAGCTTGGTTTCAGACTCTAAAATGGTAAAAAGTTCAAGTAGACCGTTCGCACGTAGTGTGCCCCCTGTAGAAACTAAATCGGAAATAGCGTCGGCTACTTCTAATTGAGGGGTGATTTCAACAGCACCAGAAATCTCAACTATATTTACGGAAATGTTCTTCTCGTCAAAAAAGGATTTAGTGATATTCGGGTAGCTAGTGGCAATGGTTTTGCCTTCAAAATCTTCGGCAGTTTTGATAGAGCCATTTTTAGGTGCCGCTAAAGCTAGCCTACAATTGCCATAATTAAGGCCACGTAGTACAGTTACATCGGCTCCTTTTTCAAACACTTCGTTGGCGCCAACAAAACCTAAATCACAGATTCCATCTTGTACATATTCAGGGATGTCATCGTCGCGCAGTAGTAGTAATTCTACATCAAAATTGCGCGTTTTAACCATCAGGTTGCGTTTATAGTTGTCGAATTCAATACCAATACCATGGAGTAAATCAACGGTTTTTTCAGTTAGTCGGCCGCTTTTTTGAATGGCTATACGTAATGAGGTCGAAGAATCTTTCGAACGAGTCATGAGTCAGTAAATAAAATGTTGGGAATGAGTTTTAAAGAAAAAATAGAATGTGTGAAATTATTAAGCACAATGATGATGCCCGCGATGGGGATGATGGACACCATGATGGAGATGGGTAGTATGTAGAGTTGTGCTTTTCACGAGTGAGAATATAGGGATTTGTAACACTTGAGGAAAGGGGGATTTGTTATTAGTTAACAGAGATTGAGGGATTAGGGGAGGAGTCAGAATTCAGGAGTCAGAATGTATATTAAATATTTCAAGACCAGCCACTATTTGTCTTTTCGACCGCAGCGGAGAAATCTATTGAGTTATTACAAAGCTCATGAATCCTATTCACTTTTTTGGTTCGGTATGAACGGTGAGTTTTTAGGCATTAGTTCTGTTTCCATCCACATTCCATCATCCACATCACACAAATCAAATAAATCACAGTTCAAAAGTTGGAAATTGGTGGGCAGTGAGCAGTTATCAGTGAACAAGAATTAGTTATTGGTTAATAGGAATTAAGGAATTAACACTTACTCTATTAACATATTTTACATTTTAGGTAAAGTAAGGAGCCCTGTATGTCAAGAACTAAAATTATGGTAAAGAGGCTATTCTAAATTCAATATTTGTTATCTTCATGCAGAACTACAAAAAAAAGAATAAATCTGATTTATGACAACTATTGCACAATTAACTTATATCCCATTTTCAACTCACGAACCGCGCGAAAAGGTACAAGAGCTACTAGAGCATCTAGCGCAATATGACGTTCGTATTGAAGTCGGCTACTTGTCTACTACCGTAATTGGCGACGCGGAAGTGGTATTTGAGCTAATAAAAGATGTTTATACTACAATGGCTTTAGAAGACGAGCATTTTAGATTTCATATCGAGCTATTGAGCCCAGAAAAATAGACAAGCCTAATCATCTTAAAGTAGGGGACAAGTATAATGTATTACTCTCAAAAACATCGACTAAATGAAGAGTTAACCTCTACTTTTAATAAATATTAATTACAAAAAAAGCCTAAGCAAAATACCTTTACAAGGTGATTATAGATTTTATATCAAGATAAATAATCTGAGAAACTATGCTTTTAGTGCTTATTGTTAAGTTGATAAGTTCCCTGCTTTAAATATTCGATAAAAATATAAAGCGCATCTATTCTGCTTAGGACGTATTATTAAGTAGAAAAAATAGAAAAATATTAACTGTTTAGTTAGTAAACAGTAAGTGCAAGAAAGGCTAGCGTTATTGGAAAGTAGAGCTGCCCAGCCTCGTGAAATGTATTGAGTAGCAAATAAGTGTAGCTCAGTATTTTAAGAAATATTCATTTTCGATTCTTAAACATTATTTTCAGTAGCTCGTGCCGAATTTGTATCTTTGTAGACTAATGAAGAGACGTACAGACACATTTACATGAATAACATTCGCAATTTTTGCATTATTGCCCATATTGACCACGGTAAATCTACCTTGGCAGATCGACTTTTACAGATGACGGGCACAATTAGTGAACGAGAAATGCAGGCCCAAGTTTTAGATGATATGGACTTGGAGCGTGAACGTGGTATTACTATAAAAAGTCATGCCATTAAGATCGATTACAAACGCCCCAATGGCGAGATTTATAATTTCAACCTTATAGATACCCCAGGTCACGTTGATTTTGCATACGAAGTTTCGCGCGCGCTAAAAGCGTGCGAAGGTGCAATATTAGTAGTGGATGCCGCACAAGGTATTGAAGCTCAAACAATTTCTAATTTATACCAAGCTATAGAGCAAGGGTTAGAAATTGTGCCCATTCTAAATAAAGTTGATTTACCTAGCTCTGACCCTGTTGGCGTAGGCCAGCAAATAGTAGATTTAATAGGCTGTGAGTACGAAGATATTCTACACATTTCAGGTAAAACAGGCGAAGGAGTACCGGAATTATTAGAAACTATAATAGAGCGAATTCCAGGGCCTAAAAGAGAAATTGATAAGCCATTAAGAGCCTTAATTTTTGATTCTGTTTTTGATACTTATAGAGGTTCGGTTGCTTACGTTCGTGTAATAGAAGGCGTGCTTAAAAAGGGCGAGGCTTTTAAGTTTATGTCGAACGGTATGGAGTATTATGCTGAGGATGTAGGCTTTTTACGGATGACTAAAGAACCCACCAAAGAACTTAAAGCGGGTGAAGTTGGTTATGTTATTGGTAGCGTAAAAACGCTAAAAGATGTGCGTGTTGGGGATACTATAACTACCGTAAAAAATGGCGCTAAAGAGCCAATTCCTGGTTATAAAGAAGCTCAGGCCATGGTTTTTAGTGGAATATTCCCCGTTAGTTCAGAAGATTTTGAAGACTTACGTGGCGCTTTAGAAAAACTTCAACTTAATGACGCATCTCTTAACTACGAGCCAGAAACATCGAAAGCGTTAGGCTTTGGGTTTAGAGCAGGTTTCTTAGGGATGCTGCACATGGAGATAGTTCAAGAAAGATTAGATCGAGAATTTAACATCGATATAATTACAACTGTCCCTAACGTAAAGTATGAGGTTAAGCTACAAAGTGGCGAAATGGTTAGGGTAGATAATCCTAGCGAAATGCCAGATGTAGGAGCTATAGATTCTATATTTGAGCCATATATTAAGGCAAGCATTATTACCCCAGCCGATTATATTGGCCCTATTATGAAACTCTGCCAAGAGCGACGTGGGATTTATGTAAACCAAATGTTTATGCAAAATAATAGGGTAGAGATAATCTATGAATTGCCCATGGCTGAAGTAGTATTTGATTTTTATGATAGATTAAAGTCAAATACTAAAGGATATGCTTCGTTAGATTATGAATTTATTGAATACCGAAAAGGTGATTTGGTACGTTTAGATATTTTATTGAATGCGGAACCTGTGGATGCACTGTCAAGTATTACCCACAGAGATAAGGCGTACTATCAAGGGCGTAAAGTGTGCGCAAAATTGAAAGAGCTGATTCCGCGTCAACAGTTTGAAGTGGCCGTACAAGCGGCAATAGGAAATAAAGTAATTGCTAGAGATTCTGTACGGGCGCTTAGAAAAGACGTTACGGCAAAATGTTATGGTGGTGATATTTCTAGAAAGCGCAAACTGCTTGAAAAACAGAAAGAAGGTAAAAAACGAATGAAACAGGTAGGCTCCGTAGAAATTCCGCAAGAGGCATTTCTAGTAGTACTATCAATGGATGATGAGGACAAATAAATATGGTTAGTAACGCTTTAAAGAAGCATGTTTTTTTATTTTTTATATTAATGATTATGCTATCAACAGCTACATTTGCACAATTTGAAGAGCCTGATATTGTTAAAGTAGAAGCTAGCGAAAAAGCCAAGTTTCAAAGTAAATTTAGCGATATTAAATGGACTGGACAGGGCTTTAATTATAATAGCTTAGACAGAATGCCCGCTATTGAAATACGAGCACACTTGCAAGGTATATTTGGGGATCCTACTCAAACTATTGAGGATATTATAGCATCTGGTGAGTATAGAGACGGGAAAGCCGTTCAATTTGAGTATTGGTTTATTATTGATGGTAATATTCCTATGATGATTTTAGATCTTGATGGACCTTTTGAGAACGGGTTGGTATATGTTGGCGCGAGTAGGTATATAGATATGATGCCACAAGTGAAACGAACGCTAACTAGGCTCGTAACAGAAACGGACGCAAAGGAATTTAATGACTACTTTTACTCCCCAGAACGAAAGCAATGGTATAATGTGAGTTATAAAGGTGGGAAGTATTCCAAAGTTGAAATAAAACAACCACCTCATATAAAATTTTAATTAGTTAAATACGTGGAAGAAAATCAATCACCCAATCAGGAAAAATCACCATTCTGGAAACGAAGTAAAAGCGAATCAGAAGACGATAAAAAGGCTAAATCGTGGATTAGAGAGTGGTTAGACGCACTTGTCTTTGCCTTTTTTGCAGCGGCTATCTTAAGAGCATTACTATTTGGATCGTATAAAATTCCAACGCCATCAATGGAGAAAACATTAATGGTGGGCGATTTTTTAATCGTTTCGAATATTACTTATGGTCCACGTACCCCCATGGGTGTTTGTGTTCCCTTTACCGATTGGTGTTTACCTGGAGTTAAACTTCCGTCGTTTAGAGTACCTGGTTTCCGTGATGTAAAAAGGAACGACGTAATTGTTTTTAACGTGCCCTTTGAAGTGAAACCCACTTCTCAAAAAACAAACTATATTAAACGCGCCGTTGCTATAGCGGGTGATACCCTAGAGCTTAGAGGAAAAGTTCTTTATATAAATGGTGAGCGTGAAGTAAATCATGAAGGTTTACAGCGCCATTATCTGCTTAAAATGAAAAATAGAGTACGTTTGAGTGAAGCTAAACTAAAAGCCTCTGGCGCAGGCCCTGTTTATAACGACACCTATATGGATTATCTAGGTGAGGACACCTATAGAGTTAATTTAAGTGAGTTGGCGGCCGAAGAACTAAGGAAATGGCAAGAAGTGGATTCCCTCTGGTTTTATATGGTTCCAGAAGAAGAAACCTCGCAAGGTTATGTGCAGAGTGCAGGAACTTTTTCGAGAGCATTTAAAAACCAAGATCACATGGCTCCATTTGTGATTCCTTTTAAAGGGCAAGAAATTGAGCTTAACAACGAGAATTGGTTTATTTACAAAGATCTTATTGAGAGATACGAGCGTAATACCCTCGAAAATCGTAATGGTAAAATCCTTATCAACGGTGTTGAAACGAATAAATATGTGATTAAATCGAACTATTATTTTGGAATGGGTGACAATAGAGATAATAGTGAGGATAGCCGTTTTTGGGGGTTCATTCCCGAAGATCATATTATTGGAGATGCTGTTATTGTTTGGTACTCGCACGATAATGGAGTTCCTAGATTTGACAGGGTTTTGAAACTTATTAAGTAATGAGTTTTGGGGAATCCAGTAGTCAGAACTCAGAATGGGATTTGGATAGTTCAGTAGACACTCAGATTTAACATAAGATTTCCCCATAATTGCCACTGGCTTTAGCCAGTGGTTAAATTGACTTCCTAAAACCGGGCTTTAGCCCAATTCTTTCTGTTATCATTGTGGACACATTGTGTGCTCACGAGTCCTCCCTCTGAAATAAAACAAGTTTTATTTCGGTCTCCCTCCTAAGGGAGACACTTTCCCTCGTTACGAACGTCCCGTTCGTAATGCCTGACTGAACCTCTGGTTCCTTTACGACATAACGGATTCATGAGCCTTGTTTACAGCTCAGATTACATCATGAAAATCAAAATAACAGATACACATTATTTGGGATACTACCACTAATACTAAGATTGTGGACACATTGTGTGCTCAAGAGTTCTCCCTCTGAAATAGAACAATCCCGATACTTCGGGAAAGGCACAGGGAGTAAGACATAAGATTTTGGATTCTAGTACTTGAGCCGAATTAGAAATTTTTTATGGTTTAACTCTTACATCTTATGTTTAATTTTCTTTGGCTATGGTTTTACCACGAGGGGCGCCTTCACGAATGGCAAGTTGACCACAACCTGCATCAATATCATCGCCGCGGCTACGGCGAACAGTTGCACGAACATCGTTGCGTACTAATTCTTTAAGGAAGTTGTCGAGGCGCTCTTCACGTGCCCGGTGTAAAGCCACACCAGCTACATTGTTGTACATGATAATATTGACCTTACTTGGCACCCACTTCACAATTTTAGCAAGATTACGAGCATCTTCGCTAGTGTCGTTAAATTCATCGAATAATAAATATTCATAGGTTATAGGTCGCTTAGTATTTTGGAAATAGTAGGTAACCGATTCCTTAAGCATCTCTAAATCCATAGAGTTGTTAATAGGCATAATCTTATCTCTTTTATCATCTGAAGCGGCGTGTAAAGAGATGGCTAGGTTAACTTGTTGTTCTTCCTCAGCAAGCTTTTTTATTTGTTTTGTAAGACCGACGGTAGAAACGGTAATTCGTTTTGGTGACAAGCCAATTCCTAACGGATCACAAATAATAGATGCGGATTCTATAACGGATTTATAGTTATGCAAAGGCTCGCCCATACCCATATAAACAATATTGGTAATTTTTTTGCCGTGCTCTGCCAAAGCAATTTCGTTGATGTATTGAGCCTGATCTACAATTTCTCCATGACTTAAATTTCTGAAGAAACCCATTTTACCCGTAGCGCAAAAAGCACATCCAAACACACACCCTACCTGAGAAGACACACAAACTGTAAGGCGATCTGCCACACCATCTGGGAAGAAGTCTGGGATGAGAACCGCTTCAATTTTAAAATCTTGTCCCTCATCGCGCAGCGTAAATAAAAATTTGATAGTACCGTCAGTCGAACGTTGCTGCTGGGTAAGTTCTATTCTATTGATGATTGCTATTTCATCTAGTTTTGCTCGAAGATCTTTAGGCAGATTCGTCATCTCTTCGAAATTAGAAGCACCTTTTTCATAGAGCCATTGGAAAATTTGGTCGGTTCTATATCGGGGTAAACCTAGCTCTTTGCAAAACTCAAAAAGCTCTGATTTAGTTAAAGATTTTAGATCGGTTTTTGGGATGGTTTCTTCATTCTTAATCATCCTTAAAGATAAGGAGAATTTTATCGAGTGCCGAATGGTGATTTTAAGTTGAAAAATCTAATTAAGAGGCAATATGAGCATAATTATAGAATCCTATCTATGTCTAAAATCACCTAACTTCTTCCTATATGCGTTTGAAGCACAAAAATTAAAAAAGCATCAGTAAACTAATTAATGAAATGGCTATACTTCACGCCTATCACAAAACAGAATAAGGGTATATTTTGGTAACGAATCGAAGATTTACGCGCCCGCGGCTAAAACTAATTGAGGAGCTTCGGGAAAAAGGGATCAAAGACGAGCGCGTGCTCAAGGCAATGGCTAAAATTCCGAGGCACAAACTAGTTGATACTGCCTTACATAACCGTGCTTACGATGATAGCGCTCTACCCATAGGTTTAGGACAAACTATATCGCAACCCTATACCGTGGCAGCACAAACCGAATTATTAGATGTGCAACCCGGCCATAAAATTTTAGAAATTGGAACAGGATCAGCCTACCAATGTATGGTATTATGCGAAATGGGTGCAGAAGTTTACAGTGTAGAAAGGCATAACGAACTGTATCATCGTGCAAAAGAAGCACTGCGTGAAGAAGGCTATAGAGCACTTTTAAAAGCTGGAGACGGAACTTTAGGGTGGTCAACCTATGCGCCCTATGATGGAATTATTGTAACTGCGGGAGCGCCAGTTGTACCCAGTGATTTAATTAAACAGCTAAAATTAGGTGGAATTTTAGTAATTCCTGTGGGCGATGAAGTGTCGCAAAGAATGCTCAAGATTACGAGAGCAACAGAAACTGAATACAGCCAAGAAGAATTCGATAATTTTAAATTTGTACCGTTAATTGGTGAAAAGGGGTGGGATAATAATTAATGAGCTCAACTAAAAAAGACAAAACAACTTTCAAAGAGGCTCCATTTTTAGTTATTAAAGGTTTTTTAATGGGCTCGGCAGATATTGTGCCCGGTGTAAGCGGAGGAACTTTAGCACTTATTTTAGGGATTTATGAGCGTCTTTTAAATGCTATAAAAAGTGTTAATACTCCATTTTTAAAAGCTCTCTTTAAATTTAGAATTAAAGAAGCACTTCAAGAAGTTCATCTCCGATTTTTAGGGTTTCTTTTAATCGGAGTTTTCTCTGCCTTTGCATTTTTCACGAAAGTTGTGCCTTTGCAAGAGTACATGTTTACAGATCCTGAGGCGGTATATGGTTTGTTTTTTGGTTTAATATTAGGCTCTATCTACATCCTAATAAAAGAAATTGAGAGTTTTAGGTGGCAAGAAGGCGTAATGTTGTTGGCTGGAATAGCATTTGGTGTTTGGATAGTTAACTTAGTGCCTGCCGATACCCCAGAAAACCCCGCGTTTGTATTTTTAAGTGGCTGTATAGCTATCACAGCAATGATATTACCCGGCATTTCTGGTTCATACCTTTTACTAATTATGAGGAAATATGATTTTATACTCATGCAACTTGGTAAAATTGGAGGTCCACAAACCTTAGATGGTCTTATTGCAATCACACCATTTGTGTTAGGCGCTTTAGTGGGAATTACACTTTTCTCTAGGTTTTTATCTTGGTTGCTTTCAAAGTACAATGCACTCACTATAGCGGTTTTAATTGGCTTTTTGATTGGATCATTATTTGTAATATGGCCTTACCAGCACCGTGATTTTGTGGAATCTGTTCGGGATGTGGAAGAGCTATCGGTTACAGATCCTATAGTAATTGAACTATTGAAAAATGGAGCCAATTCTAACCTGCCTGAATATTATAAATTAGTAGATGAGAATTTAGGTGCAGATGCCTTAACAACGCTCAAAACCGTTAAGGTAGAAAGGGTGAAAAGAAAACTATTATCCTCTAAACCGTATGTGCCTGGTTATTTTGGCGAAACCCCAAAAGATGAGCCCAAAGTATGGGAAGGAATCATTGGGATGATTGTAGGTATTATAATGGTGGGCGGCTTAGATAAGCTAAGAGATAAAACCTAGGTGTTGAAGTAAGGTAATTCTAGGTAGTTTTAAATAATTCAGAAGTCTACACAAATTCCGCTCTGTAGGTGCGGTATATTTGTACAAAACCTAGATAGCTTGCAAATCCTTGCGCCGTAGGTGCAATACGAGTAAGGCCGTGCATCGTGCAATTGAGAGATAAACATAATCTTGTACTGCCCCGAATGGGGCAGGTGGATAACGGTCACTATTTGGGTTACAAACATATCGTCCCGATGGGACGGGGACCGCTCCATAAGATTCGGTAGCTAGGTAACACTGCTTCAAAAAACCTAAAGTCATCAATAAATCACCTAACATCTATTGTGACGGCTCTACTTGTTTGAGTAATTCCAGCTATTAGTTAATATTCTGATACCTACACCTTGCACACTTTTTAACATTGTGGTTGCTCTAAGTTGTATATGTTAGAATTCAGAACAAATTCACTAAATCTTCACTATGTATATGTATAATTATATACTAAGATAAGAACCAAACACGGAGGGCGTAATGAAAGCACACAATATTTTAATCCCAACTGACTTTTCTGAAGAGTCAATTTCAGTTCTCAAGCTCGCAGAATCTTTTGTTAATGACTTTGGTAGTACCATACATTTGATGCACGTGGTGCCTGTAACAAAGTACTTTGCTGAGAGTTTCGCGCATATTGGGTATCCCTATGATCTAGAAAAGGAATTATATCCAAAAGCGCTAAATGTGGCGCATAACAAATTAGAAGGTCTTGCAGAAAAGTATATTAAAAAGGAGAATCGTGGTAGAATGATATCCATCATCGACCGCTCACCTTCTTCAGCCATTGTGCAGCAAGCTAATAGTGGGCGCTACGATATTATTTTAATGGCAACTAGAGGCGAACACGGCTCAGAGTTTCTACGCGGTAGTGTTACAGAAAAGGTGCTACGCAGAAGTGAAATTCCAGTATTCTCAATGGAGAAGCCTTTCAAAGAAGAGGATCTAAATAACATTATGGTTCCTCTCGACATGTCTGACGCATCTTTTGCAGCTTTGCCTGTAGCCGTTCAAATTGCGAATAAGTTTGGCGCTAGTCTCACACTCTTCCACAGTGTAGAACTTTATACTGCGGATGTTGAGATGATTCCTCTCTTCCCACCATTTGATGATGAGAATGTTATAAAAACATCACTACTGAATAAGGTAGGTGGCTATTTAGATAAAAATAATGAACTAGGGCTGAAGTTTGTACGAGACGATGATAAGGATGCGTATGCAATTGAAGGAGAGCTTGATGGCGAAAAGTTTTCTATAAATGTAAATACGGAAGTAACCAAAGGCTTCTCAGCTAATCGCGATATTGTAGATTATGCGAATGGCAATGCCGATATGGTTGTAATGAGTACACACGGGCATACTGGCCTAGCACGCTTATTCTTAGGCTCTACGACCGAGCAAGTGTCACAGCATGTACATGTACCGTTATTAACAGTACGTCCTGACAAGCAAAAAGAGTCGAAAAAGTAAAAAAGTGAAGAAGGTTCACAAAATTAACAATAATACTTTCAAATAGGCTTTAAACCTCGTAACTTTGCGGCTCTCAAAAAGGGCCCATAGCTCAGTTGGTTAGAGCAGTCGACTCATAATCGATTGGTCGCAGGTTCAAGTCCTGCTGGGCCCACATATTAAAAAAGCCGTTTAAGCATTGCTCAAGCGGCTTTTTTTATGTCTTTTAGTCAAATTCTAGTTGTACAGTTAAGTGGAGATAATTACACTTGCAGCATGTGTTATGCTAGTTGGAGGGTACAAATGGTGGTACAGCAGTTGGTACAAGAACTAACTAAGAATGGAATTATTAAACCCAATGATATCTTAAGTCTGTGACTCCCTCTAGCGCAAGCGTCCGCTTGTGCAGAATAGTATGGGTTTGACTATTTATAGAAAATATCTGGTATGGCAAAATCCCACCAACTTCAAACATGTAAAAATTAGCAAAACTGGTTCAAGCGTCTACTTGGACCAGTTTTGTTTACTGTTTATCCCCTCCAATGACATCTTAAGTCTGTGACTTCCATAAACGACTGATAAGTAGTATTATATCAGCGTGCGAAGAATTGATTACATACTAATCCCAACTAGTGTGGGTATTGAACGGAAATGGATAGACTTGAAATATGGAATGATTTAGGCGGATCTGGCACAAGCGGACGCTTGCGCTAGGGGGCGTTATTATGAAGTATCTTGTAATCGTTTTTTATTTAATTATATCCACTGTCGGGCTTTCTGCTCAGGAAAGAAGTATTGAACTAGATCTAGATTATTTATTAAGCAATTTTGTTTTATACGTTACAGAAGATCATTTTATCGCTTTAGATCGGCAAATTCCAGCATGTTATATTTTCAGTAAAGAGACTGGGGAGTTTATTAAGGAAATAAATCCAATGGATACTTTTCCGGGATTTAATTGGCAGCCGATACAATTAGAGGTATTGAGAGATGATATTTTCTTTACAAATTCGGCTCCATGGGCTTTTTTAATATCTAAGAATAACGACTCTGTAAGAGTTTTTGATAAGTCTTTTCTCCCCCCATCTGGATTTAAGTTTATAACTGATTCTACATTTGTTGGATTCTATACTGAGAAAAATGGCTCACATAGCTTAAAAACGTACAATACGAAAGGCGAAATGTTGATTGATTTTGAAGTCCCAGATTTGAATGCAAAAAATATGTTATATAGAGTTTCAAATTTTTATATCCATCAATTTGAGGATAAAATATACTTCATAAATCCACTTGATAATGTTTTATATAAATACTCCCAGAATGGCGAGCTTTTAGGTTCAGTAGTGATACATATACCATCATTTAATAAAATAACTAGAGATATAAATCCAAGCAAAAACCCACATCAAGTAATAGGTGAGGTTGTTAAATCTCTAAGAACAAATTCCACGATACAATCATCATATAAATTAGATGAATCACATCTGTTATTAATTGTGAAGCATAAGAATAATGCAACGGAGCTAGTTGTATTTAATACAAAGGATGAGAGAATCACTAAAGTGGAAGAAATATTAGATGGAAAGACCCCTTGGTACGTTTTTAAAAATAAATTCTACTATGTATACCCCTCAGAAGAAAATTATACTATTCATGAGAAAGTATTTCACTATTAGTTAGAAGCAGAAACCTGCCTATGTCGGCAGACAGACTTCGTGACGAGGTGTAAATAGCGTATAGATTTGTTGCCGTAATTATCATACAATAATCATTGTTTGTAGCCTTATTTATTTAGCGTTTTCATTCTTTTAAATAATAATATTCGATAATTTTCCTTCAGCTCTTCCGACAGGAATGACTGATCGATAATGGTTTCAAACTGCTCTTTTTTACTTAATAACTTCCCGAGAATATTCTCAATTTGTTTAGCATTTAATCCCATTAACTTTCCAAAATCAATGAAGTTCTTAATGGAAAAATTGCTCTTTTTCCCAGCTATAGTAAGTGATAGTTCTTCGGGGTCTTGAGATTTTGGAATTACGAGTCTAGTGGACAAAAGGTCGTAGGCTGGGGATAGTTTCCAACCAAGCTTGGGATCTTTAAATAATGAGAAATTCTTGAGGTGCATGTCTCCATTTCCAGTTAGATACGAGAATAATACGAGTTCAAAGAATCGTGTAATATCAAAGAGGGGGTTAGCTGAATATTTCTTTATAACCTTAGCAATCTGTTCGTGAGAACCTTTGTACTTATCTTCAGTTAACCGGCCAGTTAGTTGGCACATATCTTCCATGGCAAACTTGTTGCCATTCTTATCTCGATCAATCCGCTTTGTGATATATGCTTTTTCTCCCGAGGATAAGTAAATAAGTCCAAATGGTACAGTTTCAATACCTGCAGCATCTGCTAAAAGCATGGTACAGTGTTCATTTTCAGGAAGCTCTGCCCAGGTACTAGACGGCGGTTTAAGAATATATCTTCCCCATAAACCCACGATGGTAAGCTTATCCGTTCCTTCGGTATTACGATTAATTTCTAACGAAAGCTTAGACTGCACGCCCGGTACCGTGACACGCTGTAGAACAGATTTCTTAGCGAGTTCATGGAGTTGGCTGAGAGAAGCGTCAAGTGTTGGGATTTTGTTAGTTTCGAATAACCTTTGAACACATTTTGAATGATATTGACCACCGTTTTTAACTATTTGTGTACAAATCAAGCACCTAGTCATGACTCCCTCACACTTATATTTCCAATGGTGTCTTTGCAGCTTACTAGAAGCAGTCCCATTCGATCCTTAGGCTGAACTTTCCAGGTGTTTTCTACTACTTCAAGTAGCCATCCTTCAGGTATAAGTCCATCAAAAAATGGAAAAATAATATTGGACTCAAAAGGTTCTGATTGAAGGGGGAGAGTTAGGCTTACTGGCTCTGGATCCTTTAAGGACAAATAACCTGCCTCATAAGTAAATTTATAGCCTCTATCTGTTTCTTCTAAAATACCGGCCTTTAATTCCTGCACGTAGATATTTGCCTTTCTATAACTCATCTCTATCCTCTATAGGTACGGGGCCCATGATATGGCCAAACAATAATAAAACTTGATTTACTTTATCTAATTGAAGGCTTTTTTTCCCTTGTTCTAAATCTCGGATAAAGCGCAGGCCAACACCAGCTCTTTCCGCAAGTTCTATTTGCGTGAGCCCCAATTTAGAACGGCGGTTTTTTATAAAATCTATAAGCAATGTGTTTCTATTCATTATATACCTGAACGGGTATGAATTAGTGTAATTATCTTATATTATACCTGATTGGGTATAAATAGTCAATACCTAAGCAAATTATATCAGCTCGGGTATAGAAAATACGAATGTAGATCTAGATTTCCCCAAATTCAGCTTGTGCACTTTTTCTCTCGTTGCAAAGCTCCGGCTTTGCAACGCAGTCCTTGAAGCTCCAGCTTCCAGTATTGAAAAGTCACTCCGTATCTTTCCAAGTCTAGCGCAAGCGTCCGCTTGTGCAGGGCGGAAGTAAATTAAATATTCATTCATGTACTTGATTTACTGGCAACAGTTATTTAAATGTAGGGATGGTTTTAGAATCTAAAAACATAAGCGAATGGAAGTCAGAGACTTCCTAGGCCAGAGCTTTTAAGTTGCAAACTTAAAAGAAATTTGTGGTGTAATGTTTCTTAAAATCTTCTAACAGCTTTTATTATGAAGAATCTTGTAATCGTTTTTTATTTGATTATATCCACTGTCGGACTTTCTGCACAGGGAAGAAGTATTGAACTAGATCCAGATTACTTATTAAGCAATTTTGTTTTATACGTAACAGAAGATCATTTTATCGCATTAGATCGGCAAATTCCTGCATGTTATATTTTCAGTAAAGAAACAGGGGAGTTTATTAAGGAAATAAATCCAAGGGATACTTTTCCAGGATTTAATTGGCGGCCGATAAAATTAGAGGTATTGAGAGATGATATTTTCTTTACAAATTCGGCTCCATGGGCTTTTTTAATATCTAAGAATAACGACTCTATAAGAGTTTTTGATAAGTCTTTTCTCCCCCCATCTGGATTTAAGTTTATAACTGATTCTACATTTGTTGGATTCTATACAGAGAAAAATGGCTCACATAGCTTAAAAGCGTACAATACGAAAGGCGAAATGTTGATTGATTTTGAAGTCCCAGATTTGAATGCAAAAAATATGTTATATAGAATTTCAAATTTTTATATCCATCAATTTGAGGATAAAATATACTTCATAAATCCACTTGATAATGTTCTATATAAATATTCCAAAAATGGTGAGCTTTTAGGTTCAGTAGTGATACATATACCATCATTTAAAAAAATAACTAGAGGTATAAATCCAAGCAAAAACCCACATCAAGTAATAGGTGAGGTTGTTAAATCTCTAAGAACAAATTCCACGATACAATCATCATATAAGTTAGATGAATCACATCTGCTATTAATAGTGAAGCATAAGAATAATGCAACAGAGCTAGTTGTATTTAATACAAAGGAAGAGAAGATTACTAAAGTGGAAGAAATATTAGATGGAAAGACCCCTTGGTATGTTTTTAAAAATAAATTCTACTATGTATACCCATCAGAAGAAAATTATACTATTCATGAGAAAGTATTTCACTATTAGTTAACCTTTTCATTCGTTAGAAATCACAATTCACCACTCTAGCGCAAGCGTCCGCTTGTGCGGTGCGGTTACATAAATCTAGAATATCCCCACATCCATTGAATTGCTTTGTAGATTATGGTACTATCTTGCTTAAATAAATATGTCCGCCGGCCTAAACGCTTAAAATAATAGTTGATATGAATGTCTTAAAAAGTAGAATCTCGTTCCTTAGTATCTGTTTAATGGTTGTAGTTTTAATTAGCTCAACTCTAGCTTGTGGAACTCAGCAAAATGTTGAAGAAGAAATCAACAAGATTATGGAGGAGTATGATACGGTTGGGCTGTCTGTTGCGGTGGTTAAAGACAACGAGATCATTTATACAAAGGCGTTTGGCTTAAAGGATATTGAGAATGATGTAGCACTTTCTAGCGAGGATGTTTTCCGAATTGCATCCATTTCTAAATCATTTACAACTACCTCTATGATGCAACTTATCGAACAGGGTAAAGCTTCGCTTGATGATGATGTGAGCGACTTGGTGGGTTTTAAAGTTAGAAATCCTGAATTCCCAAATACAGTAATTACTTTAAAAATGTTACTCTCTCATTCCTCAAGTATAAACGATTCGAATGGGTATTTTACTTTAGATGTTATTAATCCTGCAGTAAATAAGGATTGGGCTAAAAGTTATACCAACGTGGAGCCTGGCTCAGCCTACGATTATTGCAATCTTTGCTACAACATGGCTGGGGCAATCATTGAGCGTAAATCAGATGTGCGTTTTGATAACTACGTGAAGGAAAACATATTAGATCCATTAAATCTTTATGGTGGTTTTTTGGCTGATGTGCTTGACTCAAGTAAGTTTGCTCAGATTTATAATGTAGATGTGGAAACTGGCGAAGCATCTCATTCTCCTTCTGCGTACAGCATAAATCGTAAAAGGTTTGATAACTATATTTTGGGATATAGTGCGCCTACATTGTCACCAACGGGTGGAATGAAGATTTCTGTCCCAGATTTAGCGAAATATATGATGATGCACATGAATAAAGGCACCTCTGAAGGTGTAGAAATTATGTCTGCCAAAAGTGCT
This sequence comes from Balneolaceae bacterium, assembly GCA_041656135.1. GTDB lineage: Bacteria > Bacteroidota > Rhodothermia > Balneolales > Balneolaceae > Balneola. The sequence continues at coordinate 38,081 of JBBAEC010000012.1, read as the reverse complement.
GATGCGATGCAGTCTGAAGTCATTGAAATGTACCCCTTATCAAGCTATGGATTAGCTCTTCGCACTGTAGAGGATTTAATACCTGGCGAAACCTTAAAAGGCCATACTGGATCTGCTTATGGCCTGTATAGCTCCATGTTTTTCCATCCCGAAAAGAAATATGGAATGGTAGTAATCACTAACGGAAGCAAAAATATCTCAACAGGGGAATACAACTCCCTGCTAGCACCTGTAAACAATCTGCTATACAAGCATTTTATAGAGTAAAATTGTTATTAGTCTAATCCTTATCTTTATAGCATTAAGAAAATTAGGGACATATTTTTTTGGGCCTCTGCAAGTCGTTGTGCCATTAGACTAATTCATCAATCCCCGACATCGGGACTCTTCTAAATTTATTTTGCTTCTACGTACTATATGAAAAATATAAAAGGGATTTTATTTATCGCCATCGGCGCATCTAGCTATGGCGTATTGGCTACTTTTGTGAAAATGGCAAACAACAACGGCATTTCCACTGGCATCTTAACCATTTCTCAATACTTCATTGGTTTTGTATTATTATTTATTGCTGCCAAAATGTTTGAGAAAAGGAGCCAAGTTAATCAAGGGGAAACACTGAATTCTGCATCGATAAAACGAGATTCAAAAATGAAACTAGTACTTTATGGTACTTCCTTAGGTTTTACCTCTAGTTTCTATTACTTATCTATTCAATATCTGCCTGTTTCTGTGGGGATAATTCTGCTAATGCAATCCATTTGGATAGGCTTAGTATTCGAGTTCTTTATGGCGAGGCACATGCTTAACAAAGCCAAGGTAATAGGTGCGATTACAACGATTTTTGGAACGCTCTTAGCTGTGAATGTGATGGAAGCTTCCGCTCATATTGAATGGCCTGGTATTGTTTTTGGCTTGATGGCTGCTACCACTTTCGCTACAACCATGGTTGCAACCAATAGTGTTGCCTTGCATCTACCAACCATAATAAGAAGTAAGTATCTAGTACTAGGTGGCTTTCTTACAGTTCTTATTTTTTGGAATATCCCAGGTATAAGTGATTTTAATCTACAGGATTTTGACCTGTCAGTATTTCTTACTTGGGGCTTGTTTCTAGCTTTCTTTGGTACTTTATTACCACCATTACTATTTAGTAAAGGTTTTCCACTTACTGGCGTTGGACTTGGAAGCATTATGGCATCCCTAGAAATTCCTGTCTCGGTATTTAGCGCCTACTTACTTTTAGAGGAACAGGTAAAAGCAATACAATGGGTTGGTATTTTGATAATCTTACTATCGGTTGTAATAATAAACCGAAATCAACCATAATAGACATAAGAAACAAGACATAAGATATAAGACAGAATTCTCCTGTTTTACTAAAAAACCCAAATGTCTTAAATCTTACACTCGTTCCGAACGTCTCGTTCGGAATGTGTGATAGGAACCTCTGGTTCCACACAATCAAAATCTATGCTTAAATAGAGTGTATATAAGGCTTCCTTACACAGATTTCCATCATAGCTGTATTACATATTTTGAACCAGAGGAATAAAATAGATTTAAGTAGCAAGACGTAAGATATAAGACAGAATTTTCCCGTTTTCCAAAAATCCAAATGTCTTAAATCTTACGTCTTGTTTCTTATGTCTATTAACAAGTGTCTTGCATCTAATATCTACGAAATTAGTACAGTAGGTTCTAGGTGAACTTCTGTTTTGATGGATCGGGAGATTAAGCAAGCGGCTTCGGATTTTTCCATAATGCGAATAGCCTTGTCTTTTTTGTCATCTTCAAAAATGGTTAGCTCAGCCTTTAGTGTTATAGCACTGATAACAAATTTGCCATCCACCTTTTCCATTTTGCCTTCAGCTGCAACATTCAGATTTTTATAATCCAATTTCGAAAAGCCAGCAATTGCAGTGAAAGTAGTCATAAAACAGCTGCTCACCGCCGCCACAAAAAGGTGTTCGGGCGACCATATCCCTGCCACACCGCCTTCAAACTCTGGAGGGGTGGCTACAGTAATCTCGTTGTTAAGAACGGGGGAGGAGAGAGTTCCAATTTTACCTTCTTTCCATTCTAGATGTACATCGTATAAATGTTCTGTATCGCTCATTATGCTGGTACTTTTTGTTCTATAATTGATTGAAGTTGCTTGGCTTGTACTACGCCAGCTTGTTGCCATAAAATATGGCCTTGATAGAATAAAATAAGTGAGGGCACACCACGAACTTGGTATTTGATAGAAGCCGCAGCATTTTTTTCAGCATCAATCTTTATGACCTGAATGCTATCGCCCATAGTACTTTTAAGTTCTTTAAGAATTGGATCCATCACTTTACAGGCTGAACACCAATCAGTATAAAAATCAACTAACACGGGAGTTTCGCCATTAATTAGCTTATGTAAGGGTGCAAGTTCGTCGGTCTTATTCATCGTTAGTCTGATTTAATTTCTGTATAGATTACTTCTGAGTTTTCAGTTTCTACCGTATCGCTGGTAGGTACTGCACAGCCGCGGCTACCAAAGCATCCACTATTAGTAACTGCTTGAAATAGGAATAAAAAGCTTAAAACACCTGTAAGTGCTTCAGAATTGTTAAATGCTTGATATGCGAAAAATAGACCTGCTATCAAAGCAATCCAGCGACGTGTATGCCAATTAGAAAATAATTTTTGCTTCAAAATAGGACTCAAATTTTAGGTGTTGCTTGAAAGACTTAAGATACCATCTATATAAAACGAAGTCCGTAACTTTAGTCACATAAGGGTTATCTGATTACGGGCGAGCCTCACTAGTTGGTTGCGTTCCATTTGTTTAAGGAGACGAGAGACCACCTCGCGTGCCGTGCCAAGCTCTTGGGCTAGTTGTTCGTGAGTTATACTCAGGGTGTTTGTTTGGGCGAGTTTAACGCGTTGTTGCAACAAGTTTAATAAACGCTCATCCATCTTCTTGAAAGCAATATCGTTTACCACATTCAGGAGCTCTTCAAATCGTTTATGATAAATCTGGAAGAAGTAAGTAAGCCATTCGGGATGTTCTTGTATTTTATTTCGGATGGCATCAATAGATACAAATATAATTTCACACGGTTCTTCAGCTATTGCTTTCACTTTACTGGTATCGTTATTTAAACCTGCTAAAAATGACATAACGCAGGTTTCGCCTGTTGTTAAATAATAAAGTACAATCTCCTTGTAGTCATCATCCGACTTAATCACTTTAATACTCCCGCTTTTTATAAAGGGGATTGATTGCACCTTGGCATGTTCCATCACTATAGTTTCGCCCGCCTCATATTTTTTGGAAATACCCAAAGCAGATAGTGTTTCCATTTGGTCTATGTAGAGTGTTTTAGAATCGGATGTAGGAATAAAATTCATTATTTCTAAGTATAACAGTCTTTAGTGGATGAATTAAAGCACCCGTATAATACACATTATAATTTTGATTCTTAAAAGTGAGTAGTCATGGTTTAATAATGTTCCTGGCCACTTATTCTTGTAGATGTTAGGTGATTCGTTTACATAAATACGAATTACCTGACATCAACATGAATGACCCTGCTTGACGTGATAATCATAAACCTGCCATTCAATCACCTAGCATTGGCAGGGCTGAATCTAGGGTATAAAAAGTATAGGCATAAAAAAAGCCCCTTCAATTAAGAAAGGGCTTTCTACATAAATAGATTAAATATTTACGACGACTACTTAATAAGAGTCATTTTCTTGCTTTGAACAAAGTTACCAGAGGTGATACGGTACATGTAAACACCACTAGCAAGATTACCTGCATCAAATTGTACAGTATGTTCGCCAGCGTTCATTCTAGAGTTAACTAGAGTTTGAACTAATTGTCCATTAATGTTAAATACATCTAAACGAACGTTGTTTGTTTCTGGCAACGTAAATTGAATGTTAGATGTAGGGTTGAATGGATTTGGATAGTTTTGTGCTAGCGAGAATCTTAGTGGTTCTTCACTAAACTCGTTAGAAACGCCATCTTCGTCTAGATCAATACTACCTTCAAAAGCACCTTTGTATGGAGCTTCGGTATTTCTAGTTGTACCATCAAAATCTTCAGTTACTGAAGCTAATGGAGTACCGGCAAGATTAGCGTCGCCATCCGAAAGACCTAGTCTATAATCGGTAGCAGAAACGAAGTCTACATCAACAGCAGTGGTATTTGCATCTTGGCTAGAGGCTGTTTGCCATGCAGCTAAGTCGCCACCTGTTTCGCCGTACATACCAATATTAGCAGTTGCACCACTTACATAGTAGTTGTTGTAGTCAGCTTCTAAAGTAGAAGTTTCTCCATCTGCTAGTGGCCAATGTATAGCGCTTGCATTTGTTGAGTCTTGGTCTACTATAAAGATATTATTTTTCACATCCCAAGTTTGGGTAGAAGAAGTTACAGTAGCCATACCAAATGCGGCATGAACTCCAGTCTCATCACTACTACCAATTCGTATAGTGTTGTGGTAAATATTAAAGTCTGCATCGTCACCTGCATAGTTAATTCCAATACCGTACACACGATTACCTACTGCATCGCCTACGTTTTTGAAATCACTACCATCAACTACGTTATTAGTAATATTAACAGTTCCAGAATTACCATTTAATAAAATACCGCCAGCGTAAGATTCACTTGTACTGTGGTTCACTTGTAATCCTTTAATAGTATTACCAGTAACATTAGTAGTACCATAGGCATTAGCCAAATAAATACCACTATACCATGATTGATCTTCAGCTGGGCTCGCAATAGTGATAGTATTACCTATTATTTCTGTGTCTTCAGAGTGCCAAGTTGCGATACCACGGCGGTTGGTATAAATATCGTTACCGATAATTTTGTGGCCTTGCCCCGTATTAGAAGAACTAACACCTCTTGGATAGACAGCTAGGTGAAAATCACCATTCTCTGTACCAATTTGGTTGTTTTCAATCAGCCATCCGCTACTTGCGGTAGTACCTGTTGTATTTGGTGTAATACCGCTTACAGTTTGTTTAGTACCAGTATAAGTAATTATGGTATTTTTAATGGTAGTATTTGAAACTGCTTTGGTCCAAACCATATTGGAAAGACCTTCATCAGAACTAGTGATTGTTAAGTCACGAGTAGTTCCACCATCGGTATTAGAACCATCTATGGTAAAGTAATCGGTTTGAATAATTGCGATACCGTCGCCACCGTTAGATACAACATCTAATGTTGGAGTTACGCCAGGAGCTGGTTTAATAGTTAATGGAGTTGATTCTGTTAAATCACTACGGTTAATAGAAACACCTACAGTATCTGTTATATCATCAGTAATAAAGATAGTAGTTGCAGCTGACAAACCAGATTGACTTACAGCATACAGTGCTTCATATAATGAACCGAAACCTTGAGCATCTTCTGTACGTTTAGGTACATAGTAATCACCCGCAAGTGGTGCAAATAAATCGGCACTTGGTTTACCTAGGTTGTCGAAAAAGTTTTGGGGTTTTACAATCCACTCGCTATCATCGGCGTTAGTTCCAAATGAACCTAGTGGGGTTGAATTACCAGCAGAAATGCTAGGTTTGCGAATTAAGGTATGGTCGATGGTTGCGCCAGTAACACCAGCTACATTCCAGCCATCCGAAGCGTCAGTTACTTCACCGAATACATCAGTCCAAGTTGTATCATCACTTACTGGATCAACGTGTATTATCGCCAGCGCTTTCTTTCCTGTAAAGTGAGTTGGATTATCAAAAGGAGTTTCTGAAGTAGCACCTTGATATTCTAATACTTCATCAGCTAGAGAATTGTTGAAAACACTATCAGGCGTGTCTGCATTTAGTAATACATATACTCCACCAGCTTCGATTGTTGCACCTTCTTTAAACTCATGGAAGTTTTGCCAATTGCCAGCATGAGCTTGTGCGATTCGGTAATTCACTAAAGTAACAGTAGAATCTGTGCCGTTATAAATCTCTAAAGCTCTGTTATTACCTGAACCTTCAATGTACTCTGAAAAGAATACTTTATCGGAAGGTGTATCTACATAAACAGGCTCAGCAGCATTGGTGTATGCAGCTAAGCCATTAACACCGTCTAGGCCATAAATGTTATATGTACCATCACCATTAACCACAGCTTTAGCTGAACCATGAATAGAGCTATAAGTGCTTACATCTGCGCCCATTAATGGGGTTTCACCAACTATTGTTGGATTTTCTGCGTCAGAAACATCATAGACATATACCATGCCTGTCATGTTGCCTGAACTTACACCGTCTGGTCTGTAGGTGTAAACAGCTAAATGATCCTTTCCATCTAACTGAAATGCTTGCATACCATTTCTAGATGAACTATTAAACACGCTATTTTCCACATACTCTCCGTTACTTGAGTAACGAGCAGGAGCTGAACCGTTTCCGCCCACATAAAAGTCAGAGGTTCTACCTGGGGCTAAGGGATTTGCATCAATACTTCCACCTAATGCAGTAATTGTGCCTGTTAAGGTAATAGTTTCGATATCCCAATTTGCTCCTTGGTCAGCAGTAGTTGCAACGTATACAATTCCAGGATCAACAGAGGCAACAGGTAACCATACTTCAATAGTGTTATCAGCTAAAGAGCCAACCACTGTAAATTTATCTCCCACTCTACCAGCTACAGGTATAGTCAAAGAATCGGCGTAAGCGCCACCTTCTTGAGTCCACCAGTATAATCTAAATGGGCTTGTATCAGATGCTAGGTTTCCTAGAAAAATAACTCCGTCATCAGAAACTTCGACATCATTTAATGCATATGTTCCACCTCCAACGCCAGTTAAATCAAATGCAGTAGCTGGAGTCACATCTTCGCCAGTTACTGCATCCAATACTCGAATGGTGTTATTTTCTCTATCTGCCGCGTATATACGCTTATTGCCATCAACGGTTCCGTATGCCATACCTCTAACAGAGCCAACAGTAAACCAGCTTGGGAGATCAGCGTTTAGTGTTGTGCGCTCCCAAATGGTATTCAACTCCTGAGCATTTGTTTGAACTGCAAGAGCGCCAAATAAAAAAGCGCTTACAGCAAAGCTCATTATTAATTTTCGTAAATGTTGTGTCATAAAACTTCCTAAATATGTTTGATGATTGTTTGATAGGCGATTAAAAGCATAAAACCTTAACTTTTAACCTTCGTATTCTAACTTTTAGAATACGCATTATATAATACCCCATATATTTTGGACATTATATACCCGTCTATCAATATTTTATAATATTCTATTAAGTACAAATATAATTTCGCACGGTTCTTCAGCTATTGCTTTCACTTTACTGGTATCGTTATTTAAACCTGCTAAAAATGACATAACGCAGGTTTCGCCTGTTGTTAAATAATAAAGTACAATCTCCTTGTAGTCATCATCCGACTTAATCACTTTAATACTCCCGCTTTTTATAAAGGGGATTGATTGCACCTTGGCATGTTCCATCACTATAGTTTCGCCCGCCTCATATTTTTTGGAAATACCCAAAGCAGATAGTGTTTCCATTTGGTCTATGTAGAGTGTTTTAGAATCGGATGTAGGAATAAAATTCATTATTTCTAAGTATAACAGTCTTTAGTGGATGAATTAAAGCACCCGTATAATACACATTATAATTTTGATTCTTAGAAATGAGTGGTCATTGAAATATTTAGTTTTGGTAGGACTGATTTCATGTGATAAAAAGTATAAGCATAAAAAAAAGCCCCTTCATTTCTGAAGGGGCTTTCAACATAAATAGGTTAAATATTTACGGTGACTACTTGATTAGAGTCATTTTCTTGCTTTGAACAAAGTTGCCAGAGACGATACGATAAATGTAAACGCCACTTGCAAGGTTTCCTGCATCAAACTGTACAGTATGTTCGCCAGCAGTCATGCTAGTGTTAACTAGAGTTTTAACTAACTGTCCATTAATGTTATATACATCTAAACGTACGTTATTTGCTTGTGGCAACGTAAATCTGATATTAGATGTAGGGTTGAATGGATTTGGATAGTTTTGCGATAGCGAGAATCTTAATGGTTTCTCGTCAACCTCGTTAGAAACAGCTATACGACGTGTCATTGAAATTACGAATGCTTTGCTTGCAAATAATGTAGAATCACTATTTGATGCGCTAACCGTCCACTGTAAGGTAATGGTTCCACCTTCTTCAACACCTAAATCAGCTAAGATGTCATCAAAGTCGCCATAAGTACCAGTTATTGTGGTACCATTGTCATCAGAGCCTTCACTAACTATTGGAGATGAGAAATCGCCATCTAATGAATCAAAATGAACGGTGTAAGTTATTGCATCAGCAGAAACAGCTGTTTCCCATGAGAATTCAACTTCTGTATCTATATCACCATTTAGATCTATATTAGCAGAATCTGCAGGTGCTAATAGTGCAAATTCTGCGATATCGTAATTAGGTGCAGCAAAAGGAATTTCTCCTTCAAAAGCGCCTTTGTATGGTGCAAAAGTGCCTCTAGCTGTACCATCAAAATCTACAGTTACTGAAGCTATTGGAGTACCAGCTAGGTTTGCGTCGCCATCTGAAAGGCCTAACCTTGAGTCGGTAGCAGAAACGAAATCTACTTCAACATCTGTCGTGTTGGCATCTACTGCTGATGCTGTTTGCCAGCCAGCTAAATCTGCGCCTGTAGCATTATAAAAACCAACATTAGCAGAAACTCCGCTAACATAGTAGTTATTATAGTCGGCTGTTAAATTATCACTGTTATCAATTGGCCAATGCATAACACTTGCATTTGCAGCATCTTGGCTTACTTCAAAAATATTATTTTTGAAATCCCAAAACATACCAGTGGTATTATGCTTTACAGCACCAAATGCAGCGTGAACACCTGTTTCATCACTACTACCTATACGGATAGTGTTGTGGTAAATACCATTAGGAGAGTTACCAGCCGCATTGTCAAAACCAATACCAAACACTTGGTTGCCTACAGCAGCGCCAGTGTTAGCAAAATTGTCAACATTAATAACGTTATTAGCCACAAGTACTGTACCTAACGAAGCGTTAAATAAAATACCAGCTGCATAACCAGCAGTTTCAGATCTATTTACCTGTAGTCCAACTATTTCGTTACCAATAATAGAGGTTTCACCATCGTTTAGTGCAAGGTAAATACCAGCATATCTAGGCTCGTTTTCTCTTGGGCTATCAATTGAGATAGTGTTATCGATGAAAGAGTTGTCAAATGCTCTCCAAGTAGCTATACCACGGTAGGTTGCATAGAGTCTATTATCAACAACAGAAGTGTTAGTTACGTTATTGTTCGTATATCCAAATACACCAACTGCAGTTCTAAAGTCACCATCAACTGAACCAATTGAGTTATTTATAACTTTAAGGCCATCTGTTGCTTTAGCGCCAGATTCGTTTGTGGCAACACCAGTAACAGTAGTCTTTGCACCAGTATAAGTAAGGATAGTATTTGCAATAATAGTATTTACAGTTTCTTTAGTCCAAATCAAGTTGGTTAAACCATCATCAGAACTAGTAATAGTTAAATCACGAGTATCGCCACCCGGAGTATTTGAACCATCTATAGTTACATTGTCAGCTTTAATAATAGCGATACCGTCGCCACCATTAGAAATAACATCTAATGTAGCAGTTACGCCAGCAGCAGGCTTAATAGTTAAATTAACCGACTCAGTAAAATCATCACGATCTATGGCAAGACCAGTGGTCTCTGTTAAGTCAGCAGTAATGTAAAGAGTGGTTGCAGCAGAAAGACCTGCTTCATTTACGAAGTGTAGAGCTTGTGCTAATGAAGTGAAGCCCTGTGCATCATCTTTACGCTGAGGCACGAAGTAATCACCTGCAAGAGGGGTGTCGAACAAGTCTGCACTTGGAGAACCTAGGTTAGCTGTAAAATCAATAGGCATTACAATCCATTCGCTATCGCTAAAATTAGTTCCGAATGAACCAAGTGGAGTCGAGTTACCTTCAGTAACATTAGGCTTACGAATTAGAGTATAGTTTTGAGTTGCTTTTGCAATACCTGCTACGTCCCAACCATCGGTTGGTCTGTTGTTAGCTTCACCTAGTATATCAATCCATGTAGTATCATTAGTTACAGGATCAACATGGATAAGTGCACGAGCATCGTCACCGTTATGGTGAACAGGATTGTTATAATTAACATTATCATATCCCAATACTTCGTTTGCATTTAAAGTATCAAAAAGTTCTGGTTTAATTTGGTTGGTTGTAATTACATATACACCACCAGCAGAGATATTCGCATTTCCAGCAAATTTGTGAAAGTTTATCCAATCACTACCATTGTTTGTTTGTGCAATTTGGTAATTGGCTAAAGTAACTGTTGAATCTGTATTGTTGAATATTTCAATCGCTTTATTATTACTAGAACCTTCAATGTATTCTGAGAAGAATACTTTGTTGGTAACTGCACCTAAATAAGGAGGAACTTGATTTGTGTAAGCAACGTAGCCGTTAGCAGCATCGAATGCATATAAATTAATACTCCCGTCACCGTTCACACTAACAAAAACATCACCAACTATCGATCCACCATCATGAACGTCATTACCAATTAAATCAGTCTCATCGACTATAACTGGGGCAGTAGCATCAGAAATGTCATATATAATTACACGACCAACAGCGTTACCTGAAGCTGTGCCGTCAGCTCTATAATTATATATAGCCATGTAGTCGGTACCATTTGCATTAAAAAGCTTGAAACCGTTTCTGCTAGTTGAAGAAAACTCGCTATCTGTTACATACTCACCTGCTGCATTATAACGAGCTGGTTTAGAGGCGTTAGAAGCCACGTAGAAGTCAGATGTACGACCTAAAGCCAATGGCATTACGTCTGGTCCTGAACCAATTGCTGCAGCTGCGCCACTTAATATTATCTCTTCAGAGTCCCAAGTTGCACCATTATCGGTAGTAGTTAGTACAAATACAGACCCAGGGTTGGCACCTGCAGTTGCAGATAACCAAACTTCAATGGTATTATCGGCTAATGAACCAACAACAGTCATTCTATCGCCTAAGCGTTTAAGTGTGGCTGTAGAGAAAGAGGTAGAACCAATCATGGCACCGCCGTCATTACTAAACCAATAAAGTTTAAAAGGATGAGCCCCACTTGCATCTGTAGTCATATTACCTACAAAAACAACACCATCATCTGAGATGTTCAAGTCGTTTATAAGAAATAAGCCAGATGCGACTCCAGTTAAATCATAGGGAGTAGTCACGGTAGCGTCTGCACCAGTTGCTGCATCCATAACCTGAATGGTCATATTTGCACGATCAGGTACATATACCTTTCCGTTATATTCTGCAATACCTCTAACACTGCTAGCGGTATACCAACTTGGCAGACCTTCAGCTGCACCAGTTCGGGCTGAACGCTCCCAAACTTTGGTCAAGTCTTGAGCATTTGTTTGAACTGCAAGAGCGCCAAATAAAAAAGCGCTTACAGCAAAGCTCATTATTAATTTTCGTAAATGTTTAGTCATAAAACTTCCTAAATATGTTTGATGATTGTTTGATAGGGGATTAAAAGCATAAAACCTTAACTTTTAACCTTCGCATTCTAACTTTTAGAATACTTAATTATATAATACCCCGATAATTTTGGACATTATATACCCACTTATCAATATTTTATAATATTCTATTAAGTACAAATTAATTTTGAAAGGCCTAGTAAGGGCACACATAATTTTACTTGCACGAAGGCAAAAAACAAATCCCTGTAAAAACGTAAATTGGTGTAAATAAGGTGGGATTCTGTCACACCTTAGAAATTATAAGTTGGGCAAGATTTATAACTCTGTTTCTAGATTTAAATTATTTTCAGAATAAAAAATTTATTTGAGCGTATAAACTAGAATTTGAGAGTCTAGGCTACTGAATGAATGATATTTAGTAATTAGTTTATAGTATTTAATCGCTCAAAAGCCTCAAAATATAATCCACATTTATCGCATCGGTCGAAATGGTAAATGTGGATTTTACGGTAATCATTTTTCTCAATACAAAGAACTGTACGTTAATCTATAGTGGAAACGTCAACTCTTGTTGGGGTGTCTTGCCCAGAAATAATGCCTTGCGCCGCTTTTGAAATGGCTTTGATGGTATTAGTTGTATGACTCATATCTAAGGTTTCAAATTCATCACTTACTTGATGATAGTCTGGGTCAACATCAATTGGAGTAGTACTTATAGAATGGGCAGGAACCCCAAGGCGTGCTAAGGTGGCGTTGTCAGAACGATAGAATAAGTTTTGTTTTGGATAAGGATCTGGATAGAAGGTATAAATTGTTCCTTCGGTACTTTTTTGTAGAATCTCACCAAAAGTAGATCTTTCAAAGCCAGTGATCCATGCTGTATTAGGACCTTCAACCGCTGGTTTGCCAATCATTTCAATATTAAACATGGCTACAATTTCATCAGGGTTTAATTGCTGAGAAAAGTATTTAGAGCCGTAGCCGCCAACTTCTTCGCCAGTAAAAGCTACAAATAGTAAGGTACGCTCTGGTTTATCTAAACTTTTATAATGGCGTGCTAATTCTATTACACCTGCCACTCCAGAAGCATCGTCATTGGCTCCATTTGCAATAGAATCGCCATTAACAGGAGCAACTACTCCAATGTGATCGTAGTGAGCAGAAAACAGTACAATCTCATTCGTGCGCTTGCCCTCAATTTTAGCAGCCACATTTGCAATCTGTAGAGTGTCAATTTTATTAGTAACGGAAAGAGCTAATGAATTAACCTTTTGGTTTGATAATACAAAGACGATATCTGCAGCACTGCCTAACTCCGTTTTACGTGATGCTTTTGAAAAAAAGGAATGGTATCGGCTAAACATTTGCTTGTGTGCAGTATTTACGAGTACTAATGTTGGTTCTTTAGAAGCCGAGAGGGTAGAGTAAAGTTGGCGGAAATTATCGTTCTCTTCAATTTTAGAGATAGTTACATCTTTAGCGCTCCATTCTATAGTTTCTGAATCGGGTAGAGTAAAATAGCTGTCTGAATTAATCACTTTACCATTCAGTTTTAACGAGGCTTTTTCTTGGGTTAAAGTATATACGTTAAAAGTCTGGCGGTAAGAATCTAATCCATCAAGGGGAGCTAAACCGATTGTTGAGAATTCGTTTTCAATAAAAGCTGCAGCTTTCTCAATATCTGGTGAGAAAGTGTGGCGGCCACGCATATCGTCGGCACTTAAAGTTTTAATGATACGACTGACATTAGCTTCAGTAATTTCGTAGGATTTTTGGCATTGAATAAAAGTAGTAGCTGTTAACAACAATGCCAGAAGCAGGCTGTATTTTTTTATAATCTTCATAGTATTGGATAAGTTTTAAATAAAAATAATGAACCCTTTGGTAACTAATAAGTAAAAACATGCTAATTAGTTGTAGTAAAACCATTGTTTTAGAGTGGGGTAGGATAAGCCAGAATATGCAATATTTGATTAATGGCTTTAGTGTTGATAGAAAGTATGCTGGAAGATTTAATTAGCCTAAAAAATAGGATCAAGATTCAAAACAATGAACAATTAACAGTAAGCAATCACTAATTCCTGATTAATGTTCATTGTTAACTGGACATTGATAATTGACTTTCCCAATCCCGATTTATGTATCGAAGTGTTTGTTTATGGCGTTGCGAACCGACTCTAGTGTTATTGGTTTAGCAATAAAACCCCTCATGCCTGCTAGGTAGCATCGCTCTTGGTCATCGTTAGAAACTAAGGCAGTCATGGCTATTATGATGGGCGTTTTGGCCAAATTTAATTCAAATATTTTTTGAGTAGTTTCAATGCCATCCAAACCAGGCATTTCCATATCCATAAATACAATATCATAATCGATTTGTTGTACTTTTTCGATTGCGGCAAAACCGTCATTGGCGATGTCTGAGGAGTAACCCAATCGCTCTAACACTTTTTGAGCTACTTTTTGGTTTATGATATTATCTTCTGCAATAAGAATCTTTAAAGTATTTGATTCGCTAGTTTTTTTGCGAGGCTTATTGTTACTTGGTGTAAGTTTGAATGGTAATGCAGCCTTGGCTTGTAGCGTAAAATGAAAGGTGGTGCCCACACCTTCGGCACTTTCTACCCAAATTTTACCACCCATTTGTTCCACAATTCTTTTACTTATTGTGAGGCCGAGTCCAGTTCCCCCATATTTTCTGTTTTTATCGGCATCAACTTGGTAAAACTGGTGGAAAAGTAATCCTAATTTGTCTTGTGAAACCCCAATACCCGTATCATTAACAGAGAAATGATAGTTTTCTATGTCGTTTGAAGAGTCTTGTATTTGATTTATAGCAACAGTTATAGTTCCTTCTTTTGTAAATTTAACCGCATTACCAATCAGATTTATTAGTACTTGGCGTAGCCTAACGGAGTCAGTTTCTATAAACTCTGTATCTATATTTATCTCACTTTTAAGTTCAATATTTTTATAAATAGTTAGGGCAGACAGCATTTTAGTTATGTCTTCTAAATATGACCTTAAATGGATTGGCTGATTTTCGAGTATTATATCTTGCGACTCGATTTTAGAGTAATCTAAAATATTATTAATTATACCTAGTAAACTCTCTCCGCTTTTTTTGATGGTAGTAGCAAACTCAGTTCTTTCTTTGGGGGATTTAGAGTCTACAATAAGTTCAGAAAAACCAATTACAGCATTCAGTGGGGTTCGTAATTCATGGCCCATGGTAGAAAGAAACTGGCTTTTTGCTAGTGAAGCATATTCGGCTTGTTCCTTGGCCTTGGTAAGTGTAAGTCCAAATCGTTCAGATAGAATTAATGATTGAAGGAAGAAGAAGGAGAGGTAACCCACAAGGCTTATTAGCAAATTTTCCTTCACAATTACATAATATTCAAGCAGGTTTAGAATAAATAAACAGAATAAAACTACGCCACTACTAATTGCATAGATGGAACCTTGGCGTTTATTTATAACTGCTAAGGTAAAAACCCAAGTTGCATACACAATATATATTGGCCCGATAATAAAAAAGTAGGTGATATATTGGGTGAAATAGTAAGGCGGTAAAATCAGCGATACGAGGGAAAGTAAAAGGAATATTGAATGGAATATCCTGATTACAATAATGGAAGACTCTTTGGGATATTGATGCTTCAGAAAAAGACCGAAAAATACGGGAGATATATAAAGTGCAAGATACTCAGCTCTAATAGTGTAAATCCATGGGATATCAATTAAGAGCAGGTGAAGGGGGTATAAACCAGTTCCAATAATTCGGTAGCTATAGGTAAGGCAAAATAAGGAAAAGTATAAAATTGGTTTTTCATTTCTGCCAAAAAGATAAAGACCGAGAAAAAAGAGCCCACCCATTATTAAACTACCCGTCAGTGTAAATGCATAGCCTAGTTTAAGATCTCTTATGCGTGCGAGATCTTTTTCTAATCCAAGGTTGATAGGCAAACGTCCACCGCCTTTGAAGTGATCAAAATTAGCAACTTGTAAAGTAAGGTGGAGTTCGGTTTGGCTAAACTTAGAAAGAGAAACTGTTGTGGGTAGCCATTTAGGTACGTATTCACTACGAGTTTTAGCAACCTTACCATTGCTTGCTATGAGCTCATTATTAATATATAAATTATAAGAGGTATATAAATCGGGTATACTTAAAGCTAGCTCGGGATAACTTTTGGGTAATAAAATGGTAAGTGCATAGGTAGCATAACCAAAAGAACTAGCGGCATCATTGTTGTTCCATAAATCTGGAAAGTACGTATACGCTCTATTACTTATGCTACTTATGCCAGAGGGTTCAATTAGCTCATTCCAATAAAACTCCCAGTCACCTTTTAGAGCAAGCGTCTCAAAATCTTCAAAATTAATTGTACGTAAATCAATAATCCCTTTTTCAGCTATAGGCTGAGCTATTACACTTTGCGAAGTTGTAAATAAACCGCCAAAGAAGAGAGCAATAAGTAATAGATAACGATACTTATTTGTGCATTCACCCATTTAGTTCCCACTATATTATTAGGGTGAATGTATAAAATCATTCATTTAAAGGCTTCAAATCTTAATAATTAAATTAAAAAAATTAGGTAGCCGTTTCGAAAGTAAAGTTAGGCTTGCCAAATTTCTTCAAGGTGCGATAGTGAGAGGCTACAGCGCCTCTAAACGTATCATGGCAATTATATGGGATACCATATTCTTTAGCTACCTCTTCTACTATTAAACTAACCTCTGGGTAATGGACGCTACATATTTTTGGGAAAAGATGATGTTCTATCTGATAGTTTAACCCCCCAATAAACCATGACAGTGCTTTGTTGTTGCGTGCAAAATTGTTGGTAGTAAACATTTCATGAATTACCCAATGGTTGTCAATCATGTTTTGCTCATTCGGAATTGGGAATGTTGTTTCTTCTACCACATGTGCTAATTGGAAAATAATTCCTAAAATTAGACCTGCTGTTAAATGGAGTGTAAAAAATCCAATTAATAACTGATACCATGTAATATCTAATACCATAAATGGAATCACTAAAATGTAGCTATAATAAAACAGCTTAGATACAATTAGTACAATCCACTCTTTAAGTGGATGGTTTTTATTTTCGTATGGACCTAAATTTGGCTTGAAGAAATACCAGTAATCTTTAATAAATACCCAAAAAACAGTTGCAAAGCTATACGCTGGGAAAGCCAAAAAATGTTGTAAGCGATGTACGGGTTTATGTTCTGAATGGGGTGATAGGCGAATAAATTCGGCAACTTCTAAATCTTCGTCATGCCCATGTATATTGGTATAGGTATGATGAATAATGTTGTGTGTTATCTTCCAGATATAGCCGTTAGCACCAACAAAGTCGAAGGTAAGGCCGAGTATATAATTAACAGTGTTGTTAGATGAATAAGCCCCATGAAGCGCATCGTGAGATATAGAGAATCCAATTCCTGCCATTCCAATACCCATAACAGCCGTTAATAGCCACATGGTGGTTAACGAAAATTGCCCTGAAATAATTAAAGCATAAGCGCCTATATATCCACTTAAAATAACAATGGTTTTTATAACCATTGCGGTATTGGCATTTTTTGAAAGATTATTCTCTTCAAAATAAGCGTTAACACGATCTTTAACCGTTTTACTAAATTCGCGGTCAATTTTATTATTGAAAGTTACTTTTTCTGCCATAGTTGCCCTTTAATTTTATACCTACATTATACAAAATTGAGATGAGTATGTCTTAAATATCTTTATTGCTTAGAAAACTCACCCTAAGAAATTATTAAACCTTTAGTTTCTAAACGATTAATTAGTGGCTCGCCTAAGGCAGTAGTAGATGTTAAAAAGCCAAATCGGTGCGGTAAATCGTCTAGATTTTGTACTAAGGTAAGAGCAGATTCACATAAAAAGAATACCGTAGCTTTATTACTAGGGTCGCCGGGGTAGTACATAGACAGTGTTTTATAGTCTTTTATCCCATCTTTGGCGATTGCTTTCAGCGAAAAAAATCCGTTTTCAATTGAGTGTTCAGATGGTCCCTCTCCTGGATTAGGAGCCACCTTTTTAATAAGTGCTCTGAACCACGCGAAAGGACCAAGTAGCTGCAGGGAAATTAGAAGTGTAGAAAGTGCAATAAATGAAAATGGATTATACCATTTCCCAAAGGATGAGTGCTCACTGTAAGAGATAGATGCGGCGTAGGGGGAACCCAAATCTTTCCATAAACTAGCACTTCTATATACTACTTTTGAGTTTATAGCCCCCATAATAAAGGGTGCACTCCATCTATTAATATCAGAATTATAACCAAATGCATGAGCACCTTTTGGTGGAGCAAGTTTTTGTCCATTCTCTTGCATTATTAAACGAGGGTTCCTGCTATTCTTGCTGTCACCCGCTTCAAATTTGTTTAACATAGACGCAATAGTTCCACCATTTAAACCGCCTTTGGTTTTATAGTACGCTTTAATTTGTAGAGTCTCAGGATTTTCAAACTTCTTACTTATTAAATAAGTGGCAATATCAGCGGGTACAGAATCAAAACCAGAGAATGGAATAAGTAAGCACTTATTTTTAACTGCCAAATCGCCATATTTATTCATCATAGATTTTATAAAATCAACTTCCCCCGTAATATCTAAATAGTGGGTGCCATGCTCTACACAACTTGCAATAACCTGTTCGCCGTATAAAGAAAAAGGCCCTGCTGTTGAAATTATAACTTTTGCGATGGCTGCAACCTTATCTACAGTTTCTTTATTTAAAGTATCTACTACAAAAGTAGAGCTAGTGGAATAACCGAGTTGGGAAGCAAGGCTAGAAAGTCGAGATTCATTCCTTGCAGCAATTCCAATATTTAATTCTGGTGCATGTTCTTTTAAATATTTAGCAGCTCGCCGACCTGTAAAACCAGTGGCGCCAATAAGAATAATGTCAAAGATTTTATCACTCATTCTAACGTTGGCTCCTAATAAAAGAGGAGTGGTTGTGTTTACTTTTCATCTTCACCAACCCCATTCTTAGATTTTAAAGACTTTCTGTTTTTTGAGTATCGCATCTGCAATAGCTCAACCATTAAAGCGAAGCCCATGGGTAAATAAATATAGGCTTTAGGAATTTCGTTATGCATACCCTCCATAAAAATGGTGATACCTATACTTATTAAAAAAGAGAGCGCTAATATTTTAATAGCTGGGTTTGCAATGATATAATCGCCGATGGGCCTTGCAAAAAATAGTAGGCCAACAAATGAAAATACAACGGCAATAATAATTACATAAACATGATCGGTAAGGCCAATAGCTGTTATAACAGAATCGACCGAAAAAACGATGTCTAGGAGTACAATTTGGAATACGATGGAGCTAAAAGTGTTTTTTCGAGTATTGTCTTTGGCATACTGTTCGTCTTTAAGCTCAACAGTATGATGGATTTCTACCACTGCCTTATAGATAAGAAATAAACCTCCAATGACTAAAATTATATCACGAACGGAGAAGTCCCAAATAATAGGTTCTGTTAATCCTGTGAGTTTAAGAAGTATAAATAGTAGGATTAAGCGGGCAACAAGCGCAAAGGAAAGGCCAATAATTCGGGCTTTCTGCTGTAAATCTTTTTTTAAACGGCTTACAAAAATGGTAATTACTAATATATTATCAACGCCTAAAACAATTTCTAGACCAATTAGCAGTAAGAGAGTTCCAAGAATGTCGAGCATACAAATAGGATTGGTTTTTGTTGGAATTTACTATTGAAATACCAATGTGCAAAAAATACATGCTAATTAGAAAGGAGAGTAAAAAGAAATGACATTTTTTTTACGATTAATAAATAAACTATACTGTTATCAGTTAAGTCTGATTTTATAACGAGCCAAGAGTTGAAGAACGCAGGTGAACAAATCTCTTACTTATATACTTTCTGTTATTCTATATGTGGTTTTTGCACAGGCGTGTATCACGTTCAGCCCCGACCATTCTGCCCAAAATACTAATAGAGATATAAAGATTACAAAAGCTTGGAAACGTAAGATTTCCATTCCATTCGAGCTTATTAATAATCTTGTAGTTGTGCCACTGAGAATTAATGATTCAGATACACTGCATTTTGTTTTAGATACGGGCGTTGGACGAATGTTAATTACAGAGCTTCCTGAAGACAAAGAACTAGCTATAAAATATACGAGGAATGTGAAGTTAAGTGGATTGGGTGATGATGAGCCAGTAGTGGCATTATTTTCATCGGGGAATACGATTGTGATGGATGGTGTTGCTGGCGATAGCTTGGATGTGGTAGTAATGTTAGAGGATGTATTTAACCTTTCCTCATTTATGGGCCGCGAAATTAATGGATTAATAGGCTACGATATATTTAAGAATTTCATTGTTGAAATAAACTATACACATAAGAAACTCTACTTCCACGACCCAGATTTGTATGCTGAAAAGTACGCCAAGAAGAAGAGGAGCCGGAGATGGACTAAAATTGATATAGAAATTGAAAATCGGAAACCATATCTAAATACGTGGTTTGTACAAAAAGACTCCACAATAATTCAAGCTAACTTATTAATCGATTCAGGCGCTAGCCATGCCATTGCTCTTTATCCTTCTTCTAATGATAGTATTTTTATCCCTGCCAAACGGTTGTATTCCTACTTAGGTACAGGTCTGAGTGGAGATATTTATGGGGAAATTGGAAGGGCTGAGAGGATGGGTTTTGGAGAAATAACCATTGAAAACCCTGTAGTATATTATCCTGAGGAGGAGGGGATTCATCGTGCTATTTTAGAAAATAATAGAAATGGAAGCATAGGTTCAGATCTTCTAAAACGTTTTAAGCTTTTCATTAATTATGAAGATTCAACCATACTTGTAAAGCCAAATAACAAATTTAAACAAGATTTTAATTACAATATGGCAGGGATTGAAGTGGGAACTCCAATTCCAAATCTTCCAATTTATGTGGTATCAAGAGTAAGAAAAGGGTCCCCCGCCGATATTGCAGGCATTTTGGTTGATGATATTATAACTGAGATAAATTTTAAAAAAGCACATCTCTTAGATTTGGGGCAGATCTATGAAAACTTCCAAGATCAGGATGGTAAGAAAATAACCATGGTCATACGGAGGAATGATGACGAAACGAGGAAGTTTGTATTTAGGCTAAAAGACAAAACGAGGTAAGTGGTATCAGTAGTATTGGGATTGTAGAATTCAGGAAATGTGACGATGGTTTTGGCATGTGTTGACATCATTCAGCAATCCCAAGCATTCGGGATAACATCATCGCATTAATATTTCGCCCCGTTGGGGCTTAAAGAATTGATAAAATACAGATGCTCATGAATGATGGCTCATATTAATCAACCATACATAGGTACCTAGCTCTGAAAGAGCGACATATACTAGCGAGGCGGTAAAGCCCCTCGTTAATAAAATGGCCACCCGAGACCAAGCCCTGAAGGGGCGAAATACACGAATTACAGACTAGATTATCCATAAAGAACTCGTTTGTCTCGAATGCTCTGGATCATGATGGCGCTCTATAGGAAAACCGTCACCGAATTACCCAACAACTACAACTCCCTACTAGAGATTGGGAACGATGTGAAATATCTAACACCTATAAGAATTAGTAGTTCTTACACTTGTAAGGACAAATCTCCACTCTCAGCTCCTAAAAAAAGTTAATACCAGGTTCTGGTATAAGTACTTTAGTGTCACAAATTTCTTCAACCACTTCTTTAAACTCGTTAGGGTCGCCTACTAAAACTGGCATGGTTCCATAATGGATGGGAATGGCAAGTTCTGGCTCTAACATTTCAATGGCATAAGCAGCTTCTTCTGGACCCATGGTGTATAAATCACCAATAGGGGCTAGCACTAAATCTGGCTCATACAATTCAGCATAAATAAGTAGGTCTGAAAAAATATTAGTATCGCCCATGTGATAAACGCAGATGTCATCCTCAAAAGAGAGAAGAAGTCCTGCTGGCGTACCTGCATATTCGCCACCAAATGACGAGGTATGATTTGCATTAACCATGGTTACAGAGAAATCATCGAAATGCACAGATCCGCCTTTATTCATTTCTACAGCTTGGTCTTCTTTTAAACCATGTTTTTTCAATAAAGCTATAAGCTCTACAATCCCGACCACTTTACATCCGGTATTTTTTGCGATCTCTAAGGTATCGCCAACATGATCTTCGTGGCCATGCGTTAGAAGGATATAATCAGCTTCTTTTACGTCAACTAAATGTGCAGGCGTAGTTGGGTTGCCTTTTAGAAATGGATCTATATAAATAATATGACCATTAGGGCTAACGAATTTAAATGCTGAATGACCTAGCCAAAAACCTTGTAATTGTGTTTCCATAGTAAAGAGATTTATTTGATTTCAAATTGGTGAATGGTTTGTTCACTTATCACGTTCCATTATCGGTACATAAAAGCTATATTATTGTAAAAAGAAAGAAAATGGGATTTTTAGACAAAGTAAACAATTTATTTAGTGGTTCAGGTTCGGATTCTGGTTCAAAACGAGAGAGCCTCTGGACACCTATTCTTAGTAATGAAGACATAGATGCGGTTCTTTTAGCATCGAACGAGCGCGTGCAAGTTGTTTTTAAACATAGCGGAAGTTGTAGTATCAGTTTTTTCGCAAAACTAAATATTGATAAAGCTCATCTATGGGAAGGAAAAGAGGCCGATCTATATATTATAGATGTGATTAATAGTAGACCTGTATCCTTAGAGTTTGCTGAACGTGTGCGTGTTAGGCACGAGTCTCCCCAACTTTTTATAATAAAAGATGGGGAAGTCGTGTGGAGTGATTCTCATGCAAACGTGAATTCAGCTAATATTAAAAGAGTATTCGCTGAAATGGCTGCTAGTTAATAGCCAGCTCCGTAGCCGTCGCCTCGAGTATCTACGCCGCTAGATTTTCTACCATTCTCATCGATGAAAATATTATGCGTACGAGCCAATACTGTTGGAACAAGTTCATACCCTTTTTCGATAAGCAATTTTTGAGTATCTGGGCTTAAGCCGTAAGGATCGAATCGCAATACATCTGGGAACCACTGGTGGTGAATACGAGCTGCGCTAACAGCACGTTGTGCATTCATCCCAAAAACAGCACCATTTAAAAATGTTTGTAAGGTTGCTGTAATAATTCTTGGGCCACCTGCAGCGCCTAAAATCATTCTTGGCTTGCCATCTTTAGCAACTATGGTGGGCGTCATACTGCTTAGCATGCGCTTGCCACTTTGAATAGCGTTTGCTTCGCCGCCAATTAAGCCAAACATATTAGGTTCGCCTGGTTGTGCAGAAAAATCATCCATTTCGTTATTTAGTAGAAAACCAGCACCGTTCACAGCAAGGTGGCTACCAAATGAACCGTTGATTGTAGTGGTAACACCAACCGCATTCCCGTCTTTATCTACTATAGAAAAATGAGTGGTTTGATCTGGTTCTTTATATCCTTTTGTATCGCCATGCTCAAGCGAAGTAGATGGAGTTACTTTATCCATCGAGAAGGATTTCATTCTATCTTTATTATATGCTTTACTAATTAGTACGTCTTGAGGAACTTCCCAAAAATCTGGGTCGCCAAGATAGAAAGAGCGATCAGCGAAAGCGCGTCGCATAGATTCTGCTAATAAATGTACGTAATCGGCAGAGTTGTGGCCCATTGCTTTAAGATCGTAATCTTCCATCATAGATAGAATTTGAGCTACAGCAATACTTCCACTACTTGGTGGAGGCATGATGGTAAGTTCGTACCCTTTAAAGTTGACCGTAATAGGGGTACGCCATTTGCTTCGGTAATTATGTAAATCTTGGTGCGTAATAATACCACCTTGGGTTTCCATTTCTTTTACAATAGCGTCGGCTACCGGACCTGAGTAGAAACCGTCTCTACCAAATCTCATAATTTGTTCTAGTGTATTGGCTAAATCTTTCTGTACAAAAAGTTCACCTTCTTTAAATGGCTCACCATTTTCTTTCATGAAATATTTTCTAGAACCTTCAAATAGACTTAGCTTTTTAGCAGCGCCGTTTAATTCTCGTGCTTGCATATAAGACAGGTAATATCCTTCAGAAGCAAGTTCAATAGCTGGTTGTAGGACAGCTTCCCATGAGAGGCGTCCATAACGTTTATGAGCGGTAACCATCCCGTCAACAACGCCAGGAACACCACTTGCAAGTATACCAAGCTGACTGAGTTCTGGATTAAACTCGCCATTACGTATAAACATATTGCGAGTAGAAGCTAGTGGACCAACTTCCCTGAAATCTAGCGCGTTTGTGGTGCCATCATTGAGCCTAATCACCATAAAACCACCACCGCCAATATTACCAGCACGTGGTAAAGTAACAGCTAATGCGAACTGAACGGCAACTGCGGCATCAACAGCATTGCCACCTTGTTCTAAAATTTGTTTGCCCGCTTGAGAGGCATAGACTTCAGCCGTAACTACAAGGCCATTGTCGTAAGTTTTTGTCCAGCCGGTTTGTGCATGTACACTTTGGCCGATGAATAAAAGTGCTAAAAAGCTAAATAATAGTTTTTTCATTATGATCTTGGATGAAATTCTTTGTGAACTTGATGTAAAAATGAACGGTCTATGTGTGTGTATATTTCGGTGGTAAGTATAGAAGAATGCCCAAGCATTTCCTGTACTGCCCGTAAATCTGCCCCGCCTTCTAATAAATGCGTGGCAAAAGAGTGCCTGAATATATGAGGATAAACTGGTTTTTCTAAGTCTGCTTCGCGTGCGGCTTTTTGAACTATATTCCAGATACTCATTCTGGTTAAAGCGCCACCACGTTGGTTAAGAAAAACCTTGTTTTTGGATTTGTCTGCTTTACTTGGTTTAAAAAAGAGAGGCCTAACACCTTCTAAATAATTAGAGAGAGCATCTTGAGCAATTTCCCCCACAGGCACCAAACGCTCTTTATTTCCTTTCCCAATTACTCTAATAAAGCCGATTTCAAAAAACATTCGGTCAACTTCTAGCCCTGTTAGCTCACTAACTCTCATGCCAGTGCCATACAGAGTTTCGAGAATTGCTTTGTCTCTAATTCCAGCCGGCGTTTCTAGATTTGGGGTGTCGAGTAGTGCTTCCACTTCTTCTGCACTTAAAACCTCGGGTAGCATCTTTGCTTTTTTGGGAAGCTCAATAAGCTCTGAAGGATTTGCCTGAGCCATTCCTTCTACCGCAGCAAACTCATGAAAACCACGAATACTAGAAATATTACGAGCAATAGAACTGGATGATAAAAGTTCGTGATCGATAAGATAATCTAGGAATTGCTCGATGTGATTGAGTGAAACTCCAGATAAATCGGAGATTTTATGCTCCGCTAAAAGGTAACTTAAATAACGCTCTATATCGTTTCTATACGACACGATAGAGTTTTTAGAGAGACCTTTTTCAAGCTTAATAAACTGTATGTATAAGTCTAGTTCAGCTTTAAAAGGAGTCATTCATCCGATTTTTTAACGTCATCCTGCTTTTTGTTTTCTGCAGGAACCTCATCGGTAGTTTCAACTTTAGCCTCTAAATTCTTCTTAGCTACCTTTTTTTCCTCAGGATATTCGATACGGTTGTGATACACCCCTACCAGAATATTTAAGAAAGCTTCTTTAATACTGTGTAAATCTTGGAATGTAAGTGGGCATTGGCTAAGCTGACCTTCTGCCACGCGATCGTCAACCATTCTGTTCACAAGAGTTTCAAGTTTACTATAATTTGGGTTTTTCATGGCGCGTGATGCGGCTTCAATTCCATCGGCTAATAATAGAATACCTGTTTCTTTAGTATTTGGAAGGGGACCATCGTAACGAAATTGATCTTCGCTTAAAATACTATTCATTGTAGGGTCTTCCTTTGCCTTTTCATAAAAATAACGAATAACAGAAGTGCCATGATGCGTTCTTATAAAATCAATAATGGTTTCTGGTAGCCCATACTCTTCAGCCATTTTAACCCCTTCACTAACGTGCGCCTTTATAACCATGGCACTCATTTGAGGTTTTAACTTGTCGTGTTCATTAACCCCACCACCTTGGTTTTCTACAAAATATGCAGGTTTTAAAATTTTACCAATATCGTGATATAAGGCGCCAACTCTACAAAGCAGTGGGTTAGCATGAATGGTAGAAGCTGCGGCTTCAGATAAGTTGGCAACCTGTAAGCTGTGGTGGAAAGTACCCGGAGCCTTGGTCATTAATTCTTTTAAAAGAGGGCGATTTGTATCGCTCATTTCTAAAAGTGTGAAATCGGTTGTAATGCCAAAAAGCTTTTCGAAAAGAAGAATAATGGGGTAGGTAAATAAAATGAACACAGCATTTATAGCTATGAAAAATATTTGTCCCAAATACATATCCCAACCGCTTAATTTGGCAAGAGCGAAACCACCCGTAACAAGAATATAGGTGGCAAATACAATACCAGGCGTAGTAAAGAAAAATTGAGAGCGATCTTTTATATCACGAACTGAAAATACGCCCATGCTACAGGCACAAATAGTGGCAATAGTAAATTCAAAATCGTTTCCATTAACTAAGCCAATTAAGGAGGCTAAAGTAACAGCTGCAATAATGCCCACGCGCGAGTCAAAAATTATGGTAAGTATAATAGGCGCAATGGCAATAGGAATTACATAAGGGGAGGCAATGTCGAACCTGAAAATTAATGCTGTACAAATACTAACAAGGCTGAGGGTAAGAAAGACTAAAAGGAAAAGTCCGTTATGATTACTAATGTTTCTTCTATAAAGAAATATATAAAAGAAGAATACCAGCGAGATTGCTATAATCACAATAACCCCACCCGAAAAACGAATCCACCTTTCAGACAACGAAGCATTTTCAGAACGCGTTTGAGCTAAACTAGCTAAGATATTTGCTCGTTCTTGGGTTACAATATCTCCCTTTCGCACAATAACTTGGCCTTGGGCTATAGCGCCTTTAGTTTCCGAAATAGTGGCTATTGCTTCTGTAATTCTAGTGTCGGTATCGGTTTGGTTAAATAAATAGTTTGGTAAAATGGCTTTGTTGTAAAGCTCAATGGCAAGTTGGGCTTCTTGTTCGTTTAGCTTTCTATTTAATGTAAATTGAGCGAATTCATTGGCTTCTTTACGGTCGCGTATGCGCGAAATATTTATTGTTATTTCTGTACTAGTGGCAGAGTTACGTACGGTAATTTCACTTTGTTCAAGTACCGATTTACTTCTATCAATGATGCCCTCGGAAAGGAGCTGATCTATTAATTTTTCCAATTCCCTTTTTACTGAAACACCCACAAATCTATTAGAGGGAAGGTTGTTGTTTTGGACTTGATAATAGCTATTGAAAAGCACATTCCATGAAGGTTCGGTTAGGCCAATTCCAATATTATTGTATATCTGAACAAAGCGAAGGCTATCAGAGAAAAGTGATTGGGTGCTATCTTCTTTACTCTTACGCCACGTATAATACACATCCAAAACTGGTTGTATATCACGATAGAGGGAGTCGATTTTTGCTTGTACGGCTATAGAGGCGCTGTTATCTACCTTATATATAGGTGCGATATTCCGCCTAATAGTTTCTTTTTCAGCTTCAATTTCTTCAGGAGTTTTATTTACTGCAAAAGTAAAGGGAGCTGTAAAGTCATCCATTCGCCAAGGTTGGCCAACGGTGTAATTAAAGTCGGAGTTTATAGTGGCATGCGGTAGCGAAAAAACCGAGATGGCTATAAAACTAATAAAGATTAAAGCCCTAATAAATGGGTTTTTTTTGAGGGAGTAAGCTTCACGCTCCTTCTTCATTTTCTCGCCCACTAGGGGTGATAAATCTTTCTTTTTTTGGGCAAGCCCAAATTTTTCGAGTAAACTCATACATAGATATCTTAATTCGCTTCAAAGTAAGCTAAGCGTTGCGCAATTTACAAATCAATTATTCAATTAAGTATAAGAAAACAATGTTTTGTATTCAGCAACAGAACCGCAATTAATCTATCTTAAAACGATTAATAAACTTTATGTATTTCATGGCATTTAGAACCAAAAAAAGTCTCGGCCAACATTTCCTAACCGATAATAACATCATTCACAAAATTGTAGATGCTATTAAAGCTGAGAAGAATGATCGTATTATTGAAATTGGTCCAGGTACCGGCGCCCTTACTAAGTGGTTAGTTGAGAAATTTGATGATGTGCATGTTATAGAAATTGATGAACGCGCTGTATCTGTGTTAGAGAGTAATTTTAAAAATATTACTATCCATCAACAAGATGTACTTAAAGTGAATTGGAAAGAGTTAGTAGCCCCTGAGGGCAAAACCTACGTGATAGGAAATTTACCATACTATATCACAAGTCCTATTTTATTTGGTTTGTTGGAACATAGAAATCTTTTCGAAGATGCTATACTGATGATGCAGAAGGAAGTTGCCGATCGGCTTGTAGCTATGCCGTCAAATAAACAGTATGGTATTTTAAGTGTGCAAACTCAGCTTATGAGTACGCCAGAAACTTTGTTCAATGTTTCGCCAAATTCTTTTAGCCCACCGCCTAAGGTTATGAGCACAGTATTGAGACTTACTTTTAATAAGCCCGAAATGGCATGCTCAGATAAAGCATTAAAAATGGTAGTGCGTACTGCATTTAACCAAAGGCGTAAAAAATTAAGTAACGCTTTAAAACCCGTATTAGGAGATTTTGTGCCAGAAGGATTTAACTTAACAGAGCGTGCTGAAAATTGGGCACCAGAAGTATATGCAAACTTGGCAGAGTTACTTGAAAGAACTGACAAGTTATCCTGATAATATTCCATTCTGCTGATTCAACCGCACTAATATGCAGACTTCCATTCTACAATAAAGAGCATCACAAGTTGGTACGGTAGTTGCATTACTCTTATCAGATAATAAAAGGGTGCACGCCCATATATTTTAACGTTAACTATCAATCAATAAAAAGGAGTCATCCAAATGGCTAGTATTAAACCTTTAAGCGATCGCGTACTAATTAAAGCGGACGCTGCTGAGGAAGTAACCAGTTCTGGTCTTTTCATTCCTGATACAGCAAAAGAAAAGCCACAACAAGGCACAGTTGTATCGGTAGGTCCGGGTAAAATTGAAAACGGAACAAAAATTGAAATGTCGGTTAAAGAAGGCGACAAAGTTCTTTACGGCAAATACGCAGGTACAGAAGTTACACTAGGTGACGAAGAGTACTTAATTATGCGTGAATCTGACATTGTAGGCATTTTAGCTTAAGTACAGATTAAATAAAAAGAACAGACAATTAAAAAATTTAAATAGATAATATACTATGTCAAAGTTAATACACTACGATATGGAAGCTCGCAACGCGCTAAAACGCGGTGTTGACAAGCTTGCCGATGCAGTAAAAGTAACCTTAGGACCACGTGGCCGTAACGTTGTAATCGAAAAATCATTTGGTGGTCCAAATGTAACTAAAGACGGTGTTACCGTTGCCAAAGAAATTGAGCTTGCCGATAGAGTTGAGAACATGGGTGCTCAAATGGTAAAAGAAGTAGCTTCTAGAACTAGCGACAATGCAGGTGACGGTACTACTACCGCTACTGTATTAGCACAAGCTATTGTAAGTACAGGTTTAAAAAACGTTACTGCAGGTGCAAACCCAATGGACCTCAAAAGAGGTATTGATAAAGCAGTAGATTCTATTGTTGAGGCTCTTCAAAAATTAAGTAAAGATATTGACGGCCGCGACGAAATCGCTCAAGTTGGTACTATTTCAGCTAACAACGACGAGAACATTGGTAATCTAATTGCCGATGCTATGGAAAAAGTTGGTAAAGATGGTGTTATTACTGTAGAAGAAGCAAAAGGAACCGATACCTACCTAGAGACTGTAGAAGGTATGCAGTTCGACCGTGGAAACCTTTCTCCATACTTTGTTACTGATTCAGAAAAAATGATCACTGAATTGGAAGATCCATATATTTTAATCTTCGACAAGAAGATTTCTAATATGAAAGACCTTCTTCCAATTTTAGAAAAAGTAGTACAATCAGGTAACCCACTTTTAATTATAGCTGAAGATGTTGAAGGCGAAGCTCTTGCTACTTTAGTTGTAAACAAACTACGTGGCTCGCTTAAAATTGCAGCTGTTAAAGCTCCTGGATTTGGCGACCGTCGTAAAGCTATGTTAGAAGACATCGCTATTTTAACCGGTGGTACTGTTATTTCTGAAGAGCGTGGATACACACTCGACAAAGCAGAATTAGGCCACTTAGGTAAAGCTGCTCGCGTAACTATCGACAAAGATGATACAACTATTGTTGATGGCGCTGGTAAAGATGACGATATCAAAGCTCGAATTAATCAAATCAAATCTCAGATTGAAAATACCACTTCAGATTACGACCGTGAGAAGCTACAAGAGCGTCTTGCAAAGTTAAGTGGTGGTGTAGCAGTACTTTATATCGGTGCAGCATCTGAAATTGAGATGAAAGAAAAGAAAGCCCGTGTTGAAGATGCATTACACGCAACTCGCGCTGCTGTTGAAGAAGGTATCGTGCCTGGTGGTGGTGTTGCACTACTAAGAGCAGTATCAGCACTTGACAAATTAAAAGCAGATAACGATGACGAAGCCGTTGGTTTCCAAATCATTCGTAAAGCTATAGAAGCTCCACTTCGCACTATCGCTAATAACGCTGGTGTAGAAGGTGCAATTGTAGTACAGAAAGTATACGAAGGTAAAGGAGCTTTTGGTTACAACGCACGTACTGAAGTTTACGAAGACTTGATTAAGGCTGGTGTTATCGACCCAACTAAAGTAACTCGTACAGCACTTCAAAATGCTGCTTCTGTTGCTGGTTTACTGTTAACTACTGAAGCAGTAATTTCAGAAAAGCCAGAAGAAGATAAAGGCGGTCCAGCTATGCCAGATATGGGTGGTATGGGCGGAATGGGAGGCATGGGCGGAATGATGTAATATCATCTCCCTCATAAATCTCTTATCAGATTTAAAACCCCAAGCATTAAGTTGTTTGGGGTTTTTTTATTTAAAATAGTTTTGGGCAGTAAGCAGTGAGCAATGAGAAAGCTGAGCACTTGCAAGTCCTTCCCTCTGAAATCAAGTGAGATAGAATTAAGACATAAGTAGTAAGTCATAATATTTTAGAGGTGTGTGTCTTGCGACTTATTTATTAAATCTTATGTCTTATCAAACCTCAAACCTCATATTAGCCAAGAGCTACATCAAGTATCATCATCACACAAAAGCCAACCATAGTACCCATAGTGGCTAAGTCTGCGTTTCCATGATGCTGACTTTCAGGAATCAACTCTTCAATAACTACATAAATCATTGCGCCAGCTGCAAAAGCTAAAGCATAAGGAAGAGTTGGCTGAATAAAAATTATTGCAGCGGCACCAATAACCGCAGAAATAGGTTCAACAACTCCCGAGAGTTGGCCATACCAGAAGCTCTTTCCAACACTCATGCCATCACGTCTTAGTGGCATCGAAACAGCCATGCCTTCTGGAAAATTTTGAATACCAATACCAATTGTTAAAGCAACAGCTGCTGCTATAGATGCGGTACCAGTAGGATCGAGCCCAACTGCTGCGGCACCAAATAATACGCCAACTGCTAAACCTTCTGGAATGTTGTGAAGGGTAATAGCAAATACTAACAACGTAGTACGGCGCCATTTAACGGGAATTCCCTCTGCTTGCGATGGATCAAGATACATGTGCAAATGAGGTAAATACTGATCAAATAGTCGCAAGAATATCCCCCCTGCTAGAAAACCAATAACTGCGGGTAACCAAGAAATCATACCTTGGGCTTCAGCCATTTCCATAGAAGGTATTAGGAGAGACCAAACGCTAGCAGCAATCATAACGCCAGCGGCAAAACCCATCATGGTGTCTAAAACGGCATAATTAATTTTGCGCGTAAAAAATACAATGGAAGCACCTAAAGCAGTAACACCCCAAGTGAATAACCCCGCATATAAAGCTTGCATAATAGGGGTAAGCTCGTAAAACCAGTTTGGTAGGAACATATTTTTTTAATGTAAACATAATAAAAAATTAGGCAAGACTAAACATTATAATGTTCTTATTTATTCCCTGTGCCTACAACTATTAGAATTATAAAGTTAACTTATACAAATAAGGTAAAACATTAATTGCACTATAGGGGTACAAGTACAATGTGTGAGGCTTTTGATAAGGTGTTGTTAGACAGTGATGTCCGAATCCTTCTAAATATTAAAAAAATAAATGTTTTAGTAAAAAACATTGCGCCAGATTTTTTATCACTCGATGATGATCAGCCATTATTGGTAATATCCATTGAAAGTGAAGACGAAATAGCGGGTCTCCATTTTGATAAGTATACTCTAAAAGTTGTTTCAGTTAATGATAATGAAGTAGAGCTACAGTTTAAGGACAAATCTATATGGTTTGATATTAATATGGATTCAGTAGGCTCTATCTGGTCTGCTAATTTTGATTTCCATATAGAGGGAAATCATCCTGATTATTTGAATTATCACATTCAGTTACTTGAATACGATTTAGAATGGCTACAAATTGATTCTAAATCAAGTAAAATAGAATCTGTTAGTGTATCGAATAAAGAGTTTAAGCAACAAATATTAGCCGACCAATTAAATTACACGCTTGAAGAAGTGGAACGCTGTTCAGATATGCTAGGGCGTGCCATTAAAAAGATTGATATTCGAACTGGTTCAGCCTTTATTCGTTTAAATACAGATAATGGTAGATTGGAACCTGCATTGAAAAAAATGGCAGAAAACCTAGGATTTGAACTTAACAGTGTAGATGAGACTACAGCGTGGAATCAAGAAAGGCGTGGGTATAAAGCTAGTCATATAATTTCATTATTACGAAATTATTAGGCCACCAAAGCTTATTATTGCCTTCAATTTATAGAGTGTATCTCTTGTTCTCTTGGCTCTACTTTTTAATTCTTATTTACATTCAATTTTCCTTATTTTTAAAGTCGAACAAATAGAATCTTTGCGTTAGCAATAGTCCTACCTATCCCTTTAAATTTTAAGACTATATTTTGATGACTATCAATTTTCAGAAAGAAGTTTTTGCCCACCGTCATAATGGTAATGATGATGTCTCTACTAAAGAGATGCTTGAGTTTATAAATGCGAAAGATTTTGCGCACTTAATCGATGAAACTATACCGGCAGGGATTCGGCTTTCGAAGCCTTTAGATTTGCCACCCGCATTAAGTGAGGTGGAGTATTTAGAAGAACTAAAAAAGTTGGCTTCTAAAAATAAAATTTACAAATCTTTTATAGGCATGGGGTATTACGATACTCACGTACCTAACGTAATTAAACGCAATATTCTTGAAAACCCAGCTTGGTATACAGCTTACACACCGTACCAAGCAGAAATTGCACAAGGGCGAATGGAGGCTCTGATAAATTTCCAGACTATGGTTAGTGAATTAACCGGAATGGAACTTGCTAACGCTTCTTTGTTGGATGAAGGTACTGCTGCTGCTGAGGCAATGAGTATGTTATATGCTCAACGCAAGGGGGCAAAACGAAAGGAAGCCACCATCTTTTTTGTAAGTGAATTTTGTCATCCACAAACAATTGACGTGCTACAAACCAGAGCCGAGCCAATTGGCGTGCAAATTGTTGTGGGTAATCATGCTGAGCTTGATATAACTGATCCAAAATTATTTGGGGTATTGTTACAATATCCTGCCAGTGATGGTTCGGTTCTCGATTACACCGCATTTATTGATGCAGCACACGAACAGAATGTACATGTTGTAGCGGCCGCAGATTTATTGAGCTTAACACTGCTCACCCCACCCGGCGAAATGGGTGCTGATGTTGTAGTAGGAACCACACAGCGTTTTGGCGTTCCGATGGGATATGGTGGGCCACATGCAGCTTATTTTGCGACTAAAGATGAATTTAAACGTCAAATTCCAGGTCGTATAATTGGCGTAACCCAAGATGCCGATGGCAAAGCCGCTTATAGAATGGCATTGCAGACCAGAGAGCAGCATATCCGGCGCGAAAAGGCAACTTCAAACATTTGTACAGCTCAGGTTCTGCTCGCTGTTATGGCGGGGATGTACGGCGTATATCATGGACCGAAGGGTTTGAAGCAAATAGCATCTAAGGTTCATGGATTAGCGATGCTTGCAAAACAAGGGCTTACCAAACTTGGCGTTGATGTAAATACGGAAGTATTTTTCGATACAATTACAGTGTCAGCCGATGAGGAAAAAGTTCGTGTTTTAGCTGAGAAGCAAGAAGTAAACTTCCGTTATTTTGGTGATGGGCGAGTGGGTATTTCTTTCGACGAGACTAAAAATCTAGAAGATGTTGAATTAGTGCTTTCAATTTTTGCTGAAGCACTAGGTGTTAAAAATACATTTGATGTTGCAAAAGCATCAAGCGCACAGTCTATTAGTTTGCCTAAAGAAGTAACTAGAACTTCTGAGTTTTTAACACACCCAGTTTTTAATCTTTACCAAACGGAACACGAAATGCTCCGTTATATGAAACGTCTAGAAAATAAAGATCTCTCGCTAGTTCATTCTATGATTTCTTTGGGCTCGTGTACTATGAAACTGAATGCGACCACAGAAATGATTCCTGTAACTTGGCCAGAATTTGGACAAATCCATCCCTTTGTGCCAAAAAATCAGGCTAAAGGGTATGAGCAACTATTCGATGAATTGAATGCATGGCTTTGTGAAATAACAGGTTTTGATGCTATTTCTCTACAACCCAACTCTGGCGCCCAAGGCGAATATGCTGGATTAATGACTATTAGAGCCTATCATTTAAGCCGTGGGGAAGCTCACCGAAATATAGTGCTCATTCCATCATCGGCGCATGGTACAAATCCTGCAAGTGCGGTAATGGCAGGAATGGAAGTGGTAGTTGTTAAGTGCGATTCTCACGGAAATATAGATAGTGATGACTTGGCAGAGAAAGCAGAGAAATATGCCGATAATCTTTCAGCTCTTATGATAACTTATCCATCCACGCATGGTGTGTTTGAACATAAAGTGAAAGAATTCTGTGAAGTGGTTCATAAAAATGGCGGCCAAGTTTATATGGATGGCGCCAATATGAACGCACAAGTTGGGTTAACAAGTCCGGGCGAAAT
This sequence comes from Balneolaceae bacterium, assembly GCA_041656135.1. Classification (GTDB taxonomy): domain Bacteria; phylum Bacteroidota; class Rhodothermia; order Balneolales; family Balneolaceae; genus Balneola. The sequence goes on along the minus strand of JBBAEC010000012.1, from coordinate 3,373 downwards.
TGGCGCGGATGTTTGTCATTTAAATCTTCATAAAACCTTTTGTATTCCACATGGTGGCGGTGGGCCAGGTATGGGACCCATTGGTGTGGCCAAACATTTGGTGCCGTTCCTTTCAACTCATGTGATGGTAGAAACTGGCGGCGATCAAGGTGTTTCGGCTATTTCTGCGGCTCCATTTGGTTCAGCCAGTATATTGGTTATTTCTCATGCTTACATCCGCATGATGGGTACTGAGGGCTTAACAGATGCAACTCACCACGCTATACTTAATGCCAATTATTTAATGGAGCGTTTGAAAGATCACTATCCAATTTTATACACAGGAAAAGGTGGACGTGCTGCCCACGAGTTTATAGCTGATGTGCGTCCGTTCAAAATTAGTGCAGGTATTGAAGTTGCTGATATCGCCAAGCGTTTAATGGATTATGGCTTCCACGCACCTACAATGAGCTTTCCTGTTGCTGGTACATTAATGATTGAGCCTACTGAAAGTGAAACGAAAGAGGAACTCGATCGTTTTTGTGATGCAATGATTGGAATCAGAAATGAAATCAGAGAAATAGAAGCAGAAAAAGCGGATAGAGAAGATAATGTACTAAAAAACTCACCACACACTATGCGTGATGTTATGGCAGTGGATTGGAAGCATCCATACTCTCGAGAAAAAGCAGTATTCCCACTCGAGCATCTTCGCTATAACAAATTCTGGCCAAGCGTATCTCGTGTGGATGATGCTTATGGTGATAGGAACTTAATCTGTTCGTGTATTCCAATTGATGCTTACGCTATAGAAGAAGTATCGGAATAAGAATTCGATTTCTTATTTATTATAGACTAATGACAGAGTCTGCTTTAATTAGTAGACTCTGTTTTTATGTAGGAAAGGGGTGTTAGGTAATTCGCAGCTAGAAAATCTAATTACTACTATTAATACCAATAAAGGGTCATTCTGAGGATACTTCCGAAGAACCTGTAGAAGTAGTACTTTGACGAGTTCAATTTTGTTAAATCTCATTGCTTTATAAGTTCTTAAACTATGAATAATGAGATTTAAATAAACAAAATAATCTCTCCAAATATGGATATTCTTTAAAAGAGATGGCTACAATAATTTAAAATTTACAGCTTCAAGATAAACCTATAGGTTCTTCGGAAGTATCCTCAGAATGACCCAGCTTGCTTTAATAATCATAAATTTATCAACGATTTACTTAACATCTACAAGGATGAACCTCTAAAGGAAATTCATCACCGACATGCACAAAATCGCTTCCAAATAACAATTCCCTAATAACCAATCCCCAATCCTCAATTCTCTAATACCCTAAATCTTCGCCGATGAAGTTTTTTTCGCCAGCGTAGATGGCAATGTTCATCCGATTTTCTTTGGGTACAATGGGACATGAGTATTTGATATTGAAAGCGCAATAAGGATTATAGGCTTTATTGAAATCTACAATAATTGTATCGGCTCCATCCATCCAAAGTTCTAAATACCTTCCGCCGCCATACGTTAATTTACCGTTGGTGGCATCTTTAAAAGGCAAGAATAGATAGTTTTCCCATTCTGGTTCTTCACGAAGGGAATGGCTTTGATAAACTGGTAATTCAACAGACTCTCCATTCAGCGTAAAATGAACTTCTCCATATTTCTCATACATTGCAGGCTCTTCACGCGGTGTAGTGGTGGGCATGGCAAAAGGAGGCTCGTTGGGGGTGCGCACAAACTTAGCTTTGATATAATAATCTAGGTCGATGGGATAAAAATCCAAACCCTTAAAGTTTTTGAAATCAATTTCTGTAAGTGGTGAAAGCTCGGGATTCCTAAAATCCGTATCTAAACTATCTTGGTAATGCTGAATAGAAGCAATAAGCTCTACCTTAGTTTGTGCTTGGGAATACATAGTAGTACAAGCTACTAGTATAAATAGTGAAATTAGGAATCTTGCTTTCATCAACGAGCTATTTTTCTGCTAATGTGCTATCTATGCGCATTTCGCCTAATAATGTACGGTGAACAGGGCACCTGCTAGAAATCTCTAAAAGTCTATCGCGCTGTTCTTGGGTGAGGTCGCCTTTAACAATCAATTCCTTTTCGATGAGGTCGATTTTTGAATTGGGATCTTCACATGCCTCGCAATCTTCCACGTGATTTTTGTAATGGCGCAATTCTAGAAATAGATCTCCTAAAGGCCATTTTTTGCGTCGTGCATACATTTTAACAGTCATTACTGTACACGCGCCTAAGCTCATAAGTAGCAAGTCGTATGGATCAGGACCCACATCACCACCACCAGGAACACTAGTTGGTTCATCAGCCACAAAATTATGTTGGCCAGCTGTTAGAGTGGATTTAAAGACATCATTTTCAGCGAGGTGTATATGTACGATTTTTTTCATTTTATCTTCAGACATAATAATAGAAACTTAGTTCATGGATAAATTTATAAGCCTAGCAAAGTTCTTAACTCTGCCAATGTATTTAGAATGATATAAATGGGGGAGATGTTCCAACACTTAGAAAATAGTTTAAATGTAAGATGTAGAACATAGCCTTTATCACAAATATTTTTCTTTAATAATATTTAGATGATGAGTTTCGTGACCAGCAATAATATAAGCCAATGCTCTAACAGAAAACTCTGCCCCATCTGCAATTCCATTTTTGGCTATCATATCTTTGCTCATAGTTTTAAATAAATGAACTGTAGCTACCCGAACAGCTAAATATTCATTAACTAAATTGTTTAGTGTACGCGAGTTATAATTATTCATTTTCATCCAATCATTTTGATTCATCCCAGGTAATGGACCTCTGTCACCTCGGCTAAAGGATAAGGCTCTATACGCAAACACTCTTTCTGTCTCAATTAAGTGCCCAACAATTTCTTTAATTGTCCATTTATCCTTTTGATATACTGAGAGGGCGATGTCGCCAGGTATTGAGTTTATGAAAGTGTAAAAATCATGCATTTGGGTATTTAAAGTATGTATGACATTATTTCTTGGAACCAAGCTTACATAATCAGAATAGAAATGAGCATACTCAGAGGGGAAGGGATATTCATTTTCCCAGGTTTTGAATTCCATATAACTCCATTAGACAGTTTACAAGTAGAGTAATATTTTCTAGAACAAAAGACCATAAAAAAACCCGACCTGATTAGTGCCGGGTTTTAACTTGCTAAGAGATTATTACTAATTAACTTTTAATGACTCAATTTTTGTTTCGGCGGCCTTGCTGCCACCTGACTTCCGCACTGGGACACCCAAAATCAAAAATTGAATAAAGATTGAATTTGACGATGCTCATCTGTCAAGAGAATAGTTTTTTTTATAGTTTCATTAGTAATTGGATTTTTAATTTCTATCT
>JBBAEC010000011.1:0-125217 GCA_041656135.1 Balneolaceae bacterium | reverse complement strand
CCAGCTTCAAGAACTGATAAGGAAACAAGTCCTTCAAACCCGTAAACCCAATAGGCACTATGAACGCAAAACCAAGCAAGGTGGCTACAGGAAATATAAATAATACCCTAAGTTAGCACCATTACCTCCGACGGGAGACAGGTTTTTTTATTGTAGATTAAATCCTCGTCATGAAACTCCAGCATCATGATGAGGATTTGGGTCAGTATCAATTTTGAGCAAAAAATAGTTTTATACTAGTGAACTAAGTGAATTTATTTGAGTTATTAATTACCATCATTATAGATAGTGTTGATAGGCATCATTTTGATTTAAGTTTGGGAACCTATTACGATTATTTTACCTTCTTGTAATATTGATATCGTACATCAAAAGATTTTATAATCTCAAGTATAGAAACTCATTAAATTGAAGAAGTGATAGGGCTTACAACTGCATAACCGAATATTCATTTTTTCGAATGCACTTCCTCAGCACTTTTCATACTATACATTGAGTTTCATTTATTAATCAATCATATATAAATAATGAAAGACGAAAAGAAAAAACTTACGTCTGTCTCAGGCAGACCTATTGCAGAAAATCAAAACGTTAAAACAGCTGGTAAACGTGGCCCTATGCTTCTAGAGGATTTTTGGTTCCTAGAAAAACTAGCACATTTTGATAGAGAAGTAATTCCAGAAAGAAGAATGCACGCTAAAGGATCTGGTGCGTTCGGTACGTTTACTGTAACACACGATATTACAAAATATACGAAGGCAAAAATATTCTCTAAAGTTGGTAAGAAAACGGATATGTTTGCTCGTTTTTCTAGTGTTGCTGGCGAAAGAGGTGCAGCGGATGCGGAAAGAGATATTAGAGGTTTCGCCCTTAAGTTTTATACCGAAGAAGGTAACTGGGATTTAGTGGGTAACAACACTCCTGTTTTCTTTATGAGAGATCCGTATAAATTTCCTGATCTTAACAAGGCTGTAAAACGTGATCCTAAAACAAATTTAAGAAGCCCAAACCATAACTGGGATTATTGGACACTTCTACCTGAGGCTCTTCACCAGGTTACTATTGTAATGAGTGATAGAGGTATTCCAAAATCATACCGTCACATGCACGGATTTGGTAGCCATACTTTCAGTTTTTTAAATGCTGATAATGAAAGATCTTGGGTAAAATTTCACTTTGTAACTGCTCAAGGTATTGAGAATTTAACCGATGCTGAGGCAGAAGCTGTAGTTGGAAAAGACCGCGAAAGTAATCAACGTGATTTATTGAATGCTATTGAGAAAGGCGATTTCCCAAAATGGTATATGAAAGTTCAAATTATGCCAGAAGCTGATGCTAAAGATTACAGGTTTAATCCTTTTGACTTAACTAAAGTTTGGCCTAAAGCTGATTATCCTTTGATTGATGTTGGTGAGTTTGAACTAAATAAAATTCCAGACAACTACTTTGCTGATGTAGAGCAAGCGGCTTTTAATCCAGCTCATGTCGTTCCAGGGATTGGCTTTTCACCAGACAAAATGCTTCAAGGACGTTTATTCTCTTACGGTGATGCCCAGCGTTACAGATTAGGTGTTAACCACTACCAAATTCCTGTTAACAAACCAAAATGTCCATTCCACAATCCACATAGAGATGGTGCAATGCGTGTTGATGGTAACGAAGGTTCTACCATCCACTATGAACCAAATAGTTATGGACAGTGGGAAGAAAGCAAGGAATATGCTGAGCCACCAATGGGCTTAGATGGTGATGCGTTCCATTACGATCATAGAGAAGATGAGGATTACTTTACTCAACCAGGTAATCTTTTCAGACTTATGACGCCTGAGCAGCAGCAAGTTCTTTTTGAAAACACCGCTCGAAATATGGGCGATGCTGAGCAATTTATTAAGGAAAGACATATTAGTAATTGCTACAAAGCTGACCGTGAGTATGGTAAAGGCGTTGCGAAAGCAATGGGTATTAATATTACCGATGTTGATTTAGCTTAATTTAAGCTCACATATAATCTTACAAAAAAAGCCACATTCGCAAGGATGTGGCTTTGTTGTTTTTGGGAAAGGAGAGCAGAAGTCAGAATATATTAATTTGGAGTTTAGAACCATTATGGAGGCATGAATTTCTAATTCAATCTTAGATTTCTCCATTTCGGTCGAAAGGACAAATGTGGATGGAGAGAATAAACTCAAAGCTCACTCCTCAATAGCTATTTTTACCCCTTCATAACTGCTAGTGGCTGTAGCTCGATTTGGATGTCAACCAAATCATTTTGGGCGAACATAACTTTTTTGATGTCTTTGTAGGAACTTGGGGCTTCATCTAAGTCCCCTCTATGGCGAATTGCATGTAGTATTCCTTGATCAGCTAGGGCTTTAATTTCTTTATTTAGATTAAGACTTTTTCGAGCTTTGGCTCTACTCATTACTCTACCCGCACCGTGAGAACAGGATTCAAAAGAATCAGCATTTCCTTTTCCTTTAACTAGGAAGGATTTAGTTCCTTGCGAGCCTGGAATCATGCCCCATTCACCGCCTCTGGCTCTTGTTGCGCCTTTGCGATGCACCATCACTTTTTCATTGAAGTGCTCTTCTATGGCTGCAAAATTATGAGGTTTGTTAATGAAATTTGAAAACTCAACCTCTGGTATAACTTCCTGAAATGCAGCCTTCACTCTTTCCATCATCAACTTTCTGTTGGCTAGGGCAAAGTCGATACAGTAATTCATTTCATTCCAATAGTTCTCATATTCTTCCGTTCCTTTAGGAATGCTAGATAAATCTTTAGGAATATTTTCGTTTTCAGCTGCGAATTTGGTTTTCGCTAATTCGTGGTAATGATTTGCTACGGTAAAACCGAGATTTCTGGAACCAGAGTGAATCATAATCCAGATATAGCCATCCGATCCTTTTTGAATTTCAACGAAGTGGTTCCCTCCTCCCAACGTTCCAACTTGATACATCGCGTTTTCGTATTCTGTATCTACAATGGGTAATTTTGTTGTTCTTTTTGGCATCCAAGATTCACCTTGAGCTTCCTTATGACGCTTAAATCCTACTGGGATGGTCTTTCTAGTTATCCCTAGAATATTTTTCAACTTCTTTGTTTCAATATCCTTTAGGCTAGTACGCAACGAACACATTCCACAGCCAATATCTACGCCTACAGCGTTGGGTACAATCACCTCTTTTGTAGCCAAAATTGCACCAATCGGCATACCATATCCTAAATGTGTGTCTGGCATAATTGCGATATGCTTAAAGGCGAAAGGAAGGTTTGCTAAATCCTTGGCTTGCTGCAATGCGCCCTCTTCCATCTCCTCTTTACTAATCCATAATTTAATGGGTAATCTCTCTGAATTAATTTCAGCCTTCATTTATAAATAACTCTAAATTATGTTGATATTATTATACTTATACATCTATAATATACAATTTTTTAAGATGAAATGTTTTAGAGGTACTGTCCCCAAAAGTGTGTAAAGAGTCTACGGCAGTATGAAGATAGTTTTAAGATACAAGTAGTAAGAAATAAGACTACAATTTCTGATAAAAAATACTAATCCAAAACTGAAATGAATCCAGCTCCAACGAAGCGATATCATTCATCTTTAATAATTGCATAGATGCTAAAGCCATTGATGTACTATTAACAATATTTGGCTGAAATTTCGGTGGATTCGTATGCATCTTTTATAGAACAAGTCTACCCACCGATGTCTATTTTCAATCTATTTACCCCGAGATAAATCTCGGGGCTATGTATGTTCTAGAAAACAAATCAGGTAAGGTATGTTTTATGAAAACACTTCAAATACTTGGTCTGGACGCATAGCGAGTACAGCTTCTACCATTATATTTATTAAAGCGTCCACATCTTTCATAGAGCATACTTCAACTGGTGAGTGCATATAGCGCAATGGAAGCGATATAAGGGCACTTGGTATTCCCGTTTGTTGGAAAAATATACTATCCGTATCTGTTCCTGTACGAACACTTGTAGCTTCGTGTTGGACTTCAATTTTAGCTTTTTCGCATACGTCTTCTAAAAAGCTAACCACTTTAGGGTGATTTGCTCCACCATGTTGAACAGATGGACCTTTACCTAATAATACAGTTCCATGTTCTTTTTGATCAATTCCTGGGGTATCGGTAGCATGCGTTACATCGGTTACAAGAGCAACATCAGGCATAAAACGGTAGCTCATCATTCGGGCACCAAATCCACCTACTTCTTCTTGAACTGAATTCAACGCAATTACATTTACTTTTAACTCATCTTTGCGCTCATGTAATTTTCGCAGTGCTTCTGCAATAATATAGCCACCAATTCTATTGTCGAGGGCGCGGGCAGTGAGAATATCATCATTTAAAAATTCCAAATCAGAGGAATAAGTAATTGGATCGCCTACTTGTACAAGCTCCAAGGCTTCTTCTTTACTATTTACGCCAATATCCACATAGATATCTTTCCAAGCAGGCTGTGTTCCACCGCCATTTTTAGTGGATTGTAAATGAATGGCAGTATTGCCAGTTACACCAACTACTCTACCTGCTTTGTTGTGAATGAACACTTTTTTAGCACGGGCAATGGTAGAATCACTTCCACCTAATTTATTAACATATACAAAACCATTGTCGGCAATATGCTGAACTACCATTCCAATTTCATCGCAATGGGCTTCTAACATTACAGTTGCAACATCACCACTCGTATTCAATTTTGCAGCACAAGAACCATAGGCATCGGTTACTACCTCGCTCGCAAATTTTGAAACGTAGTCTTTCCAAACCTTCACCCCTCCACTTTCGTAGCCTGTTGGACTTGGTGTTATTAAAAGATTTTCTAAAAATTGTTTCTCTGATGCGTTCGACATGCTCTTATATTAAATTATTACTATGAATGATTTAGGGTTGGAATATCTTGAACATTAAGCTCAAGAACAATGATTTTCTGTTAGTGGGGTTGGGAAATGGGGTTGATTGACAAATTTTAAAACATCTCTATACTTGGTTCAAAGTGAATCGGTTAAGCTCAATAAGAATCACGTGTCCACTAGTAGCATTACGAACATAAAAAGTCTTCCGCTAGCCAGTCTAATCCTTATACCCATCTTTTGTGACTATAAAGGTTAGCAAGATGACAGTTCCTGATCTATTATATACTATTGCCTGAAAGGCAATGCCCGACCGTAGGGAGGCAAAGGAAGTATAAAAAACGCCCCTGTCATCCTTGTAAATGTTAGGTAATTCGTGAACAAAATTTCTATTTGTTCGCACAAATAATAAGAACAAGTCATTCTGAGGATACCTCCGAATGACTTTATTTCTTTATTCCTTTGTAAAACCTTCAACGAATTACCTGACATCTACTAGACTGCCAATTCTAGTATTTCAAATCCTCATAAATTGGTTGGGATTTATATTACCTTCTGTAACAACTACTTACTTTATTTCTACTTCACTTATTCCTAATTTAGTTAGATGTTTAAACCTGATTATAATCCTGACGCATTTTATCACTGGCATAAATTAACGGTACGTTTTTCGGATGTTGATGCACTTCAACACGTTAATAATGCCATCTTTAATACTTATTATGAAGAAGCTCGTCTTCGTTTTCTAGGCGAAAATGCTGATATGGCTCGCGAGTTTGAAGAAGGCCGTTCTTTTGTAATGGTGCGTTCAGAAGTTGAATACCTTGCTCAGGTTAAATTCCCCGAAACAATATTAATTGGAACAGGAATTAGTAAGGTTGGTAATTCCAGTATTGTTGCCTCCCAAGCGATGTATCATTCCGAAACTAAGAAATTGGTGAGTGTAGCTAATACAACTGGCGTTTGGTTCGATATTAATAAACAACGTCCAGTTAAACTTCCCCCATTAAAAGAATTAGATGCGATGCTTATAAACACCGAAAAGTATGGATAGAAGCAATCGCTATAAGATATTTAATGATCCTGTACATGGATTTATTTCTGTACCAAAAGGTTTAATTTTACGATTAATCGACCACCCTTCTGTTCAGCGATTACGACGTATTCGTCAACTTGGGCTTGGTTATCTGGTTTTCCCTGCGGCAGAGCATTCTAGATTTTCCCACGCATTAGGGGCTTTGGAACTTGCTCAAAGGGTTCTAGCTAATCTTAAAGAGAAGAATACTACCATCAGCGATAAGGAACATGAGGCTACACTAATTGCTATTTTATTGCATGATATTGGTCATGGTCCTCTCTCCCATACTTTAGAGCATAATCTGATTCAAGATTTTAATCACGAGATGATGAGCTTGGCAATTATGCGTGAGCTTAACAAAGAGTTTGATGGAGCCTTAGATATGGCTATTGCCATATTTACGAATCAGTACAAAAAGAAATTTTTGCACCAACTTATTTCGTCTCAACTTGATTTAGATCGATTAGATTATTTACGAAGAGATAGTTTTTTTACGGGTGTTTCGGAAGGTGCGGTGGGCATCAATCGTATTTTAAAGACCATGAGGGTTTTTAAAGGCAATATTGTAATCGAGAAAAAAGGCATCTACGCTGTTGAGAACTATATAATTTCTCGCCGTTTAATGTATATGCAAGTGTATTTGCATAAAACAGTGCTAAGCGCAGATGCTCTATTGCGAAATATATTTAAAAGAGTACGCCATTTAATTGACACTAAGGTAGAACTTCCTTTTGTATCTGAAAGTCTTAAATATTTTTTAGTGGAACAACCCTCCGCTAAAAAGAGACTTACTAAAAAGATGATTTCTAACTACTCTCAGCTCGATGATCATGATATTTTTGTGAGTATTAAAATCTGGGCAAATCACAATGATAAAGCATTGTCCGATTTATGTAATCGCTTTTTAAATAGAGTTTTATTTAGAACCAGCTTTTTTGATAAAGCGCCAAACGAGGCTATTAAAGAAGAAGTACGAACTAAAACAAAAGCTGCTCTTAAAAAAGCTGGTTTACCGTATGGCGACGAGTATTTGCAATATTACTATAGTTTTGATCAAAGCTATACTGAGGCTTACCAATACAAAAATGAAAGTATTTGGATATTGGATGACGAGCGAGCTGTTGAGTTTTCTAAAGCTGCCGATACTAAAAACATTATTGCTTTGACGGTACCTGTTGTCAAGCATTACTGCGTTCACTTAAAAGAAATAGATATTTAACCGCATCACAATTTTAAAATCTTGGCTGAGCAACCCTTTCAACACATTGAGTTTAATAAAATACGTCCTAGAATTCGCTTTGAGTCGATTCATTCTGCTAAAACAATCTCTAATATTATCTCCAAGAAATTAAAAGAGGACAATAGCCTTATTCAAGGTCAAGTTCTAAGTGGTTTTGCTACCATTTATCCAAACCATAAAGATCAGCATTTCTGGTCACCCCAGCTCACTATCACTGTTGAGGATTTGGAGACCGGTAGCTTAGTCCGTGGACTTTATGGCCCCAAACCAACTGTGTGGACTATGTTCATCTTCTTTTACGCAACTATTGGCTTCTCAACGATGATAGTTACACTTATTGGACTTTCATTTTTGTCGCTTGGTAAAGGTGTGGCAATTCTGTGGTTGGTTCCTTTGCTAATGCTCATTTTCGCCTCGCTATATCTAACCGCATATTTAGGCCAGAAATTTGGTCAAAAGCAGATGACTATCCTCCACCATTTTATAGAAGAATGCTTGGGTGAAAAGCTTGAGTTGAGGTGATTTGGGAATGTCAATAGTCAATGAACAAATAACAGTTTCCAGAATTCAGGAAGTGCTATTTCAAATACCCGCCATAATTTGTAATTACGCTCGGTGCTCGACTACGCTTGTTTGCTTCGCAAACAATACTTCGCTCGAAATGACAAATTTAGGTGCGTAATCTATCGTTTCTGAACCCCCTCCTATCAAACTAGGGATTTAATATAGTTTTGCTTTAAAAACTGAAACCGTCACCGAATTACCTTACACCCACAAGGATGACCCTTAAATAAATCCAAAATACCCTAAGGGCGTTCGTATTCTAGGAATACTAGATCATCTGTTTCTCTCTTACTGGTTTCAATCCAAGTTTTCCCAATCTCATTTCTATATTCGGGAAAGTAAGTGTCGCCGTCATATTCTTTCTTCACTAAAGTGACTATCATTTTATCGACTTGCGGAAGTGCTTTTCTATATAGAACTCCTCCCCCAATAATATATGCGACATCTTCAGATACGGTGTCTAAGGCCTCTTCGAGTGAAGTGTAGTGATCTACATTATCGTACTGCTTAGTGCGCGACAAAACGATATTTCTACGCCCAGGTAGTGGTATCTCATTCAGTTCCTCAAAAACTCCACGCCCCATTATAATGGTACCGCCAATAGTTGTGTTTTTGAAGTGCTTTAAATCCTCAGGATAGCGCCATGGTAGCCCACCATTGTTCCCAATTACAAGATTTGGATCATGAGCCACAACAATCACTAATTTCAAACTGCAACCTCAAACTTAATAACCGGATCTGGATTGTAATCTTTCAATACAAAATCCTCAAAAGTTAAATCGTCTAATGGTTTATTTGCAATTTCAAGTGTAGGTAATTTTTTAGGTGTTCTAGTGAGTTGTTCTTTTAAACCATCTACGTGATTAACATAAATGTGCGCATCAATAATAGTATGAGCAAAAGTACCTGGCTCTAGACCAACCTCTTGTGCAATAGCCATTGTTAAAGCAGAATAGCAGGCTAGATTAAAAGGAATTCCTAAAGCGATATCGCCTGAACGTTGTGTTAAATGGCAGTTTAGTTTGCCATTCGATACGTTAAAAACATACATAATATGGCAAGGAGGTAAAGCCATTTCGTCTAATAAACCAGGGTGCCATGCACTTACTACAATTCTACGACTATTGGGATTTGTTTTGAGCATATCAATGGCACGTTGAACTTGGTCAAATTCTTTTCGCACCCAAGTATCATGTTCAAATGCACATCCATTACCCTCTAATTTTATAGTTTCTTTTTCGAGGTATGGAAATTTTCGCCAAAGCACGGGATAAATCGGACCTACATGTCCATCTTCGTCAGCCCATGCATCCCAAATATGGCAATCATTCTCGTCTCTTAGCCAACGGATGTGGTTTTCGCCACGTAGATACCAGAGCAACTCCAATACTATAGAACGGAAGAATACTTTTTTTGTGGTGAGAAGTGGAAAACCTTCCCCTAGATCTACTTTATAAGATTCAGCAAAATTAGAAATAGTGTCGGTACCCGTTCTATTTTCTTTACGTACGCCGTTCTCGAGTACGTTTCTAACAAGATCATGATATTGTTTCATTTAACAAACTAATTTAAAAGGTTACGCCTTTCAAAAGGAACATTGAAATACTAAAATAAATGATTATTCCAGTAACATCTACTAGAGTTGCTACAAATGGTGCTGAAGTAACAGCAGGATCAAATTTTAATTTTGTGAGGATAAAAGGAAGCATAGCTCCTGTTAAGTTCCCAAATACAATTACACCAACTAAACTTGTACCTATAGAAAAGCTAGTCAGTATTAATTCTTTTTGCGATATCTCGAAATTTAAGAATCCCCAGGTAAAAGTCATAAAGAAGCCTAAAATACCAATAAGGCTACCTAGCATTATACCTGATAGTAATTCACGGCTAAATATTTTACGCCAATCGGCAGCTTTAATATCATCGGTTGCTAGAGCTCTGATAATTAAAGTTGCAGCTTGTGAACCTGAATTACCACCACTTGAAATAATCATCGGGATAAATAAGGATAGCAATACCGCACTAGCAATTACAGATTGGTAGGCTCCCATTGCGGATACTGTGAGCATCTGTCCTATAAAAAGCACAATTAGCCAACGCACTCTTTTCTTAACCATTCCACCAACCGATGTCTGAGAATAGTAATCATCCAAAGCATCCATACCCGCCATTTTGTGCATATCTTCGGTGGTCTCTACTTCGGCAACGTCAATCACATCATCTACGGTAACTATTCCCACTAATATACCGTCAGAGTCTACCACAGGTAAAGCTACGCGGTCATACTTAGCAAACATACGCACGGCTTTCTCTTGGTCATCGTTTGCACTTAATGCTTCGTAGCTTCTGTCCATTAAGGACTCAATTAAGGCATCAGGTTCAGCTAAAATGAGCTCTGTAAGCTTTAAATCATCAATGAGATACTCTTTATCATCAACCACATAAATTCGATTGAGGGTCTCTGCTATTGCAGCATATTTTCGGATGTGGCGCATACTACGGTCAATCGTCCAATCTGATTTAACACGCACATAGCGTGGAGTCATTAAACGACCTATACTCTCTTCTGGATACCCTAGTAATTTTTTTATTTGAATCTGATCTTTCAGATTCATCGAATTCATTACCCGTTGAGTGAGGTGGCCGGGTAACTCTTCAAATAAAGCTACTCGCTCATCTGGCTCGAGGTTATCCATCACATCGCTTAGCTGTTGCTTATTAAAAAGCTCAAGCAACTCTACCCCTTTTTGTGCTGGAAGTTCCGCAAAAACATCGGCAGCAATGGTCTTTTTGAGTAGGCGAAATATTACAACAGCAATATGACCATCTAGTTCAATTAAGAGCTCTGCTATATCAGCTGCTGGAACATCTGAGAGAACATCTTTAAGGGCCACCCAATCTTTGGCCTCTATAAGTTCATCAAATTCCGGTTTAATTAGCTGTAGCAGCATCTTTTAGTCTCTTTTTATAAAATGATATACATCAGATAAGAATCGCGGAAAATCAGCCCAATAACAAATAAATGTGTCAGCTTTGTAGTATTTCTAAAGCTAGTGCGGCAGCTTCTTGTTCTGCTTTCTTTTTACTAGCTCCACTACCTACCCCATATTCTTTACCATCTACGGTTACACTAATCTCAAACATTTTATTGTGCCCAGGGCCAGACTCGGTTACAACTTTGTAATGTGGAAGTGACAACTTATGAGCTTGTGTGTATTCTAAAAGAGCACTTTTGTAGTTGTCGAGAGTGTTTATTGTTTCGTTAAAATCGACATTATCCTTAATAACCTGCTCTACAAAAGTGAAGGCTTCTTTGTACCCTTTGGTTATATAAATAGCGGCAATAATTGATTCAAAAACATCCGCCAAAATACTTTTAGAAATAGTAGCATTACTTTTACCTTCGCCAAGTTCGAGTAGCTCATCTATTCCTAGGCTAATTGAAAATTGAGAAAGCGCATCTCCTTTCACAAGCTTAGCTCTAATCTTTGTTAGAAAGCCTTCGTCTTTTTTGGGATATTTATTAAATAATATTTCTGCTATGATAAGATCTAATACAGAATCGCCTAAAAATTCGAGTCGTTCGTAGGAGTCGTAAGTGGCGTATTGTTCTTGAGAAAGAGTAGAACGATGGCGTAAAGCCTTTAAAAATAGAGAAGGATTATCGATTGGATAACCGATAATCCTTTCCAGTTTTATAATGCGTTCATTAGGTTCTAAGTTCGCACTCTTTTTTCCTTTAAATAAGGATTTGAGCCAAAACATAGCTAATTAGTCTACGTATTTTTTGAATACTAAAGATGAATTATGTCCACCAAAGCCAAATGCATTATTCAGTGCATAACGAACGTCTCTTTTAACAGCTACATTTGCTGTATAATTTAGATCACATTCTGGGTCTTGGTCATTCAAATTAATAGTTGGAGGAATTATTCCATGATGAATACCTAATACTACAGCAATAGACTCAATTGCGCCAGCTGCACCTAAGGTATGGCCAATCATCGATTTAGTTGAATTTAAATTCATTGTTTTAGCGTGATCGCCAAAAACTTTTTTGATTGAATTTGTTTCAGCTATATCGCCTAATGGTGTAGATGTACCGTGCATGTTAATATGATCAACATCTTCTGGTTTAATGCCAGCTGATTTTAATGCGTTGGTCATTGCTAACATTACTCCACCACCATCTGGATCGGGAGCAGTGATATGGTAAGCATCGGCAGAATAACCGTAACCTGTAATTTCACCATAAATTTTAGCACCACGAGCTTTAGCAGCTTCTAACTCTTCGAGCATAAAGATACCTGAGCCCTCACCTAGTACAAATCCATCTCTAGATATATCGAAAGGGCGTGATGCTGTTTCTGGGCTATCATTACGTGTAGACATAGCTTTCATAGCATTAAAGCCAGAAATACCTATACGCGTTACAGGAGCTTCAGAACCACCAGTAAGAGCCATATCTGCTTGGCCGTATCTAATAGTGTCGTAGGCAGCCCCAATGTTATGAGAACCTGTTGCACATGCTGATACCACACAGTAATTTGGACCTCTGAATCCGTGTCGAATTGAAATCTGTCCTGCTACAATGTCTGGAATGAGCATAGGAATAAAGAATGGTGAAACTCCGCGTGGTCCACGCTCATGAAAAGCGATAGACTGATCGTAGAAAGTTTGCATTCCTCCAATACCTGTTCCAACAATTACAGCCACACGATCTTTATCGATTGTATCTAGATCGATGTTACTATCTTTAATGGCCTCATCAGAAGCTATTAAAGCATATTGAGCAACTCGGTCTAAGCGGCGTGCCTCTTTTCGGTCAAAATAATCGGAAGGGTCATATTCCGGAATCATGGCTGCAAAAGTACTGGGAAAGTTAGTGGTGTCGAACTCTGTAATAGTTCGCGCACCACTTTTACCAGTAACTAATCCATTCCAAAATTCGGGTGTACTTTTACCAATGGGGGTAAGAGAACCTATGCCCGTAATAACGACTCTGCGTGTAGTCATAGAATAGTTTTATAAATAAATGTAATTAGGAGATTTTTCCTGAAATGTAAGTTATTGCATCTCCTACAGTTGCAATATTTTCTGCATCTTCGTCAGGAATACTAAGATCGAAATCTTTTTCGAATTCCATGATTAATTCTACAGTATCTAAAGAATCTGCACCTAAATCGTTGGTGAAGTTAGCATCTGCAGTTACTTCAGACTCATCAACACCTAGTTTGTCGATGATAATTTCTTTTACTTTTGATTCAACATCTTGTGACATATCGTTTCCTTAAGGTTATTTTGGTAGTTAGATTATGCGTTTATATAAAGTTAACTTAAATATTCATTTTAGCATCTGCAACTTTGGTTACATCGCCATGCCACCATCTACTCTGATGGTCTCACCAGTGATATATGTACTCATATCTGAAGCTAAAAAGGCTACAGTATTTGCAACTTCATCAGCATTACCAGCTCTTCCGAGCGGAGTTTCGGCTTTAATTCCTTCTAGCACTTTTTCGTTCAATGTATCGGTCATATCGGTTAAAATATACCCAGGTGCAATTACATTTGCTCTAATATTTCTTGAGGCTAATTCTTTAGCATACGACTTAGTAAAACCAATGATACCTGCTTTTGAGGCTGCATAGTTACTTTGTCCTGCATTGCCAGAAATACCAACTACAGAGCTTATATTGATAATAGAGCCGCCACGGTTCCTCATCATAGGCTTTGCAGCAGCTTTAGAGTAGTTAAATACACTCTTTAAATTGGTAGTAATTACGTCATCCCATTGTTCTTCAGTCATTCTTAAAATGAGGTTGTCTTTGGTAATACCTGCGTTATTAACAAGTATATCTAATTTCCCCCAATCTGTTACAATGGTGTTAATTACTTCTTCAGCTTGTGCCAGATTTACAGCATCAGCCTGGAATGCAATAGCTTTCTTGCCTAATTTTTCAATTTCTGCTACAACTTCATTTGCAGCATCAGCTGAGCGAGCGTAAGTAATAGCTACATAAGAGCCTAATTCAGCTAGCTTTAATGCTATTGAACGGCCAATGCCACGGCTTCCGCCTGTTACTAAACTTGTTTTGCCTTCTAATGATAATGACATATATACTGTTTTATTGATGTCCTGAAATTACTGCTTTTCGGTCGGTTCGTTTTACTAAACCTTGTAATACTTTTCCTGGGCCAACTTCTACGAAAGACTCAGCACCATGTTCCATCATATTTAATAAAGTTTGAGTCCAACGTACTGGATTCAATAACTGATTTAAAAGATTGGATCTAATTTCTTCTACCTCCGTAGTTGCCTGAGCAGTATAATTGCTATAAATAGGACAAATCGGTGTTTTAATTTCTAAATTCTGTAATGACTCTTTAAGGCCGTCGTAAGCTGGTTGCATTAACGACGAATGGAATGCTCCCGAAACCGGTAATAACATGGCCATTCTAGCTCCATTTTCTTTAGCTAGTTCCACTGCTTTTTCTACAGCTTCTACATAGCCTGAAATAACTAATTGGCCAGGACAGTTGTAATTTGCGGCTATTACTTCTTTTGAAGTCAATTCTGAAGCTTCTGCACAAATCTTCTCTACTGCATCATCTTCCATTCCTACAATGGCTGCCATAGTGCCTGGATTAGAAGTCCCCGCTGCTTGCATTAACTCACCTCTTCGGCGCACAATTTTAAGTGCATCTGCAAAACTAACGGCTTCACAAGCTACCAATGCCGAGAATTCACCTAAACTATGTCCAGCAACCATACCTGGCTTCGCATCTAAAGTATTGAAGAGCGCAACTGAATGAAGAAATATTGCTGGTTGAGTGAACTCTGTCTGCTTTAATTTTTCTTCTGGACCATCAAATAATATTGATTTGAGATCAATACCTAAAATATCGTTGGCTTGGTCTACATAAGCAGCAAATTTTTCATTTGTCTTATAATGGTCTTTACCCATTCCAACAAATTGAGAACCTTGTCCAGGAAATAAATAAGCAGTACTCATTATTTTATCCCCCATTTAACGTATACAGAACCCCAAGTAAAACCACCACCAAATGCGGATAGAATTAAATTGTCGCCATAGTTTAGTTTGTCTTTCCAATCGTATAGGCAAAGAGGGATAGTACCGGCAGTAGTGTTACCATATTTATTAATATTAATCATCACTTTATCTGATGATACTCCCATTCTATTTGCAGTAGCCTCAATAATACGGAGGTTTGCTTGATGAGGAACTAACCATGCAACATCATCGGGCTCGAGATTGTTTTTCTTCATAATCTCTAGTGAAACGTCAGCCATACCCATCGTAGCCTTTTTAAATACAGCTCTTCCGTCTTGGGTAATATAATGCTGTCTTTTTTCTACTGTCTCTATTGTTGCAGGATGCATACTGCCTCCTGCATGTTGATACAAACTACAATTTGTATCGCCTTCGGTGTGGTGTATATAATCAATAACTCCAACATCATCGGTCGACTCTTCTAATACAACTGCACCAGCACCATCACCAAATAAAATACATGTATTGCGGTCGGTATAATCTAGAATTGAGCTCATTTTATCGGCACCAATAACTAAGACTTTTTTAGCTCTACCAGACTCAATATACATAGAGCCAGTTGTTAGGGCGTAAATAAAGCCAGAGCATGCAGCAGATAAATCAAATGCGAATGCGTTCTTTGCCCCAATCATTTCTTGAACTAAACAAGCTGTAGCTGGGAATAGGTAATCGGGAGTTACTGTAGCAACTATAATTAGGTCTAGCTCTTCAGGCTTAACATTAGCAGCTTCAAGAGCTTCTTTTGCTGCCTCTGCACCCATAAATGCGGTTGCTTTGGTAGGATCTTTAAGGATACGACGTTCAGAAATCCCTGTTCTAGTTCTAATCCATTCGTCGTTAGTATCTACTAATTTCTCAAGGTCAAAATTAGTTAATATAAACTCAGGTAAATAGTGCCCTACAGCGGTAATATTAGCGCGTTTAACTTTCATAAATAAAATCTAAATCAGTTTATAGCGGCAACTATTTTGCCGTTTACGTCGTTTTTAATGCACTGAACAGCGCTCTTAATCATATTTTTTATAGCAAGCGGTGAACTGCTACCATGGCCAACTATACTAACCCCATTGGCGCCTAGAAAAGGAATGCCCCCAACTAATTCGTAATTAAAGGGCGACAGGGCATTATGCAAAATCTTTTTTGTAACTGCTACTTCGTGTTCGGTAACATCCATATTAGAAATAGCTTTACCCACCATTAGGGAGAGCATTTCGGGAATAGATTCACCAAATTTTAAAATAATATTACCGTTTAGACCGTCGGTTAAATATACATCTGCTTTACCAGAGAGTATATCTCCACCCTCAACGTTACCAATAAAGCCTGGTAAATCTCGCAGGTGATTATGAATTTCTTTTAGGTCTTCTGTACCTTTTTCTTCTTCTTCGCCTACATTAAGTAGCCCAACTTTTGGATTTTCTATTCCAATTATTTGTTCACAAAAGATTTGTCCCATTTTTGCGAATTGGAGAGCAGTTTCGGGTTTAATCTCAAGATTTGCCCCTGCATCAACAATTAGACGGAATCCTTTTATTGTAGGGAAGTATGCAGCTATAGTTGGCCTAGTTACACCTTTTAATTTCCCCAAAATAAACATTGATGCAGCAAGTAAAGCGCCTGTATTACCGGCACTTACAAATGCATCGCATTTACCTGCTTTATGCAGGCCCATGCCCATTACAATAGATGATTGTTGTTTATGTTTTACAGCTGAAGCTGGAGACTCTTCCATACCTATAATTTGTGGGGTATGCTGTATGCTAATACGAGAAGTATCGTATTTTTTACCTTCTAGCTCTTTTTTGATAGCTTCTTCAGAACCTAGCAATAAGACATGCAGATCAGAGTCTTCTTCTATTGCTAAAAGAGCACCTTCAACTGGACTTTTTGGGTAGTGGTCTCCACCGGCTGCATCAACTGCAACAATCATCTTTCAGTAATTTAGTTTACGGCTGCTTTTGTAACCTGACGACCGCGGTAGAAGCCACACTCATCACAAACGTGATGGTAACGGTGCAACTCGCCACAGTTCGAACATTTAGCCAAAGTTACATCAGCAATTGCGTGATGTGAGCGTCGCTGATCTCTGCGTGCGTTTGAGGTTTTTCGCTTTGGATGTGCCATTATTTACCTTAAAATTATTTCTTTAGTTCTTTAAGTGCTTCCCATCTTGGGTCTATAACGTCTGGTTCATCGTCTAAAGTTTCACCAAATTTTTGGTTAAAGAACTCTTTCGGATTTCCATCCTGATCCAAATAACGGGGATGTAATTTCTTTACGGGGAGCTCGAGCAGTATGGTATCTCTAACATCTTGCTCGATGTCTATTTGTTGCGATTTAATGTCAATGTTCCTTATGGCGCTATTCTCATCAGCTGTTTCTTCAACCCGCTCTACTTGAAACAATATTTCGTAACCTTTATCAATTTCGAAATTAAATGTATCTAAAGAACGGTCGCATACCACTTCTAAAAAAGAATTAATATGTAACGTAGCTTTAATGATTTGGGAAGTTTTAAAGAACTCAATATCAATTGTGCCCCCTTTAAAAGGGTAATCAATTAAATCTAGGTCATCACTTTCCAGTACAACTGTACGTTGGCTATGGCCATCAGGAATTTCAAAGATCTTAAACTTAAACATATAACGTCTCCACTATAGCCGTCAAATATAGGCATAATTGAATTGTAGTACAATCAATTAAAGAGACCAAATAGTCTTGAGTCTACTAGCTCTATAATTTTACCTAAATCTTCTTGTTCATTAACAAAATCTAGGTCGTCAGTCTCTATTATGAGCTTCTCATGTGGATATCGGTCTATCCAGCTTTCATATAGATTGTTTAGGCGCTCTAAATAATCTATGCGAATGGTGGTCTCATAATCTCTCCCCCGCTGCTGAATTTGGTGCACTAAAGTGGGAACCTGTGCGCGAAGGTAAATGAGTAAATCTGGCGGTTGCAAATAATAGCTCATTTCATGAAATAGAGCTTCGTAATTTTTAAAATCACGATCGCTCATTAAACTCATTTCGTGTAAGTTTTTCGCAAATATCTCTACATCTTCATATATAGTACGATCTTGAATTATACTTACAGGATCTTTGAGCATCTCTTTTTGATGCTTAAAGCGGCTCGATAAAAAGTAGATTTGAAGGTTAAAGCTCCAACGGCGCATATCTTCGTAAAAATCGGCTAAATAGGGATTGTCATCTACCGACTCGTAGAAGGCTTCCCATCCAAAGTGTTTAGAAAGCAAGCCTGTTAAGGAAGATTTACCCGCACCAATATTACCAGCAATGGCAACATACTTATTGTTAGTTTTATTCTTTTCCGACATAAAATGAAATTAGGATTCTTTACCGAGCAAGCGATACATCGCCTTTTTGTACTCTTCTACTCCGGGTTGATTAAATGGATTAACACCTAAACTATATACAAATACTCCGGTTAGGAATTCAAAGAAGTATATGAGTTCGCCCATATGTTGAGCATTTAGTGTTTTTATAGAAATATTAATTGATGGAACTCCACCTTCATTATGCGCTTCGGTAGTTCCAATTCTAGCTTTGGTATTTATTTCGTGAAAGCTTTTGCCAGCTAAATAATTTAAACCGTCTTCATTACCTTCGAGTGCGTTAACACTGATTTTTGAAAGTGGATCTTCAACAATTAGGAATGTTTCCATAAGGCTACGAGTACCTTGTTGAATGAACTGCCCTAGACTGTGCAAATCGGTAGAGAAGGATGCTACGGTAGGGAAAATACCTTTACCCTGCTTACCTTCACTTTCTCCCAGTAGTTGCTGAATCCAACCACCAAAGGAGTTTAGCTCTGGCTCGAAGCATGAGAACACATCAATAGTAATTCCCTTTTCGTGCAGGGCATTACGTAGCGTAGCATATTCTAGTACTTGTTCAGCATTAACTTCAAATTCTTTATACGCACTTACAGCACCGTAAAAAAGAGTTTTGATGTCAATGCCAGCTACAGCTATTGGTAATAAACCAACAGGTGTAAGTACCGAAAAGCGTCCGCCAACATTTTCGGGGATGATGAATTTCCTGTACCCATTTTTATCAATGAGCTTATTTAGTACACCACCTTCTGCACTTGTAGTACAAATTATCCGGTCTTTAACTTTGCCGTCATATAGGTCGGCCATTAAATCACGTAACATCCTAAATGAGAGTGCTGTCTCTAACGTTGTTCCAGATTTTGAAATAACATTTAGATAAATGCTTTTAGTAGTGCCGTCAGCTTTGGGTGTAGTTAAGTACCTTTTTAGAGCTTCTAAATACTTACCACTCATTTGATGGCCTGCATAAAGAATTTCTACCCCTTTGCTTCTGAAATGAGGACTTAAAGCATCAATTACAGCTTTGGCACCCAAATAAGAGCCACCAATGCCACAAACGATAAAAACATCTGCTTTTTCTCGAATGTCGTGTGCTAATTCGTCAACATTTTGGAGTAGTGCGTCGTTTGGCTTTGCCAAAATATCGCGCCAACCTAACCATTCAGAGCCTGGACCTGTTTTTGTAAGTAGTTGGTTTAAACCATGATCTACTTTTTTACGCGCTGTAATATATTCAGCATCGGTTATATAACTACGGGCATTACTAATATCGCATTTTATCATTATCGGAGAAGTTTTGCTAAATCTACAAGTGAATAATCTAAGTCTTTCTTTTTAGAAACGGCCACTCTAAGTGGGGTAATTTTTAGCGCATTATTTACCACTCCAACCATAACTTCGCTGTGCCCTTCAAGAAGCACCTTTACAGCTGCTGCCCCTAGCCTACTTGCTAGAACTCTATCACGCGCTGTTGGCGAGCCACCTCTTTGTACGTGACCTAAAATACACACTCGCATGTCATATTCTGGAAAGTCTGGACGTAAATGTTCTGCTAATTTTATAGCTCCGCCACTCTCATCACCTTCAGATACTACCACTAGGCTACTTCGTGCTTGAGATTTTAGCATATTGTCGAGTTGTGATTTAATATCGTCCATATCGGTAAGCTCTTCGGGTAATAGAACTAATTCTGCACCACCAGCTATTCCTGTTTCAAGGGCGATAAAACCGGCATCACGTCCCATAACCTCAACTAAAAACATCCGCTCGTGCGCGTCGGCTGTGTCTCTAATTTTATCAATTGAATCTAAAGCTGTGTTTATGGCGGTATCATAACCTATAGTTTCATCGGTACCAATAATGTCGTTATCAATAGTACCTGGAACACCTACAGTATTTACGCCGAATTCATTGCTTAGAATATTAGCTCCGGTAAAGGTTCCTTCGCCACCAATGGTTACTAGCGCATCTAAGCCATGCTTTTTAATATTCTCGTAAGCTTTTTTACGTCCTTCAACTGTTTTAAACTCGCTAGAACGGGCTGATTTTAGAATCGTTCCACCCCGCTGAATAATATTTGAAACTGAGTGTGGTTCTAACACTTCAATTTCATCGTTAATAAGCCCGTGGTAACCTCGCATTACTCCATAGACTTTAATATTATTTTTGGCAGCAGCTCTAACAACTGCTCGAATTGCCGCGTTCATTCCTGGCGAGTCGCCTCCACTGGTAAGAATACCGATGGTTTTGATCTCTTTAATTTCTTCTGTCATATTTTACTACTAATAATAAAGTGAGTGAATGGCTTCGAATATTTGTTATAGATATTACCTAAATTCGAAGTCGCTCAAGTTTAAGAAAAATTCAACACAATTGATGACCCATTGCTCAAAGCTTCCAAAAATTAATAATGAAACCGTAATGAGAAAGTCTCTAAGCGAGATTACAGCTCCTGTTTCATCAAATTTGAGCGAATTCAGGGCTTTTTTCAAAGAAACCATCAAATCTGATGTGTTTCTGCTCGACCAAGTATTAGCTTATTTGCTACGCCAGAAGGGAAAAGAGCTACGCCCTACCCTCGTTTTTATGGCTGCAAATCTTTTTGGTAGCATAAATAAGCGCACGTATGTAGCCGCTACTATGATTGAATTACTACATACTGCCACTCTCATTCACGATGATGTTGTGGATGAAGCAAATTCACGCCGCAGCTTTGTGAGCATAAATAAAATTTGGAAAAATAAAGCGGGGGTGCTTTTAGGCGATTATCTTTTATCTAAAGGTCTGCTCATTTCTCTCGATAATGAAGAATACCAGTTGCTACAAGTTCAGTCGAAGGCAGTTCAGAAAATGAGTGAAGGTGAGCTTAGGCAATTAAAGACTGCTGGCTTATATAACATGACCGAAGATCGGTATTTTCAAATTATCTCCGAAAAAACAGCGAGTCTTATTGCTACATGTTGCGAAAGTGGTGCCATTTCAGTGACTGATGACCCCAAAATTCACAGCTTGATGCACGAATTAGGCATGAGCATTGGTATAGCTTTTCAGATTAGAGACGATTTATTTGATTACGGCATGTATGATATTGGCAAACCTAAGCGTAATGATATTCAAGAGCGTAAAGTTACTTTACCACTCATTAAAGCCTACGAATTGGGACCTAAAAATGAAGCTAAGCGCATTCGTGTTTTAATGAAGAAGCGTAAAAAGACATCCTCAGATGTAGACGATATTGTTCGTTTTGTACACGATACTGGAGGCATAGAAGCCGCAAAAGAACAGATGTACGATTACGCAAATAAAGCTATTGAAATGCTTGATGGCATCCCCGATAGTAATGAAAAAACTGATTTTGTAGACCTTATTCATTACGTGATTACTCGCAAAAAATGAGTGAGATAGTTCGGCCTCACATATTTATCTCTGATGTGCATTTAGGTAGTTCCAGCTTGCACAATCAAAAAGATATCATCAATGACCTACTCAGTTTAATTGAATATTGTATACAAAATAATGCTGCACTTTATGTGCTAGGTGATTTATTTGATTATTGGATGGAGTTCCCTAAAAAAAAGTTTGTTCCAAATATTTCAAATACTGTGCTTGATGCTTTCGAAAGGTATAATAATACCATACAGCCAGCACTTTATATTACTGGGAACCATGACAATTGGACTTTTGGTCATTTTGAAGGTCGTGGTTTCGATGTAGAACAAGACTTTAGAGTGATTAATATAGGTTCGCAGAATGTGTTACTTATGCATGGTGATGGTTTATACTACGGAGAGGAAACTATAAAACGACCACGGATGCATAGAGTATTGCGCAACCCAACATTTATATCTATATATCAGAAAATATTTACACCCAAACATGGGCTTGGGTTAATGAAGTTATTTTCATCAATCACGCGAAAGCGAGAACAAAGAAGTGATGTGCGTTTAAATAATAATGCTCGAAGTGTTTTAAAATCACACAATATTGATATTATGATAACAGGTCACGACCACATTCATCGTATGGAAACATTTGGTGGTGGAACATATATAAACCTTGGGGCATTTTACGAAAATAGAAGCATTGCATTATATAACAATAATGGTTTTAATCTCGTTAAGTGGATAGCATCTACCAAAGAATTTGTATCTTTTAGCAAAACAACAGCTGCAGAATGAGCGACTCAAATAATCCTATTGATCACCAACGATATTTCAACGACCCTGAGTATCGTAAACAAATATTAGCAGAGAAGAATAAAAAAGCGAATCCAAAGGAAGAGCCTACCCCTGCTATACCTCCAAAAAAATCAGGTTTACCAGCTAACTTCTGGAAGTGGACAGGTGGAATATCCGGTTTAATTGTCCTTGCTATAGTTGCTTACACCATCTTCCTTTTTCTCGGTTTACCAACCATTCAGGAACTTGAAAATCCCGATACCAACATTGCCTCAGAAGTACGAAGTAGAGATGGCGTTGTACTTGATAAATATTTTACAGAAAACAGAACTTGGGTTCCCTATACAGAAATCTCTCCACATGCGGTAGATGCATTGGTTTCGATTGAAGATCATCGCTTCTTTGAACACTGGGGTATAGATATGGTTCGTACCCTTGCCATTCCAGTTAATCTTATGCGTGGTAGAACAGAAGGTGGTTCAACCATAAGTCAGCAGCTAGCTCGAAATTTATATAAGAAAATTGGAACGGCTTTCTCTATTTCTAGAAAATTCAGAGAAATGATTACGGCTATACAGATTGAGAAAAACTACACAAAGCGCGAAATTATAGAAATGTATTTAAATACTGTTGAATACAGTAATAGTGCCTTTGGTATTGAAGCAGCTGCGCAAACTCATTTTAATAAATCGGCAAAAGAATTAAATATTCCTGAAGCTGCAACACTTATAGGCTCACTAAATGCTGTGTATGCCTATAACCCACGATTAAACCCCGAAAAATCTACTCAACGTAGAAATATTGTTCTTCTGATGATGAACAGACGAGGTTTTATTGATGATAACGAATACATCCAGCTCACTTCAGAACCTATACAGCTAGATTATCAACCCCCATCAAAATCAGGTAGAGTAAGTAGATATTTTGGAGAATATGTGCGCCAAAAAGTATCGGGTTGGGCAGAAGAAAATGGCTACGATATTTACAAAGACGGCTTAGTTATTTATACAACTATCGATTCGAGACTACAACATCATGCAGAGGTCGCGCTACGAACCAAATTAGATTCCCTACAAATTATTTTTGAGCGTGAATGGACTACCCCAGGAAGTGACGTTTATATGAATCGACTTTGGGAGCAGCACCCGTCATTTAAAGATAGTTTTTTAGAAGACACTGATGAGTATAAAAACGGCTTCCAGAAGTACAACACTAAAATTCGATTAGAAGTACTGGATTCGTTAAAACAGAATCCTGCTTTTGTAGACTCTGTATTAAGAGCTCGAACACGACTTGAAGCGGGTTTTGTAGCAATAGACCCAACTAACGGCAACGTAATGGCGTGGGTTGGTGGCTCAAACTATAGCAATGTTCAGTTCGATCATGTATATCAATCAAGGCGCCAAGCAGGTTCTACATTTAAACCTTTTGTTTATACCGTGGCCATTGATAACGGCTATAAACCTTACTTTAAATTCTCTAAATACCCAATTACCTTTCGCGACAGAAATGGCAAGATTTGGAATCCTAAGGATGAAGTGGTTGCAAGTGGACCTGATATGGTGCCTTTACGAGAAGGGCTAGCTCGAAGTATGAACAACATCACCGTTCGACTTTTGCCAGAAATTGCGGGCGTACCAGGTACAAATAAATTATGGGAATTAGATCCGGCTGCGCGAAAAATTAAAGAGATGGCTTCTAACCTTGGCATAGACATGAGTAAAACCCAAGCCTTCCCTTCTATCGCATTGGGAACAGCAGAAGTGAGTTTATTAGAGCTTACATCGGCTTATACAACTTTTGCAAACAATGGTGTTCATATAAATCCAATTGCCATTACACGAATTGAAGATAAAGAAGGGAATATTTTAGAGGAATATTATCCTGAGTATAAAAAAGAAGTTATTAGTCCCGAAACTGCCTACATAATGGTTGATATGATGAGGGGTGTTATTCGTGGTGGGGATGGCTACAATGGCACAGGTGTTCGCCTTAGAAACGTATATGGAGTGCGCCAAGATATTGCAGGTAAAACAGGAACCACGCAAAATTCAGCGGATAACTGGTTTATTGCTATGACACCACATCTAGTTATGGGTGCATGGGTTGGTGGTGAGGATAGACGTATTCGTTTCCCTAACGATATTGCCTATAGCATTGGTCAAGGTGCACGTACTGCCCTGCCAATTGTAGGTGAGTTTATTAATCATGTTACGGCCGATAAAGACGCCTACTGGGGTTATGATGCCTTTGAGCCACCGCCTGGTTTTGTAATGCCCGAAGATCCAAATATTGTTAACCAGGAACTTATTAAAAATAAGAATAAGGGCAGAATTGACTGGTAGTTTCGCCAATAACTGCGTTATAAATAACTGTTAATTAATTCTATATATGGCTACATCTGCTGAACTTTTTGTGCTTATTGGTGCAATGGATATTGAAATTGATGAATACAAGAAGCATCTAAAAAATACTGTCCAAAGGGAATGGAAAGGATTTGTTTTTTATGAGGGTGAACTTGCAGGCAAACAGGTTGTAGTGGTTAAATCTGGTATAGGAAAGGTATTTGCTGCAATGATAACCCAAAAGCTCATCGATACATACTCTCCTTCCCATGTAATCTTTACAGGTGTTGCAGGGGCTTTAAATCCTGCTTATGAAATTGGTGATGTTATAATTTCTAAAGATTGTATTCAGCATGATATGGATGTAACAGCTTTGGGATTTGATAGAGGAACTATTCCATATACGAATTACAATTATTTTGACGCAGATAGTTCTTTACTAAAACGAGCACTATCCGCGAAAATAGCTCATCCAATTTATGAGGGCAGAATATTAACGGGAGATCAATTTTTAGCTAAGGCAAGTCTGCTCGACTCTAAATATTTAATAGATGAACTTAAAGGTGATGCCATTGAAATGGAGGGCGCTGCTGTGGCTCAGGTTTGTACCATAAACGAGTTACCATTCCTAATTGTACGTACTATATCAGATAAAGCTAATGAGGCCGCCTCGACAGATTTCAACAGCCTTTTGCCTGAAATTGCCAACAACTCCTTCCTTATTGTTCAACATATTTTACAAGACGGCAAAGTAGATTTAATTAGTAAGATATAAGATGCTAGTATTGAGTAGTTAGTACTTAGTATTTAGTGTTTTTTTAATGGATTATAGTATTTATAGAGTTCTGGGAATAACCAACGCCCGAATCATTTTACTGTAACCTCGCAGCATGAAGACGAGCTATTTTAGTAAGTAGAACTGATTTTTAGGCACATTCAAAACCCTTGCCTGAAGAGCCCTCTCCCTGATTTTCTGCAAGCAGAAAATCGGTCCCTCCCCGAGGCGGTACAGCTCTATACTCTTGTTTTTAAATATGATTAGATTGAAGTTATTCGGCTATGTAATATTGGACGCTACTCTCTTTTGTCTCAATTTTTTAAGTCTATGCTCAAAACATGTCTATTGGAGAATGACCAAGATTAGATGGTACGATAGTATCCCTAAAAGTGTTTAAAGAGACTGTGGCCAGCAAATAGAATCCCAAAGATGTGTTTCTAAAATAATCTAGCTAAAATTTCGGTGGATTTGAACATATCTTTTATAAAACAACTCTACCCACCGATGCCTTTATTAAATCTGTTTACCCCAAGATAAATCTCGGGGCTATGTTTGTTCTGAAAAGCAATTTAACTTATTAAATAAACCCAATTTCATAGCGAGAGATTTTGAAAAATGATGCATGCGTTAAGTATTAATAGAATTGTATAGATTCCTTTCCGTCGTAACGAACGTCCCGTTCGTAATGCATGCCTGAACCCTGCCTTTGCCGGCAGGCTCTGGTTTCATTGCAATATGATGGGCTCATGAGCCTTGTTTATAACTCAAATCACATCATGTAAATCAATGAATCAATATAGCTCCTACACACTTTTTGGGATAGTACCAATACTTGCTAGAAACAAAAAAAGCCGATCTATTTTGTAAATAAATCGGCTTTTGTAATTTTATTAGGTGAATGCTTGTACTAAGCGGCTTCTATAGATTCTGCTAAAAGCGTCAATTTATTATGCGCCATTTCAACAAAGCCACCCGAGATTTTATAGCTCAGGTCGCCATCTTCTTTACGAACAAGTACAGTGCCTTTTTCTAAAGTTGAAACTATAGGTGCGTGATTAAATTTAACTTCGAAACTACCTAAAGTTCCTGGCATCTTTACACCAGAAACATCACCTTCATATAAAGTGCCTTCAGGAGTTAATATTTGAGCATGAAATGTAGACATCTATATCAATCCAATTATGCAGCTGACTCAGCTTGCATTTTTTCACCTTTAGCAATGGCTTCTTCAATACTACCAACCATATAGAACGCATTCTCTGGTAGGTGATCAAGTTCGCCATCAAGTATCATTCTAACACCTTTAACAGTGTCGTCAATCTTTACGTAAGTTCCTGGAGAACCAGTAAACTGCTCAGCTACGAAGAACGGCTGAGACATAAAGCGCTGTAGACGTCTTGCACGGCTTACAACCAACTTATCTTCGTCAGATAGTTCATCCATACCTAGAATTGCAATAATATCTTGCAAATCTTTGTAGTTCTGAAGTAACATGGTAGTTCTACTTGCAGCAGAATAATGCTCTTCGCCTACTACCTTAGGATCTAGAATTCTTGAAGAAGACTCTAGTGGATCTACCGCAGGATAAATACCAATTTGAGTTAGCGCGCGGCTTAGAGCTGTAGTAGCATCTAAGTGACTAAATGTAGTTGCAGGCGCTGGATCCGTCATATCATCAGCAGGCACATAAACAGCCTGTACAGATGTAATAGATCCTTTTTTAGTTGAAGTAATACGCTCTTGCATAGCACCCATCTCAGAAGCTAGTGTTGGCTGATATCCAACCGCTGATGGCATACGTCCAAGTAGTGCAGATACTTCTGAACCCGCTTGTGTGAAACGGAAAATATTATCAATAAATAGTAGAATATCGCGAGATACTTCATCACGGAAGTACTCAGCTACTGTTAGACCTGTAAGCGCTACACGAGCACGTGCCCCTGGAGGCTCGTTCATCTGGCCAAAAACCAGAGTTGCTTGCGATTCTTTTAATTTCTCTTTATCAACTTTAGAAAGGTCCCATTTGCCCTCTTCCATTGATTTTTTAAACTCGTCACCGTAGTTAATAACGCCAGACTCAATAAATTCTCTAAGAAGGTCATTACCTTCACGAGTCCGCTCACCTACGCCTGCAAATACTGAAAGTCCACCGTGCTGCTTCGCAATGTTGTTAATCAGCTCTTGAATAAGTACTGTTTTACCTACACCAGCACCACCAAATAGACCAATTTTACCACCTTTAGCATAAGGACAAAGTAGATCTACTACTTTAATGCCTGTTTCAAGCATTTCTGTAGAAGTTGCTAACTCATCATAATGAGGAGCTGGGCGGTGAATTGGGTAACTAACTTTTCCTTCTGGAGGGGTGATACCGTCAATAGATTCACCTACTACGTTGAATAGGCGACCGCGAATATCTTCGCCAACTGGCATTGATATTGGCTTACCGGTGTCTAATACTTCCATACCACGAACTAAACCGTCGGTAGAGTCCATAGCAATGGTTCGCACACGATGCTCACCTAGATGTTGAGCTACCTCAAGATAAAGAGCAGAGCCATCTTCATTTTTAATTAGTAGTGCATTTGGAACGGGTGGAGTGTTACCGTTCGAAAAATCAACATCAACTACAGGTCCGATAACCTGTGCAATTGTTCCTTTATTCATGTGCAAAATTGCGTTTTTTATTAAAATTTTTAGCTGACTAGCTTACCGTATAACTAAATG
The DNA here is from genome assembly GCA_041656135.1 of Balneolaceae bacterium. Classification (GTDB taxonomy): domain Bacteria; phylum Bacteroidota; class Rhodothermia; order Balneolales; family Balneolaceae; genus Balneola. The sequence continues at coordinate 97,003 of JBBAEC010000011.1, read as the reverse complement.
GTATTACAGACTGGCAAAGATAGGGAGATAAGCCAACATTGGCAACGAAATTCATAATATTCTTTTTATTAAAGGAAATTAGCTTGAAAGAAGGCCTATTTATTTTGAGAAATAATTAAAATGATATATAATATTTCGTAAATAGTGACTCCCTCCTCCTACTAAAAACTTGTTTTCAGATAGCTAAAAAATATTTTATACCATATAACTGATTTGTGAGTTTTGTTATATGTTACAATCAATCAATCTGTTACTCTAAAGTATTGCTCTATGTTTATTTTACTCGCCCTGTTATTATTCGTGCCACAGCTAAATAATACACCTGCCGATACCACAACTATTTCTTCAAAAATTGAAAAGGTCACAGTTTTTAGAAACCAAGCCCAAGTTGAGCGCATTGCTAGCGTTGATCTAAAAGCTGGTAAGAATACTATTGTATTTACTGAATTGACACAAAGTTTAATCGAAAACAGTATTCAGATTAGAGCAAAAGGCACCTTCACCCTAGCCTCTTTAAATTCAAAATTTAATTTTACCGAAACCAATACTAACAACGCTAAGATTGAACTCCTTCAAAAAGAAAAAGCACAACTTGAAGTTCAAGCTGGTGAAAAGCGAACTATTTTAAGTGTAAATGAAGGCGAAATTGGCTTCTTAAAAGCATCTCAAAATATATTGAATAACAATAAACTGACTGGCGCCGAATTAAATGATTTAATGACAACTTATCGCACCAATCTTACTCGTTTAGAAAAAGAAAAACTAAATACACGCAATGCACTCACCAAAATTGAGGCCGACATTCAAAGAGTGAATAGACAAATTAGAGAAGCAGGTGGAATTAAAAGAGACAGTTTTAGAGAGATTGTAGCTGAAATTGAGTCTGATGTGGCACAGAAATTAGAATTTCATGTTCAGTATTTGGTTAATAATGCAGGATGGCGCCCGTCTTATGATATACGTTCAAATAATATTAACGAACCTTTAGCTATTAATTTTAAAACTAAAATATACCAAAATACAGGCTATGACTGGACTAATGTGAAATTTATAGTGAATTCTGGCGATCCCTCACAAAGTATAGAACGTCCAATTTTGAATCCTATTTATGCACAATTTTATTCCCCAAATTTATATAGAGCAATGCAAAAAGGCGCTAATATTGAAGTATTCAATGATGAAGTTATAACCTTAGAAGAACTTGTTGTTACTGGCTACGAGGGCAAAGCTAACAAACAAATGATGCCCCCTCCTGCGCCGCAAGAATCTATGCCCATCATTACACAAGAAATATCGAATCAAACTAGTTTTAGTTATGCCATTGAGCGTCCTTATAGTGTGCCATCTGATGGGAATGAGTACACACTAGAATTGAAACGTGAGAGGCCGGCAACAACTTATAAATACAGTGCTACGCCAAAGCTATCTCCTTATGCCTATTTAATTGGGGAATTAACGGATTGGGACGATTTGAATTTGATTGAGGGTGAGGCAAATGTGTATTTCGATAATAGTTTCGTTGGAACACATTTACTAAATCCAGTTGCCCTAGACGATACCCTCGCCATCCTTTTAGGTAAAGATGAACGCATCAATATTGAGCGTAAAAAACTAAAGGATTTTGCAGAACGCCGTTTCTTTGGCAGTAAAACTAGGGAAAGCCTTTCCTACGAAATCACTATTCGTAATACTAAGCAAGAAGCTGTAACTATTGCCATCGAAGATCAGATTCCTGTTAGCACTGATGAGAGTATTAAAGTAACCCCAAAGCAACTCAGTGGCGGAAAATTAGACACCGAAACAGGTATTATAACTTGGGAAATGGAACTCAAATCCAACGAGACCAAAAAGCTTAGAATTGATTTCGAGATTGAATATCCAAAATCTAAGAAAATAATTTATTAGTAGAATATGTGGGATTTTTGGAGATAATTAATCGAAACCCTGCTCACCAAATAACCTACACCTACCACCCTTCAAATAGTTAAAATATAAATGGTTTAAATTGCTATTTTTGTTGGAAATTAAATCTTTTAAAACAATACTATCATCATGAGTTTTGAAGACGCGTACGAAAAGCAACTCTCTTACCAAACTAACCGACGCAAAGCAGCGGTAGAGTTAATCCAAATTGTAGGGGATTTATGGTACGATAAGTCTATAGAGCTAGTCTTTTTACGCAACCAAATTGTAGATAGAAATGTAAGCGAGATTCTACGTCTGCATGAATACGCAGCAGACTTCGTTGGCAAAAGGATTTCGATCTTTGATACGGTCGAAATCGCAAAAGCTATTCAAGCCTTGGATATTTGCCCAGCAAGAATCGACCTCGGCAAACTCACTTATGAATACCATGTTGAAGGTGAAGACCATAAAAATGCTACAGCCCTAGTTGCAGAAAAACTTAAAAACGCTACCAACAAAAACAATGTTCCAAAAGATGTGGTGTTATATGGATTTGGGCGTATCGGACGTTTATTGGCCAGAGAGCTTATTACATTAACTGGCAATGGTATTCAATTACGCCTTCGTGCTATTGTTGTTCGTGGCGCCATAGATCAGCAGATTTTAGAAAAGCGTGCATCCCTACTACAACAAGACTCCATCCACGGAATATTTCCAGGTACTGTTAAAGCTGATGCCGAAAATGAAACTCTTATTATTAATGGTATTCCAGTAAAGGTGATTTCTGCAAATAGTCCTGATGAAATCGACTACACTCAGTATGGAATTAACGATGCGCTGGTAATTGATAACTCAGGCGCGTTTAGAGATGAGGAAGCTCTTGGATTGCACTTAAAAGCAAAAGGAACTTCTAAGGTTTTGCTAACCGCCCCAGGGAAAGGAGTACCTAACATTGTTCATGGCGTAAATCACTTAGAGTATGACCCAAAGACAGTAAATATCTTTTCTGCAGCTTCTTGCACAACCAACGCTATTACACCAATACTTAAGGTAATTGAAGATGTTTTTGGCGTTAAACACGGACATTTAGAAACTATTCATGCCTACACCAACGATCAAAACTTGGTGGATAATATGCACAAAAAATACCGCCGTGGTCGTGCTGCTGCAATAAATATGGTAATTACTGAAACAGGTGCAGGTCAGGCAGTATCTAAAGCCATTCCATCACTTGAGGGGAAACTAACCTCTAATGCTATTCGCGTGCCCGTTCCAAATGGTTCTTTAGCTATTCTTAATTTAGAATTGAATAAGAAAACAGATTTAGAATCCCTCAATAATTTAATGAAAGACCGGGCACTAGAGGGTGATTTGGTGGAACAGATTCAATATTCTTTAAGCAACGAGCTCGTATCCAATGATATAATTGGCACCTCTGCTCCTGCTATTTATGACAGTAAAGCGACTATTGTAAACAACGGTGGACATAATATAATCCTCTACATTTGGTACGACAACGAGTATGGCTACAGTCACCAAGTTATTCGTCTTGCCAAATATATAGCACAAGTTCGCCGCTATACCTATTATTAGTCATCTACTTCTACTTATTGAAACGGTGGATTGGAGCTCGCTCCTCCATCGTTTTTAATATTCCAAATGATTGGTAAGTACACCCTTTAGATGCTAGTAAATTTGTTAGTATAAATAATCTAGTTTCTACACACTAATCAGTGACCATATGGTTGATAGTTATTATAGTTTCTTAGTCGTTTATATGGCTTTATACTATTGCCTGAAAGGCAATGCCCGACCTTAGGGAGGCAAAGGTAGTGTCTAAAAACCTCTGTCATCCAGAACGTAGCGAATGCGGAGTGATGGATCTCCTGAATATGGATTCAAAGTTACGCTGTTTAGACTAGTAGCCTGATATTCCCGACTTCTTGGAACCACAGTACTTGCTTCGCCTGCCCTGCCTTTGCCAATGCCATCATTGGCGTCAATAACGAATACGTCATGTTGTTTGAACAGATTTATGTCCCAGAAAAAAAGTGTATAGAAGTTAGCATTAAAAGAAGAATAACATCACCAAACGCCAACAGTCCTAAAACAGAATGATAAAATGCTTCGATTTAATTTTCAAATTGAGTATTCTAAATCATAGAATATAATATTTTAGTGGATTACGCTTTATGGATAACGCCTCAGATTCAAAACCTCAGACTTTCTCGGATAGAAATGCAGCTCTTATAAAAGTAGGCTTAATTGCCTTTATTTCATTGTTGTTACTGATTCCTACGTCAATGATAAACAGCTTAGTGTATGAGCGAGAATCAACCAAAGAACAAGCTATTTGGGAAGTGAGTCAAAAATGGGGAGAGGCGCAGACTTTAACTGGACCATTTATCTCTGTTCCATATACCATCACTGAGAAAAGATACTCATCTATAGATTCTGCCAATGTATGGACTGAACGAACAGAATATCTCAATCTACTGCCTGAACAGCTTTCTATATCGGGTTCTATCTTCCCTGAAAAACGATATCGTGGCATTTATGAGATTATAGTTTACAACAGTGATATTACTTTAACTGGGAATTTTGCTCATTTAGATCCACGAACTTTCAATATTGAGAACAAAAACCTTCAGTTAGATAAAGCTTTTCTGAGTTTTGGTATTAGTGATTTAAAAGGGATAGAAGACCAGATATCACTTGATTGGGGAAATAAAAGCAAGATTTTTAATCCCGGCACTATCTCAAATAATTTGCTTAGTTCAGGTATTAATGTGCCTTTAAATCTATCCCTTAATTCAAATAATGAACTTGAAACGGAGTCATTTATCTTCAATGTTAAGCTTAAGGGAAGTCAATACATAAATTTTGTGCCCGTTGGTAAGGTTACCTATGTAGAGCTCACTTCAGACTGGCCAACCCCTAGCTTTGATGGTACTTTTCTACCTACTACTCGTGAAGTTTCTGAAGATGGCTTCACTGCCACATGGAATGTCTTACACCTGAACAGAAACTATCCACAAGCATGGATTGGCGCTCAACATAGAGTCAACGAGTCGGCTTTTGGTGTAAACCTGCTTTTACCTGTAGATAGTTACCAAAAAACTAATAGAAGCATTAAATATGCTATTCTTTTTATTGGATTAACTTTTCTTGTATTCTTTTTTATAGAGATTATTAATCAAAAACGAGTACATCCTATTCAATATATATTAGTGGGATTAGCTCTATCGCTATTTTATACGCTATTGTTAAGTATTTCTGAGCACACCACGTTTAATGTTGCATACGGAATCTCAACAGCTCTTACCATTGGTCTAATTGCCGCATATACCAAAACTATTCTTAAAAGTAATGCGCTTACTGGGCTAATGGCTGGCATCTTAATTGTGCTATACCTCTTCATTTTTATATTAATTCAGCTTCAAGACTATGCTTTATTGATGGGAAGTGTGGGTTTATTCGTAATTTTAGGGCTTGTTATGTACTTTTCACGCAAAATTGATTGGTATCACATAAATAATGACAGAAGTTGAGAGTTCTATTAGCAACTACCCTCTTAAACTTTTATCTTTGTATGCTAGCCGAGCTGGTAGTAATACCAGTTTGTTTTGTTGACGAAGAATATAATTTCAAAGGTGGCTAGTTCACCTTTTTTATTATAGAAAACCCAAAATTTTTAAATACCGATTTCCTTGGAACCTGAATTATCAGAACGATCTGTAAGCGTTGAAATCTTAATTGCTTTCGACAAAGAACACGTACTAGACTATACACTAGCAAACGACTTAGACACACGCGAACGTGCTCAGGTTCGGGAATATGTACAAAATATCTTACGTAGAAGAAGCTATCTCGATTTTATAATCGACCACTTCTCCTCTGTTGGCATCGACGAGATGAAGCCTCAGCTTAAGAACATCCTTCGCCTTGCCATCTACGATTTACTTTTTATGGATAGCACTCCAGATTATGCTGCTATCAACGAAGCGGTAGAAATTGCTAAAGCCATGCTTGGTTCAAAAACGGGCGACTTAGTAAATGCTATTCTACGCAACTTGCAGCGCGAAGGTGATAACCTACCAAAACCTGCTTTCGAAGATCGAAACAAACTTGTTGCCACAACCTTCTCCCACCCAGAGTGGTTAGTTGCACGTTGGAGAAAACGCTTTGGCGAACGCGAAGCATTCCAGTTAATGCAAGCTAACAATAGCCGTCCATCATTTTTTGTGCGCGTTAATACCTTGCGTACTACTGCCGAAAACTTTGAACTTCGTATGGATAAAATGGGCGTTGAATATGAAGCTAGTGATTGGCTTCCAAATTTCTACAAAGTAGACTCTGTACAGCCTTTTATTGAGAAAGGATTACTAGCCAAAGGATTATGCCATGTTCAAGACATTGCCGCTGGTTTCGCACCTTTTGTGTTAGACCCACAGCCTGGTGAGAAAATTTACGATTTATGTGCTGCTCCTGGTACGAAATCAATCATGCTAGCTGACCTTACAGGTGGCGAAAGTTCTATATTAGCTGTAGATATTTCTGCAAAAAGATTAGATATATTAGCTGAGAGTGCACTTAATTTTGGAGCCGAAAATATTAAAATCCGTCGTGCAGATATATTAGAGCTCTCCCTACCATTAGCTGACGCTGTTCTTCTTGATGCCCCATGTACAGGAACTGGTGTACTGAGCAAACGCGCTGATTTACGCTGGAAACGTGATGAAGAAGGCCTTCGTAAAGCTGTTGAATTACAAGAGCAATTGTTAGAAGAAGCGGCCAACATGGTTAAACTAGGTGGACGCTTGGTGTACAGTACATGTTCTCTAGAACCAGAAGAAAACATGGATCAAGTAAATAAACTACTTGAGAAAATGGACGATAATTTTGTGTTAGAGCCCCTCGAAGACTTTGTACCTGAAGAAGTACTTGCCGAAGGCGGTAAAGCTTACCAAACATTCCCTCACATCCACGGCTGTGATGGTCATTTTGGCGTATTACTAAAAAGAGTTAAGTAATATTACGCTGAATCTATTCAGAATTTAAAGAGCCAAAGTATTCAAATGCTTTGGCTCTTTTTTTATATCCATACCTCGTTACAACTAAGTTTTGAAACAGGGTTGTCGGAATCTTGCTGGTAAAACTCATCCAATGGAAGTAGAGCTTCCAAGCAGCAATACGAACAAGGCGCCTGTAACAAGGATAAAATATTAAGCCTAGAACCTTCAAAAAAGTGTTTCTCGGGGAGCTAATTCTTATTCACATCTTTTTATGACTCAAACATCTGTTTAATAGACAATGACCGACCGCAGGGAGGTTAGAGTGTTAACCACCAACCCTGTCATCCTGAACAAGACAACCGACAGGGAGTCGCCGTGAAGGATCTCCAAATAATTGATTGGGATCAAAACGAAAAAGCATTGTTGGTGCTAGTAGCCCGCTACGAAGCACATGCGGAGTCCCGAGCATTCGGGATCAGGAGACCTGCCTGTCCCGAGCAAGTCGGGATTCATTCGCTCCGCTCATTCCTCAGGGTGACAATGCCAAGTGACAATTTTCTAATGCCGCCGTTGGCGTCAATGACGAGTACGTCATACTGTTTGAACAATTTTAAGAAACACCAAAAGATGTATATAAGGATTAGCTCTTTAGAGGGAAATTGAGACAAAAGATGTAAGTATTAAGATGCTAGAATCAGTTTTCTAAAACTTATTAGTTTCTCATGTCTTACTACTTAATTCTTATATCTATAAAATACTTGTTTACTTTCTGAGAGTGGACTCGTGGGTGCCCAATTTGCCATAATCTTAGATTTAGTTGCATCGAGCCTCTTAAATCGGGTAGCCTGTTTACACACTTTTTGAGTCAATTCAGATTTTAAAATGACTCACTACCGTTCATTGGTAATTGATAACTGTTCACTGCCCCTAATTACTGTTAACTGATAACTAAATCATTCCTTCTCCTTTCTTTTTTTTGTATCTTGCAAGCTTATTAAAATGGCTTTATAAACACAGATTTATACAACTTGAGTAGCACTACAAATCACAGCAAAGAAATTCCTGCACAATACAATCCCTCAGATGTAGAGGATAAATGGTACAAATACTGGATGGATCATAAGTATTTCCATTCCACTCCTGATGACCGCGAACCTTTTACTGTGGTTATTCCACCACCCAACGTAACTGGGGTGTTGCATATGGGCCACATGCTTAATAATACCATCCAAGATGTGTTGGTACGGAAAGCGCGGATGCAAGGTTTTAATACATGTTGGGTGCCAGGAACTGATCACGCATCTATAGCTACCGAAGCTAAAGTGGTGCAAAAATTACGTGCTGAAGGCATCACAAAAGGTGATTTAAGTAGAGATGAGTTTCTAGAGCATGCTTGGGAATGGACGCATAAGCATGGCGGAATCATTCTAGAGCAATTAAAGAAATTAGGTGCAAGTTGCGATTGGGATCGTACCACTTTCACCATGGACGAAAAGTACTCGGAAAGTGTAATCGATACTTTTATTGATTTATATAATAAAGGTAAAATTTACCGTGGCGCACGGATGGTAAATTGGGATCCTTCTGCCCTAACCGCGCTGAGCGATGAGGAAGTAATACACAAGGAGGTAAATTCTAAACTGTATCATGTTCGCTACAAGATTGCAGGAACTGTTGATGAGTTTGTGACTATTGCCACCACTCGTCCAGAGACAATTTTAGGCGATACAGCTGTTTGTATTCACCCTGATGATGAGCGATATACGCACTTACATGGCAAAACAGCCATTGTGCCTTTAGTAAATCGTGAAGTATCAATTATTTTAGATGATTACGTCGATATTGAATTTGGAACGGGTTGCTTAAAAGTAACACCAGCTCACGACGAGAATGATTACAATTTAGGCCAAAAGCACAATCTAGAAACCATCAACATGATGAATGCGGATGGTACCATTAGTGCCGAAGGTGAATTATATGTGGGCTTAGATCGGTTTGAAGTCCGTAAGCAAATTGCTAAAGATCTTGAAGAAGCAGGAAATCTTGTTAAGATTGAAGATTACACAAACAAGGTTGGATATTCTGAACGTACCGATGCCGTGATTGAACCTCGCCTTTCTCTACAATGGTGGGTTTCTATGAAGGAGTTAAGCGAACCTGCTTTAGAGAATGTGATGAATGATACCATCCGTTTTCATCCTCCTAAATTTAAGAATACTTATCGCCATTGGATGGAAAATGTGCGCGATTGGTGTATTAGTCGCCAACTTTGGTGGGGACATCGAATTCCAGCTTACTTTTATGGGGAAGGCGAAAACGATTTCGTAGTAGCTAAAACTTTAGACCAAGCTGTTGAAATTGCCAAAGAGAAATCAGGCAATGCTAGTTTAACAGCAGCGGATTTAAAACAAGAAGACGATGTGCTCGATACTTGGTTTTCCTCTTGGTTGTGGCCTATTTCTGTATTCGATGGTTTTTATGACAAAAAGGAAGTGGACTATTACTACCCTACCAACGATTTAGTTACTGCGCCAGAAATCATGTTTTTCTGGGTGGCTCGAATGATTATTGCGGGCTACGAATACCGTGGCGAAATGCCCTTCAAAAATGTGTATTACACAGGTATAGTACGCGACAAACAAGGCCGAAAAATGAGTAAAAGTCTTGGGAACTCTCCAGATCCTCTAGACTTGATTTCCCAATTTGGCGCAGATGGGGTTCGTATGGGAATGTTATTCGCAACTCCTGCTGGTAACGATCTGCCGTTTGATGTTAAGCTTTGTGAGCAAGGAAGTAAATTCTCCAATAAAATTTGGAATGCCTTCCGTTTCCTAACAATGAATATGGAAGATGGCGTTGAATACAAGCCCACAACCCAAATAGATGCCGACAATCTTGTTGACCGTTGGATGCTATCTCGTTTGCATGAGACCATTAAAGAGGTTGAGGAAGATTTCAAAAACTACAAATTGAACGATGCTCTTAAGAAAGTGTACTCTTTAATTTGGGATGATTTTTGCGATTGGTATATAGAACTCGCCAAGCCTGATACTTACGGTGATAAGTTTGACGCCGATAAAATGAATGTGGCTCTCGGCTTTTTTGAGCAGTTAATGAAACTCCTCCACCCTTTTATGCCATTTATAAGCGAAGAAATATGGCAACATATTTCAACTCGCACATCGGAAGAAGCTTTAGTTGTTTCTGAATGGCCCGTTTACGATGCTTCTTTTGTGAATAAAGCAGACGTTAAACTATTCGATACTCTTCAAAATACAGTTTCAGCATTACGTAATATTCGTGCAGAAATGGGTGTTTCACCTAAAACAGAATTAGAGGTTTTAATCAAACCTTCTTCTGCTGAGCTACTAGCTGCTGTGAACAAAAACAATTGGATTCTAAACAAACTCCAATCCCTAGAAAGTCTGACAATAGACACAAATCTAGAGAAGCCAAAAGCCAGTTCATCGGCCATAGTAGGTGGACTTGAGATCTTTGTTCCTCTAGCTGATTTGATAGATGTGGACAAAGAAAAAGAGCGTTTAGGCAAAGAGATTCAGCGTGTTGAAGGCTTTTTAAAACAGGTTAATGGCAAACTCAGTAATGAAAAATTTGTAAGTGGCGCCCCCGATAGCGTAGTTCAAAATGAACGCAACAAAAAGCGCGATGGCGAAGCAAACTTAGAAAAGCTGAAGCAACAACTGCAAGAGTTCGAATAATATATTCGTCTCATTTTTTAACTGGCGTAATTGGGTTTATATTTCCCACTTATGCCAGATTTAATAAACGGTAACACATACGCCGTTTGTGTGATATTTTATCTATATGAAGACATTTTCTTTACAAGCTGAAGAGCCAAATAATAACCAAGATTTGTTAGTGGGGCTTAACGAGCAACAGCGAATGGCCGTTACTCATACCGATGGTCCTCTTTTAATTATTGCGGGCGCAGGGTCGGGTAAAACTCGAGTGCTAACCTACCGCATCGCTTATTTACTTCAGAAACAAAAAGCTGCTCCAAACGAGATTCTTTCCCTCACTTTCACCAATAAAGCAGCACGTGAAATGAAGGAAAGAATTCGCACTCTGATTGGTGATAAAGCCCAGAAATTATGGATGGGTACCTTCCACTCTATCTTCTCCAAAATATTGCGTTTTGAGGCTGAGAAATTAGGCTACGGCGCTGACTTCACCATTTATGACACTAGCGATTCTGAAACGGTAATTAAACAAATTCTACAAGAGCTCAATTTCGATCCAAAAGAAATAAAACCCAAAACGATTCGGAATAAAATAAGTGACGCTAAAAATCAGCTAATTAGTCCAGATACTTTTCAAGAGAAATTTATTGGTAGCACACTCGATGATATTACAGCACGTGTTTATACCATTTATTTAAATCGCCTAAAACAAAGTAACGCCATGGATTTTGATGATTTACTCATCAAACCCATTGAGCTTTTCGAAAAGTTTCCAGAAGTGCTAGAAGCGTACCAAGATCGTTTCAAATACATACTCATCGATGAGTATCAGGATACAAACCATGCCCAGTATAAGGCAACTAAAATGCTGAGTGCCAAATACAATAATATCTGTGTGGTGGGCGACGATGCCCAAAGTATTTACTCCTTCAGGGGCGCTGATATTTCGAATATACTCGACTTCCAGAAAGATTATGAAAAGGCAACTCAAGTCCCTTTAGAGCAGAATTACCGCTCTACAAAATCTATTTTACTCTGCGCTGATTCTATCATTAAAAAGAATTCAAATCAGCTTGATAAAACTCTGTGGACCGATAAAGTAGATGGCGAACCTATTATTGTGCTCGATAATTATGACGATAGAGACGAAGCCAATAGGGTTGCAAGCTACATCTATGACTTAAAAATACGTCATGGTTATAAGAACAACGATTTTGCAATTTTATACCGAACCAACTATCAGTCGCGAGTTTTTGAAGAATCTCTCCGCCGCAAAGGATTGCATTATCAACTAGTAGGTGGTTTATCGTTCTACCAAAGAAAAGAGATTAAGGATGTACTCGCCTACCTAACTTTGTTGGTAAATCCACACGACGAGACAAACCTTATTAGAATTATCAATGAACCTTCACGTGGAATTGGTAATAAATCCATTCAAGATCTTCGTAAAAAAGCACGTGAAGAGGGTCGAACCGTTTGGTCTATTTTAGAGCATGTTGAAAGTGCAGATGTATATAAACCTGCAAAAGTTCGTATTCGAGAATTTGTGAATATGATTACTCGCCTCAGAGGTGAGTTAGAAAGTGGGCATAGAACTCTCACAGAATCAACGCGTAGTGTGCTCGAACAATCGGGGTATATGAAAGCTCTTGTTGAAGAAAATTCGCATGAATCTATGATGCGAAGAGATAACATTTTAGAGCTTCAGAATGCAATTTCCTATTACGAAAAGAATACTCGCAAACCGTCTTTAAGTGCTTTTTTACAGGAAATTAGACTAATTACGGATTCTGACAAATTTGACGAAAACAAACCTGCTGTTACTTTAATGACCGTTCATGCCTCTAAAGGGTTAGAATTCCCCGTTGTTTTTGTAGTGGGCTTAGAAGAAAACCTCTTCCCTGTTGGCGGTCGCGAAGGTTTTGATGCAGATCTAGAAGAAGAGCGTCGTTTATTTTATGTGGCAATAACTAGAGCTGAAGAACGACTTTATTTTAGCCATTGTAGATCGCGCTATAAATTTGGGGAAGAGCAAAGGCAACTTAGATCTCGCTTTTTAGATGAAGTTAATCCTGGTGTAGTTCGCACTGAAACTGGGGCTACTATTTCACAAAAAACCGACCGGTATACTTTAGACGAACCAAATGTGAAAACCACCAAATCTGGAACTAATATAGAATATGATTGGGAGAGTCCCGTTAACAGATCTAAAGGCAATAAATCTGCATCATCTACAACTATTCACTACGATTATTCAGATGGCGGTGATCCATTTCAGGTAGGAACTCATGTAGTTCATGCTAAATTTGGAACGGGTAAAATCATTAGTAGAAGTGGATTAGGAATGGACAGTAAAGTTGTCGTATTTTTCAAAGAACGTGGACAAAAGAAGTTGATGCTTAGGGCGGCACCACTTCAGGTTATTGATTAGAAGGACGAAGAGAATATTATCATGAGGATAGGCACACTCACCATTTTATTGGGGTTTATATTAGTTAGTTTTGGGTACTCACAGCCGGTATTAACGCCAAAAAATATGGCGCTTGGCGGTGGTGGTAGCACCTATATAACCGACTATAACGCCAATTTCTATAATCCCGCAAACCTTCACATTAGAGATCGTAAAGGTCGTGTGAATCTTGGTTTCTTAATAACTGGAACCTATTTTAATCCCGTTCAAAGTTTCTCTAATCTAGACGATCAACGTAAAAATTTTACCGATTATCTAGTTCAATATAAACCGGGTAGTTACTCCATCGGTCAAACAGAGAAAAAGCAGATTATAGATCAAAATTATTCGGCTAAGCGGCTAACATCACCGCACCAATCTCGTTTTGAAACCACCCTTTTTGGCATACATTGGAAAAATAAAGACAATGCCTACTCCATCGCCATGCGCACCAGAACTTCCTCCACTTTTGAAGTTGGTCGAAATTGGTACTCCATAGTTCCTGTAACTGATAACGATGTAGCCTATAGCAACCAAACCTTACGCCATCGCCATCAAACTCTGCATGAAATTTCGTTTGGATACGCTGAGTCAATAGACTTCTTTAATCATTTAAGCTCACGTCTCCATAACATTATAATTGGTATTGCTCCCAAACTAGTGTTAGGTGGCGCCTACCAAAATGCTAGCTGGAAAAATGTCTATTCCCAAGAAAGTGGATCAAATGTAATTCAGCGGGCTCAAGATTTTGAATACGCTGCAGTAGGTCGTTTCAAAGATGCCACTCAAGACTATTTAGGCGGGATTTCAGCTAATCAAGCAATTCAAGATAATATTAATCCCATAAGTGATCAGATATTTGATATATATGGCGTGGGCGCTGGGTTAGATATCGGCCTTACATACCTACTAACTTTGGGTAGCGACTTAACAGCCCTTAATAATAGAAACGAACAAATTCACAGCTCTTTGCGTATTTCTGTTTCTATAACCGATATAGGATTTGTTTCTTATAAAGATGATGGCATTAGCTATAACGTAAGCAAAGACACAACAAACGTAGCATCCTTCCCTTCTACAGCAAGTGATGCATTTATAGGCGCACCTGGACAGTTTCTAATATTTGCCGATCAATTCGCTGAAACAAATCCATTTAAAGATTTCACATCTAACACTAATCGCTTTTCAGTACTTTTACCTACTGCCCTTCACTCTGGTATTTTGTTAGAATTTAATAGAGTGAAGCTATCAGGAGATATAAGCATGGGTTTAACCAACTCTGCTTTTAATTCTAAAAAATTAGTTGCTTCTTTTGGCGCAGAAATTCGTCCACTTAAGTTTCTACCTCTACGAGCTGGCACCCAATTAGCGTCAGAATTACCTGGTTATATTAGTTTAGGCACCGCTTTAGAAACTCGATATTGGGATTTTTCTATAGCCACACAATTATCTATGGGCACCTACAGTAGTATTAGCAATTTTACTGGACTTACCGTAGCAGCCTTACAATTTCATTTGTAAACTGACAGTTTGCCCGACATTACTGACGTACTTAGAGTAATTATGACGCTTTGTGTATAAATACAGTTTGGCTTCGTATTTGCTTTATTTACTTTAAAATATAAAATGATTTTTAATATTATCTATGAAAGACCGCTTTAGCATATTTGACGAATTTGATGACTCAGAAGACCATTTCGAAGATTTTGAGCAGGCAATACCATTAATGTCTGAAGAAGAAGAACAAGAACTTAACGATTCTAAAGTTCCTGACTCTCTTCCAATACTCCCATTAAAAAACACAGTGTTGTTTCCTGGTGTTGTTGTACCCATAACCGTAGGTAGAGACCGTTCTTTAGCCCTTGTTAAAGAAGCCTATGCCAACGATAAAATTATTGGCGTAGTTACCCAAAAAGACGAAGATATTGAAGAGCCATTAGCAGCCGACTTATATACTGTTGGTACCATGGCTAAAATTATTAAACTCATTAAAATGCCTGATGGTTCTAGAACCATCGTAATTCAAGGTAAAACTGCATTTGAAGTAGACGAATTCACTCAAGAAGACCCCTATTTTAAAGCGAATATCAAACCCTATCCAAAAGAAATGGATATTGAAGGGCTTGAGCTAGATGCTTCCATCCGAAATATTAAAGAAGCCTCTACACGCATTATTAATATGTCGCCAAACATACCAAGTGAGGCAACAATTGCTGTAAATAACATCAACAGCCCTACTTTTCTGTTGAATTTTATTTCATCAAACTTAAATGTTGATGCAAAACAAAAGCAAGAACTTTTAAAAATTCAAACATTTTCTAAAAATCTAGATGCTGTAATGAGCCATCTAGAAAAAGAAGTTCAAGTATTAGACATGAGCGAAAAAATTCGCACTAAAGTGAAGTCTGATATTGATGATCAACAGCGGGAGTTTTATCTACGCCAGCAAATGAAAGCTATTCAAGAAGAGCTTGGCGAAGATGCTGAACATCAAGAGCTAGATAAAATACGTGAGCGTTTAGCTAAAAAGAATCTGCCTGATTATGTACGAACAGAAGCAGAAAAGGAATTACGCCGTTTAGAAATGACGCCAAATGCCTCGCCCAACTATGGTATTATTCACAGTTATTTAGAGTGGATTTTAGACCTACCATGGGAAGAATATTCTGACGATAAATTAGATCTAGCCTACGCAAAACAAGTGCTCGAAGAAGATCATTACGGCCTTGAGAAAGTAAAGAAGCGTATTATTGAATACTTAGCAGTATTGAAGCTTAAAGAAGACATGAAGGCTCCTATCCTTTGTTTTTACGGACCTCCAGGGGTTGGTAAAACATCGCTAGGTAAATCTATTGCACGCGCTTTAGGACGTGAATTTGAGCGCTTCAGTTTAGGTGGTATCCGCGACGAAGCAGAAATTAGAGGTCACCGTAGAACGTATATTGGTGCACTACCAGGGCGAATTCTCCGTGCTATGAAAAAAGCCGGAAAAGGAAATCCTGTAATTATGCTTGACGAGATTGATAAAGTTGGATCCGACTTCCGTGGCGACCCAACCTCTGCCCTTCTCGAAGTATTAGATCCAGAGCAAAACGATACTTTTAGTGATAACTATCTCGAGCTCGAATACGATCTTTCGAGAGTATTATTTATTGCTACAGCAAACTCATTGGATACTATTCCTGCGCCTCTACGCGACAGAATGGAAATGATTAATATCAGTGGATATACGCTTGAAGAGAAAACTGAAATTGCTAAGAAATATTTAATTCCTAAGCAGATTACAGAAAATGGCTTAAAAGCAGAGCAAATTACTTTCTCACAAAAAGCCATCGAAAAAATTATCGATGAGTATACTCGTGAGTCTGGTGTAAGAAACTTAGACCGTGAAGTGGGAAGTGTTTGTAGAAGCGTTGCCGCAAAAGTAGCAGCAGGCGAAATCAAATCATTCTCTGTGGATGATACAGATATTGAAGATATTCTTGGTAAACAAAAATACTTCAGCGATGTGGCAGAACGCACAACCGTGCCTGGCGTTGCTACAGGTTTAGCTTGGACACCCTTTGGTGGCGATATTCTATTTATTGAGGCCAGCGTATCTAAAGGTTCTGGTAAACTTAATATTACCGGTCAACTTGGGGATGTAATGAAAGAGTCGGCGATGCTTGCGATATCTTACTTAAAAGCCCATGCTGATGATATTGGAATTCCTGAAGACGCCTTCAAATACTGGGATTTACACGTTCACGTACCAGCGGGTGCTGTCCCCAAAGACGGACCTTCTGCAGGTGTTTCACTAATGACTGCTATTGCTTCCATCTTTACACAGCGTAAAGTTAAAGGCTCCATTGCCCTAACTGGCGAAATCACTTTACGTGGTTTAGTGCTGCCTGTAGGTGGAATTAAAGAAAAAGTGTTAGCTGCAAAAAGAGCTGGTATTAAAGAAGTATTACTTCCTAAAAAGAACGAGAAAGATGTAGCCGAAATTGAAAAAGAGGTTATAGGAGATCTTAAAGTAGCATACTTAGAACGAATGGATTCACTACTTGAACTCATTCTAGAAAAAAATGCCATTGTTGATCCACACGAATTTTTTAAAGTGAGCGATCAGCATAAAAACTCAACGGTAGCAAATAAAGAAAAATCATCCGTTTAAATTTTAGAATTCTTTAAACAAATTAAAAAGCCTGATACGTTTAGCACTATCAGGCTTTTTTTGTGATTGTAGTTTAGCAATGATGAAGAGGGTTATATAATTCGCTGGTAATAATCCTATTCACTATCATTAATACCAACAGAGGGTCATCCTGAGAATACCTTCGAAGGACCTTATAGATATTTTAAGAAGTAATCATATTGAATATTGCTCATTACCTATTTTTAAAGATTAATTTCCTCTGCAATTGAGATTTTGATGCATTACATAGTTAGCAGTGCTAATAATAAGATAGACTTTACTTAGAATATCATTAGACTGAAGGTTATTCCTGTAGATCCTTCAGAGGTATCTTCAGGATGACCCTCATATTAAAACTGTCAATGAATTGCCTAACATCTACAAGGATGACCCTACTCGTTTTAGTGAGAGCAAATGGAACTTGTACCAACTATTCACCTACCCCCCACATCCCCTAAAATCAAAGATTTGAACTCAGCTCTAATAACGCATTAGCAGTTTTCCAGTTTCTGGTAGTTGCTTGAACTTTAAGTATACGCTCTAGAAAACCATTATTTAGTTTTGTGCTTGAATAACTTAGTGGGCAGTATAAATAAACAGCTCTTGCAGAAATATGATACTCTTCCCCCTCTTGTTTCTTGCTACTAATTTTTAACTCATCGTAATCCATAACTTCATCAGCTAAAAAGGTAACGTGTAGAAATGACTCGTCCTTTTGATGGTCTTTAGAAAGTGGATTCTGTTCAACAATATCTTGCAGCTTCTCTTTCGATAAAATGATGATTGGAACATCAAAACCGAATTCATTTTTTATTTGTGATGAAATTTTGCCTTCCAATTTCATACTGTCTTTTTCTTCATCTGTAAAAATTACATTCCCACTCTGCAGATAAGTGCGTACGTTTTCAAATCCCATGCCCTCATACATAATCTTCAGAGCATCCATTTTAATGCGCTTATGTGCCCCTACATTAATCCCTCTTAGCATTGATATGTATGTGATCATAATTGGATGGATTGTCGATTAGTTGATTGGCTTAACTAATAATAATGAATTTCTTTTTAATCGATTAAGATATCTCATCCTGTCTGTGAAATTCGTTTTTAGAAATAACTACAATTTTGTAATATTTCAATATTATACAATGATTACAGACTATAGATAATATCCCACAAGCAAAGTAAAAGTGCATGAATAGAAAGATCGAAAACATCCCAAATCTATCTCAAGAACGCGTAGTTGAGCTGATTGATATATTGAATTCACGTTTTGATAAAAATATGAACCGACATAAAAATATCGAATGGAAGGAGGTGCAAATCAAGTTGTCAGCGAATCCAGAGAAACTATGGTCGCTTAATGAAATGGAAGAAACGGGTGGTGAACCAGATGTTGTAGGCTACGATAAAGGAAAAGACCAATATATTTTTTATGACTGTGCAGCCGAAAGTCCAAAAGGTCGAAGAAGTCTTTGCTACGATCATGAAGCGTTGGAAAGTAGAAAGAAATTTAAACCCAAAAATAGTGCCGTTGTAATGGCATCTGAGATGGGAATTAAGATCTTAAATGAAATAGAATATTTTGCATTACAACTATTAGGTGAATTTGATACTAAAACTTCCAGCTGGCTTGCCACTCCTCCTGAAATAAGAGATCTAGGCGGGTCTATTTTTGGGGATCGGCGATTTGGCCGAGTGTTTACATATCACAATGGCGCCGAATCCTATTATGCCGGAAGAGGGTTTAGAGGTTCTCTTAGAATTTGAATGAATGGACTCTCCTCCATATCAAAAACTTCATAATCACACCCAACCAACCTACCAATACTAAGTGCCATATTTTGTAAATGGTGAAGCTTTAGGTGTAGTTTATTCGAAATTATAGTTACCTTTCTTTGATTCGAAGAAGGTATTTAGGGCATCCTTTATTTTTTTGAGTCACAACAAAAACACATCATCTAAAGCGATTTTTCAGACTCGTAAAAGCAATATGACTAATACTGAACTAATAGCCGAAATCAACAGACTTCGAAAAGAGAAAAATGCAGTTATTTTGGCTCATTATTATCAAGTACCCGAAATTCAGGAAATAGCTGATTTTGTAGGTGATAGCCTTGAGCTAGCTAAAAGAGCTGCGGCCGCAGATGCCGATATCATTGTTTTTGCTGGTGTGCATTTTATGGCTGAAACTGCGAAAATCTTAAATCCTTCTAAAAAAGTATTACTGCCTGATTTAAATGCTGGATGTTCGTTAGCAGATGGCTGTCCCCCCGAAGATTTTAGAAAGTTTAAAGCAAAATATCCTAATCACAAAGTGGTTACGTATATCAATTGTTCTGCAGAAATTAAAACCATGAGCGATTGGGTATGCACCTCATCCAACGCCAAAGCAATTATTGAGTCTATTCCCAAAGACCAGCCCTTAATTTTTGCGCCCGATCAAAACCTTGGGAAATATCTTATTAAAGAAACGGGACGTGATTTAGTACTCTGGGAAGGCGCTTGCGTGGTTCACGAAGCTTTTTCAATTGATAAACTACTAGATTTATGCAAACAATATCCTGATGCTAAAATTGCGGCACACCCTGAATCAGAGCCACATATTTTAAAAGTAGCTCATTATGTTGGGTCAACATCAGGTATTCGTAATTATGTGAAAACTGATAATTCTCAAACCTTCATTGTTGCCACCGAAGCAGGAATTCTGCATAAAATGGCGATTGAAAATCCTGGTAAAGATCTCATCCCTGCCCCTACTCACGAAGACAATACTTGTGCTTGCAGCGAGTGCCCGTACATGAAAATGAATACACTCGAGAAATTATATCTATGCCTTAGAGATGAAGATCCTGAGATAAACTTGAGCGACGATATAATGAGAGATGCCCTACTTCCAATTGAAAGAATGATGGCATTATCCTAAAATCGATGGATATTTAGTAATTAGAAGCGAAAGTTATTACTCTATAATTCAGGGTGAGCTACATCAGTTTCTATTCAATTATTAAAGATGATTGATATCGCCTGCCTATGCCGCAGGCAGGCTCACTTGGAGCTAGATTTATTCCGTGTTTTAGATTGGCATTTTAATCAGAAATGCTATGTCATTAGAAATTAATTTCTTATTTCTGGTACTGTCCCAAAAGTGTGTAAAGAGACTGTA
This sequence comes from Balneolaceae bacterium, assembly GCA_041656135.1. GTDB lineage: Bacteria > Bacteroidota > Rhodothermia > Balneolales > Balneolaceae > Balneola. Next base: position 76,593 of record JBBAEC010000011.1, on the reverse strand, counting down.
GGCAGCAAACATAATCCCATAGATGTCTTTCTAAAATAAAACCTGCTGAAATTTCGGTGGATTCGTACGCATCTTTTATAAATTAGCCCTACCCACCGATGCCTATATTTAATCTGTTTACCTAGAGATAAATCTCGGGATATGTTTGTTCTGGAAAAAAATCTAGTATCCTCATTTAGGGCCAAGACTATGTCTATAACTTTTCCAAAGCTTTAGACACCTCCCATTTAGATGAAAAAAGTAATTTAACTTTGGAAAAGTTAAATCATAAGCTTAATTCATAACAATAAATACACATTTTTGGGATACTAGCCCTTTTAGCGGTGGGGTTGTCTCTTAACCACCGGCTAAAGCCAGTGGCTATTGAAGCAGGTTTTATTGTTGATTGTGGGCATGAATTGAATTTCCTACTAACAATTATCCAATTACTATTTCCTGCTAATTGTTAATTGATCTCTGAATACCCAATTCCCTCACTCCTCAAAGCTCACAGCTCACTCCTATTTCTATACAAATGATTTATAGAGCGAAGGATCCCAATACATAATGAGGTAGAATAATCCGAATGCAAAAAATGCTATTAGTAGTACCCACACCCATCCAGGAATGGCTTTTGGAGTTTCAGAACCTCGTATTACAAAGAAATCTTTGGTCTCGCTGCCATAAGCATTGATAATTAGGGGAACTTGTGCATCTACAGTTTCATTATCCTTTATACCTACAACTGAGATTGCAGGACCATTTCGTACCACAAACGGAATTTCACGAACACCTTCAATACCGTTAGAGGATTTCGCGACTATTTTCATGGTATGCTTTCCGTCAGGTATTTTTGTGGTATCTAAAACAATCTTTACTGGCGGCGCAAACTCTGCAAAAGGCGTAGTCTCGTCATTTAAAAATACTTTTACGATTCTATTGTCTTCCATAATTAAAAACCCTCATTTTTAACAATATTCTTTATATGATCTGGATTGTCTTCTTTTGGTTTAACTAAGTATTTTACACTATATATTAAAGTGAAGGCAACTATAATCACACCAACCCAAATTATTATATAATCTAACATCCCGTGTTCACCACCACTAGTACCATGCCCACCATGGTTCATCATTCCTGTTGTTTCTGGCTGACTTTCTTGGCTCACATTGCTTCCAAAGGCTAGAACTAGTTTCCCTGCAAATACAAATAGAGCTACAAACATGTATTTTAGATGTTTCATAATTATCAATTTCATTGGTTCTTGAGAAACTCACGGATTTTTTTCACATCCTCTTCGCTAACTGCAGAGGCATTATTCCCCCAGCTACTACGCTCGTGAGTAGCTATAGCCGCAATTTCAGCATCAGAAAGTTGATCACCCAAGGGGGGCATTGGTCCATAGCCTGCAAGTTGATTGTATCCCTCAATAATAATAGTAATGAGTTGTTCAGGACTTTCATTATTTACAATTTCACTTCCAACCAAAGATGGAAATGCTCCCGGTATTCCTGCCCCACTTGCTTGATGGCAAGCAGCACAATTTTGAGTGAATAAATTTGCCCCATCTAACCGAATAACCGAAGCTGCACCGCTACCGCTCATGCCCGCATCGGCTCTCTCTGCTTCTACTTTATCGATAGAAGGTATGAAGTCATCTACCTCCTTGCCGTCAGGCAAATCAGCTAATTTGAGCGCCTTTAAATACGCTACTAATTGCAGTGCCTCCTTATTAGCTACTAATTTATAACCTGGACGGTTGTAATATTTTTCGGGCACATTTACGATGCGTTCCTCGTTCTTAATTGTTCCTTCTTCCTTTTCAGAAAACAACCATGGATATGATGGCATTACCGAAGCTTCAACAACACTTCTAGGATTGTACAAGTGCATTAAATGCCAATCGTCGCTGGATTGTCTTTTTCCAATATTTGTTAAATCAGGTCCCGTTCTTTCACTACCCAGAAGTGATGGAGATTGGCGCCATATATCTAATCGTTGCTTCGAATAATAGAAATCTTCGGCAATGGTAGGGCGACTTCCCCACATCTTATCCATTGCTATATTTCGAACTTGTTGTGAATGGCAGGCCACACAGCCTTCACTAATATAAATATGCAGACCTTTAGTTTCATCAGGTGTTAACGCAGGCTGTGTTGAAAGCGGTTGAGTATCTTGCATATGAAAAGCTGGCAAAATGGCAATCATCACACTTAGCGCTAAAAACACTAAGAATGCGGTAAGAACTAAATTCTTATGATTTTTATGAAAATTGAGCATTATTCTATCCTCTTAAACAGTTATTTCTTGTGCTTTATTTGCTCTGATCTCAGCTAACCTCGTTCTTCGGCCCCTTGCCATATAATAGATGTTATAGGCAAAAATGAGATGTGATAAGAACATGAGCGTGCCTCCTATGGCTCTCCACACATAATATGGTTGCATTAGTATAACGGACTGGATAAAGGCTTCTCCATTAATCCAGCTTAAACCTTTGTAAGTTCCTCCTACCATCATAGAAATCATGTAGGCGAATAACCCGATGAATGCCAACCAAAAATGTGCTCCTACAAATACTTGGCGTGGCTCTCTCCCTGTAAGTTTAGGAAGTATAGCGTATATACATGCCCACAAGAAGAAGGCTATAATGCCATACATGGTCATGTGCGAATGCGCCACATTGAAGTCGGTAAAGTGCCAAACAAAATTCGTAAATCTAAAGGCTTGAACACTCCCCTGCATAGAGCCAACAAAATAGAAGATGGTTCCTACTAAAAAGAATGGCAGTACATAACTTTTTGTGATGTGATTCCAACTGCCTTTCATCGTCATAAGAAAGTTGGTAGTTCCTGCTACAACAGGAATAGCCATTCCTGCACTAAACACAATGGCTAATGTTTGTAGCCACCATGGTAGTGGACTAAAAATAAAGTGATGCGTACCTATCATAGTATAGAAAAGCATTTGTGTCCAAAATGCCAACACTCCTAGCGAATAGGAATAAATCGGTTTATTTAATGACGATGGTAAATAGTAATAAACTAAGCCTAAAGTGAAGGTCATAAACCACATACCCACCCCTTGGTGCATGTAATAACCTTGAATTACCGTTTCACCTAAACCATCTTGGTAAAAGGGTAAATAACCAATTACTGATAAAACAATGGTCCATATAAGAGCTGCCAAAATGAACCAATTAGAAATATATATTTCTGAAATTTTTCGAGTGGCTACCGTTTTATAAAAATTCCAAAATGTTAATATAAGTGCTATTGCAAATAAGAGCATTACTGGCCAAATATACTCGCGATATTCGCCTCCCCCATTATTTACACCTGCCATCAGAAACAGACTTCCTAAAAATACGGTCGCATTTATTAGCCAAAAGCCTACCCAAGCCCAATTATAGTTATAAATTGCATTGTTAGAGGTTCTGGCAATTACAAAATAACCTAAACCAATCATCCCTAACGACGACCACCCCCAAAAAACCATATTGGTATGAACAGGACGTAAACGCCCAAATGAAAGCCAAGATTGACTATCCATCTCTGGCCAAAGGAATTTCATTCCAAGATACTGACCGATTAAAGTCCCTAATACCAACCAAGTGGCAGCAGCAATAATATAATATAAAACTATTGTTTTGAGCTCTTCAGGAGTTTCGATAGCTAATGAGGTCTTCCTTTTTTCATCAAAGAAAGCATTATCAGGCTTGTTTTCTATATGATATATCAACCCTTTTTTGTCGATGGCTGTTGTGCCACCACTGAGTTCATCTCCATTTAGTTTGTAAAGAAGAGCCTTTTTTCGGCGCTCAAGTATCCTATCGATTTCAGCCGTTTCTAAAGAGATAATTTCTTTTTCGAATGATAATCGATTTTTATTGAGTTGCTTGCGCTTCAAACTATCGAGGTAATCATTAAACTTTACCACAAATATTGCCACGGCAACAAATACCACAATGGCAATCAGTATAAACGTTCCAATTATACCTGGGCTCATCATCCAATTTTCGGTGGATACGGGGCCTGTTTGTGCCATTAGCAATTCGGGCACAAATGCGAGAAATGACAAGATAAATAACTTCATGTTTTTCATATAGTTGATTTTACGACCTTTTTATCATTAATTATTTCAATTTTTTTTTATCGCCTTAAAAAGGTAGTGCCTACCTTAAATTCAGTTGCTAATTCGTTGAGTGTTGTGTTTTCTAACATATTCTTTAGATCAGTTCTTATTTGGACAAAACGTTCATGCATTGGGCAAGGTTGGGTTGCATCACATTGCCCAAAACCCAAAGCACATCCCATATAAATTGAATCTCCATCAATAGCTTTAACTATATCGGCTAGCTTAATTGTTTCATTCTTTTCTGGTGTTATAATAAATCCACCCTTCGGCCCTCTTAACGACTCTAATATTTCATTTTTAGAAAGCTGATGTAGAATCTTTGCTGTAAAGGCTACAGGTGAATCGGTGTACTTCGCTATATCTTGTAGACTTACACGCTGCCCCTCAGCAGATTGCATCGCAATATACACACACGCCTTTATCCCATATTCACAAGCTTTAGAAAACATGCTCCAAAACTAGTACAAATTATACTTAAAATCTAATTCTGATAAATTTATCCGAAATAGTAATAGTCAGATAATAAATAACATTTTTTATTTCTCATAAGTATATTTGTTTATATGTTTTACAGCACACATATAAATGTATTTAAAGTAATCTAATAGCTCTTTTACAGTAGTAATTTTGTTTATGATTCGAATAGTATTTACAAATTTATTTTAATGATATAATTAATGTGAGCTTGAATTAATATATGCCATAGAGTTCAATTTTAAATACAGGCAGACATATACTTAATATATTTTTGATGAACCGAAGTATATACTTGTTGAAATAAACTTTAAGAACTGGGCCTGACATAAATCACATATAAACTATTATATTGCAAGACTATTTATTGATTATAACTAAACCTGCGGTATCGAGTAGATAGAGAATATCAAAAGGCTATCTCACTAGCATTTTGTATATTGAATGCGATAGTTACTAACTATAAATACTATACTTATGAAAGAGGATAATATTACAAGAGAACCTCTAGACAACAATACAACTGTAGATCTTCTGATAGTTGGCTCTGGCACCGGAATTTCTGCTGCTTTAGCAGCTAGCGAGAAAGGGCTAAAAAGTTTAATCATAGAGAAAACCGAATTTGTTGGAGGCTCAACAGCGCTTTCAGGTGGCGCCTTTTGGATTCCTGCAAATCCAATTCTAACTAAAGATGGTTCTACTGATACGCTTGAAAAAGCTGAAAAATATCTTAAAGCCATTGTAAAAGATGATGCTCCTGCTGATAGATGGCGTAAATTCCTGAATAACGGTAGCGCTACTATAGAAATGCTCCATCGTACCACTCCAATGAAATTCTTTTGGTCATATGGGTATTCCGATTATCATCCAGAAGAACCGGGTGGTGATGCCTTAGGTCGTACTTGTGAAAGCAAACCATTTGATTTAAATAAACTAGGCAAAAATATTTCAAATTTCCGAACTGGGCTTATGGAAGCCCCCATACCTATGCCAGTTACGGGTTACGATTATAAATGGATGAACTTAATGCTTCGTAAGCCGATAAAAGCTTTTTCTGTAATTTTTAAAAGACTATTCCAAGGGGTCGGTGGTTTACTGCTTGGTAGAAAATATGTTGCAGGTGGCCAAGCATTAGCGGCGGGTTTATATGCCGGTGCTTTGAAAGCTGATATACCTATTGTAACAAACACCAAACTAGTTGAGTTTGTGATGGACGGCGAACAAGTTGTAGGGGCTATTGTTGAGCAAGAGGGCCGTAAAGTAACCATTAATGTGAATCGTGGCGTAGTTTTGGCTGCTGGTGGATTTGACCACAACATGCCAATGCGTCAAAAGTATCAATCGAAATCATTGGTTAACGATTATAGTTTTGGTGCTGAAGGAAACACTGGAGATGCCATCATTCTTTCCCAAACAATTGGTGCCGATATTGATTTAATGAACCAATCGTGGTGGTTCCCAGCTGTTGCACCCGTAAAAAAGGGTGATACTCCGCAAGTACTTTTAGCTGAACGCTCGCTACCAGGTAGCTTTATGGTAAATGGTAGTGGTAAAAGGTTTATTAATGAAGCAACCAACTATATGAGTTTTGGGCAAAAGCTTATTGAAGATGAAAAAGATGGAAATCAAATTGGAGATATGTGGCTAATATTTGACCAAACCTATAGAAATAGATACCTATTAGCAGGCTCTGTATATCCTAGGGCAGCGCTTCCAGAGGATTGGTATAAGTCTGGTATTGCTTTCTCTGCAGATACGCCAGAAGAGCTAGCAAAAGCTGTAGGTTTGCCAGAAAAGGATTTCAGTGAAGCATACCATCGTTTCAATAAATTAGCTGAAACCGGTAGAGATGTGGATTTCCTACGAGGTGATAGTGCATACGATCACTACTATGGCGACCCAACTATAAAGCCGAATCCAAATCTACTTCCATTAAAAGGCAAGCTTTATGCAGTAAAGATAGTCCTGTCTGACCTTGGTACTTGTGGTGGGTTGGTAGCTGATGAAAATGGTAGAGTATTACGTAAAGATAAAACCGCTATCGATGGTTTATATGCCATTGGTAATACTGCAGCGAATATGTTTGGGAAGGTTTACCCTGGCGCTGGGGGAACAATCTGTCAGGGCCTCGTTTCTGGCTATATTGTAGCTCAACATGCTGCCGAAAAGGAACTATAAAAAGTATAACCCGCAATTAATCCCCAATAAATTGTTATTGGGGATTTCATTATCTCGTATTTAATTAACACTTAAGTTCTCGTTAAATATTATAACGGCAGCGAATTTACTTCCTATAAACCCCTGAAATAATGCCAAACTTAGCTACGGTAACTTTTGGTTATAACTATGATTGCTTTTGAGATATTCGCAGATAGAGTTGCATCGATTTACATATTGTAAATACGAACATCGAAATTATACTCTTAAAAACAACATAGCAACTCAACGCAAGCCTCTTTACATTCAATTGATAATCCATCCGTATTTATCACATAATACTACGAACTTTCTATGAAGAACTTCTTACTAATTGCACTATTATTGTTTATGAATTCCTGTACAAATCCTCGAACAGACATGATTTCAGATTTTAAAAACCTCTTTGATTCTACTTTTTCTGAAAATGAACCTGGAGGAGTCATCTTAGTTAAAAAAGATGGTAAAACGGTTTTTCTAAATAGTTATGGCGTAGAAGATTTAGAATCGGGTAAAATGATAACGCCCAGTACCGTATTCAACACGGGTTCTGTGTCTAAAACCTTTGTCGCAAATGCTATTCTTATGCTAAGTGAACAAGGTAAGTTGTCGCTCGAGGATAGTTTATTCATGTACTTTAAGGATTTTGATTCGGAAGAAATAGCAAAGAAAGTAAAGATTAAACATTTGCTTACTCATACTTCTGGCTTGCCTGACTCTAGACCTGTAAGCGATAACATAGAGTTTTATTTAACAGCCAAGGATGAGGAAAATTTTGAGCCAATTAAACACACTAAGACTCTAAATTTTGAGCCTGGAGAGAAATTTGAGTATTCCAATCCCGCCTTTAACGGCTTGGCTCTTATCATCGAAAAAGTGACTGGTAAGAAGTGGCAGACCTTTGTGGAGGATAATATTTTTAACCCTGCTGGCATGGAGCATAGTAAAATTACTGATGGTCCATACCCCGAAGAGGATGTTGCCCATGCCTATACCCTCCAAGATAATGTGTATATGGAGGATGATTATGGCGAAACCCCAACTTTTGCTGCAGCAGGTAATGGTGGCGTTTGGAGCTCCGTTCTAGAGCTAGCGAAATATGAGAAAGCACTACAGAGTGCAACCTTTCTTAGTAAAGAAATGGTAAAAAATTCTCGCACTATTATTAACCCATCAAATTGGAATAGTTCAACAAAACCTGACGTTGGCTATAGCTGGTTTTTAGCAGGGAAAGATTTGAATGAAAATGAATTCGACGTTGATATCATCTCTCACACTGGTTGGCAAGGTGGCTTTAGAGCTTTCTATATCTCCATTCCTGAAAAGGACATATTGTATGTGGGACTTTTTAATCGACCTATTCATAATCTATCTGAGTCTTATAATCCCTTTACTAATACAAGCGAAAACTCATCCGACATTAGGGTGAAAGGAATAAAATTACTAAAAAGCTATAATTGGCTGGATTAGAAATTACCCCAACCAACTTATGATTATTTATGCCTCTGCCCTTTTGTATTTATTGTATTAACCTACCATTAAATCACTTGGTCCGTGATATGCTTTCATATCAATAATTAGGCCAGCTTCATTAAAGGTCATAACATCAATGGCATTAATGATCATTGGTTTATCTTTTATGGTCATATAAATAGTAAACGCCATAGCCGCACAATTGCTATGTGAACCACGAATTGGAGTGTTTAGCTCTATTTTATCTACCAGCGTAACGGCACGTTCATAAAAGGAAGTGATGGCTTCCCTACCTTCAACAATTCTACCACCGCCAACGGGATCTTCAATTTTGGCATCGTCTGCAAATAAGGATATTAACACATCTGCATCCTTCTTGTTAAAACCATCTATATATTGTTGCATAGCTGCTTTCATCTTCATTTCAGTAGGCATTTCAAAGTACTTTAGTTGGGATTTAATCTATTAATGTGGAAATATTAATAGGCTATTTAATAGAAATACTCTTCAATTCTAAAGAAAGATTACTCAATCATTTCTTCAAATAACTTATCGTATTCTTTTATTTTACGTACCCATCCAAGGTCCTTATTAATCATTTGGAGGGATGTTTTAGGTAATGGCTTGGTTTTGCCAGATAAAAGATCTCGTAAAATATAGAATAACTCATCCTCCGATTCATACAATACAGGTGCATGAAGAAGTGGCTTTTTTAGATGATCAGGAATGAGTTCTGGATAGTGTAATGCATTTGGCACCAAAGGGTGACATCCACAATAAATGGCTTCCAAAATTGGAGTGCAAAAGAACTCATAGGTTGCTGTAGAAATTACAATATCGCCAGTGTGTAATAATTTACTGTAGTTTTCTTTGTCTTCAACAAAACCAAAATGGGTAATTTGTTTACCGTAACGTTGCCAAGCTTTTTCGAATTCCGCAGGTTTATCATGCTTACTATCTCCCGCTAAAATTAAATCGAACTTTAAATCTATATCGTTTAATCTATTTAATACCCTAAAAAACTTGGCAGGATTTCTATCAAATTGCCAACGCTGGTTCCAAACTATAACAGGGTGTTTATTCTCAGTTCTTAAATCTGGTTGATTATCAAAATATGATAGTTCCATCCCAGGATGCATAACCACACTTTTGTCCCGAATCTGCTCTACGGTATGATAGTGTTTGTCGTCAGGGAAATTGCTTAGAAACTTAGGTAAGGCACTTAATAAATCATCTAAGTGAAACTGTGATGAAAAAAGAAGCTTATCAGCCACAAGCATACTTAAATAATTAACGTAGCAGAAGGTTAAGTCACGCGTCTCACCTTCTGGTATGGGCCGCGTAAACTGATTGTCGTGCATGTACATAATCTTTGGCGTATATGCAAAACTAGGATTGGCAAGCGCTAAAAAAGCAGGTAAATTGGTCATACTACTGGTTAGCAGCAAATCAATATCCTCTTTTACCTCGCTTGTAAGCTGAGCTAAGGTTACCGAATCGCCATGCATTCGCCATTTCCAACCTTTATAATTCAGCTTTATAGGAATTATATTATGGGTAGAATGTTGCTCAAGGCCTTTCAAAAAAGCTTTATGCGATCCACTATAAAAAGGCTCAATCGCTAATATATTCATCTTCCTTTACCGGAATCTAGATTGAATTTCATCTATTGAAAGATACACTATTGTAGGTTTTTGCAAAGGATCTAAATACGGTTGGTCGCAAGCAAATAATTGATCTACTAATGCTTCCATTTCTTCTTCACTTAGCTTCTTACCACGCTGTATTGCGGCCTTAGATGCAAAAGAAATAGCAAGCTTATCTCTAGCTTCAAGCTGTAATTTCTGCCCTAATTCTTGATATTGATGAAGCATTTCTATCAATACTTCCTGTTCATTTCCAATTTCAATATCAGCAGGAACCCCATTAATCATGGCGGTATTTCCACTCAATAATTGAACTGAAAAGCCCATGCGCATTAAAATAGGATGCAGTTCTTTTAATAGCACATACTCACTAGCCGATAACTCCATAGTTTGTGCAAATAGCAGCTGTTGAGTACTAGGTAGCGCAGCTTCTGTTGCTGTAAGAGCTTTCTCAAATATTATTCGTTTATGTGCTAAATGCTGATCTATTAGGCACACTCCCGTACGAGTTTGTGTAACAATGTACGTATTATGAAGTTGCCAGAAGCTCTTTTCAGAAGGCCTATTTTTAGCCATATCCGTTGTAGGAAATGTAAAATCCTCTTCTCTTTTGGGAGAAGTTCCTCCTTGTTGATCGTATAACTTACTTGCATAATAATCTCCATCACCACCTAAAGAACTTTTATTAATTCTTGAAGGAAAATGAAAGCCAGTAGAAGACCTTGTGCCCTGCTCTTGTTTATTGAAACTTAGACCAGTATCAAATCCTTTGCCATGATCGTCACTTAAATAAGAGTCTTGCTCTTTCTGTAAACCTGGTACTTGAAAGTGTGTATTCAAAGCTCTATTAACAACAGAACGTGCTAACTGAATAACACTTCGTTCGTCTTCGAATTTAACTTCCATCTTAGATGGATGAACATTTACATCTACTTTGCTAGGATCGATTTCAAAAAAGAGGGCGTAAAATGGATATTCATTATTTCGGGTCCAAGCGTCGTACAAACTCAAAATCACGTGTGTAAGGTAACGATGCTGGAATGGGCGACCATTCACAAAAAGAAACTGCTCTCCCCTACTTTTCTTGGCTAGTTTTGGATCAGATGCATAGCCAAATATTTTAACATAGCTTGTTTCTTCTTCAAACTTAATAAGGCTCGCTTTATAGGTTGCTCCAAAAATAGATGTAACCCGTTCTTTAAGGGATTGTGCAGGTAAGTTATAAATTTCTTCTGCGTCAGCAACAACCTGAAATGCTATGTCGGTATTTGCTAGTGCCGCATATTGCACTGTTCGTAAAATATGGCGTAGCTCAGTTACGTCCGTTTTTAAGAATTGGCGACGTGCTGGCACATTAAAAAATAAATTCCGTACTGATATGGAAGTTCCATTATCGGTGGCTGCTGGGACGGGTGCTTTTTCTTTGCCACCCCAAACCTCAAACTCCCAACCATTTTCATCTTCAGCTCTTTTAGAACGTACTAGCACCTGAGAAATTGAGGCAATAGAAGCCATAGCTTCGCCTCTAAATCCTAAGGTTTTTATTCGAAAGAGGTCATCTACTGTATATATTTTTGAAGTAGCATGGCGCTCGAAACAAAGTGAAAGATCATCTTCACTCATACCACACCCATTATCAATAACTTGAATAAGAGTTCGACCAGCATTTTCTATAATAATTTTTATAGAATCAGCGCCCGAATCAATGGAATTGTCGAGCAATTCTTTAACTACTGATGAAGGACGTTGAATGACTTCACCAGCGGCAATCTTATTGCTAATTTCTGGAGGTAATTGATGAATAATAGAATCGAGGGTACGCGGTTCGCTCAAAGTTTAAACTCAGCCTAAAAGTGAAATGATATATACTACTAGTCCTAGTGATAGGGCAAAAAACACAACTCTAGAGAATTGTTTTGGACGCGTTCTTACGTGCGACTCAATTTTGATGCGTCTTTTTTCTCGGTTCAATTCCCTCTCTTCTTTCTCAGGATCGTAATACCTAAGTGGTAAATTGAACTTTCTAGGCTTTGGACGATAACCAAACATAGGTCTAATCATAGCTCTACCTCGTTTTTATGGTTTAAATTCTAACAGAAATGTTCATAACATTCTTACACATTGAATATACATAATCTTGCCTTCGGTTTCATCCTAAACCCGCCATCATTAATATTTAAATTAGACGGCTATAATCACGCATCTTTTCTAATAATATTTGAATCTGTAAAAGTTATAAACCTATTAGCTTGTGTAAATCATTAGTCAGCTACAAAATTGTTTTATACACCCTCAAGAGGATCAGAAATTATCTGCCTAATTAGCCTTTAGGCTTATTTAGAAACAATTATAGCTCAATGTTGTTAAACATTTCAGAGTCTCCAACTCAAAGTGTGGAGCAGTAGACACTTATAAGGTGATTCTATTTAATTACTAACTAACACGGTTTATGATGAAACACAGTTACTATTTATTTATTTTTATTTCAGTATTAATGGTTGCCTGTAGCCCTAAATACTATACTCCAAACACACAGAATGTGGCTTTAATTTCTCAAGAAGGTGAAACCGATTTAAATGTTTCGGGGAATGGAAATCAAGTTGAGTTCCAAGGGGCCTATGGTGTTTCTGATAAAGTTGCCATATTGGCAAATGGTGGACTATTTATACCTAAGGATCTTGATAACGGTAATGGCGGTTCTGGTAATTTCATTGAATTTGGTGCAGGTTACTTTCAAAAAGTAAAACAAGATTTCGTATTCGAAACCTATGCACTGCTCGGTTTTGGTAGTTTTGAAAATCACATGCCATCCACTACTTCATCAAACCCGCAAACAGAAGGCGATATCTCAGCTAATATTTTACGTTTTGGAATTCAACCTAATTTTGGATATAAGTCTGAAAATTTCGAAGCTGCTATTTCTACAAGATTTCTAGGCTTAAATTATAACTCCATTAAAGGGGATTTAATTTATAATGGAAATAGTCAAACTGACTACTTAGAAGAAAATAAAACCAATTTATTAATCGAGCCAGCTTTAACACTTCGTGGTGGACTTGAGAATTTTAAACTTCAATTTCAAATTGGCTCTAGTATAAATTTATCCAATGTAAATTTTAGGCAAGACCATGTTTATGCAACTATGGGTTTAAACTTTAGATTTAATTAAAACGTACAGAATAGGTTGTGCAGAAAATGCTATAAAAATACACCAGAAATATGGGTTGGAGTTTTATAGCATTCCTTCTTTGTAACACAGGGTTATCAGGTTGGATTTGGAAGCTCCTTCTCACTCAATAAATTTTAGTTTTTTATAACTGATTTCCCTTGTTCCCCAATCGCTATTAACCAAAATCTAATCACTAGTTTCTAACCCTCAAGAACCCTAAGAGCAACTTCTTTATCTTTTACTAGTTGAGCTTTGAGTTCATCCTTACCCGAAAATTGCATCTCATCGCGTAGTCTTTTTATAAAATGAATCTGTACGGTCTGTCCATATATTTCATTATCAAAATCGAACATATGAACTTCAACAGCATGGGTATTACCACTAAACGTAGGTCTATTTCCAATATTTAGCATACCGTTGTACCATTTATCCATAACACGTGCTTTTACGGCATACACCCCATCTTTCGGTATTACTTTATTGGGCTGCTCTGGCTTAAGATTTGCCGTTCTAAAGCCCATCTTTCGCCCTCTTTCTGCGCCATGAATTACCAAACCATTTAATAAGTAAGGTCTACCTAAAAGCAAAGCTGCTTGTTCAACATTACCATCTTCTTGTAGTGTTTTTCGGATGGTAGTGCTACTTATAGTTATGTCGCCCATTTCTCTTTTTGAAACTACATACGCACTAAAGCCCATTTCTTTGCCTAGGCGCTCTACCGTTTCTATGGTACCTGTGCGATCTCTGCCAAAGTGATGGTCGTAGCCGATAACAAACTCGCTAACCCCAATTTTATCGAATACAATATCTTTTATAAACTCTTCGGAAGTTAGTAGAGAGAAATCTCTGTTGAAAGGTATCACCACCATATCATTAATACCCATGCTATCTAAAATCTCTTTCCTCTCGGTTAGTGTAGTTAGCATTTTAATACCTGCACTACCGGGACTAATTATTTCTCTTGGATGAGGATCGAAGGTGACTACAACACTCCGAGCATTTCTAGCCTTGGCTTTCTTAACCACTGTTTCTACCAACGCTCGGTGACCTTCGTGTACGCCGTCGAAAGTGCCAACAGTTACTACGCTGTTTGGTTCTCTAATAATATCTTTAAGATGTACAAATTCAGTCATTGGTGGATAATAATTCGTCAATTTCGGTTGGAGTTAGTGCATTTGCTGAACTATAGTCTCCAATTCTTGTTCGAATTAATTTACTCAAATGTGCTCTAGAATCTAAAGCCAATCCTAGGTCGTGAGCAATTGAACGAATATACGTTCCTTTACTACAAGTAATACTAAGTAATAATTTATCATCAGCAAAAGAAAGTATTTGATGCTCAAATATTGTAACGGGACGTGGATCAAGTTCTACAAATTCTCCACGGCGAGCCAAATCATACATCCGTTGTCCTTTCCTCTTAATTGCAGAGTACATAGGCGGCACTTGTTGAATAACACCTGAGAACTGTTCATTTAAGATATTTTCAATTTTATCTTGAGTAATATGTGCAGTAGGTGCTTCTTCATCAACATCACTATCTGCATCATAACTCGGAGTTGAGCCACCAAAAGAGATTTCGCCAATATAGGTTTTTGGCATGTCTTGAAGTACAGAAATTGACTTTGTAGCTCGTCCAGAGCATAGTATGAGTAAACCCTCGGCCATCGGGTCGAGAGTTCCTGCGTGGCCAACTTTCTTTGTTTTTAAACGGCTGCGTACATATTTAACCACATCAAAACTTGTCCAGGTTTGTGGTTTATTTACGAGTACTATTCCCGCAGTTCCAAAATCAAAATCTGGGCGAGGTAAGTTGTTTTTATCAAATACCTCAATTAGATCCAAAGGGATTGCTTTGGCCATTATTTACTCTTCTTCGTCGTCTAATGGGGCTTTAGGCTGCTCTTCTACTTTCTTAAAAAGAGTTTCCATTTTATCAATGTACTCAGAGGTATCATCTACGTAAAAATGTAATTCTGGTATTTTTCTTACCTGATTTTTAATCTTCGCAGCTAATTTATGGCGTATAGTTGCATTGTGTGCATCTAATTTCTCATAAATTTTAGTGTCGTCTCTACCAGGTGCATAAATACTTAAATACACTTTAGCGATAGATAAATCATCAGTTAAACGAACGGCAGTAATAGTTACGAAAGTACCTTCAGGCTGGTAACTTAGTTGAATAATTTCACCAAGGTCACGCTTTAATACTTCACCTAAACGTTTTGTTCTAATACTCATAAATACTCAGCTAACAACTTACTTTATCTTGAAGAATCCTCAAGGGTACGTTTTGATTCAGTAATCTTATAGCTTTCAAATACATCACCTACTTTAAGGTCGTTGTAATTTTGAATACTAATACCGCATTCGTAGCCAGAAGTTACTTCTCTTACGTCATCTTTAAAGCGCTTCAATGCACTGATATTTCCATCGTAAATTACTACACCATCACGTACAATTCGTACTGGGTTATTTCTCTCAACCTTACCTTCGGTTACATAACAACCTGCAATAGTACCAACTTTTGAAACTTTAAAGATCTCACGAACCTCAACGTTACCAACAATTTGTTCTTTTATTTCAGGTGATAGTAAACCTTCAAGTGCATCTCTTACTTCGTCAACCGCATCATAAATAACGCTGAATAAACGAATATCAATTTCTTCCGTTTCGGCTAATTTACGAGCTTGAATAGTAGGTCGAACTTGGAATCCAATAATAATTGCATCCGAAGCAGAGGCAAGTAACACATCCGATTCTGATATAGCACCAGAACCTGTATGAATGATTTGCACAGAAACTTCTTCGTTACCTAATTTTTGGAGAGAACCTGAAAGTGCTTCAATAGAACCGTCTACGTCGGCTTTAATAATAATATTAAGTTCAGAAACTTCACCTAGAGCTAATCTACGAGAAATATCGTCAAGTGTCATGTGCTTGGTCTTTCTCATGGCTTGCTCACGGCGTATTTGTTGACGCTGTGCGGCTACTTCTTTACCGGTCTTCTCATCCACAGAAACAACAAGCTTATCACCAGCTTGTGGCATTTCATCAAAGCCCATTAATTGTATAGGAGTAGATGGCCCGGCTTCTTTAATTCGTTCACCTAAGTCATTTTCCATTGCTCGTACACGGCCATAACATGGACCGGCAACAAACGGATCACCAACTTTTAAGTTACCATTTTGAACCAAGATATTTGCAACAATACCCTTACCTCTATCTAAACGTGCTTCTAATACAACGCCATCTGCACGCCTATCAGGATTAGCTTTTAGATCGAGTAATTCAGCTTCAATCAATACTTTTTCTAGAAGATCATCAATACCCATTCCTGTTTTAGCAGAAACTAATGCAAACTGAGTATCGCCACCCCAATCTTCAACAATTACGCCATGGTCGGATAGTTGTTGTTTAATTCGATCAGGAGTTGTGCCTTCCTTATCCATCTTGTTTATTGCAACAACTATAGGTACACCCGCTGCTTTAGCATGGTTAATGGCCTCAATTGTTTGTGGCATAACAGCATCGTCGGCTGCAACTACAAGAATTACAATATCGGTAGCCTGTGCACCACGAGAACGCATTGCGGTAAATGCCTCGTGACCAGGAGTATCTAAGAACGTAATCATTTTGTTGTTACGCTCTACAGAGTATGCACCAACGTGCTGAGTAATACCACCAGCCTCGCCGGCAGCAACTCTTTCACTTCTAATAAAATCAAGTAGAGAAGTTTTACCATGATCTACGTGCCCCATAACTGTAATAATTGGTGCACGATATTCCAAATCTTCTGGATTATCTTCTTCAATACCTAAGTCTTCGCTCATTTCCTCGGCATCAATAAACTTGACTTCTTTGTCAAATTCACCAGCTACCAATTCAATAGTACTAGCATCTAAACGTTGGTTGATGGTAATCATCAATCCAATACTCATACATGTAGATATAATATCATTTACGCCTACTTCAAGTTCTTCGGCAAGGTCGTTAGCGGTAATAAATTCCGTAACTTCAATGATACCTGATTCTAATTCTTGTAATTCTTCCTGCTGTTGTAATTCCTCATCACGTTCTTCTTTACGTTGTCTACGACGTTTAGAGCGTTTACTACCTACAGTTCCAGTGCCTTGCATTTTCTGGAGTGTTTCTCGCATCATGCGATCAACATCAAACTCTGCAACTTCTGTTTTCTTAGATTTTGCAGCTCCTTTTGCTTTAGCGGCTGGCTTTTTAGTATCAGGTTTAGCCTTCTTATCAGTAGATGCTTTTTTAGCTACTGTTTTCTTGTCAGCATCTTTCTTAGTACCGTCTTGGTCTTTACGGCGTTTTCTTTTCTTACGAGTAGGTGGCGAACTTAAATCACTTGTAAATGCAGTAGTACCAAGAACTCTAGTTCCTTTAAGTTTACCCGCTCTACCTCTAATAATTTCTTCTTCTTCCGCTTTTTTAACTTCAGGCTTTTTCTCTACTTCTTTAGCCTTTTTCTCAGTGTTGTCCTTTTTAGGCGCTTCTTCGGCTACTTTCTTTTCTTCCTTTACAGGCTCAACAGTTTCTTTTTGTGCAACAGCAGCTTCTTCTTTTTTGGCTGGCGCCTCTTCTTTCTTAGCTACTTTAGGCTCTTCTTTTTTGGGAGTTTCTACTGGAGCTGGTTTTACCTCAACTTTTGCCTCTGGTTCAGGTGCCTTCTCCTCCTTCTTCACTTCCACTTTAGGCTCAGGCTTTAGTTCTTCCTTAGCTTCAGTTTTTACTTCGATTTTTGGCTCAGGCTTTGGTTCAGGAGCTTTAACCTCAGCAGCTGGCTTCTCTTCTACTTTTTTCTCTTCAATTTTTTGAATTGGCTCATCCTCAGGCTCCAAATCATCTATTGGATCTAGTGAAACCTCAGGCTCCAATTTAGGCTCAGCTACTTCTTCGATAGGCTCTAGACCACTTATTTCCTCAATAGGATCAAGCACGCTGTCGAGGGTAACACTTTCGTTACGCTGATTTATAATTTGACTACGGCGACTCTCATATTCATCGCGACTACGATCGTGATCTATACTTTTAGCTTTATCTTCGCCATAAATTCCCTCCAAAGCCGAATACATCTCTGGGGTAATTTTAAAATTCGGACGGTTAGAGACATCAAAATCACGCTCTACTAGCGAGTCTACAATAGACTGGGTAGAAACGTTAAATTCTGAAGCTACTTTAAATAATGGTTTGGGTCTGTTTATGGGCATAAATACTTTTTAACTATGTGTACGAAAACTAATCAATTTTTTTGAGAAATATGAGATTAGCCTTCGTCTTCGAACTCGTAAGAAATAACATTAATAATTTTACGGGCCATTTCTTCATCAATAAGATCTTTAGTTCGGCTTACTAACTCTTCAACACTCATATCGAGTACTGAACGCGCGGTGTCGCAACCAATTTCGTGTAGTTGTTGAATTATCTCTGGCCCAAAGTCGTCTTCAAATTCTGATATATCTATATCATCCTCTTCTTCAACTTCGCGATACACGTCAATTTCACATTCTACTAATTTGGATGCTAAACGAATATTAACGCCACCTTTACCAATGGCTTTAGATACTTCGTCGGCAGGCACTAAAACACTAGCGCGCTTACCTTCTTCATCTAATTCCACTTTTACTACATTAGCTGGCTGCAGTGAACGTTTAATAAACTCAATCTTATCGTCAGTGTAATTAATCACGTCGATATTTTCATTCTGTAACTCACGAACAATGGCATGAATTCTAACACCTTTCATTCCAACGCAAGCGCCTACAGGATCAACACGCTCATCATGTGAGCGAACTGCTACTTTAGATCTATCGCCTGGTGAGCGAGCAATTTTCACTAAATCAATGATACCGTCAAATACTTCTGGTATTTCATTTTCAAATAATCTTTCTAAAAATAAATCTGATGTTCTAGAAATGAGAACCGTTGGGTTGCCATTGCGCATGTGTACGCCAATAACTACTGCACGAATTGTATCGCCTTTACGATAGCGATCTTTATAAATTTGTTCGCTTTTAGGTAGTAATAATTCTACCCCATTATGATTTACTAGAATATCTTTATTTTGACGAACCTGGTAAACATCACCTAAAATGATTTCACCAACTCTATCAGTGTAATCTTCATAGATGTTATCTTTTTCAATTTCACGAATACGCTGAGCTAATTGTTGACGCGCCATCATAACGGCTCTACGTCCAAAATCTAAAATCTGAACCTCTTGCGCTAATTCATCATATAACTCAACATCTGGATCTAATTTTTTAGCTTCTTCCAATGTAATTTCAGAAACTGGGTCTGACAATTCCTCTTCAGGCACAACTTCGCGAACGTGAAGAATTTGAATTTCGCCACGGTCGGCATTTAATATCACCTCAAATGAATCATCACTCTCGTAAGCTTTACGAATCATAGTTCTGAAAACATCTTCGAGAATTGTTAGTAACAGATCGCGATCAATGCCTTTCTCTTTTGCGATTTCGGCAAAAGAAGAGATAATTTGTTTTGATAAATCGTTTTGCATCAGCTTATTGCTTTGTATGATGATTAAATTTTAGGGACGATTTTGGTTTCTAAGATATCGTTGAACGGTACTTCTATAGCACCAGCTTCTTCATCGTCTACAGTTACACTCTGTTCAGTAACTGCGACAATAACTCCTTTCGCTTTCTTAAAATCTTCTTCTTCTTTGTATTTCATTTTTGCTGTTCGGCCAATATTTTTTTTGTATTGGCGAATGTCTGAGAGTGGCCGACTCAATCCCGGTGAGGAAATATTCAGCCTATATTCTCTTTCAAATACTTCGTGTGCTTCGAGTAAAAAACCTAACTCGCGGCTTATATCAGCGCATTCATCAAGGCTTATGCCTCGGTCTTCTCCATCTAGAAAAAGACTTACCTCTGTTACACCGCCTGTATTTATCTCTACATCAACCACAAAAAGCCCCTCAGCCTCGGCTAGAGGAGTTGCTAGATCTTTAATATTTTGTATAGTATCAGTTTGCACAATCGAAAAATAAGGACAAAAAAAAGCGAGTGCCTTTCGACGCTCACTCAGACCTAAATATACCCTTATTTTGTCAAGATTTCAAAGAATGAATACGTGTTTATTCATATTGAAGTACATTTATCTATTCCTCTTACTTTTTGTGCGCTAAACACACCGCTTTATGGTCTCAATATTCACTACTCTACTATCAACTCAATACAATATTACACCCAACGCAATCCAATAGGTAGTAATTACACTCGAATGTTTATAAATGGATAACTTCTAATATTTAAAATTCTATCCAAGTAACTTGGTTCACATTTACTTTAAAAGATAAATTTTTTGCCTGTTTTTAAAACGGAATAATCATCCACTGACAATTTTTCTATTATAAATTGCGTGCGAAGAGGATGCTTTTATATAGTACTATTTCCATCTAATTCTGAAACAAGAGTATAATCTATATTTAAGGTGATATTATGTTTGATTAAAATAGAAATCCCTAATAAGGTAAAAATGGATATATTATCGGATGGCCTTACATCTTTATAATTCAGGTGATAATCAGGCTAGCCTTTTTTCTTTTAGAATTAACCGTAGATTCCAAAAGCATAGCTTCACATTTATTGAAATGTGATAATTAACATTTAAAACGAAAGATCTTTAATGCAGCTCCATTTAAAATTAAAAAATACTTTTGGCATTTTTCTACTTAGTGCCAGCTTATTAACTATTTCTTGTGGGAACAAAACTGACAAAGCCAAAGAAGCTCCCACCCAAGGTAGAGCGCTCGAATTCCCTAACACGCTCACCTTTATACATAATAATGGCTCTGAAATTTCGACTCTAAGATATGCCTCGGCAGCCACACCTGATGAAAGGAATCAAGGCTTGATGAATGTTCGTTCAATGCCACAGGATGCTGGAATGGTTTTCTTTTTTGATGTAGCTGAAGAACAAAGTTTTTGGATGGTAAATACCATTCTACCATTAGATATCATTTATGTAGGTGCAGATAGTACCATTGTAAGCATCTATCACAGTACAACTCCATTCTCTGATAAATCTCTACCTTCTGGAAAACCTGCTAAATTCGTTGTTGAAACTAACGGCGGATATAGCATCAATTACGACATTAAAGAAGGTAATAAGATCCGCTTTAATAATTAGAAACGGGATTAAATTCTCAGATTTTAACTTCTTCATATTCTAGTAAGAAGTCCATTACTTGGCTTACATTTTCGGGCGAGCCCATGTAAATTGGAGTGCTTTGGTGTATTGCTGTCGGCTCAATTTCCAAAATTCTATTTCGTCCATCCGTAGCCATCCCCCCCGCTTGTTCAATGATGAAGCTCAGTGGATTACACTCGTACATAAGCCGTAACTTACCTGTGGGATAACGCTTGCTTTGTGGATAGATAAATATCCCACCTTTTATTAGCGTTCGATGAACATCTGCCACCATTGAACCAATATAGCGCGCCGAATATGGTCGCTCAGTTTCTGCATCTTCTACTTGGCAGTATTTGATGTATTTTTTTAACCCTGGCTCCCATGAGTTGTAACTGCCTTCATTTATACTGTATATTTTACCATGTTTTGGAATTTTAACATGGTTATCACTTAAGATATATTCACCAATACTAGGATCGAGAGTAAATAACGTAACCCCTAAGCCTGTTGTGTATGCTAAGGTAGTACTTGAGCCGTATAGCACATATCCTGCCGCAACCTGTTTAACGCCTGGCTGAAGTGCGTCTGTTTCGTACAGAGAATTATCAAACCGAGGCTCACGCATATACACTGAAAATATGCTACCTATAGATACGTTTACATCAATATTTGAAGACCCATCTAAGGGATCAAGGTAAACAATGTATTTGCCCCCAGTGCTTTCTAAGCGGACAATACCATCATTTTCTTCAGAGATTACCATGCATGTAATTTTTGAGCGTTTTAAAGCAGATATGAGCTGCTGATCGGCAAATATATCTAACTTTTTTACTGCCTCGCCATGTACATTAGTGGAGCCTTCAAAACCAAGAATATTAGTAATCCCCGCTTTGTTTACTTCTCTTGAAATAATCTTACTTGCCAATCCAATATCTCTTAACAGCTGCGACAATTCGCCCTTAGCTCCTGGAAATCGATTTTGGGCTTGAATTATGAACTCTTCGAGCGTAACTATCCTGTTATGTTTTTGATTAGTCATAGTGAAATTTTTGTTGTGGAAGCGCTTTTCTGTAATATAGAAATGTTTTTATATTAACCCATAACAAAAATATTAATTCTAATCTTTAGAATTAACCTCTTCAAATATAGCCTTAGCTTTAATCTTCAATTCCTCTATTGTCCCTGAATTATCTACAATAAAGTCACATAAATGCTCTAATCTTTCAAAATCTGGCTGCTTATTTAATCGGTCTAATACCAAGGTTTCTGTAGTGCGGTCTCTTAACTTCACTCTTTCTATTTGAGCCTGCTTATTTGCCTTTAATAGCACCACATAATCTAAGTCTTTCGGCCTGCCATTATTTAGCAATATTGCTGCCTCTTTAAGAAAAATATTATAGCCCTCTTTTTCTTTTTCGAGAATTAACTCATCTGTCCGTTGCCACAAAACTGGATGCACAATAGAGTTTAGCTCTTCTACTCTATTTTTCTCAAAGGCTTGTTGTGCTAGATATGCCCTATTTAAATCACCCGAAAATGTATAGGATTCTTCCCCAAAAGCATCTTTAATTTTATTTATGATTTCTGCATCAGTAACCATTAACTCTTTTGCAAAATCGTCGGCGTACAAAACATAAGCTCCCAGCTTTTCCCATTCTTTACAAAAAGTGGTTTTTCCTGAACCTATCCCCCCTGTTACGCCAACTTTTATCATTGTGCAGTTTTAGTTGATACCGATAGTAAATAGGATTTTATAAAAGGATCTAAGTCACCATCCATCACAGCACTAACATTTGATGTTTCGTGATTAGTACGATGATCTTTTACACGCTGGTCATCAAAAACATAACTGCGGATTTGTGAACCCCATTCATTTTTACCCTTAGAACCTTCAAGTTTCGATTTTTCCTCTTCCTGAATATCGAGCTCAAGTTCGTAAATTCTAGATCTCAGTAGAACTAGTGCCTTTTCTCTGTTTTGTAACTGTGAACGCTCTTGCTGGCATTCAGCTACTACCCGCTCAGTGCGACCATCAGACAGCTGGCCTGTCCAAATTAAGCGAACACCAGTTTCAACTTTGTTAACATGCTGCCCACCCGCACCACTTGAGTGAAAGCGTTGTAACTCTATATCGTTATCATTTAGATTTAACTCAATGGTATCATCTATTAAAGGAGAAATGAAAACGGAGCAAAATGAGGTATGTCTACGGGCATTACTATCAAATGGGGAAACTCGGACTAGGCGATGAACTCCACTTTCAGCTTTTAGAAAACCGTAAGCATTATTGCCATTAATTTCGATGGTTGCAGTTTTAATTCCTGCTACATCCCCATCTTGGTAGTTTATTACCGACACTTTAAACCCATTTCTTTCAGCCCAACGGATGTACATTCTATACAACATGGCTGCCCAATCTTGACTTTCGGTGCCACCTGCGCCAGGATTAAATGTAATAACAGCATCACGCTGATCGTCGGGTCCGTTAAGCATGTTCCTGAGTTCTAGATCTTCTAAACCTTTTTCTAATTTTTTATACTCAGCCTCTAACTCTTTAGATACATCTTCGCCCATTTCTTCAAACTCTTGAAACACCAGAATACTTTCTCTTGTTTCATTTAGTTCGTCCCAAGCTTCAACTAGACCTTTCTCATGGTCTATTTTTTTCATCACAATTTGAGCAGAATCAGGGTCGTTCCAAAAGTTAGGATCCTGAGTCTGCTCTGTGAGTTCTATTATCGTAATTTTGCGCTTGTCGTAGTCAAAGGTACCTCCTGAGCGTATCTAACCGCTCGTAAAGTTCACTTAAATGATCTTTAATTATGCTCATCTATATTATTTATTCAAATTTTATTAATCGCCTCTTCCTCTTGTAAGCAAAACACCTACAAGTAAGCCTGATAAAAATGCAATGCCAATTCCGCGTTCAGGGTTTGCTCTTACGTAGCGGCGTGCGCTTCTGTAATCGTGACGAAGTTCATTCTCTAAACGGTCTTTTTCGTATTTTAGTCGGTCTAGTGCTTTATCATAATTCTCATAAGCCTTGTCTTCTAAATACTCTACAGTATTGTCAAAAGTTTCTTCGATTTGTTTCTTTGCTTGTGATGTTGATTTTGGAGTAGTCATAAGTCGTGTATTATTGTTACTTGTTTAAAAATACAAATTTGGTTACTAATTGTTAGTCAATTTCTTACTTCATGTTCCATCATTTTTTGGTAACTTATATTTATGAGTTCGGTTTCTCGATGGTGGTTTAACACCATAACTAACAATTTCTTAATCTACAATTCCTGTTGGGAAGACCCCGCAATCGACCGGAACGCACTGCAACTAGACTCTAGCAGTGAAGTATTGATGATAACAAGCGCAGGAGATAACGCACTTAGTTATTTATTAGACTCCCCCGCTTCTATAGATTGTGTAGATATTAACTTCCGCCAAAATGCTCTTATGGAATTTAAACTGAAGTTATTTGAGAGTACTAGCTATGCTGAAATTTTGGAGTTGTTTGGGGATGGCCGTTCTGAAAATCACAAATCCATTTACTATAAAGTTCGCAACCAACTATCTGAACCAGCCCAACATTTTTGGGATTCCCATATTCAAACTTTTGCACCCAGCGGTAAAGGTTTTTATTACTCCGGCTTATCGGGATATTTTGCCCGTATCATTAACCGCATTATTGATCATAAAAAACTTCGCACTGCAGTAAATAGGCTTATTAACGAGCCCAATATTAATGAAAGAAAACGTATCTATTCAGAAATTGAATCTACACTTTGGTCTGGGTTAAGCCAATATTTTTGGAAATGGAATAGTGTTCTGACCCTAGCTGGAATCCCCAAAGAGCAAAAAGAAGCTATTGGGGATTTAAATTCATTTATGTCGAAAGTATTTCACTCTGTTTTTGTGGACCAGCAAGCGAACCATAATTATTTTTGGCTACTATATTTAAACGGTTGCTATAAAGACAGCTTCCTGCCCGATTATCTTTGCAAGAGTAACTTTGATACAATTAGTGCGAATGCAAATCGTATTTCTACCGCCACAGCAAGTTTGGCAGATGTATTAGAGAATAGTTCAAAAAAATATACGCACTTTATACTACTTGATCACATGGATTGGTTGGCTACTAATAACATCAATGAACTTTGTAGAGAGTGGGAATTTATTATTAAACGAGCTAAGCCGAATGCAAAAGTACTTTTTAGATCTGCATATCCTACGGCCAGTTTTCTACCCTCTTTTGTTCATTCAAAGCTTATTTTTTCTAACATTGATGCCTCTATTCTAAAACAAGATAGAGTTGGAACATATTCAAGTACACACTTAACAACCATCCATGTATAATTCAATCGACACCTATTATAAAGTTCAATCTCATATTTACGATTTAACCCGGTGGAGTTTCTTATTTGGGCGGGCTAAGTTATTTAATAACCTTCCTGAATTATCTGAAAATGCGGTAATTCTTGATTTGGGCTGTGGCACGGGATATCAAACTAAGCTTCTAAAAAGGAAGTATCCTACTGCTAAAATTATTGGTTTAGATGCCTCTGCAGCTATGCTTAAAAAGGCTCAACATAAAATTGGTGCCAATGTAACCTTGCTTCATCAACATTATAATGCTGCTAGTTTTAAGGAAAACAGCTTTGATTTAGTTGTGTGCTCCTATTCGCTTACTATGATGGGTGATATTGATATGCTACTTCAGAATATTCATAATCATTTAAAGCCAAAAGGTATTTTTGCAGCAGTAGATTTCGATTATTCTCGATGTGATTGGTTCACCCGTTGGATGAAAGTTAACTTTGTAGAGATGTCGGGCAAAGTATTCACTCTGATAAAAACTCAATTCCCAAAACATCATACAAAAAGCTACTCTGCCTTCACCGGTTTATGGTGTTATAGCATGTGCATTGCAGTGAATGATTAGCTGAACTTCTCGGACAATCTTTAAAAGACCAGAGCTTGTTAAGCTTTTGCTGTTAGCTGTTCTTTGTACTGTAGCTCATATAGTTTTTTGTAAAGCCCTTGCTCATGTTTTATGAGCTCTTGATGAGAACCTGATTCACGAATTTCACCTTTGTGCATAACCAATATTCTATCTGCACCTTGTATAGTAGACAAACGATGTGCCACAACAATAGAAGTTCGTCCTTGCATCATTTTATCACTGGCTGCTGTTACTAAAGCTTCTGTTTCTGAATCGACACTAGAGGTGGCTTCATCTAAAATGAGAATATGAGGATTATAAACGAGCGCACGGACAAAACAAATGAGTTGTCGTTGTCCCATTGATAGAGAGGCTCCACGTTCTCTTAGCACATAATCGTAGGAACCTGGTAAATTTTCTATGAAGCGATGTGCTTCAACTTCTTCAGCCGCCTGTATAACTTGATCGCGTGTAATATCTCGGTTATTTAGTGTGATATTATCATGCACAGTGCCCGAAAATAATGCATTATCTTGTAACACCAGTCCAAAATTTGATCGTAAATCTTTAAGACTTAGATCTCTTATATCAATGCCATCTATTTTAATACTACCCTTCTCTATGTCATAAAAACGTAGTAACAGATTTATAATCGTTGTTTTACCTGCGCCAGTAGCACCTACTATAGCTATACTTTCTCCTGATTCTGCCTTAAACGATACATCTTTGAGTATATATTCGGAAGTTGAATTATAACGAAACCACACATTTTCGAATTCAATTTTACCCGTTGGGTTTTCGATTACTTGTGGATTTTCCATCTCTACCACCTCACTTTCAACGTCAAGCAAATCGAATATTCGCTCTGACGAAGCCAAGGCAGATTGTAAGGTGTTAAACTTTTCAGATATACCCTGAATAGGTGCAAAGAATTGGCGCGCATATTGTATAAAAGCAACAAGCACACCAAATGTAACCGCTCCTGAAAGTGCTCTACCCCCACCATACCAAACAATGAGCGCCATGGCAAAACTTGCTGTTACTTCAACAATTGGCCAAAAGATGGAAAAATAAAATATCGTTTTTAGATGTGCTTCTTTGTGTGCCTTATTAATTTTTTTGAATTTCTCGGTCTGTTTCTTTTCTCTATTAAAGAGCTGAACTACATCCATTCCACTGATGTGTTCTTGAACGAAAGAATTCAATCGGGCTATTTGATCTCGAACTTCTAAGAATGAAATTCTGACCTTATTTTTAAACCAAAAAGTGGCATAAAAAAGAAATGGAAGAACAGAGATGGTAACTAAAGTCAATTCCCAACTCATCGAAAACATGAAGAATAGGATGAAAAATATCCTAAATAAATCTCCTATCATAGCTACAACGCCATCAGAAAGAAGCTCACTTAGTGCTTCAACATCACTTGTAGTTCGGGTAATTAAGCGACCAATTGGTGTTTTATCAAAAAACTGTACGTGTAGATTTTGAATTTTTTTATAAACAGCATTCCGTAATGCGTAAAGTGTACCTTGCCCAAACCATCTAGTTAGATATGTGTTTATAACTAGCAATATGAACTCACCGATTAATGCTAATACCAACAGTAGTATAATATTAAGCAGCCCACTATTGTCGTTTACAGCGATGTAATCATCAACTGCTACCTGTATAAGTTTAGGGCGAATAGTGCCTAAGAATGAAGCGGATAGAGTAAGTACAATCGCTAGAACTACGAACCAGCGGTAGGGTTTTATAAAAAAGTAAAGCCGCCGAATGAGTTTTCTATCGACGGCTTTTTTGGATTCATTATTCTTCAAGGATGTTCTTGTTTAAAAACGGTCGAAATCGTCGTACGAAGATCTAGATGAACTTGTTCTGTTATCAGGTTCTGAACTTTTATTATCGTCCGTTCTTCTTTTGTATTGGCTATCGCTTCCTGCTCTACCTCTAGTAGGGTTTCTGTCGTCACTTCTGTAACTAGGTCTGCCTCTAGTGTCACTGCTTTCTCTACGATATCCACCGCTTCTATCCGAGTCACCACTTCTATAACTTGGGCGTCTTCCTCGGTTAGAATCGTCTCTTCGAGATCTAAAAGGCTTGCCACCACTTCTTCGGTTATCACTTCCACCACGATTATCGTATCTACCTGTGCTTTTCTTAGTTAAGTCTCTTAACTCAACTTTTGCAGTTACAATTCCCCGCTCGTGCACTGGATCTGTAAATATTGGGCGTAACTCATGAGCTAGCCAAGTTGGGTAGAAACCTTCTCTAGCTTCGTTTAATAATACGTGCGCGTTGGTATATCTGGCAGAAAAATGGCCTATAACTAAAAGCTTCGTTTGCGATTCTGTTGCTACTCTAGCTGCATCTTTAGCAGATGAGTGCCCCGTTTCGCTTGCTTTGTCGGCTAGGGTATCACTAAATGTTGCTTCGTGATACAGAATATTAGTATTCATAGCTAGTTTTACTGCATTTGGGCAGTACTCGGTGTCAGTTACATAAGCAAAGCTATCACCTGGGCGTGGGTGCCCAACAATATCGATACTCTTTACAACCGTTCCATCTTCTAGTGTAACATCTTCGCCAGCTTTTAGTGCTTTAAAATCTGAGTCGTCAGTAACGCCCATTTTTACAGCTAAATCGGCATTTACTTTGCCAGGCTTATCTTTTTCTTGAAATCTATAGCCGAGACAAAATCTTCTATGTTTAAGTGCACGTGCCACTACAAAATAGTCATCTTCGTCTATAACAATTGCCTCATCGGTTGTTTCTTCAACCTCTATGAATATAATCTCGAATCCAATTTCAACACTTGAAAAATTCAGATTCCATTCTACATACTCTTGTAAGCCTTTAGGTCCCACAAGTCGTATGGGCTTATCTCTACGTTGTAATTGAAGTGTAGAGAGTAAACCAATTAAACCTGAATAATGGTCAACATCAAAATGTGATATAAAAATACATTCAATCTTTGAGCGTTTTAGCCCTGCTTGAAGCATACGCATTTGTGCATTCTCACCACAATCGAATAGAAACACGCTACCTTCTCGCCAAAGTGCCACTGCAGGTAAATGCCGCATTGCTGTTGGCGTTGCAGAGGCTACTCCTAATGGAACTACTATCATTTTATCTCCCGTTTATGTCATGTTGGGGTATTACTTTTCAAGCATTGACCCCTTTATATTTTATTATATTTCAGCTAATTCTTCTTCTAGCTTTTGCTTGTTATACATTTTAGTATAATGTCCTTGCCTTTCTAAAAGTTCTTTATGGGTTCCCCTCTCCACAATTTCACCATCTAATAAATAGTAGATAATGTCAGCATCTTTAATAGTCGAAATACGATGACTAATCATTATTTTGGTTATCCCCTTTAACTCATTTCGTAAATACTTAAGTATCGCATCTTCTGTTTTAGTATCAATAGCACTTAGTGAATCGTCAAATACTAAAATTTCAGGCTTCTTTATTAGGGCTCGAGCAATTGCCGTTCTCTGTTTTTGCCCTCCTGATAATGTTATACCTCTTTCGCCTAATATAGTCTCAAATTTTTTATCAAATTCCAAAATATTATCTTTCACTTGAGCTTGGGCTGCTGCCATTTCAATATCTTCAAAAGTAGCTTCATCTACTCCAAACGCAATATTTTCTGCTATAGTATCAGAAAACAAAAAAGTTTCTTGAGGGATGTATCCAATTGATGCGCGTAATTGTTCTAAATTATAGTCCTCAATTTCTCTTCCATCAATTAAAATTGTGCCTGCCGTTGGTCTATAAAGCCTAGGTAGTAATTGTACTAAACTTGTTTTACCAGAACCTGTTCTACCAACAAAAGCCACATTTTGTCCTGCTTCAATTTTAAAACTGATATTGTTAATTGCATTTACATTAGCACCAGGATATTTAAAACTCACATTCTTAAATTCAATTTCACCTTTTATTTCAGGATAAATTTTGGTGTTTTCTGAATTGATATCTACGGGTTGTTCTAGCACTTCTGCTATACGATTCCATGAAGCCAACGAGCGCTGAAAGCGATTGGTGGTATAGCCTAGCGCAGCAACAGGCCAGGTTAAATAAGTTACATAAATTAAAAACTCAGCAATATTTCCAACACTGATGGTACCAGATATCACCATATTCCCACCCTTCCAAATAACTATTATTAAAGATATGCCAATTAGGAAGTTTAGCGATGGGTGAAATAAAGATTCTACCATATCAAGACGAAGTTTCTTTTTCCTATAATCTTCGCTGAGTGTCTCAAACACCTCTTGTTCATTCTCAATTCGGTTATACGCTTTTATAAGACGAATGCTAGAAAATGTTTCTTTCGCTTTACCTGCTAAAACGGAGTATTGTTCTTGTATAATAATTGAGAATTTATGGATGTAGCTAGTAATCCAGTAAGCAAATAGTGAGATAAATGGAATGGGTAAAAGTGCCCAAAACATGAGTTCTTTATTCACGTAGTACATCATTGTAATAACAAAGCCAGCTCGCGTAACAGTATTTATACTGTACATAATTACTGGACCATAATATTCGCGCACTTTATTTATGTCTTCAGTAGCCCGTACATACACTTCGCCAGAAGAGAACATAGAATAAAAGCGTTGGGGCAATGCCATTAACTTAGCAATTATTTCATTGCGCATATCATATTCTACCTTTCTAGACGAAACGATAAGTGTTTGGCGGGTAGCAAATAATAATAAGCCATAACACGCCACAGAACCTGTTAATATTAGTGCATTAAAGGCTAATATTTTTCCCGCCTCGGTTGTGAAGAGTATAGTAAATATACTATTTGCAGCACCTACGTGGTGTTCAGATAGGGCTTCAACTTCGTCTATGGTCCGCCGAATTATTACCGGTATCCAAACTAGAAAGAAGTTTGCACCTGTTAAGAATAAGGTTCCCAACACGGTGGAAACCTTATAGTTCTTCAAATATGAATTCAGCTGTTTTAAGGGACTCAAAATAGTGTGACTTTTTTAGCTTAACCGTAATGAGCTAAAAAACATTCTCTCGAACAATTATTTAACCACTTTTTTTATGTTTTAATTGATATGGCAAATCAATGCCATTTTTTTAATCAATTTCAAATAATGTAACTCTTGGTTTAACAGCATCTTTAGACAACAATGCAGGCCAATATGCCACTACATCACTAGGTCTAGGGCGTCCACCAGCAAAACCAGTAACTCCACTAGGACCAGTTAAAATTAGCGGCGCTATTTCGCTGCCAAAGCGTGCTAAATCCTCTTTAGAATTTCCACTAACCGAAATTCTCATCTGAATTTCATCCGCATCAATAGCATCGTTTTCTAAATCAACAGGATTTTCGGCAACCCCATTAAAGCCAATATATTCTTTTCTAAATTCAGTAAACTTGATGCCTAGATTATCAGCTCTTTTCTCAAGTATTTCTGCACCTTTTACTGCTTTCTTTAGCGCATCAGGCCAACAGTAAACTAAGGTTGCTGTAAGTTTAAAGCCATCATTATAACTAGCCGATACTTTGTAGAATTCTGTATCTGGTGCACCTTTAATTCCAAACACTTTAACTTTATTTTTTTCTACATCTTCAACATGAACAGATGTAAAATCAGCTACAACATCTGGTGTTATATAATCTTTAGGATCTCCAATTTCGTACAGGAGCTGTTCTTTTACTGTTTGTGAACTTACTAAGCCGCCTGTTCCTTCGTGCTTAGTTACATAAAATTCACCATTAGGGAAAGCTTCTACAATGGGGAATCCGATATCTACAAAATCTTCAACCTTCTCCCAATCTGTAAAATTTCCACCTGAAGACTGAGCCCCACATTCGAGAATATGACCAGCAATAGTTCCTGCCGACATCTTATCAAAATCATCATAAGCCCAACCAAATTCGTGAATTAGTGGCGCTAACGTTAATCCCGTGTCAGTAACGCGGCCAGTAATTATAATGTCTGCACCTAATTTTAATGCATCTACAATGGGGCGACAGCCAAAATAAATATTGGCACTTAATAACTGATCTTTTACATCAGTAATAGGCTCACCAGTATCCATGTTTTTAAGGGAGTGACCATCTGCTAGTAATTTATCCATCTCTGGCAGAATATCATCGCCATCCACTACTGCTACCTTTAAATTGGTAAAACCCTTTTCTTTGGCAATACGGAGAATCTCATCTTTACATGCAAGTGGATTTACGCCACCAGCATTGCTAATTACTTTAATTCCTTTTTCGGTGATGTCTGGTAATATTTGTTCAATCACACCAACAAAATCGCGAGCATATCCCCACTTGGGATTTATCATTCTCTGTTTTTGCATGATAGACATGGTAACCTCAGCGAGATAATCCATAACTAAATAGTCAATTGGGCCTCTTTTGGCTTGATTTACTGCTGCTATTGGGAGATCGCCCCAAAAACCTTGTCCCGAAGCTATACGAATAGAGTCTTTCACAAATGCCTTTTATTAAATTGAGTCTTATTATTAATGTCTTACTATCTCCAATTAATATCGTGAATAATTGCTTGGTTTTGAAATCAAATAATGTAATGAAATGTGTAAACGTGAGAATGCACCTACTTACTTATTACATATAAAAAAGCGCTTTTATTATGATTTATTGGAAGTGCCTTGAGCGTCTGGTTTATCCCTTCTTAAGCTGCTCTCGTCTAGACATAATTTAGCAGATCAAGTTTCTGAAATCATCGTTTTATGTGCCAGGTTTAACTGAGTGTTATTGTACAAACAATTAGCTTAATTTTCATATTATCTACCTTCGGCTAGATCATATATTGGATTGACAGATGTTCAGATATAAGCCGCATATATAAGGAATTAAAATTGAGTCAAAACACCTTCCTCATATTTTAATATTATATTTTAAGAACTTGTCATCTCCTAAAGACACTACCATGATTGAGACTAGAATTGGAAATATAAAAGATATTCCTGGGGTTTTATCACTCCAAGAAAGAAACCTGTATAGTAAATTAAGTGAAGAAGAGCGAAAGAATGGGTTTGTAACTACCCCATTTACTGTTCCCCAACTTGAAGAAATAATTAAGTTGAATGGACTTTTTGTAGCTGTTAATGAGAAGAATATTCTGATTGCTTATGCTTTTGCAGCAAGCTGGAAATACTTTGAACAATGGGAAATATTCAATGTGATGGTATCTCGCTTTCCCCAACTTACATTCAAGAATGAAAAAATAACCACCCAGAACACTTTCCAATATGGACCCGTTTGTATTGATAAGAATTATAGAGGACGTGGAATTTTGAATTTTATTTTTGAAGAGATGAGAATAGAATTAGTAAAGAAATATCCCATTTCAATTACTTTCATTAATAAAATAAACACTATTTCTACTATTGCTCATACCAAAAAACTTGGGTGGGAAATCATTGATGAATTTGAACTAAATGCCAATACCTACATTGTACTAGCACTAGACATGAATAAATCTGTATTGAAATGAAGCTCTGTATATTAAATCTGAATTTATTCTAAACCCGACTCCTATTACCAATTAGTATCGCTAAAATTTGAAAGCATGGTCAGCCCTCTTTTTATTTACTTATTTAATGTAGTAGACATTGTTAAGAAATAAAGTGCCTTTTAAGCTTCAGTACACTTATACTTGGCGTTGGTATTAATCCAAAATTAAATCTGAATATCTCTTACATGTCAAGCACAACTATTACCATATTATTTCTCTCTCTTTATATAATTGGAATAATTACAGTTGGAATTTGGAACAGAAAAAGTGACTCTAGTGAAGATTATTTCTTAGCCTCACGAAAATTACCCGCTTGGTTGTTGGCAATAACTTTTATCGCATCTTGGTGGGGAGGCGGTTCTGCCATTGATCTTGTAGATCACGCCCATAAAAACGGTTTAAGCTCTTTTTGGATCTATGGAGTACCCGTACTAATTGCCACCGCACTTATGTTCTTATTTGCTAAAGGCATTAGAAATATAGGCACCATTTCGCAGCCACAGCTTATGAATCAGCGCTACAATAGCACAGTTTCATTACTGCTAACCATCTTCATAATCATTTTTATGGTAATTGCCTCAGCGGTGCAAGTGATAGTGATTGGAAGATTCTTTCATGCATTTTTCAATATGAGTTACGAAGCGGGTGCCATACTCGGAACAGTGATTGTGTTAACCTATTCTTTATTTGGTGGTTTTAGAGGAGTTGTACTCACCGATTTACTACAGTTCGTATTCTTCTTATTTACAGCGATATTTTTATTCTTTTTCGCATACCATCATTCAGGTGGCATGGCAGCGGTAAACGCAACGGCTCTTGCTAACCAAAATTTCGGTTATACTTCTTTCTTCAGCAATGTATCAGATAATTTAGCTTATGTAATTACTTTTGGTACTTCGTGGATGATTCAAGCCAATATTTGGCAACGTATTTCGGCCGCTAAAAAAGCAACTGATGCCAGAAAGATGATGATTTTTAGTTTCATCGCATTTATTCCTCTTTATCTAATGGTCACTTATACAGGTATGTTTGCTTCTGTTATGTACGATTCTGTGCCCACAGGTGGTATCATTCCGAATATGATTAGCAACATCCCAAATCCAATTTTAAGCTCAATCCTGTTTGTTGGTTTGTGTTCGGCTATCATGTCAACCATGGATTCACTCATTAATACCGGAGCTCTTTCTTTAACTGTAGATATTTATCAGAAGTATATAAATCCCACTGCTAGTTCTGCTCATAATGTTTTAATTGCACGCTTTTCCACCTTTCTTGTAAGTGCAGCAGCATTAGTTATTGCCCTACGCATACAATCTGTTTTAACTATTTCATGGATTGGTTCCGATTTCCTAACTACAGGCGCATTCATTCCTTTAGTATTAGGATTTATCTGGGCACGAGGTACTTCAACCGCAGCAATAATATCTATGGTTTTTGGATTGATATTTTCAAGTTACAACCTTTTGGTGGCGTTAGGTGTAAATCTGCCAATAGCTTGGGAAATAGCATCTGCAAAACAAGCCATTATTGGGGTTTCAATATCTCTACTGTTGTATGTAGTTTTTAGCTACCTAACCAAAGGTGATACAGTAGCTAGTAAGAAGTTTATACAAAAGGCGAATATTTTAAATAGATAAGGTTTCTTAATTGCTTAAGGATCTATATAATCAATACCTTTAGCTACTGCTTCTGAGCTGTTTTTGGCTTCTAGTTTTCGGTAAATATTGCGGATATGGTAGCGGACTCCATCTATAGAAAGGTGTATTTCTTCAGCTAAAGCTTTATAGGAAAGTCCGTTAGCTAAACCTTTAAGTATTAATTTCTCAACCGCTGTTAAATCCACATCATTTTGTGGTGTTTTCTGAAATGATTGAATTACTTTCCGTGCAATATTTGGGGTCATTGGCGAGCCTCCCTCGTTGGCAATTTTAATGGCTTCTACCAATTCAGCAGGTGTAACTTTTTTTAGCAGATAACCATCAGCCCCATTTCTCAGGGCCTCAAAAACTCTTTCATTATCATCGTGCATGGTTACCATTAGCACAACTACATCTGGATAGCGTTGTTTAATAGTTTTAACTCCTTCAATACCGCTTATTCCAGGTAATTGAATATCAAGCAAAATAAGATCTGTTTTTGCTAAGTCGTCAGATTTGAAAGCATCCTCACAACTCTCGAACATTGCAATTACACAAATATTAGAATCTAAGTCTAACACCGCTTGCCAGCCTTCGCGCATGTATTTGTTATCTTCTATAATGCTAATTTTTATCATATTTAAAAATAACGATAATCTTTTAACTAAAAACTACCCGTTTAGGTAGAATTTTACTATTGCAGAATTATTCCATCGAACAGAATGTGCGTATCAAATAGAAATTACAATGGTAGTGATAGTTCCTTTTCCGATTTTAGAACTA
Source organism: Balneolaceae bacterium (assembly GCA_041656135.1). GTDB lineage: Bacteria > Bacteroidota > Rhodothermia > Balneolales > Balneolaceae > Balneola. The sequence goes on along the minus strand of JBBAEC010000011.1, from coordinate 40,471 downwards.
ACTTTAAAGTCGCCATTCAAAGCCATTACTCGAGCTTTTATATTTCCAAGGCCATGACCATTTTGTATTTCGCTATCGTTATAGCCAATCCCATCATCTTCTATTATTAAATATATTTTTTTGGGATTACTATGAAATACAATTTTGGCATGTGTTGCTTGTGAATGCCGCACTAAGTTAGTAACCAGTTCTTTAAATATAAGCCATAAGTTTTTGCGCAATACAATAGCAATCCTCCCAGTCATCTCAGTGTCTATTTGTAAATTATAGGCAATATCTTTGCTTTCAAGTAAGTCGGCGGCAAAGCGATTACATTTGGCATTAAATGCAATCCAATCATCATTTTCTGGGTCAATAGCCCATATAATATCATTTATTTTTTCTTTTGCTTCATTTGCACTTTTGTCAATTAATTTAAAATATTTACTCGTAGTGTCTATCTCAGCCCCACTCGTTTTAATAGCCGCTTCACTAAAAAAACTAATACTACTTAAGGTTGAACTCAAATCGTCGTGGAGATCTCTTGCAATTCTGTTTCTTGTTTCAATGTCTTTTAAGAGGTAGAACATTCTATACTTATACGCCACAAAAATGATGGTAAACAAAATAGTTGCTATCGTTGTAAGAAAATACCATCTAGCCCAAATTGGTTGTTTAATGATAAAACTAATGGCGTTAGATGGTACACTCCACACACCATCAGAATTAGCTCCCTTAACTTTAAATCGATACTTCCCTGGAGATATTCCAGTTAGAGTTACTGTTTTAGAAGCTCCTAAGTTAATCCACTCATTTCTAAATCCTTCTAATTTGTACGCATAAATTTGGTTTGAGGGCTTAACATAATCAGTAATCAAAAAATCGAATTCCAAATAATTCTGATTATGGTCAAGCTCAACTGTAGTATTTATTTCTGGTATTTCACGTTCAATACCTTCTACTTTAAAGCTCTTTATGTAGGTTTTGGTAATTTCAGAATTTGCCATCATATTTTTTGGCATAAAACTGGTAAATCCATTTATTCCACCGAAATAAGTCAATCCCAATTTATCTTTGAAATATGAGCCACCATTAAACTCATTGCTTTGAAGACCATCTATGATGTTGTAATTTTTAAAGGTTTTTTGGGATGGATTAAAAAACGATAACCCCCTATTTGTACTAAGCCATAGGGAATCGTTGCCAGTTTCAACAATACCATATACAACATTATTTGGCAATCCATCTTTTGTTGTGTAATGGATGAAACTTTTGTCTTCTGGACTATATAGATTTAGTCCGCTATTTGTCCCAATCCAAATACGTTTTTTTGAATCTTGAACTATAACTTGAACTCTATTGGATGAAAGGTTCCTATTGTCTCTATTTATATCTATCTCGTATTTTGTGAAATCTTTTGAGGCTGGGTCAAACACTGTTATTCCATTGCTATAACTACCAATCCAAATAGATTCATCATTAGCTTCCATCAAAGCCAGTATTCGTTCTTCTTTTAAATAATCAGGGAGCTTAACACCTTCATAAAACTCTGAGATAACAGTGCCACCTTGAACTATATTTAGCCCCTTGTAAGTACCAACTAAAATTGATCCTTTTGAATATTCTAGCAAACATAAAATACTACTATTCGATAAATCAGATATCATTTTTGAAGCCTCTAATTCAAAAACATTTTTTGAGTAATACAATCCATCATTATCAGTACCTACCCAAAAACCACCATTAGAATCTTTAAGTAAACTAATAATGGTTTTATTTCTAAACTCCGCAATGGTAGAGAAAGAACGTTCATGCTTATTAAAAAGATTAAGTCCTTCTCTTTCCGTTCCAATAGCAATAGTTTGATCATCAATTTCTTCAAAAGCTAGAACAGTATTACCTGATAAACCGTCACGGATATCGAAATTTGAAAATTGATATCTGAAAGGTGAATAGTTATTGAATCCCCCGCTATTTGTTCCAACCCAAAACATACCTGTAGGATCTTTATAAATACTCCGAATCGCATTCTCAGATATACTGTGTACTTGATTTTGTTGATGAGTGAGGTGGCTAATTTCGAGAGTTTTCTGATTTGCTATATAGAGCCCAGAGTTTGTTGTGCCAATCCAAATTACAGCGTCATTACTAACCTCTAAGGAGGTTATAGACTCATTCTTTAAGCTAGTTAACCATTGTGGACTGATAGGAATTGAGGATTGATTTAAGTTTTCAATCTCATAGACACCGTGCTTTTTAGTTCCAATAATTATGGAATTTCCAAGTATGGTAATATCATTCACACTAATTTCTGATAAATAATTCTTTATGTGTTCCCCTTCTTTAAGTATAAGCCCACGTTCAGTGCCAATTATCAAGGTGTTTTCGAAAGATGAAATAGCCCAAATAGTTCCATTATTCAAAACTTGAACTAACTCATTGCTTACTTTATGATATCGGAACAACCCGTTATTACGAGTTCCAAACCAGATGGTATTCCCTTTTGCATAAATACTTACCACGTTAAAATTTGATTTGCAATTTTCGCTGTTAGTTAAGGAACAGAGATTTGTAAATAATTCTTTTTTAGGTTCTAATACAAACAATCCACCTCCATCGGTTCCTACCCAAATATGCCCTGCACTATCAGGCTCAAGAGCCCGTATATTTGAATTTGTTAAAGCACCGTCCCCTACCATAGAATAAAAATATTTAAACTGATGGGAATCAAAAAGATTTAGGCCATCTTTGGTGCCAATCCACATATAGCCGCGGTTATCTTTTGCAAAAGCATATACCGTAGATTGGCTCAAACCATGTTCAACAGAAAATGAATCGAATAAATACGAGCCCTGTTGAGCCATGCTGGTAGACGCAATTAATCCAACCATGATAATGATTAGAAATAGCCGCAATTTAAAACCTTGCATTATTACTCATATACTTTAATATATAAAAAATATATTATTTGTAAAGTGGGGTAATAAAAGGTGATAAGTTCGAGCTATTTAATCAACACCATTTTTTTAGTGTTCAAAAATGACTTGCTTTGTAGCCTATAAAGGTAAAAGCCAGAGGAAAGCCTAGAGGCATCAAAAACTATTTTGTGCGACCCTGCTACCATATTTTGAGATATAATGGTTTGTACTTTTTGGCCCAGCATATTGAACACCTCTAAACGGACAAATCCACTTTCTGGCAAGTCGAAACTTATATTTGTATTTGGATTAAATGGATTTGGATAGTTTTGATTGAGTGCGTAATTACTCGGAATCTCCACCTCAAACTCAGAGGAAACACTGCTTTCAATAAAAAGCACAATACTGGCTTCAACTTTTGCACCAGCCGTGTCTTCAACTCTTATGGTGAGTGTAGTATTCCCAGTATACTCAACAGATTTTAGGGTGATGATTCCATTCAATTTGTCGATGGCAATCGAGATTTGAGTGCTGTCATATTCAAACTCAACTTTTAGATGCTGTATCTCATCTTCATGATCACTTATAATATTATGATAGTTGAATGAAAACTCTTCATTTTCTCGAAAAGAGAGTGTATCAGGTAGATTTACAAATATGGGCGGTGTATTTCCTTTTTTTGTAGTGAATTTATAATAGTCACTCCAATCAGATACTCTGCTATTTAGGGAGTCTACAGCCATTACTCGCCAGAAATGCTCCGTTTCTTCGAGTAAAACCGTTAAATTCACTGTTGTATCCTTTTTTGATACACTTATGCCAATTTCTAAATTTAAAGTATCGGCCTCTACTTCAATTATATAATCTGTAGCTCCCACTACACTTGTCCATACAAAGGTGAGAGAAGTTGGAGCATTTAACGAATCATTAGCTGGCAATAGTAATTTTGGAATCGCCAATTCTCCCAATTCCGACTTGGTTGTAAAGGTAAATATGGGCGACCAGTTTGAAGTATCAACTGCACCAATTCCCCTCACTCGCCAGAAATAGGTGGTTGAATAATCAAGATCGGAAAGTACCGTTGAGGTATCCGTAACTACTTCACTTTGTTTTTTAATTATTGTGAAATCAGAAGTTTCAGATACTTGATATCCAAATTTCAGAGCTCCCTCCGCCTGTCGCCAGCGAAGAGTAAGTGATGTATCTACACCCGTTGCATTATGGCTTGGGCTAAGAAGCTCAGGAATTGATGCATCCTGTGCTTTCACCGTAAATGTGAATATCGAAGACCACACACTTTCTCCACCCGCATTGCTAGCTTTTACTCGCCAGTAGTATTCTGTCAAGAATGATAACTTTCCCACACTTACTGTTGTGTCAGTAAGAGTTTGTTCAGCATGTATGGATGAAAAATCAATTGTACTTGAAACCTGGAGCATATAACTAGCAGCTCTTGCTGAGGTATTCCAAAAAAATTGAGCAAGCGTATCTACTTTTTCTTCACCATTATCGGGTAATAGTAAGTTTGGAGCTTCTGGTTTTTCAACTATAGTTGTAAACATCCAAGTTTCTGAAGGATTACTTTCACCTGTTGAGTTAGATGCAAAAACACGCCAATAATAACTTACTCCGTTTTCTAAATTTGGCGGTATAAAATTTGTTGATGTAATTGTAGAATCTACTAATGAGGTAGTAAAATTAATTGTGGTGTCGAATTCAACTCTATATGCTGTTGCATAGCTTACACTTGACCATTTTAGAGTTGGATCTAAAGCTAGATTTTCAACTAAATTTGTTGGGCTATTTAGTGTTGGACTATTTGGTACAGGATCCTGAGTTTTGAATGTAAACACAGTACTCCAATCGCTCTCGCCAAATGAATTAACACCCCTGACTCGCCAGTAATAATAAGTGCGATACTCAAGCTCTGCAATACTTAATTCTTTTTCTAACACCAGGCTAGTATCTACAATATTATTGGTAAAAGAGCCAGATTTTGACACTTGGACATCATAACTTTCAGCTCCAATGGAAGTATCCCACGTCAAGGTTAGCGCTACACCTGTATTCTGCATACCCGAATTTGGAAAAATTAAAACGGGCTTTATAGGCTTGGTAGAAATAAAAATATTTCCGTTTTTGGTTAGCGTATTTGGTGACCCTTCATTATAAAGAAACTCACTCAATACAGGATATATTCGTTTGTCTGCACTAACTGATGTGTCTACTTTGAAGATAAGATATACCATATCTCCATTTTGGGTTACCGCTTCTGATCCTGCAGCAGCAATCTTTACCTTATTTGGTGCTAATATATTTTCACTGTAGCTCCACCCTTCGGTTAGAGCGTTTACTGCTGAAAATCCAAGATAGTTAAGATCTGTGTTTGTGTAAGTAAATGTGATATCAGCTGAAAGAATTTCAATGGATGATGATTCCATATTTGAAATTCTAACTGGGTAATACAGTGTATCGGCTATCAACATTGAGGTGTCAGGCAATTCTGTTTTTAAATCATAATAGGTGAAATCTGAGGTTGACCCCGTTGCGCCGACCGAATCGGTTACAGAAACTTTAAATTTCCCACCTTTCAGTGTTTTCAATAAACCTTGCCCATCAATTGTTGCGGTATTGGTGTTGCTAACTGCCCAAGTAACTGGCCCAATATTATTTGTAACAGAGAATTGAAGTGACTCACCAACCAGATTTGTCACTGGGCTTCCATTTGAAATATTAAGCGCCGGAAGTGTATTTGATTGTATCAGAAAACTAGTTCCTACACCCTTAATATCTTCGTTAAATAGTACATCAGTGAATGTTACATTTTTATAAAAGGTGGAGAGATATCTAATATGCAGAATAAATAAATTTCCATATCCCGACAGTTCTTCGGTTTGGGCAAACCCAATATTAATTCCATTGGAATTTACTTTATAATTTAATGAGGCGTTTTCATCCAAAACATCCCCTTTTTCGATGCCTATAACCTCAAAATTAGAGCTAATTGGCGTATTTAAAGTAAAAGATCCCGATTGTATTCCTAAACCAGTAAGGTTCGTTGTTTGAATAGGGAAACTAACTTCTTGCCCATTATAGTTGGTTATATTCTCTGAATTCAATCGGAATGCAAGAAAATCAACAAATGCTGTATCAATAATCCCTCTACTATCTTTCCCTATTACGCCAACACGACCATGATTTTTCACTCTTAATAAGCCCTCTACGTTTATTGAAGCATGGCTTGTATCCGTTACAGACCACTCGAATGGTGCTACTCCACCACTCACATTGGCTTGAAGTGAGTCTCCGATTATATAATTACCAGAAGGTAAATACACACTAATTACGGGTTTCGCAGAAATAGATATATAACCGTTTTTAAATATAAGATTTGGGCTTCCCTCATTTAAATACGATTCATCTGCTTGAAAGGTTAAACCTGTTCCACCAGGTCTCAATAACACCACATTAAGAAAAACAAGATTACCCGTTCCTGTAAGTTCAGTGGTACCAGCCGCTGCAATGGTAATTTTCCCACTTTGAGTTAAGTTAGGTGTTACACTCCAACCTGCATCACCAAGTATCGTATTATTAGTTTCAACTGAGATAACTGAAGCATAATAATCGCTATAGGAAAGTTCGAGTTGTAGCGATAATACTCCTTTACTTGTAAATGTAGAATCTATACGAATTGGAATTTTTAAAGTATCGCCTACTGTACCCGAAGTATCTGGAATAGACAATTGTATCTGCCCATAGGAAGCCATTGATAGTATGAGCAGAAGACTCAATGTTTGAAAAATAAATAAAGTGCGTTTCATAAAATTCACCTCTTTAGTTTTATTAAGGGGCTCAAAAGCCCCCTAATAGTTTTACTTAATAAAGGTTAGTTTTTTCGACTGTACTATATCTCCAGCATTTATTCTGTAAATATATACACCAGTACTCACTTGCATACCAGCATCGTTTGTACCATCCCATATTACTTTATATCGACCTGCGCTATAAACATTATTAACAAGCATTTTTACACGTTGGCCAAGAATATTGAAAATTTCTAAACGCACATGACTATTTGCATTCGGCACATCAAAACCAATAGTAGTTGTTGGGTTAAATGGATTTGGATAATTTTGATAGAGTTCAAATTTATCGGGAAGATTAACACCCGCAACTTCACTATTTACTGCCGACTTACTCATATCCATTTCATTTGCAATAAAGCGTTTAATATGTAGTGCCGATGCTGTATGGGCATCTTTCAACTTAAAAACAACATTTACAAACTCTCCATCTTCTGCAATTGCATTAGCTGATGCCATAGCAAGTGTAAGCTTACCAACTTTAGATTTGTTGAATGTTAGCGAGGTTCCATCAAGGGCTTCCGAAGTTTTGACATCTATTACTTCTAAACCTGCCCCGTCAAAATCTAAGTCAATTTCGAATGCAAACAACTCAGTTAAATTTGTGAAAGTAAGGGGAACCGAAAATTCATTATTTCCCAATTCTACTGACTCACCTAAACTGAGAATAATATGTTCATTAGCCTTCTTCTCATTCATTTCAGCACGTATCTTAGAGTTTAATTCAGCAGGGAACGCATCTATTAAACCAACCACATATTGCAGAATGTACGAGGCATCCATTGCGCTTACTGTTCCATTTCCAGAAACATCTGCCACCGCTAATTGTGTGCTATTTAGTGTGTCTAAAAATGCCACGTGACGAAGTAATTTAGACGCATCAAAAGATTGAACTACACCGTTTAGAGAAACATCACCTAACACTGGTTTTGTAGCTCCGCTACCTTGAAATGGTGCGTAGTTAACGGCATCAGTTACAACATCTCCTGTTCCACTAGGATTGCTAGCATGAGTTGGACCAGAATCGTTGCCCCACCAATTGTTGGTGGCATCTACAGTAAAAGTTTTATCACGGTTATACACGCCATATTCTTTGTTATTGTAGATATCGTTGAAGTTAATAATTGGATTACCTGAACCGTAAATTTCCACACCTTTAGAACTTGATGTGATTGTTGAATTTGTTATAGTCGGGCTAGAGTTATCAGCAAGAACTGCAGCATCTCCATTACTATATGGTCCATAGTAACCTACTCGTTTTAAAACGGTATTGTTTAGTATCGACACTGAAGGAAGAGAAGTTCCTAGGTATCTAATTCCTCGCCAATATGGATATGAATTTATATCCTCACTTCCATTACTGTTTGTATCTCCACCATAAAAATCATCTGCAATGCTAGTAAAAATAATCAAACTGTCTGAAGTGCTCCCTCCATTAGCGATTAAGCCTTTTTGCACATCAATCCATGATTGATTTGCAAATTTATTTATAACACCTGGCTCTATAGTTAATACAGCTCCCGTACCAATAGTATAACTTCCTGTAAACACGTAAGGGATTCCTAATTTCCCACCAAAATTGCGTTTTGGTAATGTTACGTCTTGCACTAAGGTTTCGGATTGCACACCAATTCCCTGCCATGTTGTACCACTCATTGTGTTACCAGCTGTAGTTTGTGGATAAGACACTAGTGAAGTTAAAAGCGGTGTTTTATCTAGATCATGGAAGCTATTCTTCTCTACAAAAGGTGCCGAAACCCCTGTAAGTTGAATGCCATAATTATTCCTCTCAAAGGTGGAATTTTTTATAGTCGGATTTGCACTATTTGCTAGGATAGCTACATTTTTATACTTGAATATTGCATTCTGAACAACATTATTTGTGTCATCACTTGTTGCAGAGTAGGTTATCCATGGTGTAGAACCTCTGTAGCCCTCATCATCAACTTGGCCGTCTCCATATAAATCAGAAGGATTTCCAAATCTATCATCCGTATCGCTTGTAAAAATTACTGGGTTAAGTGAATCTCCTTGAACAACTAAAGCTCCTTCCACAGAAAATCCTGAATTACCTGCTCTACTAGTACCATATTGAGTAAATGCTTTTAATACCATCCCTGCTGGTATAGTTATTTTAGAGCCAGATGGAATGGTAAATTTTCCATACATCACATAGCTAACACTGTCGTCTCCAGCAAAGCTTCTAAATGGTAAAATTGCATCACTGCCCCATGCACCGCTTCTTATCCCTAATCCTCTAATACTTACATTAGATTCGGTATTGCCAGAAAATGTGGGATTAACAAACATATCCATATATATGGAATGGCGACGGTAATAATAGCTCGATTCTCCAATATTCTCGAATCTATTATTTTGAATTATTGGAGCTGAACTACCAAAAATTTCAATCGCATGACCGTTTGTTAACTGAAATAGAGAATTGTCTACTACCGCTTTTGAGTTATGAAAAGTAATTGCTGTTCCTGAGTATCTAAATTCTGCATTTTTTATATGGTTGGCGCTATCAATTGAAGAGGCTCTAAACATTAAATGGAGTGATTGCCCACGGTTTGGAACGGAATTATTACCGTCATTATTTGTATCTCCACCGGCACTATCATCGCTATAAGAAGTAAATATAACTGGTTCTTTCTCTGTACCATTTACCTTTATAGCACCATCTATATATGTATAAGTATTTCCTTTAAATATTACTGAGGGACTAATTTGTAAAGTAGTATTAGTTCCTACAGTGAACTGATTTCTTACTATGTAGGGCAGATTTGCATATCCCGCAAAGCTTTTTGGAACTACGGTAGCATCTGTAGAAATTGTATTGGTTGAAGAGTAAAAAAGTCCGCTACTATTAAAAGTGTTGGCATAATAGGTGGATAAATTTTGAGCTTCTAGCAACCCAATTCCATTTGACCCGTTTGAGTTAAACGTAATATTTGAAAATGTTGGATTTGAATTGGTTGATATGGCAACAGGATCATAGCCACAGTTTTGTATGGTTGAGTTTGCAATATGAACGGTTGAACCACCTTCCATTCCAAAACCCGTATATTGGCAACTAAGTATAGTTACATTATCAATGGTTGGTGCTGCGTTGCTAAAGATTAAACCGTGCCTGTTATACCGCAATTCTGTATTTGAAATATTTGAGTTTGCATCATCAGTAGTCGGGAAAAAGCGGATGGTTCCCCAGTTACCAGGCGCTGGCGTTGTTGTTCCTCCATCTCCATTAGTATCTAATGGATTACCAATTTGATCATCATAAATAGAGGTGAAATATATAACACTATCTGCTTTACCCGTTGCGTCTAGTGCACCTTTAATATTTAACAATATTCCGCTATAATACTCATAGTGAACCTTTATGACCGTACCTGGCTCTATGGTTAGTTTAGCTCCACTTTCTACTGTTGCAGTTTCTAGCAATACCGTAGTAATATCGATATAACCAGCGAAGTCTCTATTTCGAATAATTCCATCTGTTGAAAGTGAACCTCCATGATAGCCAATGGCTTTTAAACCTACATTTGCTAAGGTGTTTCCACTAAAGGTTGGATCGGAAGAAAGATCTAATGCTACCGGAACAGAACCAGTATTTGAAAAGGAGTTATTTGAAATAGTAGGTTTAGCAATCCCTCTAGAATCAATTGCATAATACTGCGTATTCCCAATCTCTGAATTTGAGACTGCAACGTTACTACTTAATATATTTAATGCGCCTCTCAGTTGGACACCGCTAATACTATTTGAATAAGTCGCATATCTGATAATGTTGTAGTCCAATACTGAGTTTCCAGCATTTTCTCCAAGTGCTATTCCGTACCAGCTATTGGTGCCTGGCACCGTATTATTCCCGTCCTTATTGGTATCTTTTGGATTTCCTACGTTGTCATCTTGGATGGCAGTAAATACTATTTTCTCAGAAGCTGTACCAATACTAGTTAAAGTTCCAAATACATTTATATGAGTATAATTAAGGCCCTTAATAACAACACCTTTTTCAATATCAAGACTTGCACCACTGGCTACCGTTAAATTTGAAAGTAAAACATAGGTCACATTTGGTATAGCAGTGAAATTCCTTTTTGGCAAAGTATTCACTCCACTTATTGTGGTTCCAATTAAACCAATGGCGTCATATTGATTGTTAGAAGAAGAAAAAGCGTTATCCGTAAATACAGGTTGGCTATCAAAAGTTAAAGCCACAGGTACTACCCCACTACTTCCAATGGTATTATGAGTGATTTTTGCATCTGAACTATCTCTAAGAACAATACCATATAAGTTATTATTAAAGGTACTACTATCTATCTCAGAATCATTATCTATATGAGTAATACCACCCCGGTAATCGTTAGAGTACTGGTATCCTGCAAAACTTACATTTACATTTTTAAAAGAACTGGTTGCATTCTTACCTATTAATCTTATTCCATACCAATCTTTATTTGTGGGTGAAGTAGCATTCCCATCATTATTAGTATCCCCACCTATATTATCATTCCTCCATGAAGTAAAATATATTGGTTCAGATTCAGTGCCAATAGCATTTATAACCCCTCCATTTTGAGTGTATAACTCTCTACTTAGTTCAAATTTCAAAATATTGGAACCAGCTATGGTAAGCGTATCTCCAGAGTTAACATACATTGAATTAGTAAAGTAATAAGGAACTCCAGGATAGTTAAGCTTCCAATTATTACTAATTGAGCCAAACGATGAAAACACTAAATCAAAATCATTACCTGAAAAATCATTCTCTCCAAAGTATGTGATGGCACCCGCCGATTGGTAATAGATTGGATAGTAAGTACTTGTTATGGTACTTCCTGTAATGTTTGCATTTCCATTCTGGTGCATAAAGACCCCATATTTGGAATCTGATATTATTACAGTGTCTAGTGTTGCTGTTCCATAAGCAACTTCAATTGCATTAGTAGCAAATTGAATAGTTGAGTTGCTGAGTGAAAGATTAGAACTAGCACTGTTAAGATAGATTCTATTCCACGCCTCTCTACCGCTTCCAGAATTGGCAGTAAAAGCAACTCCATCTCCTACCAAGCTCCCTGATATAGTTAACTGTACACCCGTTTCGAAACGTACTTCAACCCCTGATTCTATAGTTAGTGTATACCCATTATTTACTGTTGTTGATCCTAAAACTATGTAAGGACTGCCAGCAACATTCCAAGTTGTATTTGAGGAAATCGTCCCCGAAACATTGGTTTGTGCAAATATTGATACATTTATTAATAAACAAATTAATATGCCAAAAACTGTTTGTATAGAAGCTTTCATTACAGTAAGATTTAGTTGATTTTTAACCGACTACAAACGAGTTTAAATATCCTACGAGGAATAATCACCGCATAAATGGGTGGTTTTTTAAAAAATATTTCAAATAAAAAACCCTAGCCTTTTCAATGGCTAGGGTTTAGGTTGTTAAAAGGAAGTAGGACGGACTTCCTTAAAAGCTACTTGCTATACTAAATTACATCGTGTATAAATGCACCACCTAAATATGTGGTTTAGGGTTTAATTATTTTTTTATTTAATCCCACAGAAACGGCTTCAGATCTAGAGCTCACTTCCAGCTTATTGTATACACTGCGTATGTGATGGCGAACCCCATCTATACTTAAAAATATCTCTTTTCCTATCTCTTTATAAGATTTGCCCGTTGCTAGAGCCTTCAATATTTCAAGTTCTCTCTCATTAAGTCTCACATTTTCATTATTAATTTTCTCGGGGCGTAATGATTTTATGACGCGTTTTGCAATAGATGGTGTCATAGGTGAGCCCCCTGAATGTGCCTCTACTATGGCAGCAACTAATTCATCTGGAGTAACACTTTTTACCAAATATCCAATGGCCCCTGCTTTTAATGCGTCAAATATATATTTGTCATCATCAAAAATGGTAGCCATTATCACATCTAATGTTGGGTATTTTGCCTTGATAATTTTCAACCCTTCAATTCCATTCATACCAGGTAAATTTATATCTAGTAATACCACATCGCACTGTTCAAAGGCATCAGAATTAAAAGCCTCTTCACAGCTACCAAAAACCCTTGCTATCTCCATGTTGGTATCAAAATTGATAAAGGTCTCCCAACCTTCTCTCAAATATTTATTGTCTTCTATAATTACTACTTGTATCAAGGTCACTCCTTTTATTTTTCCAAAAATACAAGAATTGGAAAACGAATAAACTACCCATTTATGTGGAGTTTAATAGTATACTGTAAGCATAGAACGCGTCCCATAACCTAATTTTGACTCAGTATGAATTTTTGCTTTAATTTGTGTTGCGCGTTTTTCTATATTTGTTAACCCATTTCCTTTTGGCGTATTTACTAGGTCGAAACCTTTACCATTATCTTGCACAATTAAGGTCAAATGTTTCGTGTTTGCAGTCATAACTACCTCTACTTTAGTTGATTGTGCATGCCTAACTGCATTAGTTAGTAGTTCTTTGTAGATGAGCCAAATATGTTGCCTAAACTCCATATCCATCTTCCCCACTGCATCGCCTGTAATATTTAATTCATATTTAATGTCTTTACTCTCAAATAAATCGGATGCATAACGTCTACATTTTGCTAAAAATTCTTGCCAATCATCATATTCTGGATTTATAGACCAAACTATATCGGTGATCTTTTCTTTGGCTTCAAAAGCACTTTCTAAAATCAAGTGAACAAACCTACCCGATTTCATTTTATCTGGATAGCGTTCTATTGCCTCTGCAAAATAATAGATACTTGTTAAGGTGGCGCTAACTTCATCGTGTAAGTCGCTAGCAATTCGATTTCGAACTCGTTCTACTTTTAATAGCTGATTTAATCTAATCTTATGTATGGTATACAGGGTTAAACTTATAAATATCAAATAGACCAAGTAAGCCCACCAAGTACGATACCAGGGGGGTAGAATCTGGAAGTTAAAAGAAGCTTCACTTCCTTCATTTTCATAAATATTTCGCCCTTTTACCTTAAAGGTATACGTTCCCTCAGGAATATTTGTATAATCTTTATGATTCTCAGTAGTCCATTTACTCCAATCACTTTCAAAACCTTCAAGTTTAAATTGGTAGGTATTAAAATCTGATTTTAAATAAAAAGCGGCAGCAAACTCGAACCGCATTTGATTTTCTTTATATTTTAACACAGGTATTCCTTGCTGCCTACCAAAACCGTTATATATTAAAGAATCAGAGTTTATTTTTACTGAAGATATATTGGTTTGAAAGGAACCTATTGGTATAGTATAATTTTTAGGGATACGAATTATTTTATTCTCTAACCCAAACCATGTGGCATCTGAGTAACAACTTATTGTAAAATACCCCTCATTGTTGCCAATATTATTAAAAATAGCAGATTCCTTATCCCACAATCCTGCCCTATTTTTGGTAAATCTTATTAAATCTGTACCAGCCCTCATCCATATCTCATCCATACAATCTTTAAACAAAGTGATATTTTTTAATTCATCAAACCTTGAGTCGGTAGCTACCAATTTATTCTGTTCTACTTTATAAACCCCGTTACTAGTTCCTACTAGTGTCTCATTCTGAACTTTGCCTATATAATATTTTTCATAGGGTGCATTTTCTGTTTCAATATTATAAATAACTCCACTTTTTAGATTTATTCGAAGTAGTTGATCATTAATTGTAAGTAGGTATAATTGCTGATTATTTAAGCTCCAGCTTTTGGGATATGATATGTCTGAATAGGTTTTATACTGATTTATAACCCCATTTTTAATTTGGAGTAAACTTAGTTCTCCATTTCCCCAGCCTACAATACCTGTAGAGTCGTTCGCAATTAGCTTGGAGAATATTTTTTTTGATACTTGTTTGGTTTTATCTCCAGTTATTACATACAGCCCTGATTGGCTCGATGCAATTACTCTATCTTTTATGTTGATGGATTCGAAAGAATGAGATGGGGAGTTTGTAATCTGTTTAAATGATGGGTCTCCCTTTCCATCCCAAAAGAAAAATCCATGATTTGTTGTAACAGTATAAGTATCTCCAATATGATAGACTCCATTCACCAAGCCATCAATTCCATAATGAAAATCATACTCTGTATAACCATTCCTCACATCTATAACCGAAATGCCGTCGTCTAACATGGCCCAAAGTAAGCCTTGATTATCTACAAAAAGTCCATAGACATGGTCATCATTAAGTCCAGCCTTCTTTGTTAATACCTGTAGCATATCTCCCGTTTCTGTGATAAATAGAATTCCCCCAGAAAGGGTAGCAATACCTATTAAACCTTTATTTATTTGAAGCATTCTATACCCATTATGAGTGCGGAGATATTCAAATGAAGCAGATGAAAATGAAGTTAATGACTTACCATCATAAAGTTGCAAACCATGTTCTCTAAAATATATAAGCTGACCTTTGGCATGAGGTATCATGCCATAAATTTTATCAGTTAGGAAGTAATTAGAGTCATCAAGAAGATTGGCTTTTAAATCGGTGAGGTCAACAAGCCCAACGCCTTGAATGTGGGCCTGAATTGTGTTTTTAATTAGGTATGAATTGTAAATATTAGTAGCAGGCTTATACACAAATACGGTATCAAGCTGCTCGTCGTACATCATTAATTGGGAGCTTGTGCGGAAGTAAACTTTGCCATTTAGATAGTGGGTTTGCCGAACAAATTGGAAGTTGTGATAGGTAGAGTCTAGCCGTGGCAGTAGGCTTTGGAACTGCATTTGGGACATTTCATTCGGTTTTAGAAAGCCAAAGTCACCTTCTCCCCCCGTATATATTCTACCCTGCTCTGATTTTGCTAGTGAATATGTAGTTTGACCTTTCGGAACGTGTATATATTCCCATTTTTCACCATCAAAAAGGTTTATAGAATTAGAATTCCCAAATATCATTTTACCCTCGTCAGTTTGGGTAGCTGCCCAAGTTTGACGTGAATTTTTAAAATCCTTTACCGTATAGTTATGTATTACATGTGCATTAAATGGTTGAGCTAAAACCCAACCATTAATTGCAATGCTAAATATAGTAGCAATTAAAGTAGCTTTCGCAAACACGGCAATTTTTTAAATATTAAAACTCCCCTTCTGGATGTTTTATTTGGGGGTCTATATGAGTTTTATGATGACTATCTGAATAGTGAATAGTTAGCTCCACCACATCTCCTTTTTTAATAAGCTGAATGTCATGAGGTATACGATTAATATTACTACCAAATCCATAACTAAAACCTATTGTTTTACCATCATTCGGTATTTCAGTCATTACAATGCTTAATTTTACATCTTTATCCTGATTGTAGTTTACAATATCCAACTCTCCAAATGTGTTAGCACTTTGCCTTTTAGGAACATGCGATTCTCCATTCTTTCCAATTCCTTTTCTTCCGGTATTACCCACATCTGAGTACACCTTAACATCCATATTGAGCCCATTCTCAAATTTTAACTGCTTTACCATAAATCCTCCATTTTAATTATAGTTTAATCGCCTAAGAGACAATAAATAATTTTGGCTAGATTAAAAACACCCGATTGGGTAGTCATTAAGAGATACTACTTTTTTAATTTAGGTCAGATTAACAGAATAACTCATAGCATAACAATCACACCATCAATAGTACTTCGTAATGCATATATATTATTTTTGTTGGATGTGGGTTTTTATACTCGTGGTTTCTTATTATTGATACATGAAAAAAGGTCGAGTGATTAAATCTACGGGGAGCTGGTATATTGTAAATGCGGATGGACAACTTGTTCATTGCCGTTTACCGGGACGTTTTAGGCTAAAGGAAAGTGATCTCACTAATCCCATAGCTGTAGGCGATATTGTTGACATAACAATGAATGATGATGGCACTGGTGGTATTGAAAATATCCATCCTCGCAAAAATTACATTATTCGCCAAGCAACACATGGCAGAAGAGGAAGTCATATTATTGCTTCTAACCTAGATTATGCCTTCGTTATTCAATCCATTCAAAAGCCCAAATTAAATGAAGGCTTTATAGATCGCTTTTTAGTTACATGCGAAGCATATAATGTAAAACCCGTTATTGTTATAAATAAAATGGATTTAGCTAAAGACAGTGATATTCGTTTTCTAGCTGATCTTAGCCCCGTTTATGAAAAGCTCAATTATCCTATTTTGTTAACTAGCATTGATGATGAGGATTCATTAGAAGAGCTCAAGTCAATGCTAAAAGGTAATACTTCCGCATTTATTGGACCATCTGGTGTGGGTAAAACGAGCCTTTTAAACACTATCGATCCAGAATTTCATCTTAAAGTGGCAGCCGTTTCTGAGTCATCTAATAAAGGCAAGCATACCACCACTTTTGCACAATTGATTGAGTTAAATATTGGCGCCTATCTAGTTGACACCCCAGGCATAAGAGAGTTTGGCTTAGTGAATATAGAACCTTGGGAATTGTCCCTTTTCTTTCCTGAAATGCTAGAACCTCGTAAGCAGTGCAGATTCAATACTTGTACCCATATTCATGAACCTGATTGTGGAGTGGCAGCTGCATATGATGAGGGAATTATTGATGCAAGTCGTTATAACTCATATATAAACATCTTAGAGTCACTAGAGAAAGAAAAATAAAATATACCCTAAAAAGGGGATATATAATGTTCAAATAAATATTAATTTTAGATACAATAAATAAAACAACACAGGAGATACAATGATTAACAAATATTTAAAGGCAATAAAGCCAATTCTTGCTACTCTATTATTAGGCTTCGTACTAATAACACCAGCACAAGCACAATTTGGCGATATTGGAACCTTTCTAAAAGCAGGTGCTGACGATGCCGCTATACTTACAAAAGAATATCTTAAACCTTACCCAACTGGTTTTGGAACAGGCTTAAACGCAGGTTTTACTGAAGCGGCAGGCCCAAAGAAGCTATTTGGCTTCAGCTTACAAATACGTCCTTCTGTAGCTGTTGTCCCTTCTAGCGATAAAAGCTTTGACATTTCATCATTGGGATTACAGAAAATCAGAGTATCTCCAGGTGAGGGCTCCATTAGCCCAACTATAGCTGGTGGCAAAGACAGTGGACCAATGCTTGAAATTTTTGAAAACAATCAAAAAATAAGTGATTTCCGTATGCCAGCTGGTACTGGGTTTGGATATGTACCCGCTCCAATCGTTCAAGCAAGCGTTGGCTTAATTAAAGGAACTGATGTAACCCTTCGTTTCTTTCCTGAAACTAAACTTGGCGATTTTGGTGATATGTCATTACTCGGAGGCGCTGTTAAACACGATATTGGTCAATACATTCCAGGTGGTGGATTGCTTCCTGTAGATATATCAGTGATGGTTGGTTTTAACAAGATTAATATTAACGCTAATCTTGACTTACAGCCTGATAATAACGCGACACGTGACCCTAATGATCCTTCATTAACACAAAACCTAAACCCAGATTTTAATAATCAAAGAACAACTACAACTACCAATACTTTTGTAGCAAATATTCTAGTTGGTAAAAGTATTCCATTTATTTCTGGTTATGCTGGTTTAGGTTTCCAGAAAGCTTCTTTTGAACTAAAGATGGAAGGTGATTATCCGGTGAGTTCATACAACCCGTTTACACCTGGTGATGATTATGTTGTATTAAACAACCCTTTTTCACTTACTATAGACAGTGAGAGCGGCATCCACGCACTTGCAGGCTTTAGAATTAGATTAGGTATTCTTGCGTTCTACGGCGAAGCAACTCTTGCTAACTATTTAACTGCTAACGCAGGTATTGGTATTAGTTTTAGATAATTAGCTGATGCTATTTTGCTTAACTTATTACAACAAAAAAGCGCTCAATTGAGCGCTTTTTTTTATATCTATAGTTTGGAAGAATCAGGTTTGTATATAATATCCCAAATAGTGTGTAAAGAGACTTTGGGCAGCAAACTGAGTAACGAAGATATGCTTCTAAAATGAAGCCCGCTAAATTATCGGTAGATTCGTACTCATCTTTTATAAAATACCCTTACCCACCGATGCCTATTCTTTGTCTGTTTACTACTATATTTCTATTTTAACATCTGCCAATACTGGGTTTTCAACCACCTCATCGGTTTCAATAACACCATCGCGCAAGCGCACAATTCTTCTAGCATGTTCGGCAATCTCATTTTCGTGAGTTACTACAATTATGGTATTACCTTGCCTATGAAGCTCTTCAAAAAGCAACATAATTTCTTCGCCTGTTTTACTGTCTAGGTTCCCTGTAGGCTCATCGGCAAGAAGAATAGACGGTTTATTAACAAGAGCACGTGCAATGGCTACACGCTGCCTCTGCCCACCCGACAGCTCATTTGGCTTGTGATCTAACCTAGAACCCAACCCTACTTTTGTTAACACTTCAGTAGCACGTTCTTTACGTTCTTGAGCCTTAATTCCTGCATATATTAATGGCAATTCCACGTTTGCTAAACAAGAAGTTCGTGGCAAAAGGTTGAATGTCTGAAATACAAAACCAATTTCTCTATTTCTAACCTCTGCAAGTTCTGCATCATCCATCTCACTTACTCTGTTATTGTTTAAAATATACTCACCTGAGGTGGGTGTATCTAAACAACCAATCATATTCATTAAAGTAGATTTACCTGAACCTGAAGGTCCCATTATTGCAATGTATTCATTTTCGAGCACGTTAAAGCTAACACCATTCAGTGCCCTCACTTCTGTTTCGCCCATTTGATAATAGCGGGTAAGGTCCGTTATCTCAATTATTGGTCTTGCCATAATGCTTCTCTATTTAATTGATGCAATTTCTGTTTTCATTTTCTTGTTAGTCACTGAATCACCGTCTTTAAGAACATTGGAGAGAATTCTATAACTACCAATCACAATTTCATCACCAGCTTCTACGCCAGCTAGAATCTGTATGTGCGAATTATCACTAATTCCAGTTTCAACTTCAGTTCTAACGGCTTTGCCACCTTTAACTATAAAAACTACTTTTCTTAAATCTTCTTTCTTTACAATTAACGACTCATCAATGTCGTCTGTTTCTTCAGAATCCTTTTTAGCAGCTTTATCTTTAGAAAAATCACGAATGGTAACTGCCTGTATTGGCACTGAAACTATATTAATTGCCGATTCTGTCTCAATATCTACTGTGGCCGACATACCTGGCTTAAAGTTAGGTACAAAATTCTTTATCGGATCTTCCGATGCATTTTTCATAACTAAATTAGAGCCATCCATATTTAAGTTGTGGGGGGTCTTAATTCTAACTTTAACCTGATAGTTAGTTACTTGCTCATTCGAACCTGTTCCTGTAACACGTGCAGAGTTAGCAATTTCAGTTACCACACCTTTAAATAATCTTTCTGGATACGCATCCACTTCAATACGTACAGAGTCTTGTGACTCTACTTTAACAATATCATTTTCATTTACTTCCACAAGCACTTCCATCTTATCTAAGAAAGAAATACGCATCATATCGGTACCTGCCATTTGAGAGTTACCTAACACTCTCTCCCCTAGTTCAACAGCTAAGCCAGTAATAGTACCATCTTGTGGCGCTCTAATTACTGTTTGCTGCAGTTCTTCTTTAGCTCTTCTAAGCTGGGCTTGTGCACTTTGAATTTGATACTCTGAGGCACTCAAATTAGCTTTTTGAGCATTATAATTAGATTTTGCTTGTATAAAATCTGATTCTGAAATAACCTTACGGTCATACAATTCTTTATTTTTATTGTAGGCAGACTCTGCTTGTATTAACGTGGCATTAGCTTGCTCGTAACGAGCTTTTTGAGTAAGAAGTGCGGCATTTAACTCATCAATTCTAGCTTGATATATATCAGGTTTAATGCGGAGAAGTAAATCTCCTTTTCTTACAAAATCACCTTCTCTTACTGCAAGCTCAATAATTTCTCCAGAAACATCAGGGCGAATAATAACTTCAATCTCTGGCTGTATTTTACCTGATGAGGAAACAAGCTGAGTGATAGTTTTTAGTTTTGCTATATCGGTTTCAACCTCTATTTCATTGGTATTTTGCCCAATTATGCCAGCAAAACGTAGACCTAATCCAATTGAAATAATGGCAACTATTGCAATGACAAACCAAAGTATAGTTTTTCCCGATGATGATTTTTTATTCGCCATAATATCCTGTTTATTTTTGATTAATTAAAACTGACGTCATTTAGGTTTAGTTTTCCTAAATAGTAGTCAAGTAGCTTGTCTTGAAATATGAGGTTGTACAAGGCACTTGTTCGCGACGATTGCGCAGCGAAATATTGAGTTTGAGCTTGGCTCAATTCAATTAAAGTGCTTGCCCCTACATTGTATCTTTCTTGTTGTGTTTCAAACGCTTTTTCTGCTGCAATTAACGATTTGTTAGCTGCAGTTAATTGTGATGAGTATGCGCTAAAGTCGTTATATGCTTGCGTTACTTCTTGAATAACTTGCAATGAGGTGTTCTCAAGTCCTAGTTCTGCATTTTTTAGATTAACTGCAGCAGACTGAATTTGGGTCATTCTATTCCAGTTACTAAATATTGGAAAGTTTAAAGAAAGACCGATTGATTTGTTAATACGTTGGTCAAAAAACTGATCATTAAATGAAGCATTACCGCCTGTTAGTGGATCTCTAGCTTGGTCACTATAACTTGATGAAAGGCCAACGTTAGCGCTAATTGAAGGAAAAAGGCTATACTTTGCCATTTGTAGTGAGTAGCGTAAAGCATGAATGTTAAACTCAGTACTTTTTAAATCAGATCTAGTAGTTAATGCTTCTTCAATTAAATCTCTAATATCATAGCCTGCTAGTACTGGCTTCTGTGCATTTTCTGCATCAAAATCAGGCACTACAAATTCATATTCTTCTAAAGGATCTATTTGTAAGGACCGTACTAACTGTAATTTAGCTAATTTTAGTGCGTTTTCGCGCTGTATTACAGTGAATTCGTTGTTTGCAACCGTAGCTTCTTGGTTGTATAAATCAACATTAGGTCTAGAGCCAACTTCCACTTGTGCGGCGGTTTGCTCTAACACTTTTTGGGATGTCTCAAGGTTGTCAACTGCGTCTTCTAGTAGCTGGGTATTTAAAAGCACTTGTAAATACCTTGATGCTGCATCAAAAATCACATTTTCTTTAATTCTATTTAGGCTCTCTTCACTAGATAATTTACTTGCTTTGCTAGCTCTTAAATTCAAAATATTATTAAAGCCATTAAAGATGGGCATATTTGCACTAACACGGCCACTAAATCCAGTAGATGTTAAATCTGTGAATCTTAATGTTTCTTGAATAAACTGCTGACCTTGTTGTTGAGAGTAATTTAAACTTGAATTTATGCTTGGTAAGAAATCAGCTAAATTGCTAGTAATCCTATACTCGGCTAGGCCTAGATTATTTTCTGCAATTTTAAGTTGATAGTTATTCTCTACTGCAAGCTCTATCGCCTCTTGCAGAGTAATGGTTTTCTTTATTTGCTGTGCAAATGTAGTGCTGGTATATAATACAGTTACCAATACCGTCACTAATAAGGATTTTTTCATCTTTAATTTATTTTGTGTTGATGGTTTGCTTCCACGTTAGACGACAAATTTAGTTTCAAATTTGTTGCTAAATATTAGGTTTTATAAACCTTTTACAGAAAACCATAAGTGGTTAGTCTTTATTCTCTCTTTTAGACGATATTTTACTATCAACAAAATCGCCTAGTAATGAAACACCTCTTTGGGTAATCATTCTTTTGAGCTCTAAACTTAGCATTGACCCCATTCCGGTACCATATGCGTTATTTTTTTTGCCTGATCTAGCTAGCATCATTCCTATAATTAAGGATGCGCCTAGGCTGCGTAGAGGATATTTTTTTATAATCTCTCTAGGATCAAGATTTTGAGAAACCTCGTCTTTTACAGACTCGATAGAGCTATCAATATCGGTTTGTAAACGATTTATTTCTAGCTCAAGTGCTTGTTTTCTTTCTTCTAGTCTTTTCAGATTATTATTTTGCATCGTCTATATCTCTTTTTGTCTCAATTTGTGGCAAGTGATTTTTTTGCTGTGCGTTTTTATCAGCAGCGTCTAATTCTTGCATAATATCGTTTAGAATCTGGTTTTGGATTTTTCTAGAGATTCCATTTGGTTTAAACGCGACTAGCAGTAAACCAACACTTAGGATAAATCCACCTATTATCAAGAAACCTATTGCGTTACTTTGAAATAACTCACCTAGATAAAAACCTAATCCTATTAAAGAGAACAAAAGTCCCACTAATATTATTACTAATACAAACAATTGTTGAGCCGCAAGCCCTATATACTTGGCAATTTTCTCGCTGCTATTGAGTATTAATAATTCAATGCGGTTTTCTAAAAAGTCTTTTAGGTCTTTTGTAATGTTTTTTATGTGTTGACCTATGAGATCCATCTTAATCATTTGAACTAAATATTTTGCCTAATAAATATCCAATACCTACACCAATCAATACTGTTCTTATTGGATGCTTACGTATGGTAGTCTCTGTTAATGACTTTAGTTCTTCAGCTTTTTCTAGTAACTCTTCGTTTTCAACTATTTGCTTGCCTTTTTCAATAGCCTTATCAAGCTGAATATTCAAATTATCTATTACTTTCTCATTCATGTTAGTGCCCTATTTATATATTTTTAACTTACTTAAAATAAGAAGTTGCTTACTCATATCGTAAACTTTCTATTGGGTCTAATTTTGCTGCTTTAAACGCGGGGTAAACTCCAAATATTAAGCCAATAAATGTCATTCCAAAAAAGCTGAGTAGTACCGACCAAATTGGTATTACAGCAGATGTTTCTATATAGTATGCTGCAATATTACCCACACCTACCCCTAATATAAGTCCTATCAACCCTCCAATTTGGCAAATGAAGATAGTCTCCATCAAAAACTGATTTACAATAGCTTTCCGTGTAGCACCAACAGCTTTTCGCACACCAATTTCTCGTGTTCTTTCTGTCACCGATACTAACATTATATTCATCACTCCTATTCCAGCACCGAGAAGAGTTATACCACCTACTAAAAATCCAGCTAAAAATAATATTCCAGTAAACTGATCGAATGTGCCAGAGAGCGATTCATTCGTAAATACTTCAAAATTATTTTCATCCATTGGGCTTACACTTCTTATTACTCTTAATATTCCAGTTACTTCATCAATTGTATCACTTAGCCTAGTAACCGATGGCGCCCTTAGTTGTATTGCAATTCCGCGGTTCCCACCATATATATTAATACCGGTTGTATAGGGTATAACAACTACATTGTCGAAGGATTGGCCAAAAATCTGTCCTTTTTTCTCTAGAATTCCAATAACCAAAAATGGTTGACCATCAATACGAATAGTTTTTTGAAGTGGGTATTCTCTAGAGAATAACTCCGTTTGTACATCCTTTCCAATAATAGCCACAGAGCGTCTATATTGTAAATCATCATCATTAAAGTTTCTACCATCCTCTATTTCAAAGGCATTGTTCTTAAAATACTCACTATTTCCTCCTCGTATACTTACATTCGGATCGGTCTCAAGGTCTTTATACTTCACACTTGTGAAACTAAAGCCTGTAACTGGGCTCATTCCTTCCCCAAGCTTCATTCTTTTATCTAATGCTTCTGCCTCTTCAAAAGTAATATTTTTTCTGTTTCTGAGGCTCGCATCTCTAGGTCCCATTTGTACCGCAGGATTTTTTTGAACGGTAATAACATCGCTACCCAATATGCTCATGGTTTCGGTAAAGAAATTGTCGAGTACAGCCACTGCAGTTGTAGAAACTATAACAGAGAATACCCCTATAACTAGAGCTAATAGCGTGAGAGCAGAACGTATTTTATTTGCTTTAAGCGATTCGAACGATTGGCGAAATGTTTCAATAATATTCATTAGTCAAACCTCAATGATTCTATAGGATCCGATTTTGCTGCTCTATACGCAGGAATAAATCCAAATAAGGCACCAATAAAAGTACATAGTGTGAATGCAAATAAAACCACATTTAGATTCATAGTGGCTGTAAATACTTGGTCAATTAATAAGGTCAAAACCCCAGCAAGCACAACACCTACTATTCCTCCAAGTAGGCATATTACCACCGCTTCAATTAAAAATTGGGTTAAAATCTCCCACGATTGTGCCCCTACGGCTTTTCGTATACCAATTTCTTTTGTTCGCTCACGAACCGATACGAACATAATATTCATAATTCCAATACCACCAATCAATAATGAAAGGCTAACCAAAACAAAGCCTCCTGCGTAAAGAGCTCCCTTAAAAGTTTCCAATTGCTCTTTAAATGCTTCAGGTTTATTTATAGCAAAATCATTCGCCTCGGTGGCATCAAGTTGGCGTACCCTCCGCATTAATCCTTCTATTTCATAAGCACCATCTAATGCAGCTTCTTCGGAGGGGAATTTTACACCAATCTGTAATCCATAGCGTAAACCAAAAATATAGCCATACGACCGAATTGGAATCATTGCACGGTTGTCATTATCGCCCATTCCTAAGAAATTTCCTTGTTTTTCAAGAACTCCAATAACAGTAAATCTCTTTCCTCTAATTCGAATCTGCTTACCTAGTGCGCTTTGCCTATCAAACAAAGCCTCTTCTAGGGATTTTCCAATAACAGCAACATTACTTCCACTCCGTGCCTCTTCTTCAGTAAACATGCGGCCGCTTTCAATATTTAATCCTTGAATTTCTAGCGCGTTTGGTGTGGTTCCATTTATACCCACACTTTCAGCTTCTTTATCCTTATAGCGTACAGTAACACTTCTATTTGCCGAAACAGAAACAGCACTAGCTAAATTGCTTCGCTCACTTAAAAAAGCAGCGTATTCCATTTTCATTTCTTGGCGATTCGCAATTTCCCACCATTCTTGGTTGCCACCATCCCATGGCCATTTCTCAACATAAACTACATTAGTACCCAACATAGCCATACTTTTGTCAAATTCTGCATCCATACCTGTAGTAACCGCATCTACAACAGTTACCATTGTAATACCAATTATTATACAGAGTGCTGTAAGTATAGACCGTATTTTATTTATACTAAGAGCTTTTAGAGCTACTTTAAAGCCTTCAGTCAAGCTATTTATTATTCTCATGCTTTATTTTGTTTAGTGTAACCTGTGGCTCTACGCTATTAATCATTAATGGTTTCAAGAAATTAAAAATAGGTACATTTAATTCCATTTACCTCATTAACTTAGTGGGTGACAGTTAAAAATTATTATTTATAAAAGAACTGGTTTTAATAATATGAATTTAGATTTTCTTTTTCTTGGCGCCCACCCCGACGATGTAGAGTTAAATAGTGGTGGAACTGTAGCCGCATTAGTTGCGAAGGGTAAAAAAGTAGGTATTATAGATTTAACCCAAGGTGAGATGGGCTCGCGAGGCTCTATTGAAATTAGAAAAGCTGAAGCTGACGAGGCTTCTAAAATACTAGGTATCTCATACAGAGCAAATTTAGCATTGAAAGATTCTGATATTATTAATGACAGAGTAAACCAGATTAAAATAATTGAGCAGATTAGAGCATGTAAACCTCAAATCTGTATAACAGGTGCTCCCTTCGATCGGCATCCAGATCATGGTAAAGCTACTCAACTTTGTATAGATGCTATTTTTTATGCTGGTTTAAGGAAAATTGAAACAGTTGATAAAGACGGTAACACACAAGAGCCATGGCGACCAAAACATATACTGCACTACATGCAAGACCGTCCTTTTGAGCCTGATTTTGTATTTGATATTTCGGAGCACTGGGAGACCAAGAAAAAATCAATATTAGCCTTTTCTACACAGTTTAATATTTCTAAACCCGATAACGAGCCGGAAACCTATATTTCTTCTCAAAATTATTTTAAGCAGTTGGAAGCACGGGCCCGCTTTTATGGTCATTTAGCTGGCTTTGAATTTGGGGAACCATTCAAGTACTACAATGGGCCTACCCCTCTCAAAAGTTTCGACTTTCTATTTGAAAGTTCTCCTAAACGGTAATGTTTTATTAGATTAAATTTCTGATGAGAGAGGAATCGTTTCTCGCAGGTATCGCAGATTACCACACAGATTTCGGAGATTTATTTATAAACCTACAATCAGACTCTTTAATCTTCACTGCATAAAATTATTTTATGAATTGATTAGCATCTTTTCCGGGAAACACTCGTGGATTTCTTTTTGGATGAACGCACAAATGGGCGCATTCCCAGCAATAATACGTTGCCCAAATAACCAATTTTGCTCTCCTTCCCAGTCGGTTACTATACCACCTGCCTCGGTAATAATTAATACTCCGGCTGCAACATCCCATGGATTTAAACCATATTCATAAAACCCTTCAATACGTCCACATGCCACATTGCATAAATCCCAAGCAGCAGAACCTGGCCGACGCACCCCATGTGTCTTGCTCATCATCACTTTAAATAACTGTAAATAATTATCAACTAAATCTAAATTATTATACGGGAAACCTGTTCCTATTAAAGATTCTGAGGGATTTGTTATGCCCGATATTTTAATACTTTTGTTATTAAACCAAGCACCTTGCCCTTCAACAGCCCAGAATAGTTCATCATTTGCTACTTCATAAACTAAGCCAACTTTAGGGATTCCGTCCTCCCAAAGAGCAATAGAAACACAATATACGGGGAAACCATGCGCAAAGTTTGTGGTTCCATCAATAGGATCGATGATCCAAATGCGACCTGCGGGTAGAGCGTTTAGATGAGTAGATTCCTCCGCTAAAATCTGATCGTTAGGGAATGCATTCAGTAGCACCTCTACTATCATTTTTTCGGAGGCAATGTCAGCATCTGTTACTAAATCATTTTTGCCTTTAAGCTCAATTTTGAAATCTTCTTTGTCTGCAAAATCACGAATAATTACAGCTGCGGCCTCTGCTGCCTTCTTCGCTATTTCCAATTCTTTTGAATAACTCAAAGTATTTATCAAGTTTTATGGTTCATTTGGTTTATCGGCTTTAATCTAAGGTAAAATTTAGAGATATTTGGGACTGAACAACTCACCAAATCATTTAGTATGATTATTCCTATTGCAAGCGATCACGCTGGTTTCCGAACTAAAGAATTAACGGTACGTCTTTTAGAAGAAATGGGGCACACACCAGTAGATTTTGGTACCCATACTGAGGATTCTGTTGACTACCCCGAGTTTGCTGTACAGGTTGCACAGCGTATAGATAACGCAGAATTTGATCTAGGAATTTTAGTTTGCGGAAGTGGACAGGGTGTTTGCATGACAGCGAATAAATACCCAAAAGTGCGTGCTGCTTTAGTATATTCGCCAGAAGTAGCCAAGCTCACACGTTTGCATAATAATGCGAACATTATGTGTTTACCGGGCAGAGAGTTGAACGAAGAGCAGTTAAAGAATATTTTAGAGTCGTGGTTCAGTACAGAATTTGAAGGCGGACGCCACGAACGCCGTGTAGAAAAAATCGAATCCTTAACACAAAAGAAAAATTAGTTAATGAAGTCCATCAAAGAGCAAGACCCGGCTATTTTTGAGTTATTAGAAAAAGAAACCACTCGCCAGAACCTAAACTTAGAACTTATAGCTTCCGAAAATTTTGTATCTCGGGCAGTTATGGAAGCTGCTGGCAGTGTATTTACTAACAAATATGCCGAAGGCTATCCTGGAAAAAGATATTATGGTGGTTGCGAGCATGCTGATGTTGTAGAAGATATTGCCCGCGATAGAGCTAAAAAGCTTTTTGGTGCAGATTGGGTAAATGTTCAGCCACATTCAGGGGCAACAGCAAATGCAGCAGTTTATCTTGCTTTAATGAATCCTGGTGATACTTTATTGGGTTTTGATTTGTCACATGGTGGCCATTTAACTCATGGCTCTCCTGTTAACTTTTCAGGCATTTATTTTAACGCTGAGTTTTATGGTGTTGATAAAGAAACTGGGCTTTTAGACATGAATAAGATTCGTGAAAAAGCAAAAGCAGTAAAACCTAAAATGATTTCTATTGGCGCATCTGCTTACTCTCGTGATTATGATTACGAAGCATTTAGAAGTATTGCGGATGAAGTTGGTGCTCTTTTATGGATGGATATGGCACACACTGCTGGTTTAATTGCTACTAAATTTCTTAAAAATCCACTCCCTCACGCACATGTGGTAACCACCACTACACATAAAACTCTTCGTGGCCCTCGTGGCGGAATGATACTTGTAGGTAAGGATGGTGAGAATACTTTAGGTATTGTAGCCCCTAAATCAGGTAGAGTGAAAAACTGGAGTGAGATTTTAGACTCCGCTGTTTTCCCAGGAACTCAAGGTGGTCCGCTTATGCATATAATTGCCGCCAAAGCAGTTTCTTATGGCGAGGCACTACAAGATGATTTTACTACTTACCAAGCTCAGGTTCTTGCAAACGCCAAAGCCTTAGCTGCAAAATTTACAGAGCTTGGATATAATATTGTAAGTGGTGGCACCGATAATCACCTTATTCTAGTTGATTTAAGGAATAAAGGATTGAATGGTAAAATTGCTGAAGATGCTCTTGGCAAAGCTGCAATCACTGTTAATAAAAACATGGTTCCATTCGATACAGAAAGTCCATTTGTGACTTCTGGAATTCGTATTGGTGCGCCAGCAATGACCACCCGCGGATTAAAAGAAGCAGATTTTGAGCAAATAGCTGTTTTAGTAGATACTGTGCTTCAAAATCCAGATGATGAAGCGGTGCACAAAGAGGTTGAAGCACAAGTGAAAGAATTATGTTCACGCTTTCCTCTTTATGATTTTGTAATCGCTTAAGGTTAGCTACTTTGCAAGAACGTCAAATAATGCCTGAAACACCTCCTAAAGCTTCTAATACAAGCAAACCGGATATTAGTATGTCTTTTCTAGATCATCTTGAGGAATTGAGATGGCGCCTAGTTAAGGGGCTTATTGCTATTGGAGTAGGCGTTGTTGTGGCATATATTTTTAGAGATTTCTTCATAAACACAGTGCTTCTAGGGCCTGTTCGTGCTGATTTCTTCATCTATAAATACTTAGGATTAGATGCTATTGATATTACCTTGCAAAGTAGAAGGCTGCCAGGCCAGTTTTTTACGATGTGGGGCATGTTATTTATTATAGGCTTCATTATTGCATCTCCTATGTTTGTATATCAACTATGGTCTTTTGTAGAGCCAGCCTTTGAAACTACTACCAATAAGAAGACTTTTTTCACAGCAATGTTTATTACGCTCTTCTTTATAGCAGGTGTTTCATTTGGATATTTAATTTTAGTGCCATTTGCTCTTCAGTTTTTCTCACAATTTCAGATCTCTGAATTAATACGAAACGACTTTGATATCAACGCTTACTTTAGTTCGGTAGCAACATGGGTGCTATCGTGTGGTATAATTTTCCAAATACCTGTTGTTAGTTATTCGCTATCAAGTATTGGTTTATTAACGCCAGAATTCATGCGTAAATATCGCCGCCATGCTATTGTTTTTTGTTTAGTGCTAGCTGCATTGTTAACACCACCCGATCCTGTATCACAAGTTTTAATCGCTTTACCACTTACATTTTTATATGAGCTCTCAATATGGGTTAGTAAAATTTCCATAAAACGAAGAGAGAGAAAACTTAAAGAAGCATTTGGTGAAACCGAAGAAGAGGCTTAATTCAAATGTGAAGCAATTACGGTTTTTAACTTATACTAGCGTTATCTTTATTCCATAATTATGAAATAAAAACGATATGAAGTAGTTAACTAACCTGCATTATTGTTTTACCAAAAACCATCAATTCAACTTAATGAGATTAAAGAAATTTAAAACCTTCACATTTGTAGCCACCCTATTCCTATTTGTTGTAAGCTGTGGAAGTGGAAAAAATCCTTACTTTTTTGAGGATGATCTTACTACTGTTCCTGAACCATTTTCTACGGCAGGTATCACTCCCATAGTTCAAGACGATGGGCTAAAGGTTTATGTATTAAAAGAAGGCTCTGGCCCGTATACCGTTACTAATCGCGACGATGTGCTCGTTTTTTATACCGGCAGAAGAGCTAATGGAAAGGTTTTTGACAGTTCGTATAAAAACGGAAGTCAATCTGCTAGTCAGCTATCTGTAAATGGTGTAATTGATGGCTTCAGACAAGGACTCTTGGGCATGAAGGAAGGCGGCAAAAAGGTTCTGGTAATTCCACCAGACTTAGGCTACGGAAATTCTGGTCACACTCTTAGTAAAGACACTCTTATTTTTGACATTGAACTAAGTATGATTGTGAAGTAAAAATCACGTCTATTCTTTGAGATTAGATGATTCATAGTTTTGAATACTATCTAATCTCACAATATGTAAGAGTAAGTTATTCTAGTAGATGGGAGGTAATTCGTTGACCGATTTGAAAAGGAATTGCCTGACATTATAGATCATGAGAGGTGCTACCTTCTATACTACTTCTGTCTCTATGCGGTCAGGCATTACTTTTCAGGCAATAGAATAAAACATGTCGGAAACCGTCACTCCAATGTATTAAAAAAGGGCCTCACTCTTCCCTTCTAAATGTATCTCTTTGGAGTTCTAGCATTAATACCGGTGATGATTTCGTAAGTAATGGTTCCTGTTTGTTCAGCCCAAATATCTGGTATAAGCTCTTCCCTATTAAACAAATAGACTTCGGTACCAACTGCTAAAGGTTGTTTTGTGAAAAACATGAAGTAGTCCATTGTTATTCGGCCTACTTGCTTAAATATAGCTCCATTAGCCATTACAGCTATATCCCCACCTATCACTCTGGGTATTCCATCGCTATAGCCTACTGGAACAGTAGCTATCCAACCTTCCTCACTTGCTTTCCAAGCACTGCCATAACTTACAGCTTCGCCAAGCGATACTTTTTGAATTTGCATGATGTAGGATGTCCAATCTATAACAGATTGTAAGTCTGGTATTTCAACTACTCCTGGCGCATAGCCGTATAAGCTAATCCCTGGGCGCACAGCATCGAATTGAACCGCTTTATCGGTGTGATACAGAATGGCACCTGAGTTAGCGGTATGTGTCATTAACTCGGATGGAAATTGCGCTCTAATGGCGTTAAAACGTGCTAATTGTGTTGCTACACTAATATCAAAATTAGAGTCTGAATTAGCATAATGGGTATAGATTCCTGTGCATTTAATGTTAGAATGAGATGACATTTTCTCTAATACAGAAGAGGTTTCGCTAGCATCAAATCCAAGGCGTTTCATTCCTGTTCCAAAATTAAGATGGTATTCAGTTCCATCCTTCAAAACATCAAATCCAGAAATATCAGCTACTGTGGCGGTTAAATTATATTGGGTATAAAGAGGAACTCTCTCAGCAGTAGGAATTTCAAAAACTAAAATCGGATTTTGAATTCCATTTTCTCGCAGCTGTACACCTTCTTCTACACGTACTACGCAAAACCAATCCGTTTTGTCTTTTATACAAGTAGCAAACTCAACTAAGCCATGGCCGTACGCGTTGCTCTTAACAACTGCCATAGTTTTAACGCCTTTATTTAAACGTGTTTTTATTGCCTTTAAATTCGCCTCTACAGCTGCTTTATGGATAGTGAGTGTAGACCTCATATTTTAAATTTCCTTCAATAAAACCAAGATTTTCTATGCTTTTTTAATATCACTTGAGCAGCATTATATCCAGCTGCTCCAAATACACCTCCGCCAGGATGGCAAGAGGCACTCGACAAATATAAGTTCTTTATAGGAGTTTCGTATTCACTCATTTCAGGAATTGGACGAAACATGAACATTTGGTCGAAACTCATTTCAACATGCATAACATTGCCCTTTAAAAGCCCGTGCTTTCGTTCAATATCTAGTGGACTCTGAATATACCAGTCAATCAATTTGTCTTTCATATTGGGGGCATAATCTACCACCACATCATAAATTTTCTGAGCTTCTCGCTCTCGGATATCATCCCAATGCTCACCATTTGATAATTTATAAGGATGCCATTGTGCCCACACAAACATAGTGTGTTTTCCATCTTTAGCAACTTCAGGATCAATAGCCGAGAAAGTCATGGCTAAAGCAGCGGGCTTTTCAGGGGGTAAGCCTTTGGTATAATCGCCAATGGCATTATTCATATATGAAATAGATGGCGCTAGTAATTGCATCCCATTATGAATATTTGGATCGTCGGGGGCAGCAGAATATCGCGGCAATTCCTCTACCGCACAGCGTATTACCATCCCAAATCCATTGCCGATATTTATATTTTTAACTTTGGTAAACATGGAGTCGTCAAGCTCTTCCCTCCCAACCATCTTCATCATCGTGGTTTGAACGTGCGCATTAGATACAATTATCGGTGCAAAATATTCTTCGCCATTTTCAGTGCGCACGCCAAATGCTTTTCCATTTTCAATTAAGATTTTATCTACACCAGCATCTGTTTTTATTGTACCACCTTGAGCTTCTATAAGCTTTTTCATGGCCTGGGTTAGCATTCCACTCCCACCTTTAGGATGTTTGGCTCCGCTTTGGTGTAACATAGATTGCCATCCCGCAAAAGGCGCTGTAGCAGTATGATCAGGTAACGGTCCTGATTGAGCCGCAAACCATAAAATAGCTGCTTTCATATACGGACTTTCGAAAGCATCGTTTACAGCCTTCCCGTAGCCCGCAAATATTTTTTGAAGCCCTGCCGATTGCTCCCCCTTCTTGAACATTGCCCCGTCTTTAATTTGGGCTTTTGCCATTTCAGTGAACACATTTTTTGTGGATGGTGATGTCATAAAAACTTTAAGCACGCTTGAGTTTATTTTCCCCCAAAACTGAACAAAGTCTTTGTAATTTTTGACATCCACTGGCGCTACTTTGGAAATTGATTCTAAAGTACGTTCTAAATCTTTCCAAAAATGAATAACTCCTTTCCTCGTATGCACGGGATATGACATGATGGGATCCATATCAATATATTCAAGCCCATACTTTTCTAGCTCTAACTCTTCAATTATCCCTGTTTGATGAATCATGATATGCACAGAAGAGCCCACATCCATTCTAAAACCATGAGGATTTTCTGGCGATTTAAACATTGTTTCAGTTCGAACAGCACCGCCAACGGTATCATTTTTTTCTAATACCAACACTTTTTTACCTGCCTTAGCAATATAGCAACCCGTTACAAGTCCGTTATGGCCAGAACCAATAATTATAGCATCAAATTTTGTCATACTTACAAGATAAAAATTGAGAGGATAGAAAGTTTTATTACTTTACTGAAAATCAGAATCCAGAACAGCTCCTGATTAACATGTATATCTAACCCTACTATGAAAATTGGCCGATTTGAAATAGAACATTTGAGCGAAGGTATTTTTGAAACTTTCGATGATAACACCTTCCGAAAAGTGCATTCCGATTCTATTACAAAATCAAGTTTAGCCTCACCCGAACTAAAGCAGTTCACACCTACTGTAGGCATAGATCCTATTTTAATTCGTGATGGTAAGCATAATATTCTTATAGACACAGGTCTTGGCTGGGGTTTAGATTATAAAAGCACATATAAAGAAACCTCCAATCTGAAAACAAATCTAGATATTTTTGGGCTAGTTCCTCACGATATAACTCATGTTGTGCTAACACATTTACATTTCGATCATGCGGCGGGCTCTACCTATATAGATAGCGAACTACACACCCAACCCACCATGACTTATGCGAATTATTTTGTGCAAAAAAAGGAATGGGCGTATGCGCTTAGTAAAATGCAAAACGATGATTCGCTCTCAAATCATAATTATGATTTAAATGAACTTTATAAACTTGCAGCAGTTCAAAAACTCGTTTTTATTACTGATATGGTTTTTGAACTAATTCCTGGCATTCAATTAATTCGGACAGGCGGGCATACCCCAGGTCATCAAATTGTTAAAATACAAGATGCAGGTGAAACAGCTTATTTTATGGGCGATTTAATTTCGTCGGAAACACATCTAAACCAATATTCTTCGCAACAAATTGATACCCATCCTTTAGAAGCCATTAAGGCGAGGACATTACTCCTACGCCAAGCACACCAAGAAAAAGCCGTGCTATTATTTTATCATTCCATTCACACAAAAGCTGGCCGTTTGCTGAAAGATGTAGATAGAAAATATGTTCTTGAGGATGTTTAGATACTAAATCTTAGACATGAAATTTTACGCGCCTTTTAGCAAATAAAGATCAAGATCCATCAATTCTTACCTATCACATTTCTTTTCCATTACATTTTGTAACATCATAAATCCATTGGTTTAAAATATATTGTATTGTCTTTGCAGTAGGATTTAATTCTTTTTATTAACGACTACATATTTATCCACATTTAAGCATAATCAAACTACCCGCATACATGAAAATAATTAAGCTTTTATTAATTGTGCTTTTGATGGTACCTGTTGCCTCTAAAGCTCAAAAGAAGAAACAAGATTCTGAACAGATATTAAATGATAAGCACTTTAATAAGTTAGAGTGGCGCAGTATTGGTCCATTTAGGGGCGGCCGAAGTGTGGCTTCAACGGGAGTTGTGGGACAACCTATGACTTATTATATGGGTGTTACAGGTGGTGGAGTTTGGAAGACCATCAACGACGGAATTAGCTGGACAAATATCTCTGATGGTTTTTTTGAAATGGGATCTGTGGGGGCTATTTCTGTTGCAGAAAGTAATCCAAATATTATAATTGTAGGGATGGGAGAACATGCTGCTCGTGGCGTTATGACTTCAATGGGTGATGGTGTTTATAAATCTACTGATGCTGGCAAAACATGGAAGCATATTGGTTTAGATCGCACTCGACATATCTCTAGCATAAATATTCATCCAACTAATCCTGATATTATTTTTGTTGCTGCTCAAGGTTCACAATACGGACCTAGCCAAGAACGCGGTATTTATAAAACAGTAGATGGCGGACAAAACTGGGAAAGAGTTTTATTTGTAGAAGAAAATACCGGTGCTGCAAACTTATCGATGGATATGAAAAATCCATCGAATCTTTATGCAGCAATGTGGGAAACTCGTCGTTATCCTTGGCGTATTGAATCTGGTGGCGAGCACTCAGGGTTATACAGCTCGACAGACAGTGGTAAAACGTGGACACAGATGAAAGACGGTCTCCCAAAATTAATGGGTAAAGCTGGTATTTCTGTATCTAGAGCCAACCCAGAGCGTGTTTTTGCTGTGATTGAAGCTGACGTTTCAGAAGCTGGCGTGTACCGTTCAGACAACGCTGGAGATACTTGGAAAAGAGTAAATGCAGATAGAAGTAACGTAACTCGGTCATGGTATTACATGAAGATATTTGCCGATCCACAAGACGAAAATGTAGTCTATGTTTTAAATGCGCCCACAAATAAATCTATAGACGGCGGAGTTACATTTACTAACGTCCCTGTTCCCCATGGCGATACTCACCACATGTGGATTAATCCCAATGACAATCAAAAAATTGTTCACTCAAACGATGGTGGTGCAAACGTCTCTAACGATGGCGCAAAATCGTGGAGTACTCAACAAAATCAACCTACCGCACAATTTTACCGAATTAATACAGACAATTTAGTGCCCTATAATATTTATGGTGGTCAACAAGATAATTCTGCCATTCGTATTGCAAGCAGAACTACAGGTAGCGGTATAGATTGGAAAGATTGGATTTCTGTAGCAGGTTGTGAAAGTGCTTATGCTGCATTCGATCCAGACAATCCTGAAGTTGTTTATGGTGGTTGCTACCAAGGTATTATTGAAAAATGGTATGCATCTACAAACCAAACCAAATCTATAAAAGTAACGGCTGAACTTGGTTTAGGCGTTTTACCGAAAAACTTTAAATATAGATTTAACTGGAATGCTCCAATTATTAGCTCTCCACATAATAGAAGCACCATTTACCATGCAGGTAATGTTGTTCTTAAAACAACGAATGGCGGCGAAAGTTGGGAAGCAACAAGCCCAGATTTAACTCGCAATGATGAAACTAAACACGGGCTTGGTGGCTCACCCTTTACTAACGAAGGTGCGGGTGGTGAAAATTATAATACCATTATGTACTTAGTAGAGTCGCCTCACGAGCAAGGTGTAATGTATGCTGGCTCTGATGATGGGCTTGTACATGTTACTAAAAATGGTGGCGGTTCATGGGAAAACATCACTCCAAATGGTTTGCCAGAAGGTATTATCAATACTATTGAAGTATCGCCTCATGACCCTGCAACAGCTTATATGGTTATGATGAATTATAAGTTTATGGATTTTAATAACTACATCTATAAAACCAATAATTATGGTAAATCGTGGAGTAAGCTTTCTAGTGATTTAGGAGGCGAACATACTTTTACTCGTGTGGTAAGAGAAGATCCAAAACGAAAAGGACTACTTTATGCAGGTACCGAAACTGGACTCTATCTTTCTTTAAATGATGGTAAGAAATGGGAGAAATTTCAGCTTAACTTACCCGTCACTGCCATCTACGACCTTAAATTTCAAGGGAATGATCTTATAGCCGCCGTATCGGGACGTTCATTCTGGATTTTAGACGATGTTGCAGCTCTCCAAAATTTTGAACCAAATAAAAATAAACTCGAACTCTTTAAACCTAAAGATACTTATCTGCTTTTTGGTGGAAGTAGCCGAAACCCACTAATTGGCCACAACCCAAAACAAGGCGTCACTTTCGATTATTATCTACCAACTGCTGATGATAGTACAGAAGTAAAACTAGAGGTTTTATTGGGTTCTGAACTCATTAGAAGCTATAGCAGCCAAGTTGACAAAAAGGAGAAAACATGGGTTGGTGGTCCCGGTAAGAAAGAACTATTACCTGCTAAAAAAGGATATAATAGATTCACTTGGGATTTTAAAAGAGAAACACCTGTAGGTGTAGAAGGTCTTTTTGTATTAGGTGACCAAAGTGGTTCGGCAGTTGCACCAGGAACTTATACCCTTCGCCTAAGCCAAGGTGATAATGTTTCTACTACACAGGTGCTAATTAAGCAGAATCCGAATATAAATGCTACACCAGCTCAATATAAAGAGCAACAAACTCTACTATCTAATATTGAAAATACATTGATAGATATTTACGCATCAGTGAATAGTATGCGTTCAGCTAAAGCACAGTTAGAAGGCTATGTCAAGCTCTTGAAAAATGCTGAATCTGCTTCAGAATTAGTAGCTAAAGCAAATTCATTAATTGAAAGAATTGATGTTTGGGAACAGAATCTAATTCAGCCTAAACAAAAGACATTCCAAGATGTTATAAACTTCCAAAATCAGCTCAATGCCAAATTTGTTCACTTGAAAAGTTATGTAGATTCTGCATACCCAACAGTAACCAAAGGTGCTAAAGAGCGTTATAGCGATTTAATGAATGATTGGAAAGTGTATGAGCGTGAAAGAGATGCCATCATTAATACAGAAATGAATGCTTTTAATGCGTTATATAAAGATCTTGGAATCCCTGCTATAATAATGGAAAACTAACTTTATTTAATTTTTTTGAAAGGGAGATAATATATCATTGTCTCCCTTTTTTATTATCAACAATAGTTAATATTCTAGAATCACCTCGCATATTTACAAAGCCATAATACATGTCAAAATCAAAATTATCCGATGCTCAAATAAAACTCGCCGAGCAGTTTCGATGTCCTGCTGGCGAACAGGGTATAGTCGTTGCTAACTCAATGAATGACACCAATATTGGCATGACTATGCAAACGGTAAAAGCATTATCTCTCGCAGAAAATGATGTCGTTTTAGAAATTGGACATGGAAATGCAAAACATGTTGCTCAAATTTTCAACATACAAAACAAACTTACATACACGGGTTTAGATATATCGCCGTTGATGTACCAAGAAGCGACTAAAGTAAATGCAGAACTAATAGAGCAAAAAAAAGCAAACTTTATGCTTTCAGAAGGAACTACCCTCCCCTTCCCAGACGAATTTTTTACCAAAATATTTACAGTTAATACTATCTACTTTTGGAATAATCCAGAGGCTATGATTAGCGAATTATATCGAGTTTTAAGCCCCGGTGGACTTTGTTGCATTACATTTGCACATAAAGGTTTTTTGGAACAGCATCCCATATTGCGAGAAACTTTCAATCTTTATGATATGGATTTGATTCATGAAATCTCGAGCCATATTCCTTTCAAAAATATATCTGCTCTAAATTTTACTGAACAAATTACTAGTAATACTGGAGAAATGGTTAAACGAAACTATACCGTTGCTATACTAAAAAAGGCATAGTCTTACTTTCAACTCACACTCCTTTAGAGTATTATATTAATGCAATTTGACAATGATGAACTTTTATGAGCTCTAAAAATATACCCGATTCTGAATATTTTTTTAAACTATCTCCCGACTTGTTATGCATTGCTGGTTATGATGGCTTTTTTAAAAGAATAAATCCTGCCGTTTCTAATGTTTTAGGGTATACACCTGAAGAGCTACTTTCACGACCTATTGATTATTTTATTTACGAAGGGGACAAAGGTTTAACAGATAAGTACCGCGAGAACCTTGTTAAAGGAACACCTTTGCTTAATTTTGAAAACAGATATGTTACAAAAAGCGGTGAAATTATTTGGTTAGCGTGGAGCTCAATTCCACTTGAAGAAGAAGGCCTTATTTATGCCATTGCAAAAAACATTACTTACAAAAAGAAGCTTGAAGAAGAACGGAATATTCTACTTACCAACCTTTCTAAGATGAACCAGCATCTAAAGCAATTAACTTATACAACCTCGCACGATTTACGCTCTCCTGTTAATAGTTTAATAAGTGCATTCGATTTAATCGACATCAGCACTATAGAGAATAAAGAAACTTTAGAGCTTCTTGCCATACTTAGATCTGCTGCTGAGGGAGTGAAATTATCACTAAATAATTATGTAGATGTGCTAAGCCATAATGATGAGCTTACCATTCAAGTCGAAGATTTAGAACTAGAGGAAACAGTTAGTAGGATTAAATTTTCAATTAGAGCCCTAATAAATCATTCTAAAACCACAATTAAAACAGATTTTGAAGCTTTTGGAACCATTAAATTTAACAAGGCTTATTTAGAAAGTGTGTTTTTGAATCTCATCACTAATTCTATAAAATATTCTAAGCCAGACCGCGCTCCAATAATCACTATTTCTACCCGCATAGAAGGCGATAAAAAACAACTTATTTACACCGATAATGGTATCGGTTTTGATATGAGTTCCGTTGAAGATAGACTTTTTGGTCTCCATCAAAGCTTTGGAGACCACAACGATAGTAAGGGAATAGGCCTTTATTTAGTACATAGTCATGTAACAAACTCGGGTGGTAAAATCAGTATTGAGAGTGAGCCTGGCAAAGGTGCAACCTTCACCATCACCCTAAAAGACTAGTCGAAAACTAGTGGTAGATATCCTTCTTGCATATAGGTAGTGAAAACTGTCAGCATAGAAAGTGCAAATTTAACATCCGTGTTTACCTCACTAAAATCATATTTCCGGGGAGTGTAATCTAAACTCTGTCTGATTAGTTTTTAAGTGTTGTTAGGGGCTCGGGTTAGATCCAGTGGCAGCCGATCTCCAAATTTAATAGCCAGCTGCTGAACGGTCAAACTCCAATTTTGCAGC
>JBBAEC010000010.1:0-129330 GCA_041656135.1 Balneolaceae bacterium | reverse complement strand
ATTCATGATAATAATGAAAGGAGAACCCCTGCAAAATTTATCAACGATTTTCTTATGTTAGAGCCAGAACAAAGGAAAAAGATCACAATTTTTGACAACGGAAAATAACTAATAACGGTCAACCCCAATCAGGGAAGTACAGAATTCCTAAAACTCACCTCAAAACTCACAGCTCACTCCTCAAAACTAATGTCTTATATCTATTGTTACTAATCCATGATGGATTTGAAATGTATCCCGGTCGTAATTTTCCTATCATCAAAGCGTGTTGCGAATATTCATTAAATCGGTTTATTTAAAATAGGTAGAATGCAAAAACCAGATGATAAAGGACTTTTAAGATCGCTTACTTTAAAGGATGCAGTAGGCGTTGGTTTAGGTGCAATAATTGGGGCGGGAATTTTTGTTGTGACGGGTGTTGCAGCGGGTGTTGCCGGCCCTGCGCTTATTGTAGGCTTATTAATTGCGGGGATTATTGCCACATTTAACGCCTTAAGCTCTGCACAGTTAGCAGCCAAATATCCACACTCGGGAGGAACTTACGAATATGGATATATTTTAATAAATCCCACATTTGGTTTTTCTGCTGGATGGATGTTTCTAATTAGTAAGCTTGCGGCTGCTGGTGTAGTAGCCATAGGTTTTGGTAGCTATTTCTACCAATTAGTTCCAATAGCCTCCCCCATTACTTTCTCTGTTTTGGCAGTTATTTTTCTCACTATTGCTAACTTTTTTGGAATTAAAAAAGCGGGGTTACTTAATCTTTTAATTGTTTCTATAACCCTCCTTTCGCTTCTATATTTAGTGGTTAGTGGTATTCCTGAAGTTCAAACAGAAAACTTCAAACCATTTGCTCCATTTGGTATATCAGGAATTGCAGAAGCCTCTGCACTCTTATTTTTTGCATTTTCTGGCTATGCAAGAATAGCGACGCTAGCTGAAGAGGTAGCTGAGCCCAAAAAAACGATTCCAAAAGCAATTATTATAACAATTGTGACGGCTATACTTCTCTATGTTGCAATTTCTGTAATTGCCATTGGCGTTATAGGAACAGAAAATATGGCAAACAGTAAATCGCCATTGCAAGTTGTTGCAAACACTTTGGCTACACCAGGAATTAGTATCATAATAACGATTGGCGCTTCCACTGCAATGTTGGGAGTCTTATTGAGTCAGATTTTAGGGATTAGCAGAATGATGTTGGCAATGGGCAGAAGAGGTGATTTACCGCCCATTTTTCAGACTATACATAACCGACACCATGTACCCCACATAAGCATACTTATTACAGGTGGTATAATCTTGCTACTTACTCTCATCGGCTCATTTGAGTTTATTGTAAGAGCCGCCACATTTACAATTCTTCTGTATTACAGCATCACAAATATAGCTGCGTTAAAACAACCAGAAAGCGACCGTTTATACGGCAGATTAATCCCAGTCTTTGGTTTGATAGGATGTTTGGTAATGTCCGTTTCTTTACCCTTTAATGTGATAATTTCGGGAGTCGGATTACTAGCTATAGGTTTTGTTTTAAGATTTTTATTTCACAAAATATATGGCAAGTGAATTAGAGAATAGAGATAAATCATAAGCTTGCAGAATTATCCTCTCCAAATGTTACCCATCTTGGCGCTTGAGGCTTACATCTCCCGCTCCATTTTTTGCTTTGATATTAGAGCGCTTTTAATCATTTTGCCTAGATATTTTATACAATGGATTTAAAAACTATCCAAAATGAATCTCTCTTTTCAAAAGCTTTTTTACGTAATTGCTACTGTATTTGCACTTTTTGCAATCTTAGTTTTAGCCAAGTCAATTCTTATTCCGTTAAGCGTTGCTTTACTAATTTCGTTTATACTATACCCATTCGTTAAAAAACTTGAATCATGGGGTGTAAATAAAGCCTTCGCTGCTTTCCTCTCTATTTTTACGGTTTTTTTAATAGTGGGAGGTGTCATTTTCTTCTTCTCCACTCAAATCATCAAATTATCAGTAGAATTTTCAAATTTTCAGGATAGTATCCTTCTCTCCTTTACCGACATCACTCTGTATATCAACAAAAATGTACCGTTTATTCAAGATCTAGAGAAAAACGAATTATTTGAATGGCTTAAAAACTGGCTTACTGAATCGACTGGCGCACTGGTAAGTAAATCCATTAGCGACACTACTGCTTTTCTAGCGGGGCTTCTTGCTACTACAGTTTTTACTTTTCTAATTTTGATTTACAGAAAGGGATTAACTAGTGGGTTCGCTGAATTTGCTTCTGAAGATAATAGAGCTAAGGTATTAAAGATGTTCAAATCAGTTCAGCAGGTTGGGCAAAAATATTTACTTGGAATGGTACTACTTGTCATTGTAATAGGATTAACCAATAGTATTGGCCTTTGGATTATAGGTATCGACAATCCATTTTTATTCGGCTTTTTAGGCGCCACGCTATCCATTATCCCATATATAGGAACCGTTTTGGGTGCTATTATTCCAATCGTGTATGCCTTTGTCTCTACAAATTCTGTGTGGATGCCAATGGCCGTCGCTATTTTATTTTGGGCAGTACAACTGGTAACAGATAATTTTCTTACTCCAAAAATTGTAGGG
The DNA here is from genome assembly GCA_041656135.1 of Balneolaceae bacterium. Lineage (GTDB taxonomy): Bacteria > Bacteroidota > Rhodothermia > Balneolales > Balneolaceae > Balneola. The sequence goes on along the minus strand of JBBAEC010000010.1, from coordinate 126,726 downwards.
AGTAGCCTAAGAATAAATGCCCTAACCGCAATACTAAGCTTAATAGTTGGAGCCGTAGTTTGGGGAGTTGCTGGCATGATTTTATTCTTGCCGTTTGCCGCTATGCTGAAAGTTGTTTGTGAGGAATTTGAAGCCCTAAAACCCGTTGCTTTACTAATTGGCAACCAAAACTATCAAGAAAATGAGGAGAAAGAATCATCTGTCCACAAATGGTTTAAAAAGGCATAATAATTGACATCACAATGATATTGTTGAATGGTTGCTAAACTTTAGCCAGCCTCCATCTCAAAAGGTTTCTTTGTCCAATACACTCAACTCAACACTTGCAGCATACCTCCATATAAAAAACCCAACCCCTTCAGTTTTTATTTCTTTAGGGATTGGGGTAATGAAAGTCTCAAGCCTTGCATCTTGTTGCAAATTATTTTGGCACTATTACCATTTTAATATGCGACTCCATGCTACATACATCACTGTAAAACCTGTTTCATCAGTTTCAATCTCGCGAATAGGACTCGGCTTGTTAGAGCGGCTAGAATTATAATCCTGCGCAGCACCCTTTGCTTTAACACTACTAGATTTTATGCTCGAGAATAGCAAGGCGGAGCCATCTGGTACCCAACTTGGAGATGCTTCGCTATCAATAAAACCAACTTGAAAGTTTGTAGTTCCAAGTATTTCACCTGTTTCCACTTCGATAGATTGTAGATTAAGTACACCGCGAGCATTTTCAATAATTGAGGTTACAATTGAACCGTCGGGCGACCAAGCTGGAGCAAACTCTCGGATAGTATTTTTAGTGAGTGTCTTAGTGCTCATTTTTCCACCCTCTTCCAGCTTTATTAATACAATTTTCGATAAATCTCCTTCCATCATAACACCTGAGAGGTCAAATTCTGAGTTCCTTCTTTTCTCATTTCCTGTGTAAAGTGGATTGCTAGATGCAGTTGTACTACCAGTATAAAGTGGATTTGTAGACTCAAAACGTTGCTCTTGTGAGCCATCTGCATTAATCGTGTATATTTGTGCTTTGCCATCTCTTCTACTTGTAAAGGCTAATTTATTTTGCTCAGCCAACCATACTGGTTTAAAATCTTCACCGCTGCTAGTAATCTGTTTTTCGTTACCACCGTTAGCATCTATCATCCAAATATTTCCCTGTTTTGTGAATGCAATCTGAGTTCCATCAGTAGAAATAGTTGGGTGCTGCTCTGGATAATCATCGTGAGTATGGCGTCTGTAATTCGTAAATCCACTACCTTTATCATTGGGCTCTGCAATATATAAATCTAAAGGTCCTTCTTGGTTGCTTACCATTACCACTTTATTAACTAGAATTTCTTTACAAACTACATCGAATTCTATTTCCTTCACTAACTGCTCTTCAGTATTCATTCTCACCGGATTACTTCCAGACACTGAGCAATTCGCAGCGATATCTTTTAGTTCAATGGAATGTGTACCATCACTTAAAGAAATATTCAATTCAGATATGGCTACTCCTGCAGCATTTGCATCAGGAATATTGACTTGCTCACTTTTTGTATCGTCTATAGATAGGGTGTAACCGTCCTTATCAATAAAGGAACCTGTGGTTCTAACTATGACTTTTATCGAATTATTCTCATCACTTTTATGCCTGTGGTGCTATCATCACAGCTCATAAAAAAGACAAACGCACTTGCAAAAATTATGGCTTGTATAAACTTATTCATTTTCATTCCCTTTGAGTTGTTTATTGTATAACTGTAATACACCCAAAGCGCATTAGCCCCTAGTTTGATGAGAAATTAGATTTTGTAACTAAATGTATTAAGGCTCTAGAAGATTCGAATTCAGCAATAAATTTTGGATTCAAAACTTATATCTCTTGACATAAAATTGAAGACTCTCGGCTGAAGCTTGTAAACACGTTACCCCGTTTAGTAAAAAAATAATCTTGATTGGGCTATAACAGCTAATTCTTTTACTTTCCTATTTAGCAATTCTAACCACTTCTATTATGATGCGTAAATTACTATTCGCTGCTCTTTTCCTAGGCTTTACATTTACTGTTCAGGCTCAAACTTACTTCCCTGGCACTTGGGGTGATTGGCAGAACAGGAAGCCCGAAGAGGTTGGTTTAAATAGCTCAAAAATTAAAGCCGCCATTCAATTTGCGCAAGAAAATGAGTCTAGTACTCCCCGAAGTATGGAGATTAATCATTATCAAACATTTGGCAAAGAACCTTTTGGTGATGGAATTGGTCCCTTTAAAGATCGTGGAGAGCAAACGGGCATCATCATAAAAAATGGCTTTATTGTTGCTGAATGGGGCGAGCCTTTTCGTGTAGATATGACTCATAGCGTCACCAAAAGCTTCCTTTCGTCTACAGTGGGTATAGCCTACGATATGGGACTTATTAAAAGCATGGATGATAAAGTTGCTCCTTACATGGCACCCATTCTAGAAATGGATTTTATCTTACAAGGCAATAAATCTGACCAGCTTGGCAAAACGAAATTTATAGATCTTTTTACAGGTGCACATAACAGTACAATTACTTGGAATCAGCTTTTGCGCCAAACTAGTGATTGGGAAGGAACTCTTTGGGGAAAACCTGATTGGGCAGATCGTCCAAGTAAAAATACCGACGAATGGTTGAATCGTGAATTAAAAGAGCCGGGTTCTTTTTGGGAATATAATGACACTCGAGTGAATGTTTTAGCTTTAGCAGCTATGAATGTACTAAGAGAACCACTTCCAAAAGTACTTAAAGTACATATCATGGATAAAATTGGTGCTTCTCCTACTTGGCGCTGGATTGGTTACGAAAATTCTTGGGTAGTTATTGATGGACAGATTATGCAAGCCGTAAGTGGCGGCGGACATTGGGGCGGTGGCATGTTTATTAGTGCCCGCGATCAAGCTCGTTTTGGATATTTAACTTTGAGAGATGGAATGTGGAAAGGGGAACAGATTTTATCCAAAAAATGGCTAGAAATGGCACGTACCCCAACAACAGCCAATAAGGATTATGGTTATATGAATTTCTTTTTGAATAAAGATGGAAAGCCTTTACCAAGCGCACCAAAAACAGCTTTCTACCATTTGGGAGCTGGCACCAATATGGTGTATGTTGATCCTGATAACGATCTAGTTATAGTCGCTCGTTGGATTAATCGTGACGCCATGGACGGCATTGTAAAACGAGTTTTAGAGGCCATAGAATAGATTACAGTTAGTGGGTAATAAGTCTTGCTAGATCTTGCATTTTACTCTACTACAATTCTCATTTCTTACTACTTATGTCTAATATCTATTTCGTTTAATTTCAGAGGGAGGACTCTTGAGTGCCCAATTTGCCCACAATCTCAGGTTTGTAGCTCATGGGTAAATTCGTATTATCATATCAATAAACTCATTCTTTCTAGCTTCTGTGAAATATACTATTCAAAATAAATACCTCTCGGCAACTGTTGCACATAATGGAATTGAACTTTGTTCTATAAAATCGAAGGCAACCGACGTAGAATATATGTGGCAAGGAAATCCTGATATCTGGGGAAGTTATGCGCCGGTTCTATTTCCTATTATTGGAATGCTTAAAAACGACACCTACTATTTTAATGGGGAAAGCTACTCTATGCCTAAACATGGCTTAGTTCGCTCCTCCGATAAAAATGTACTGCTCAAACAAACGGATGACAGCCTGCTTTTTTCGATGAAATGGGATGAGGAGCTTTTAAAACAATATCCTTTCAAGTTCGAAATTCAAACAAGGTTTATATTAAAAGAACGGGTGCTTCAGGTTCAGCATACGATTTTTAATCACGATGCGAAGACGATGTATTTCTCCCTTGGTGGACACCCTGCATTCAACTGTCCTTTGTACGAGGATGAAACTTATGAGGATTATTTCCTAGAGTTTGAACATTCTGAAACAGCCTCCACTTATTTACTGGCGCCAGATAATACGATTAGTAATAATACCGAGCTTATTCTCGACGGCACAAAAAAACTTCCACTTCACAGCCATCTTTTCGACAGAGATGCGCTAATTTTTAAGGATTTGAAATCGCGAAGCGTAAATTTAAACAGTCGCAATAATGGTAAAATATTGACGGTGAATTATGATGGTTTCCCATATTTAGGCATTTGGGCAAAACCGAAGGCGCCCTTTGTTTGTATAGAACCTTGGCTGGGAATTGCGGATACTGTTGATACCGATCAACATCTGATTAATAAAGAAGGCATACAAAGCTTAGCTTCTGATAAAGAATTCGAAGCTAGTTACGAAATTGAAATTCATTAATTATGAAAACATTCACAAAACCTAAAATCGCAATTGTTATTGGCGCTACGGGACTGGTTGGCTCGCACTTGCTTAAATTATTATTGGAGGATGATAGCTATGGAAAGGTGAAAGTATTTCATCGCCGTTCTACAGAGGTATCTCATCCAAAATTGGAAGAGCATATCGTAGATTTTGACCACATCGATAAATGGAAAACTGAACTTATAGGGGATTGTCTATTTTCTGCACTTGGCACTACCATCAAAAAAGCTGGGAGTAAAGAGGCTCAATACAAAATAGATTATACCTATCAGTTTGAGGTAGCACAAGCAGCGGCAGAAAATGGTGTGTCGAATTATGCTTTAGTTTCATCTATAGGGGCGAACGCGAATTCAAAATCGTTCTATACTCGTATAAAAGGTGAATTGGATGATGCCATTCAACATCTTGGTTTTGATTCTGTCCTTATTCTACGACCTTCTTTTCTGGATGGGGTACGCGATGATTTCCGATTAGGTGAACGCCTTGGAATAGCGCTTGCCAATGTGGTTTGCAAACTACCTGGCTTAAGAAAATTTCATCCTATAAAGGCAAAAGCCGTTGCCCGAGCATTAGTTAATGGAATAGAAACAAAAAATTCTATAATTGTTGAAGCCGACGAAATTTTGAAACTAATTGAGTAATTATACATATAGAAGTGAATGTACGTTTAGCAAGACAATGTTAAAGGATAAAAGATTACATTAATAGTGTTTTAAGAAATAATTGTCTCCCATTTTTATGAAATAATAAATCATGCCTACCGATAAATTATATTCCCAAAAGGAAATTAAAGCGCTGCTCCAAAAAGCTACCGAGCTTCAACGGAATGAACTTGGCAAAAATAATAAAGGCCTTACTCTAGAAGAATTGGAGCAAATAGCGGCCGACTCAGGTATTAATCCCATGTACATTAGAGAAGCAATTTCTGGGCAAAGCACTAGCGTTGAAGAAAAATCTAGCTTTCATCTTTTAGGTGCTCCACTTTCTTTAGAAATTGGCAAAGAGGTTCCGTTTGAAATGAGTATTGACGATTGGGAGCTTGTGGTTCAAGAAGCACGAAGAACATTTAAGAGAAATGGTGGCACAATTCAAAAGTTAGGCAAGTCTTTAGAATGGATGAGTCCAGAAAATAAGTTCATCAACACTAGTTTAACCGCTACTCCATTAAAGAAAAAAACACGTTTTTTTGTGAGTTCACATTTCGGTAAAGCCGCCTTTTTCATCTATTATTTTCCATTCATCTTCACATTGTTAACGATGTTTCCTATAACAGAAGCCATGGGTCTTTCGGCCGCTGCAGCCCTTACTTTACTGTTTGGAAGTGCAGTTACTGTTTTAGCGGGCTCCCGCTATTTCTTTGGTAAATGGGTACAAAGTAGAAAGAAGAAAATGGAAAATATGATTACCCGGTTTGGGGAAATTATTAGCTTCGATGATAAAACCGCAGCCACTCAAAAAGTAGATATAAAGTCAGATATTATAATTCCCGATTCGACTGAAGAAGATGCTTTAAACGAATCCTCCAATCGTGACAAAGTGCGAAACTAAAAAGCGCTATACTTTTATGTATAGAAGTTATTCCTCATTTATATGATTTATCCTAAAAACTGGCAAGATTATGAACTCCTCGATTTCGGTAACGGAAGGAAATTAGAACGTTTTGGGGATGTTATTACCGATCGTCCTGAACCTGCTGCTAATAATAAACCACAATTATCGAAAGGTGATTGGGAGATTGCTAAACTTCATTTCACTGAAGATAAAGGGCAAAAAGGGACTTGGAATAAAACAGTTGAGGATTGGCAGATTAAGCATCTAATTGGAGTATCGCCTATTCAATTTAACCTTCGCCAAACAGCATTTAAGCATTTAGGGGTTTTCCCAGAACAAGCTGCAAATTGGGAGTTTATACAAGAACGTTGTGCCGAGTTCCAATCAAAGAATATCACACCAAAGGTTCTGAATCTTTTTGCTTACACGGGTGGTGCAAGTCTTGCTGCAGATAAAGCTGGGGCTGATGTTACCCATATCGATTCTGTTAAAAGCGTAGTAAACTGGGCGCGAGATAATGCTAAACTATCTGGGATTGATACGATTCGTTGGATTGTAGAAGACGCCCGCAAGTTTGTGGAGAAGTCTGTCCGGCGAGGTGATGTTTATAATGGAATCATTTTAGATCCTCCAATATTTGGTCTTGGTCCCAAAGGCAAAAACTGGAAATTGAATCGAGACCTTCCAAGTCTTCTCGAAGAAATAATGAAGATTTTAGATTCTAAACATCGCTTTCTTATTCTGAACACTTATTCACCTCAGCTTCCACTAAACGATTTAAATCAACTTCTACGCGGTGTACCTAACTTCCCTCCTACTTTCGAAAGTACAACACTGGGTTTAAAAAGCACTGCTGGTGCTGAATTAGAATTGGGGAATTTAATACGGTTTTAGGAGTTAGTATTTAGTACTTAGTACTTGTCAAAAAACCATATCCCATATTTTGAACTGTGATTTATTTGATTTAAGTGATGTACATGATGGGATTTATAATAATTCATTGTTTGTGAATAAAGCTCAAAGATTTAATGTAACTCAAAAGATTTCTCCGCTTCGGTCGAAATGACAAATGTCGGCGGCTTTGAACTATTAAACACAACATTCTGATTACTGAATTCTTCCTCCCTAATTCCTTAATAACCAATAAACTAATCCCTCATTACTAAATTCTAAACTAGTTCTTTTGTCTGTTTTTCGAAGAGTACCTGTAAATCATCGAGTTGGTCTTGGGGGATGAGTGAGTAATCTAACCCTAAAGTGGTTTTCATTTGATGATTGCGCTCTGGACCTAATGCATAGAATATGCTGAGATTTTCGAGCTCTTTTTCGAAGTACTTGCTTGTAAAACGATCTACAAAGTTTGTAGTGTTTACTAGTTCTGTACACTCATCTAAGAAAAATGACGACGAGCCTTCTAGCAACTGGTGAACCATAACTCCTAATTCATCAGTATGACGCACTCTAAATTGCATCGGTGCTATTCTCCCAACTAATTGAGCTGGTAAATAATGTGCACTTTCGATGGGCTTATCCATCATATATAAAAATTTAAGTAACGCACCTAAGCCCTTTCTAACTCTATTATGCCCTTTAAAGCAGCCATAACAACGCGGATAATCTTCTAATTGCCGCATTGATAAACGAAACTCTCTTTTGTTTCCACTCCTGATAGTAGAAATATAGTAATACGTTTCTGGCTTTTTATTTACGGTATTAAAAGGTGGCCTTAGTGAGCGGATAAGTAAATTTTCTAATAAAATAGCATCCGTTTCAGTTTTACAAACCTCGAAACCAATTCGGGATATATGCGCAATCATCCGCTGTGTCTTTTTCGATTTTGAATAGCGGTAGGATGTAATTCGCTTATGCAAATTCTTAGCCTTACCCACGTACAAAACCTTGTCGTTGGCATTATACATGGTGTACACCCCAGGATTATGAGGCGGAGCTTCGACAATGGCAGAATTTATAATATCCTTTTGCGTCTCAGATGTAGGATGAAACAGGTCTAAAGTCACAGTTTACTTTGCTAAATGCTAACTAATTGGCTTCGAAATTGCAGAACCCTTCTCTCATTATCAAATTATTTATTTTGAAACGGATTCTTCGTCTTTAACTTTTTTAAGCGTTTCTACAAAGTGCTTTGTAGGTTGGGCACCAGATATTCCATATTTCTTATTTATTACAAAAAATGGAACTCCTGAAATACCATAACTCTGAGCCTGAGCAATATCGGCTTTTACCGCTTGTTCAAATTCGTTGCTGTTAAGCACTTCTTGTACTCTTTTCTCATTCAATCCAACGGTAGCAGCAATTTCAGCAAGTGTTTTCTTATCGCCAGTATCTTTGCCTTCTATAAAATACGCTGCTAACAATGCTTCTTTCATTTCGCCTTGCTTATTTTCAGTTTCTGCAAGGTGTATTAGGCGGTGAGAATCGAAAGAATTGGTTGGGATGATTCCATCCATATTATAGGCTAGGCCAACGCCAGCGGCGGTCTTCTTTACATTCTCGTTCATATCTTTAGCCCATGCAAGATCTCTGCCATACTTAGTGGACAGAATTTCTGCAAGAGATTTGTCAGTCTTTAATGGCGCACTTGGATCTAGCTGAAAGCTTTTCCAGGTTATAGTAACCTCATCCGAAATTCCTAGTTCATCAATAGCGTGTTCTAAATGTCGTTTTCCGATATAGCAAAATGGGCATGCTATATCAGACCATACTTCAATATTCATTATTTTTTTAACTTAAACTCTGTATTTATATTTTTTATTGAATGCTAAAATCTACGGAGAAGACCGTTTGGTCCCAGATTAATTTTAGTATTCCATTTTTTCCATTTTCTTCAGCTTTGATAGTAAATATCTCGGTAATCTCGTCTTGTGAAGAGATTTTCATGGGTATTCTACCAAGATCATTTTCTGAATTATAAGCTGTTCCAGTTTGACCGGTTTGCTTATTTATAATCAAAGTGCCACCGTCTGCTTGTGGAATGGTAAATAGGGTATATTCGCCTGCGGGAACTTTAAGATTCCCCATCATTAAATCTTTACTGGTAGAGAAATGGGTTGCTCTATTTGCGCCGGTTCGCCACAATTCTCCCCACTTAACAATACCACCAAAAATTTGGCGATTTCTTTTGTGAGGCGTTCCATATTCAATTATTATTTCTGCGCCATGCACATCAGCAGTTGCAACTTCTGCACCCGATAAAGAGCCGAATGACTTTCCTTCTTTATCTAGCTGAGCAAATCTTTTTGCAATGCCTTCAATATCAACATAACGTTCTCTGTACACTTTCAGTTTCCGTGTAGTTAAACCAGCATCTAGCAATTTCAAATTGCCAGATTGATCTACATTTACTCCCATCACTCCTCTAAATGGATGGCGGATAGTCATAGAATCTGCACTAATACGAGCAATTATAAAATCTGAGAGATTATTTCCTGAAACTAAATATTGGTGCAAAGTATCTTGCCCCACTTTTTTTGCAGCGTGCAAACCCAATTCAAAAGGCCAGTGAACCATATCTATAAAGGGTAGTGCTCCCGCTTTATACTCCATTGTTCTAGTACGCAAACCGTTACTGGTTTCAGTCTCAACCTTTAGGCTATCACCAATGCGTTCTATAGTTTGAACAGTTTTCCCTTCGTCAGAGAAGCCCGCCTCAGGGTTGTGTTCTAAGGCCGTCATTTTCACTACCCCACCATCATCACCTAATTCTATTTGATACGATTTTAGAGACGTTTTTGGGCTGCGCAGCACAACCTTAGCATTCATTCCGCTCGGTGTTAACTCAAAAGTTTCTACAGCAAGTGTATCTACACCTAATTTTGTTACAAATGCATCTTGTGAGGGGGGTTCTCCACATGCACTTACCAATCCAATTAAAAGGATTCCAAGAAATATGAATCTATTCATAAAATTAAATTTATTTATTAAGAGACTTCAATCTTGCAGCTTCAAATTCATCGCCTGCATGCCAAGCTTGAATATCATCTGCATTCAGCACCCTTAGGCCAACTTTGAAAAATAATCTAGTATCTTTAACAGCACCGGATAAATCCCAGTATTCATTTACTTCGTCATTAACTGAGTGATAGTTCGCTGCTGAAACACTATCGATAGTTCTCATTTCATCTGCAGTTTTGCCAATATAATTAGTACCTGGATTTGGGAAAATAGCTGGAATTCCAACTTTTGCCATATTGAAATGATCAGATCGATAAAAGAGTCCTTGTTCTGGATGTGCATCAGGTTTTACAGGTCGGCCAACCTTTGTGGCTTCCTCAACAACTAGATCGGCTAGTGTACTTCTTCCGTAGCCAATTATGACCACGTCTTTAGTTTCGCCGTACACATTTGTTCCATCAAGGTTAATATTACCCGCAACTTTACCAAGTGGCACAGTTGGATTATTTGCCCAATATTCTGAACCTAGTAAGCCAACTTCTTCTGCACTTACTATGGTTGCTAGCACACTTCTTTTAATATCTGGCTGCATTTTTTTGTAGCCTTTTAGCATATTTAGCAACACACTTACTCCTGCCGCATTATCTTCTGCACCGTTATTTATGGAATCGCCATCCACGGGGGTTGTAATACCAAGATGATCGAAATGAGCGCTTAAAAGCAAGTATTCGTCCTTCAAGTCATCATCGCTACCTTCAATTTTTGCGACAACATTCTTGGCATTTATATTTCTGTATTTAGCTTCTAGCTTAACAGAAAGTCCGGTGTTTTTTAGAACAACAGGTTCAAAATCTGGACTGTCAGCACTTTCAAGTAAATCATCTAAATCTAGGCCGGCACGTTCAAATAATTTTTTACTCGCACCATAAGTTAACCAACCGTTCATTTCGGTTGAGCCTTTGTCAGCGCCGGCATCACTTTTCACATAAAAGTTCTCGCTGCTCCAGCCATTCGAAACCACATTCCAACCGTAACCTGCTGTTGGCGTAGTATGAATAATAATGGCGCCTAAAGCACCCATTTCTTTGGCTTTTTCATACTTGTAGGTATATCGCCCGTAGTACAATCTGGTTTTACCAGCAAAAACATTTTCATCGTATTCAGGGTCATTATTCTTAATTATAATAATCTTCCCTTTTACATCAACATCTTTAAAATCGTCCCAATTTTCTTCGGGCGCTTGTATGCCATAACCCACATAAACTAGTTCAGCATTTTTGATGTCTACTTTTTCTGCTTGATTTGCAGGCCATGCCACAAAATCATCAAAATATTTGAACTGGCTTACTTGTGTGTTTCTAGATAGACGGGTTATTCCCATACTAGAAGAAACAGTTTTTTGGCCTAATAAAGGAAATGGCTGAATAAAGCTCCCATCAGCTACGCCAGAGGTGGCTCCTATTTCCTTCAATTGTTTTACCAAATATTCTACGGCTTTATCTTCACCTCTTGTACCCGTTCCCCTACCTTCAAATTCATCGGATGCAAGTACTGAAATATGGTCCATTATGGATTCCTCAGTTATTTCTGAGGCTATTTCATCTACATTAGAAGACTGGCAAGCCACCAGCACCAATAATGGTATAAATAATAGTATTAGCTTTCTCATGCTCGTGTATTTTAAGAATCATAACTGACCTAATTATACTCATTTGATAGCTAATTTTTGTTAACTTATGTAACGTTTCATATATATTTGCATTTCGCACTTTGTTTAAATAATTGATTAGATAAGTTGACTAACTATCTAAAAATAAGGCACTCCAATGGCTTCAATTCAGAATAAAACAGTTTTAATTACAGGTGCCGCAAGTGGCATTGGTTTCTTAATGGGCCAAAAAGCACTTTTGCGTGGTGCCAAACATCTGGTTTTATGGGATGTAAACGAAAAAGCTGTGCTCGATGCAGCCAACCAACTTAGTAGCCTTGGCTTTTCAGCTTCTACCAATGTGGTTGATGTTAGCAACTCAGATAGTGTTTCGGAAGCAGCAAATCTGGTTATTAGCGAAAGAGGTGGTGTTGATGTTATTATCAACAACGCTGGAATTGTTGTGGGTAAGCCTTTTTCTGAACATAGTTACAAAGAAATTGAGCAAACGATGGCGGTAAACTCATTGGGTATTATGTACGTGACCCGTGCTTTTTTACCTACCATGATTCAGAATAAAAAAGGGCATATTGTCAATATTTCATCGGCGGCTTCTTTGACACCAAATCCTGGAATGACTGTTTATGCAGCTAGTAAATGGGCTGCTACTGGCTGGTCAGATTCTTTGCGTCTTGAATTGGCTGCAATCTCACCAGAGCTAAGAGTTCTTACTGTAATGCCAAGCTACATAAATACCGGGATGTTCGATGGAGTAAGTGCCCCTAAGATGATGCCACTTTTAGATCCCAATATTATTTCTGATAAAATATTAGATGCCATAGAGCATAATAAAATTCATCTCCGTGAACCATTCATGGTTAAAGTAACTCCTTTTATTCGTGGAGTGCTCCCTGCCAAACTATACGACGTGTTAGCTGGCAAGCTATTTAAGGTGTACGACTCGATGAGCACTTTTAAAGGTAGAAAGGGTGATGAATAATGAGTGATTTAAAAAAAATACTAGATACACAGTATGAGTTTTTTCACGCTGGCAAAACCAGAGATATTTCTTTTAGAGTTGACCAGCTAAACACGCTTAAAAAACTTATTACTGAAAATGAAGAACAGTTGATTGATGCCGTTCATAAAGATTTCAAGAAATCGGCTTTTGAAACTTACGGCACTGAAATTGGTCTTATTATTACCGATATCAATTTTGCCATCAAGAATATTGCAAACTGGACTAAACCCAAGTCTGTTTCCACTTCGTTAGTTAATTTCCCCTCTAAGAATTATGTCATTACCGAACCTTACGGCAATGCTTTAATAATTTCACCTTGGAATTACCCAATTCTACTCACCCTTCAACCATTGGTGGGTGCAATTGCCGCTGGTAACACGGCTATAATAAAACCATCGGAATTAACACCACACACTTCACAATTACTAGCCGAACTTTTTAAAGCATACTTTTATGAGCAATATATAGCTGTTGTTTTAGGGGGAGCTGATGTAGCCGATCAATTAGTCCGACTCAAATTCGACTATATCTTTTTTACGGGAAGTACTCGCGTGGGCAAAATAATTATGAAAACGGCGGCTGATAATCTCACTGCCATGACTTTAGAATTAGGCGGAAAAAGTCCCTGCATTGTAGATAAAACTGCAAACCTAGAAATTTCAGCGCGACGAATTGCCTGGGGTAAACTTGTAAATGCTGGCCAAACCTGTGTGGCTCCTGATTATGTTTTAATTGATGCTGGAGTGAAAGACGAATTTATTGAGTACCTGAAGCAAGCTATTACTTCTTTCTATGGTGACAATCCAAAAGAGAGTCCTGATTTTCCTCGAATTATAAACGAAGCCCATTTTGATAGATTAACTGGGTATTTAAGTGATGGTAAAACTGTTATTGGTGGTCATTCAGATGCCTCTGAAAGTTATATCGAACCCACAGTGCTAGATGAAATTTCGTGGGATGATGCCATTATGCAAGAAGAGATTTTTGGCCCTATTCTACCCATTCTAACTTATAGTTCTATAGAAGAATGTATTGCAGGGATTAAAAAATACCCTAACCCTCTTGCTCTCTATGTATTTACTGCAAACGAAGATTTTGAACAGCAGATTTTTGATAATATTTCATTCGGCGGCGGTGCAGTAAACGACACTATTGCCCAATTAGGCAATCATCACCTTAGCTTTGGCGGGGTGGGTGCAAGTGGTTTTGGCTCTTACCACGGCAAAGCGAGTTTCGACTCATTTTCACATCAAAAAAGCATCATGAAAAAACCATTTTGGCCCGATGTACCTATCCGCTATGCACCATACGAAGGTAAACTTGGACTTGTAAAGAAAATCCTCAAATAAAATGGCTCCTACTTTTAAAGCACTTTGGATTGAAGAAACTAAAGAGGGAAATTTCACTCGTTCAATAAAGGAAATCCCCTTATCTACACTACCCGATAATGAGGTGCTAATTCGTGTTCATTATTCCTCGCTTAATTATAAAGATGGGCTGTCTGCTTCTGGTAATAAAGGCGTGAGCAGGACTTATCCATTTGTGCCGGGTATAGATGCGGCTGGTTTGGTAGAAGAGGATCGTACAGGAGCATTCATCCCGGGAACAGAAGTTATTGTGACGGGTTATGATTTAGGGATGAATACCTTTGGTGGTTTTGGTGAATATATTCGTGTGCCTGCAAATTGGGTAGTTCCATTACCATCCTCCCTTTCTTTATTTGAAAGCATGATAGTTGGAACCGCTGGCTATACTGCAGCCTATGGAGTCCGCCGACTTCAACGAGAGCTTATAACCCCAAACTCTGGACCTGTTTTAGTTACTGGTGCTACCGGTGGCGTGGGTTCGATGGCAGTATTTCAACTTTCCCAACTCGGTTATGAGGTCATTGCCGCCACTGGAAAACTAGATAAAACGGACGAGCTACTTAATTTAGGTGCTACCTCAGTTATTCATAGAGATGAAGTGTATCCAGAAAAAGATCGTTTATTAAACACCAGTAGATTTGCTGCTGCAATAGATACCGTTGGGGGTGAAATGTTAGAAGCCATCATTCCACAAATTTTCCCAGATGGTGCCATTGCCTGCTGTGGTAATATTTTGGGACATTCGCTCAACACCAATATTTATCCATTTATTTTGCGTGGCCTTAGTTTATTGGGAATAGATTCTGGCATTACAAAAATGCCATTACGCCTTAAAATATGGCAAGATATTGCATCCATCTCTGAACCCTTTCCAAAAGAATGGGTAAAAACTATTGATTTAAATGGATTGGTAGCAGAAATAGATTTAATTCTTGCTGGCAAACAACAGGGGCGTGTTGTTTTAAAACATGCACGTAGCTCTTAGGCTACGTTCGGTGACAATTCTTTTTCTACATCCGATGCACGCTCTAAGGCGTTACATAGACCTTCAATTAAGATGGGTTTAACTAGATAATCAACACATTCCAGTTCGTCTGCAATAACTTGTTGACGATCGCTACTTTCGCCTGAAATAAATATAACGGGGGTTTTATTTCCTTCATTTCGTAGGCGTTCCACTACATCTAAGCCATCCATTTCACCTTCCAAGCGATTATCCATTACTATAATACTTGGCTTTAATTCTTGTATAAGCCTATACCCCTCTTCACCACTGGCAGCAGTTGCAATAACTTGATAGCCTAACTTGGTAATCATCTTAGCCTCTACCAAAGCTAATAACATATCATCTTCTACTATTATAACTCTTTTCATACCATTCCTTCCATTTTTTGTAGCGACCACAAGCTGTAGCTTACAATTAGTAGGATTATCGACATATATTAGAAAATCTTAATATAACTAAATGTTCGCTAAAAACAACACTCCGCTTTGTTAACACTATGGTTGCATTGTATTTATTATCAAAATTGAAATCCGATACCAATTCCCTTCTGAATGCTAGAAGCTTGACATTGTAATTTCTGAAATCTTGGCAAGACTTGAAGCCTACAAGTTTTCACTATGAAGTGAATATGCAGTAAGACAGAAATGATATAAATCTGAAATTTTCAGGCTAGAATTTATAATCTAAATTGAAAACTCTTACTTATGTCTTAATTCTTACATCTTTTGTCTATTTTGAACTATAGTTCTTGTGTATTAAATGGGGTATATGTATAATACATGTCATGATTCACCAAGAGCATATTCGCAAAATTATCCATATTGATATGGATGCCTTTTTTGCTGCCGTAGAGCAACGTGACAATCCTTCTTTGCGTGGCAAGCCTGTTATTGTGGGCGGTTCACCGAATGGGCGTGGCGTGGTTTCTACAGCTAGTTATGAAGCAAGAAAATATGGTGTTCATTCCGCGATGCCCTCTTCCCAAGCTGCTCGACTTTGTCCCCATGGTATTTTTGTGAAATCGAATTTTGAAGCTTATAAAGAAGCATCTAATGTTATTCGAGAAATCTTTTATGAGTACACCGATATAGTTGAGCCTTTATCTTTAGATGAAGCCTATTTAGATGTCACCGAAAACTATAAAAATAATCCCTCGGCAACATTGGTTGCTAAAGAAATTCTAGAAAAGATTTATGAGCGAACCCAGCTTACAGCTTCTGCTGGTGTTTCGTATTGTAAGTTTTTGGCTAAAATCGCTTCCGATTTAGATAAACCTAATGGGCTTACGCTCATCACGCCTGAGCAAGCAGAAGATTTTTTATTAGAGCTCGACATTAAAAAATTCCACGGAGTAGGCAAAGCAACTCAAAAGAAAATGCACGCCGTTGGCATAAGAACTGGAGCTGACTTAAAAGAGTGGGCTGAAATTGATTTAGTTAAAGCTTTCGGGAAATCAGGCCGACATTATTACCGTATTGTTCGGGGCATCGATAATAGAGAGGTGAAGGCGAATCGCATTCGAAAGTCTTACGGTAAAGAAAGAACTTTTTCGGAAGATGTAGAGGAATTGGAATGGATTAGCAACTTTCTTGAGGAGTTAGCTGGTAAAATTTCAGCAGGAATGAAGAGTAGTAAAGTGGCGGGCAAAACCATCACACTTAAAGTTCGTTATGATGATTTCGAAACGCTAACTCGTAGCCTTTCGATAGCACAATTCACTAACGAAGCCACTGTAATTGCTACTATCGCCAAACAACTACTCGAACAAACCGATGCTGGAACTCGAAGAATTCGTTTACTCGGCATTTCCCTTTCTAATTTAAACGTAAATGAACAAGCGCATTTCCACCAAATGGAGCTAGAGTTTGGGATTTAATTATTAGGGATTAGGGATTAGGGATTAGGGGATTGGGGAAGGCAGTGAACAAATTTCAAGTCTCATAACTCAAAGCTATTCATGCCCACCTCAATTGCCACTGGCTTCAGCCAGCTTATGAACGGGTTAAAGCTAGATCCAATCCTGCACATCAAGAAAATACTGTAAATCCTGTTTCTAAACGATAATCGTCGCCACCACAAACACCCCTCGCCGCGATAAATCTTGTTTCTTGTTATAGAACAAACTCTGCTTCTTTTTTGAGGGCTTTTTGGAGGAGCTTGTCGTAGACTTTTGCTTCAATTTCTTCGCAGCCAAAACGTCCCAAATGTTCGGTATAGAACTGGGTATCCCAAAGTAAGAATTCATTCTTCTTTAAAATCTGATGGCAATAGTACAGCGCTACTTTATCAGCTTCGGGTGCGGTATTGAACATGCTTTCTCCAAAAAAGGCAGCTCCTAAATGAACTCCATATAATCCACCAACGAGTTCATTGTCGGCATAAACCTCTACGCTATGTGCGTGCCCCATTTGGTTTAAAATATCAAAGGTGTTAATGATTAAATCATTTATCCACGTTGTCTCTCTTTGGGCGCATCCTTCAATTACTTTGCGAAACTGTGTATTTATTTTTATGCCAAATTTATTCTGCCGTATCAAGCGACGGAGATTCTTTGGCGCATGAAATTTATGGATGGGAATAACTCCCCGAATGGGAGCCGTGTACCAATTCACATCTTCATCGTAACGCGAATCTGACATCGGGAAAATCCCCTGCCTATATCCCGTTAATAATACTTCAGGAGAAATTATTTTCATCTTCTTTAACTCAACTTAAAACATAAACCAAAGACGTTGCATTAGCTCCGTCTTTGGCCTGATGAATTTAATTTAAAAATCGCAGTATAACATTGGACCTGAACCAATTGGTGAACCTGGAGGAGCTGGTAGTTCACGAGGCGTTTCAAACTCTTTGGGAGATTCTAGGTATGATTCTATCATAACTGATATTTGCATAGCCATCGCTTCTTCTCGCTCGCTTAACATTTCGCTTATACTTGTCAGCTTTTTGTACACCACTGCTTTTGTAACCGGGTTTGCTTGATTTGACGCATGTAGTTTTATCAAATTTATAGCTACCACAAAGTTTACAGTTTGCTGAATGGAACCATAATAATCGCTTCCACCACGAGTGTTTATAGTTTTACTCAGTAATCGATCAATGACCTCACTCAAACCTGGGCCTTCTTTCCGAGCCCCATATTCTACCAATCTATTTGCTCGTTGTGGATTTAATATCAAACTAATGGATAAATCTGCTGCTGTTTGCGCTATGGACAATGCATCTAAACTTGGCCCTGTATTTCCCCTAAACAATTCTCGTGATGAAGCAATACCTGCAGGTCTAGGTGGAATTAAATTGAGTAGGTTTTCGGGCAAGGCAAGAACTTCAGGTTTAATTGTTTCGAGCATGGCGTCCAATGCTTTAAGCTGATCTGCTGCTGGTACAATTTTTGGTAATGCTTGGTTATCTCCTCTAATCTTATAACTATAATCTAAGCCACCAATTAATTTTACGGTAGCCTCAAGCTGATAACGATGAAATAGATACATGGGCACCAAAACATCTTCGAGTTCTGCCATAGGTGTTCCAAACTGGATAGCTGATTCATCAAAATTCTTAAGTGCAATTTTGCGGATGTCTAACATCTTTTGCAACTGAGTGAGTGGATCATTCCCATACTCCCAAAGATGCGCATACGGATGTGCACCGCCTTGTGGACGAGCATCGCTATCGGAAATGAATTTCAAGCCATTAGCAGTCGCATCTTCAAGGATTTTATTTAGAGCCGCCTTTTCATCTACGCCTTTTGGGAAATCTTGATATCCAAACGCAACTGTCACTTTATCCCACTCACCAATTCCTTCTTTGTAAGCATTCGAGATATCTAACTTTCCATTTTTGATAGTTACTTTAGGATGCGGATAATCCATCACAGAAGCGTCATCACTCACACTTGCAGCAAAATTATGGAATATGCCAAGCGTATGGCCTACTTCATGTGCAGAAAGTTGTCTAATTCTAGCCAATGCCATATCTAACATTCTAGGATCTGGTTCGTTGCCATCTTCAAAAGGTGCTAGTAAACCTTGAGCAATCATATAATCTTGGCGAACCCGAAGCGAACCAAGTAACACATTTCCTTTTATAATTTCGCCCGTTCGTGGATCGGTAACCGAGCCGCCATACGACCAACCGCGAGTAGAGCGATGCACCCAGTTTATTACATTATATCGAATATCGAGTGGATGCGCATCATCTGGTAATACTTTCACCTGAAAGGCATCCTTGTAACCTGCCGCTTCGAAAGCCTGATTCCACCAACGTGCACCATCGAGCAGGGCTGTGCGTACAGGTTCAGGCGTTCCATTATCCAAATAATACACAATTGGTTTAACGGCTTCACTCATTGCTGCTTCAGGATTCTTTTTCTCCAAACGATGTCGATTTATAAATCGCTTTGTCATAGGAGTGCCAATGGGCGTAGCATAATCTTGATAGGAAGTTGCGAAAAATCCACCACGTGGATCAAATTCACGAGGGGTATAATTAGCATCGGGAAGTTCTACAAATGAATGATGTTGACGTACCGTAATTGCAGTTGGATCTGGAACTACTGATCGCACTTCTCGACCTGGATTGTTGCCCGTAAAGGTAAGCATGGTTTCAAATTCTGTATTTTTTGGGAAGTTGAATGTTCCCTCTTTGTACAATGATGATCGGCTATTATCTAGTTTATAACTTCCTTCTCCTGATCTTTGAAGACGACCTGTAACATTGTGAGCATCCTGCATTAAAAATGGGGTTAGGTCAATTAAATAAGAGCCACCCTCTTCGGCTTCAATCTTAAATCCGTACAAAATCGATGACGCAAATGCTTCTCTCACTGATTTCTTTTCGAGTTCATTATCCGAGTTAGCGATATAATCGAGGTTCGGTTGAATCATCATTAACTTTGGGCCACGTCGTTCGAAATACACCACACGCTGGCCGCCCTGCTGGCTTCTATCGAGCCCAATATCATTAGAGCCAACGCCCGCAGCCAAATAATTAGCGTACAGGAACTCTGTATTTAGTTTATCAACTTTTAGCCAAAGTTTATCATTGTCTTCATCGAAGTAATAATCGAAATACCCCTTAGTTACCTTTAGATCTTTAGTTTTATCCTTGATGGATGTGCTTTGTGCAATGGCAGAAAGTGTGAGTGCCAAAAATAGAAACAGGATGGAAATGCGCTTCATTTTGAATAATTATGTTAATGTCTATCCGCAAAGTAAGTTCTTTTTAGTGGGATTTAAAAACTGAATTTTAGCTTTTTACAGTTTACTTATATTTTGCATGTGGGGATGGTTGTGAAAGCTATTGGAAAAGACAGTAATCAATGAGCAGTAAAAAAATTAGTTAATAGTTAATGGAGATTGAGATTGGGGGATTAAGGAAGTCAGTGAACAGTTAACAATTTGCAATGAATAGGAAATAGTAATTGGTTAATTGGAATACTAATTCTTGCCCAAAATCCAGTATCAAGCCCACCCCCCCACTCGTTACGAACATCCCGTTCGTAATGCCTGGTAGAACCTCTGGTTCCAATGGATGAGAGAATTTATTGGGAAATAAAAAACAACGAATTGGGGCTGTATAAAACTCATAGCCCATAGTTATTCATACCCTCCTCGATTGGGTAAAATAGAATTCAGAGTTTACAGTATATCTCTCTTTTCCATTCTAGCGAAGTAATCTCGGGTTGCTTCCATCACTTTAGGTGAAAGTAAAAGTGCTACTATCATTGTTGGAATTGCCATTATCGCGAACATCCCATCAATTAAATTAATCATAGCAGATATACTAGTAATAGCACCCAACAAAATGGAGCCTACATAGAAATAATTGTACAAGTGCTGCTTGTCGGCACCAGCAAGAAAGCCTAGACATTTTGTGCCATAGTAGGAATATGCAAACATGGAACTAGTTGCAAATACTAGCACACTAATCATTAATAAATACACGCCAACAGGTCCTAAAGCTTCGTTAAAAGCAGATACGGTTAAAGATATCCCGTCCTGATCGCCTGACCTCCAAACGTCGGTAACTAAAATGGCAAGAGCTGTCATTGTACAAACTACAACGGTATCTATAAAAGGTCCCATCATTGCAACTAACCCTTCACGTACAGGTTCTTTTGTTTTTGCAGCACCATGAGCTAAGGTCGCAGTACCAATTCCGGCTTCATTCGAAAACGCGGCTCTTTTCACCCCTATGATAATAATAGCACCAACTGCACCACCTAAAGCAGCTTCTGCAGTAAATGCATCATAAATAATAAGCCATAAATACTCGCCCAGTACATCAAAATGAATTCCTAGAATTGTGAGAACAGACCCAACGTACAGAATAACCATTGCTGGCACCATTTTACTGGCAACCTTGCCTATTCTTTTAATTCCACCAAAAATTACCATTCCAACCAGACTCAAAATTATTAAGCCTGTTAGTAAACTTGTTACAAATAATATTTCAGATTCAGCAAAGCTAAAGCCCAAATAAGTAGGCACAAATGATTCTGGTATAAAAGCGGAAATAGCCGCAATCCATGCAGGGGTATCTTCTAAAATGCCATTTGGAATAATAATAACATCACGTACTGCCTGTGTAAGTTGATTTGCTTGAAATAAAGGAAGAGCTCCAAATAATCCAGCAACAGCGAATACCATTGCTAGTGGCTTCCATTTTTTACCAAGACCTTCAGTAATCATATACATTGTACCACCTTGAATGTCTCCATTAGAGTCATTTCCACGGTACATAATGGAGAGGGTACATGTAAAATATTTGGTTGCCATACCAGCCAAAGCACTTATCCACATCCAAAAAACGGCGCCTGGACCTCCCATTGCAATGGCAACGGCAACACCACTAATATTTCCTAAACCTACAGTAGCTGCTAACGCGCTCGAAAGTGCTTCGAAATGACTAATATCGCCGGGAGCATCAGGATCGTCATACTTGCCTCGAAGTATATTAATCGCATGAAAAAAGTAGCGGTATGGGGTTAAGCGGGAGTAGATCATGAAATATATTCCACCACCAACCAATAATACTACGAGCGGTGTACCCCACATAAATGATGAAAATGAAGCCAGAATGTTTTCTAATGTTTCCAGAATAAAAGGGATTTAATAGTTCTAAAATAGGATTGCTTAAGAAAGCGAGTGCTAGAACTAAATACAAGTCTTTTTTACGTATCGGTGCTCAATCTTATATAAAAGATGTAATCAGTAGTTGGAGGCTCAATTCCATTCTGGCGTAAAAGTAGGGCGATTTGTGCTCGATGGTGTTGCCCATGGATGATAAGGTGTTGAAGTATATCATCTACATCATTAGAAAATACAACTCCTTTTGAATTAGAATAATCTGCCTTTTCGTTTAAATGAGCGCTAATTTGTGTTAATAGTTTTAGTATTTGCAACTAAATATGTTCTACAATCTTGATAGGAATAGCTTGGCCAGACATCAGTAACTGTAGGCATTTTAAAAACTCTATGAGCCCATACTAACTGTGCTTGTAAAATATGGCTCATTAATTTTAAACAGGCGTGGCTCAGTTTATCATCATTAATTTCTGAAATAGCAGTTAGCACCTTATCGTTTGCCCACTTATCGTAGGCTATAAGCTGCAAAGCGGTAGCCATTAAAGCCCCGCGCCAAAGAACTTAGACATGCCATTTATAACAAATTGTACGCCAATGGCTAGAGCTATAAAACCCATCATCCGCGTTATTACAGTCATGCCTGTTTTGCCAATTAGTTTGTATAGCCAAGGTGCTACACGTAGAATGGCATAGGCTAAAATGGCTGTAATAAAAACTGCAACACCGTTCACTATATAATCAAATATGTTGGTTGCTTGCGAGCCAAAGCCAATTACCACAGCTATACTGCCCGGACCAGAAAGCAACGGCATTGCGATAGGGCTAAAAGAAATGTCCTCTTTTTCCATTGCTTGCTCTTGTTCTTCTTCCGTTATTTTGTCGCCACTTTTTTGTGGGTTAAGCATGGCAAAGCCAGCACGAGCAATTACTAAACCGCCTGCAATTCGAATACCAGACAAACTGATTCCAAAAAAGCTAAGTATGTATGTACCAGCTAGAAGAAAAATAATTAGTACAAAAAACATGTACGTAACCGATTTACGAGCAGTACGAGTCATTTCTTTCTCGGTCGAGCCTTCGGTTAACGATAAAAATACCGGCATTGCTGTTAACGGGTTAACAACAGAAAATAATGAGGTAAAACTTGCTACGAGTAAAGCGCCCGCGCCTATTATCTGAGTAGTAAAGGGGGCAATATCTTGAAAAAATCCATCCATAAGCCACAAAGATACGCACCTTTTATGAAAATAAAATACTATTTACCCCAGATTAAGTTATTTATTTTTGGCGAGTTGTTAAGGGCGATTTTGGTGCTATAAATACGCATTCTTTATAAGGCTTTAAAGAAGAATAAATATTTGAATCGATATAAAATTGAACCCATCGGGTTCAAATATTTATAGCATTTTTAATGGACGTTTCCCATTCGACCCCATCGGGGTCGTACATTACATATTAATTTCTGGCTATAAATATGTAATCCCTTTGGGATTTGAAATTATAAAATAATCACAAACATAATATTAATATCCTCAAGCGGATGTTTGTGCTTTGAAAACATGTCTTATTTATTAATCTTATCTGTGATGTTTTAATAATCATAGCAATAGCATCGGGCTTTTATAAGCATATGAATGCATATTTGATAGGTACGGATTTAGATAAATACTCGGTTGCACAGGTCTACTATACAACTGACAATATTTAATTAAATTATTATGGCAGCAGGAACATTTTCTCAAATATACATTCAACTTGTTTTTGCAGTTAAAGGCTGACAAAGTCTCATCTCTGAGAAATGGGAAGTTGAATTTTATAAATACATAACAGGGATTATTCAAAACAAAGGCCAGAAGATGCTTGCCATTAATATTATGCCTGATTACATCCACATTTTGATTGGGATGAAACCAAACTGTTGCCTTTCGGATTTAGTTAGAGAGGTTAAGAAATCCTCCAATTCTTGGATAAACGAACATATATATGGCAAAAGAATTTTTAAGTGGCAAGAAGGATATGGTGCTTTTTCTTATAGCAATTCATCATTGGATAGTGTTATAAAATACATTAACAATCAGAAGCATCATCACAAAACAAAGTCATTTAAAGATGAATACAAAGAATTTTTATTAAAATTCAAAATTGATTTCAAAGAAGAATAAATATTTGAATCGATATAAAATTGAACCCATCGGGTTCAAATATTTATAGCATTTTTAATGGACGTTTCCCATTCGACCCCATCGGGGTCGTACATTACATATTAATTTCTGGCTATAAATATGTAATCCCTTTGGGATTTGAAATCAAAAACTAATTGGTAACACCTTTTATCAAAGCTTAACTTTATTTATTCTGCGATTCTTATATTATGTTAATGCATAAACTTTACTCCTATGACTACCACCGACCTTACTACTCTCAAAGAAAAATTAATCCCTTCTGTTAACGAGATTATCTCAAAAGACATCACAAGAGATGAAATACTGTTTGCTATATGCGAATTGTTAGCCGATGAAGTGGAGCATTTTGATTGGGTTGGCTTTTACATTGCCGATCCATCTGGCGCTGAGGTACTTACGCTTGGTCCTTTCGTGGGCGATGCTACCGATCACACTCGCATCCCATTTGGTGTGGGTATTTGCGGGCAGGTAGCTCTTAGTCACGAGACTTTTGTATCTCAGAATGTGCATGAGGAAGATAATTATTTATCATGTAGCGCTAATGTGCACTCAGAGATTGTGGCACCAATTATGAAAGATGGCGCTTTTGTAGCCCAGCTTGATATCGATTCACACCAAAAAAACTCTATAACAACCGAAAAACGCGAGCTTGTAGAGGAAATCTGTAACCTTTTATCAAAAGAGTTTTAATATGAGTTATCCATTAACTGACGAAACAGCAACCTATGTCCTTATTTTTTGGATTGTAGGCGCCGATGGCAGCACTTCCTTTAAAGAACAAAAAACAGCACAGCGTGTGCTAGATACTTTAGGCTACGATACAGGAAAGAACTTACAAACCACTCATAGTAGTCTTGGTGCTATGAGCACTAAACACCTTGAAGAACTTATTGAGGGCGCCATTAGCTATATAAATAGAAATTTTACAGATGATAAAAAGCGTTTTACCTATCAGCTTTTAGAAACTATTGCTATGAGCAGTGGTGGCATAAACAAACACGAACAACAGAATCTCGACCGCATTAAGAGCAGGTTTGGAATTTAAGATGTTAGAAATAAGATTTAAGTTTTAGACTTAAATTTTACATGTGTGTCCTTAATTCTTCCAAGGCTTTGTGCATTTCCTTTTTACTATTTCACTAGTAGTTTAACTTTGGAAGAATTTGGCTATGAACTTAGCATTTGGGACATTTCCTGCCTATTTCTGCCCTATCACCAAAGATGTAACATGGACATCGTTACTGTGATTGATTCGCATTCCGAATAGCCCATCCGTTTCAACGCCATTAGAAGGAATACTAGTTAGTTCTGTTCCATTTAAATAAAAGGTGATTTTATCGGAGTTAACATCCACTAAAAAAGTATTCGCTGCACTGTCTTCAGTTTCTTCGGTGAATTTATGCATAGCATCAGTTGCGGTCCATCTTTGAATATTTGGGGTTTCATCTCCATTGCGTGTTTTTATCAGATATTCGCCCGTATTTCTAATTAGGAAATACACGTATTGTTGATTCTCTTTATCTAAATTCTTTCCACCAAAAAATATTCCAAAGGCCTCTCTGTTTCTTTCGCCTGGGTCAAATAAATGAAACTCAGAGGAGATATTATAACTCCCCGAAATAGTATTCTCAGGATGATAAAAAATGGCTGCTGGACCTGTTTTAATATGCCAGCCAGGTGTCATATTCACAAAATATATATCGGCAGTTTCAATATCATCGCCAATTATAACATCAGGGTTGGGGCGATCTAATCGCAATTCCCAACCTATTGGCACTTTTAGATTTTCGCCCTGAGGTGTTGTGCCATCCGGACGATTTTGGGCTACTAATACTGTTGAAATGAGAAATAATGATGCTGTAAGTAATGCTGTTCTTTTCATACTAACTCCTTGGTTTGTTTGCGTTATTATACAAAAACTATAGGTAGAGTTAGAATGGCTTTTTACGGGGAAGGGTTAAAGCCAATCTACAATATTATCTTTCGTTTCTACTTCAACGTATTTATTGAAAATCTCATATAAACTTGCATTGCCTTCGAGGGTTTGGCGATTTACTGAATCTACGTAAGCAATAATACGACCTTTGTGTAAAATGGCGATGTCGTCGCAAAGATTCTCAACCACTTCTAAAATATGACTAGTAATAATTACTGTTACGCCTTTTACCTTAAGCTTACGCAAGATGGTTTTCATTCTCTCAATAGAAATCACATCTACCGATTCAAATGGCTCATCTAGTAAAAGAATTTTTGGTTCGGTTAGTACAGCGGTTACAAAAGCTAGCTTCTTTCTACTTCCTGAGGAGAGTTTATGAATCTTAATTTTAGCAAAATCTTTAATCTCAAAATAATCTAGTAAGGCGTAGGCTTTTTCGATAAAACCATTCTTTTCTACATTATAGATATCGCATACATACTCAATAAACTCTAGACTAGTAAACTGCTCAAACAACAGGGGCGGCTGAAGTACAGAGGCTAACTGCCCCTTAATCTCTTCTTCGTTTTTATCTTCTAAAAGCAGTCCATTTATTGTGATGTACCCGTCATCAAAGCTTAGCAAACCAGTTAGCACGCCAATTAACGTGCTTTTACCAGCTCCATTGGGACCAATTAACCCGAAAATACTGCCCTCGGGGATTTTTAAATCTAATTCTTTAAGTACAACCTCTTGGTCGTAGCTTTTAATTAATCCCGAAATATTTATTGCACTAGCCATGCGCTGGAGATTTGTTTTTTGATGCAAAGTACCGTAAGGCATACACTGTGGTAAATATGCCATATAGCAGAAGCACTATTTGAAGGCTTGTCATATTAAACATTGCTGGGGCTTCATTATCGGCACGTAAGAATTCTAATGCAAAGCGTAGCAAGGCATACCCACCCGTATGGATAAAGAATATTATTGGGGATTTTTTATCTTTTTGGAAGTATTTATTAAACACCCACAACACTATTCCAATTAAAATAAAATCACCCAGCATTTCATAAAGTTGTGTGGCGTGTAAAGCTGCACTTACTGTAGATGACTGATCTACCAATCCATTTTCAAAGGAATACTGCCAAGCTGGGCTCGATATTCGGTACTCGGTTTCAAAACTAGGAATTACAGTTCCATATCTAGGAAATTGAACGCCTAAAAAGGATGAGGTTGCTTTTCCGTAGGCATCACCATTTAAAAAACATCCGATTCGGCCAAGACCTTGCCCTAATAATACCACGGGAGAAAGAATGGAAAAATACTCCCAATAGTTCATTTTGTTGCGACGCATGTATAACCAGCCCCCAAACATACCACCCACTAAACCACCAGTAATACTATTTCCAGCGCCGGTTAGGCTTAGAATAATGGTTGGGTCTGCCCAAAACGCATCCGATTCCCAAAACATATAATGAGAAACTCTTGCACCAATAAGAGCCCAAACGATTGCCCATAGAACAAGTCCTTCAAATTTTTCTACATGACCACCAAATTTTTTGACTCTTTTTTGGCCCCACCATACAGCAAGTACAATTGAAATAAGGAAATAAATTCCTTCATAAAAATAGATTTGATTGAATCCCAAATCGAGATGTATTGGTAACATAAAATTTAATTATTTGAATTTATTAATCCGACCATAGTCGTTTTAGAACTTGTTTTTTGAAAAGGCTTACTAGCACATCCATGTGCCGCCAAAGGTAAATGCCCATTACTACAATAACTACGCTCATTATAGTAATTCTATACCATTCTAATTCACCTAGTGGCACAAACACTAAATAGCCAACACTGAAAATAGCGAATGATATTACAAAAGTTACTTTTTGTGGAATAATGGGGTGCTTATAACTAAACGATGAATAAGTGGCTTTCTGATATTGATAATAGGAACTCCAAATAAAGAGCAGCATAAAACATAAAAAGAAAAATGTGTTGCCAATAAATATTTTGACTACATGCCCTACTTCGGGCACCACCAAAATTTCAAAAATTGTGATTAGGTAGAATACTAAAAGAGGGAGCAAGAACACACCTAAAAATCGTTCTTTTAACTGTTGTTCTAATTTTACAGGAAATTGTAGATGCAGTAGAAGCTCTCTGTTTTCATATCCGTACATATTTGCCATGCCCATTGCAAGCAAGGCAACGGGAATTCCCGCTAATATTGTGGGAATTAACACCGTTCTTGCTACTTCGTACTCAAGCTGCGAGAGTAATGGCACATACACAATTGGAATGATTGCAAGCGTTAGTAATTGCAATTTGTTGTAGGGATGAATCATTACATAGTAGTAATACTTGCCCGCATTGCGACCCAACACTTTTCTTAGAAAATGCCAAAGTTTACTACTCTGCTCTTCTGCTTTTGAAATGGTTGGATTGATAAGACCTTCGCACGTTTTATTGAAGTGATCGATGATGATAAGTCCAACTAAAACGGACAAAAATGAAAGCACAATTAATGCATTAAACCAGCCATAATCGAGCTGAACCGTGCGTAAAAGCAAACCGCCTGGCAACCAGGAGAGCACTGTATTTATGGTTTCTACTTGAGGGGTAATACGCTCAAATATTTCTCGTGAATTATCTGCAAAAAATGAAACCGCTTGAAATAATACAAACACCAAAAACAGCAATGTCAATACAACGGCTATGAATCTACGCTCTACAATACGAATAAAGCGATGTTTGATGGAATATATGAGCACATAATTAAATGCTATAGCTGCAATTGCCACCAATACTTGGTACACGTGGGTGACTTTCAACATCAAAAATACTAGCCAAGTAAAGTTATAAATTAGATTCACGGGATGGCAGAATCCAATCCATATCAAGTATTTCGAAAGCTTTTTAAGCGGGAAGGCGAAGCCTAGTAGTTTTCTGTTTTCTTCTAAATTTAGCAGCCTAAGGTTCGTAAACGAAAAGTGCATCACCCAATAGCTGTTTGCGAAAACGAGTAACAAGAACAGGTGAATTTCGGGTGTAAGCCAAGGGATTTGAGTTCTCATCCAAGGGTCGGTATCTAACATGTTTACCACAATGGCTGTACCTACAAGGTTCACAAGCATCACTCCTAAAAACATGATGTAACCAATCAGTAACAAAAGCTGAAACCGATTTAGGTTGGAAATGAATATTTTCCAGTTGAGATATAGAAGTCTCATGAACATGGCTGATTATACTAATTTTCGGCCATGCTTTTCTAATTAAATATTGCTCATAAAAAAAGAGCAGTTCCTACAAGAAACTGCTCTTTTTAATAAAATTATTTTGGTGCTTCTTAGAAGCTGATTCCAACTGTTAATGCAAATGCACCGTTTTTATAATCAACATTAGGTGATGATTTTGCAATATTTGTTAAACCTGCTGTATAACGGAGTGCAACTCTAATTTTTGTAATATCTATGCCTGCACCAACTACAACACCAAAATCTGTGTCTTCTACATAGTCATCTGCGTTAGCAGATATATCATTAACTTTAACTTCAGACTTCATATTAAAACCCATATAAGGCCCAAAAAATACATTTGGACTTGCTGCAGGAGTTGGGAAGCCAAACTTTAATAGCACCGGTATTTGCAGATAGTTCATGTCTATTGATATATCTGTATCTTTTAAATTGGCACCATATTTCGCATAAAGCACTTCTGGTTGCACCGAAACGGGAGTTGCTGGAATCGGTATATCAACAAAAGCCCCTACAAGAAATCCAGTTTTGAACTCTATATCATCAGCGCCATCATCCGAGCTATTGAATGTTGAATAATTTAAACCACCCTTAACACCAAACTTTGGTAATACCTGAGCTTGTGTTGTTGGTGAAAATAGTACAGCTAACAAAAGAGCCGTTATTAATGAACTTATTTTAATTGAATTTCGCATAATCTATATTAAGTTGATTGATTTATTCAATTGTAACTCTGCAAATACGTTTAAGTTCCTACGTGGTCAGTTGTTCCAGAGGAATAGCAAAATTTAGGTTGTCGGTAGTTAGTTCGGTGGCCCAAATACAGTTTACTCTCGATAAAATAGAGTAGGGTCATCCCGAAGCCTAGGGAACAAATTGACTTGAAATCATTTAAGATCTAGACTTTGAAGGGCTAGTAGCCTAATATCTGGAGATTGCTTCGTTACTTGCTCCGCTGCGCGCCTCGCCTGGACGGGTGGTTGTCTCCGAATAATCAGATATCATCAAAGACACACCTATTTAGCTTTACGTCCTACCCCAAATAATCTTTCAGGTATTGGCCGGTGTAACTTTCTTTAACTTTAATTATTTCTTCTGGGGTACCTTCGGCTACAATTTGTCCGCCGCCAAAGCCACCTTCTGGGCCCACATCAATAATCCAATCTGCACATTTGATCACATCTAAATTGTGCTCGATTATAATTACGGAGTGGCCTGCATTTACCAAGGCGTTGAAGGCTTCCATTAGTTTTGTGACATCCTCAAAATGTAAGCCTGTTGTAGGTTCATCAAAAAAGTAGATGGTGTGTTCGGTGCTTTGCTTAGTTAAAAACCGAGCTAGTTTTACGCGTTGCGCTTCTCCACCTGAAAGAGTTGTAGCACTTTGGCCAAGTTTCAGATAACCTAAACCAACATCTTCTAAGGGAATTAATTTATTGATAATGCTAGGCTCATCTACAAAAAACTCGATGGCTTCAGAAACAGGCATATCAAGCACATCAAAAATGCTTAGCCCTCTGTATTTAAC
This sequence comes from Balneolaceae bacterium, assembly GCA_041656135.1. GTDB lineage: Bacteria > Bacteroidota > Rhodothermia > Balneolales > Balneolaceae > Balneola. The sequence continues at coordinate 95,931 of JBBAEC010000010.1, read as the reverse complement.
GCTGAGCACATCTTTTCTAAACCGCTTTCCATTACATACTTCGCAAGTAAGCTCGATGTCGGCCATGAATTGCATTTCAATTTTCTGCACGCCTTCGCCTTGGCAGGTTTCACAACGTCCACCTGGCACATTAAAAGAAAAATGTCCTGGGGTATAACCCATAATCTTTGCTTGACGAGTATTGGCAAATACGTCTCTAATGCCGTCAAAAGCTTTTGTGTAGGTTGCAGGGTTTGAACGTGATGAGCGTCCGATAGGCGCTTGATCTACCATCTCTACACCATGAACAGAGCCTGTACCCGATAGATCTCTAAATCGACCTACCTTTTGGTTGTAGGAACCGATGTGTTTTTGAATACCCGCATAAAGTGTATCGTGAACGAGCGTAGATTTACCTGAACCAGAAACCCCAGTTACAACCACTAGCATACCTAGCGGAAATTCGACGGTTACATTTTTAAGATTATGCTCACTTGCGCCTTCTATACGAACAGATTTACCGTTTCCATGACGTCTTTTTTTAGGAACTTCTATGGCTTTACGTCCACTTAAATACTTTCCAGTTAAAGAATCAGATTTTAATAGGTTCTCATAAGTACCATGAAATACAACTTCGCCACCGTGTGCTCCTGCAAAAGGACCAATATCTATGATATTATCCGCAGCCTTCATCATCTCTGGGTCGTGTTCTACCACAAGCACTGTATTTCCAATATCTCTCAACGATTCCAAAATGCTGATTAATCGATCATTATCTTTGGGATGTAAACCTATAGTTGGCTCATCTAGCACATACATACTTCCGATGAGTGAGCTACCAAGTGCGTTTGAAAGACTAATTCGCTGAGACTCTCCTCCACTTAATGTATTTGCCAAACGATCTAGGGTTAGATAGTCTAATCCTACTTCATCCAGATACTTTAGTCTCTTTCGAATTTCATACAAGATTTGACCGGCTACACTTTGCTCGTATTCGGTGAGTTCTAAATCATCAAAATATTTTCGTGCGTGGCCAATGGTTAATTCAGAAACCTCGCCTACGTGCATATCACCAACAATAATATATTGGGCATCTTTTCGAACTCGATATCCTTCACATTCTGGGCAGCGGCTGTATCCTCTGTAGCGCGAATATAGCACGCGCATGTGCACTTTATAGGCTTGAGCTTTTACTTCTTCAAAGAAGTTCCAAATACCTATATAACCATCTTTACCATTCCAGATTATACTCTTCACTTCTTTCGGAAGATCAATATATGGTGTGTCTATCGAAAACTTCTCTTTGGCGGCTAGCTTTATCAGATCCTTTAAATGGGCACTAAACTTCTGTGAGTTGAATGGTGCAATCACACCATCTCTAATCGACAGCTCAGGAACGGGGATTACCAAATCCTCATCAATTCCTGCCACTCGTCCAAATCCTTCACACTTTGTACAGGCACCAAATGGATTATTAAACGAAAACATCTGTGGCGTTGGCTCAACAAACTCCATTCCATCTAATTCAAATCGTTCGCTAAATACTAGCTCTTCGCCATTTCTCATTTTAATAGAGCAACGGCCATTTCCTTCTTGAAGTGCCGTTTCTATAGAGCCCGCAATTCTTGTAATAGTAGCCTCGTCATTTTGTATCGCAAGGCGATCTACCAAAACTCTATACTGTTTGGTTTTTAATTTTGAAGTGTCTTGCTGCGGATCTGTTAAATCAAGAATCTGTTCGTCTTTCATATTTAAAAGTCGAGTTAATCCTTTCTCCCTTAAAACCTTAAGTACTTCTTCAAGTTTATTTTTTGCGTGCTCTGGAATTGGAAATAGTAAATAAAATCTTGCTCCCTCTTCTTGCGACTCAAAGAGCTCTTTGATTATAGTTTTGGGAGTGTCTTTTTTAACCTGCTTACCAGAAACGGGAGAAATGGTTCTACCAACACGTGCAAATAGGAGCCTTAGATAATCATAAATCTCGGTAGTGGTGCCAACTGTTGAGCGTGGATTGCTCGATGTTGTCTTCTGCTGAATAGCCATGGCGGGCGAAATGCCTTGCATAAAATCAACTTCTGGCTTGTCCATTCTTTCTAAAAATTGCCGCGCGTAACTCGACAAACTTTCAACATAGCGGCGCTGACCTTCTGCATAAATGGTATCAAATGCCAAGCTAGACTTACCAGAGCCCGATACACCTGTTACCACCGTAATTTTGTTACGGGGAATTTCAACATCTATATTTTTAAGATTATGAGTACGTACGCCTTTTATAATAATAGGACGTTCTTGCACGCTTGTCTTTGTTTCGGGAGTAGCTATAATTTTATTGGACATAGTAAAGATTTATCGAACCTTCAATATAAGACTTAGATTTGTTCGAACAGATATTTTTTTATAACAAAAATAATATGAGTTAGATTCGGACAGATTGAAGGTTTTTTCTTATTCTTTTTTAGACTTAGTATTCCTTGTTGGTAATTAAGTTGGTGACTTGTTCTTTATTATAGCTTGCCAGTTCGAGAGCCTCACGAACTCCTTAAGGTTTTAGGGAACTTTGGCACGAGATTGTATATCTGCGGAAATTCGATAACGAAATTTACAATCCCAAAGCAGAATAATCATAAGCGCAATTTCCTACCTAGTGATTTTCATGGTGCAGTTCCCGTCCCATCGGGACGATATGTTTGTAACCCAAATAACCACCACCACCCACCTGCCCCAACCGGGGCAGTACTACATTGAGTTCACCTATCAATTCTCAATACGCCCAGCAATATTCGTACTGCACCTACGGCGCAGTGTTTTCTAGGTTCTCTAGGTTATACAAATATACCGCACCTACGGAGCGGTATTTGTATAGATTTTCGATTTTTAATTAAAATCTGTCAACTATTTACCCAATACCTACCATCCTTATCACAGGAAAATAGTTAGGTACCTAACATTTTTAAAAAAAAAAGGCATTGGGGATCAACCAATACCTTTTGACTAACTAACATTAAATATCAATTTCTATTTTAGTAGTATTTGAGGTCTACACTGCCACCTGAGGTTTTTGCTACTAGGCTAATTCCGCCGCCGTTTTGTGTGCCTTCAATTTGGTTGCGTTCAGCTTTCCCTTTAAAATTCTCGAGTGAGGCTTTCACTCTATTTCCTCTCAAATCAAGATCGTAGCCCAGATTTCCTGGCACAGTTACTCTTATACTACCGCCTGAGGTTTTCAAATCGATTTCACCTTTAGGAGCATCAATTTCAGCATTTATAGAACCGCCGCTAGTTTTTGCAAGTACACTTCCACCCACCGATTCAATAGTTATGCTTCCACCAGAGCTTTTGAGGTCCACATTTCCTTCAATATTTACCGCTTCTATTCTACCACCACTTGTAGCAGCGTCTACATTACCTGTAATTTCATTCACAGTAATACTTCCGCCTGAAGTAGCCAAGTTCAAATCACCAAAAATACTAGCTGCACTAACCGATCCACCGCTTGTTTTGCCTTCTTGGTTTCCAATTAAATTTTCGAATTTAATACTGCCACCTGATGTTTTAAGTGTGCTTTTAGTAACTCTTGGCGCATACACTATAAATGCCACCGACTCATTATTTCGCCCCCAGTTCCAACCGAAGCCACTTTCTCGAATAGCGGATGCTGTAACTTTATTACCGTTTTTAGATAAGTTAATTTGCCAGCCATCTAAATCAGTATCTCTTTGCTTTAGGTATTTATTTCCCTTTTTAACATACATCTCAATGGTTACTTCATCGGTGTCTTTTCCAACTATCTGAATGCTGCCACCTGATGTTTTAACATCTACACTTGCGCCGTCGCTTACCGGAAAGCTTTCTATTCTATACGCTCTATCAGAAGATTGAGCCCACCCTAGTTTTGCGCCAACTAACATTATTACGAACATTAGGCAAAGCAACCCACCAAATTTTAATAAATAACTTTTATTTTCATTCATTGTTTCTCCATTTTTTATTGAACTGAGATTACTCTACGCTTTTCATTTTAGGTTGTTTCATTCTGTAAAAATTAAATCACTATTTACACTTTTTGCGGTTATAATAATGGTGTATCGTAATTAGTAATTATGTATTTTTGATACGGTTAACTAAATTCATACCTATGAAATTACCTTTTGTTCTTGCTAAGAAATTTGTTGCGGGCGAATCATTTGACGAGTCTATCCCAAAAATCAAATATCTCAATGATAAAAATCTACTCTTAACGCTCGACCTACTCGGCGAAAACGTAAAAGATAAAGCAACTGCTGACGCTACTATAGAAGCGTACATCCAGCTTTTACACGGCATAAAAGAGTATGGTTTAATCAGTGGTATTTCAATAAAGCTAACCATGCTGGGCCTAGATATTGATAGGGCTTATTGCACGCAAAATCTTTTCCGACTGCTGGATGTTGCCCAAGCTCAAGATCAGTTTGTGCGCATAGACATGGAGGGCAGTGACTACACACAAATCACTCTCGACATTTTTAAAGAAGCTTTTGCCAAATATGGCAAACATGTAGGAACAGTAATTCAAAGTATGCTGCTTCGTTCTAAAAATGACATTATTGAGTTGGCAGAATTGGGTGCCGATATTCGGCTAGTAAAAGGCGCCTATAAAGAACCTTCGGATTTAGCACTGCAAAATATGCCTGCCATTCGTGAGTCGTATAAAGAATGTGCCAAAATTTTATTAGAGAAAACCACTTTCCCTCGATTTGGTACACACGATGATGAATTAATACTTTGGTTAAAAGAATACGCTGCAGAGCAAAATATCCCCAAAGAACGGTTTGAGATTCAAATGCTCTATGGTTTACGTGAAGAAACCATGGTTCAACTCACAACTGATGGTTATAAAACTCGTGTTTATGTGCCTTTTGGTACCGACTGGTTTCCATATTTTAGGCGCAGGCTTATGGAGCGTAAGGAAAACATCTGGTTCGTTTTCAGCACCATGTTTAAAAAGTAACTCTACTCACTCTGCTCAAGATTATGTACTCTTCGCTTAATCATTCACAAACTTAGCAGATGTCATTTTTACTATCCACATCATTTAGCATTCTTATAATTGCGGTTATTTTTATAGTAGCTGGCGTTCTACATTTTGTGAAGCCAAAAGTATATATGCGCATAATGCCCAAATATATTCCGAACCATAAAGCCATGGTTTATATAAGTGGCGTTTTTGAAATACTTGGTGGCATCGGCTTTTTAGTTTCGACAACAAGAAACTTTGCAGGTTGGGGATTAATACTCCTCCTTTTTGCTGTATTCCCTGCCAATATGCACATGTTTTGGGCCATGTATAAGAAACGTGGCTTTACAGTTGGTACCTGGCTAGCTCTTTTGCGACTACCTCTTCAGTTTTTATTGATGTATTGGATATATTGGGCAAGCATTTCATCTTGACAAAACTTCGGTTCTAGAAATGCATCTGAAAATCACCTTTTATGAATCGCTATAAATACCTTCTCTATTACTTAATTCCCATTTTGGCTGGTATTTTATTACTTCCCATTCCGTTATTGCGCGATTTCCATTTTGAGTCGGCCATGATAGCGGCAACGGTTGGGGCATATTGGGCGGGATTTAGCCTACTGAAAGGTTCCTATTCTAAAGATAAAGCCAAAATTCTAGGCATTTTCATATTCCTTTATCTTTTTGGACTTCCATTATTTATTAACGCTTTTTTTGCTGGCTGCTTAACTGTTCAGGGTGTTTTATTTTGGATTTTAACTCCCATCCCCTCTGTTTTTCTAGGCGCCGCAATAGGTCGTTTGGTTAGAGCAGGCTCTTTTCGGCATTCAAAAACCATTCTGTTAAGCATTCTTCTTTTTTGCTCTGCAGGAATTTTACTTCTAGAATTTAAACTCTTCCCGCAGGTATATTTTTTCAATCACATCTGGGGAACTTGGCCAGGACCTATTTATGATGAATCTGTTTCTGTAACTAGAAGTTATCTTGTATTTAGAGGGATGACTTTTTTGTGGATATTTTCTCTGTGGAGTATTCCCCGAATTCGTCATCAAAAGCTAAATCGGTTAGTCCTTTTTATTTGTGGGATGGGTTTGATCGCTAGTTATTTTAATCTAGCTGAATTGGGAATAATTACACCTCGTAGCTTTCTCAAAAAACAACTTTCCACTCTTGTACAAACAGAACATTTTGATCTGTACTTCAACCCCTCCTCTTTTTCTTCAGATGAAATTGAATACTGGACTTTAAAACATGAGTTTTTCTTCCATCAGATTACTGAAGCACTAGAAATTGATTGGCCCGAAGATCGTCGAATAGAAAGTTATTTGTACGGCAATGCTTGGCAGAAAAAAGATTTGGTGGGAGCGAAATTCACAAGTTATGTCCCCATTTGGTTGGCTCAAGATCAGATGCATATTGCTCAACAGCACTTATCGGGTGTTCTAAAGCATGAGTTAGTGCATGTTATTTCTAAACAATTTGGGAATAGTTTATTTAATGGAAGTTGGAGTATTGGCTTGATTGAAGGCGTTGCCGAAGCCGTTGCCAACGATGCATCTTCTGAATCTACTTTGGCACAAATTATTGCAGCAGTACCTCCATATCCCACCGTAAAGCAAATGAGGAATTCCCTCACCATCTCAGGGTTTTATAGCAGTGCCGCCTCCATCAGTTATACCACAACAGGCGCTTTTGTTCAATATTTGTTAAATCATTATCCTGTTCAAAACTTTAAAGATGCCTACGCAAAAACCTCTTTTGATAAAGCCTACAGCCAACTTTTCGATTCATTAGTAATACAGTGGGAGCGAACACTTTCTAGCGTGGCTATAGATTCCGTTGACAAACAAGTATCAGAATTTCTATTTGGACAATTATCATTATTCCAAAAAACCTGTCCTCATTCGTTAAGCAGAGAGTTGGTTTTATGGGATACGTTCAACTTCCAACAAACAACAAAAGACACTACGGCAGCACTTAAAACTATTGAGACACTTTTTAATCTAGATCCTGGTAATTCGTTTATAAAACGAGATTGGGCCCGGGCTCAATTGCACGAGGGGGATTACGAATCGGTTATTCAAACTATTTCCGAAACTGATACCCTACTCACTCTTCAACTTTTAAAAGCGGATGCTCTTACTTTAAATAATAATTTCGCAGCAGGTACAGAGCTCCTCCAATCCCTAAAACCACGTTTGGATGAAAGCACTGCTCGCACTTTTCGATATTCTTTTGATTTACGTGCAGATTCTACCAATTGGACAAATTTCTTAGCCACTCGTTATCAAAATCTCCTGCCAGATTCGGCAACCTTTGCCTTATTGCCCACACCCAATCAAATGCACACCATTTCTAAAGCTATAGAGTTACAGCGATATTCTAAATTGCCCGAATATTCTAGCATCGCATTATCAATTCCAATCAATGCCGATTGGTTTGATGTTTATGAAGAGCTGATTGATAAACTCATTTCCCTACATTTATTTGATGAAGCAGAACGATGGATTAAGAAGGTGTCTGAAATCGAATTACGTGCTCGCTATCAAGAACGACTTACTCAACAAGAAGAATGGCTTCTGTTTATGAAAATAAATTAGGAATCTTGGTATTTCGAAGCTTCCATATATAACTTTTCCAAAGTTTTTAATGGTTCATATTGAGTTTAATGAATAGTGATTTAACTTTGGAAAAGTTAGGCAATATGAATAGTACCTTCATAATCAACGAAAAGGAGTTGATTCCAAATGTGTGAATGGAATGGAAGTCAGAGACTTCCATTGCTAGAACTTTTAAGTTATAAACTTAAAAGAACCTTTGGGCAAGCCACACTGTGGCTCGAAATATTCAAAATTTAGAACAATCCGTGGTTATCGGAATTATAATCTAGTAAATCTTCATTATCCTGTAAATCCGGTTTCATAAATGATGATCTCCATTTACAATCACAGATTTCATTACTAAATACTCATCCCTCAATCCTCGTGCTCTCTGCTCGCATCAGCTTCTTATTATTCTTATCTTATAGGTTATTAATTTTTAAGCACCACATCATCAAAAAGAAAGAAAAGAAGAAGAAAGGTTTTAAACGTGAACTCATAGAATGGGGCGCTATCCTTTCTGTTTTAGGAATTCTCTATGTTACAGGTCTACATACCGAAGTAATTGGCGGACTTCAACGGGTGTTGCTATGGACAGGCATTATCACTCCTAACATTGAAATGGAAGACACAGATATTGTAGATGCCAGTTATAATCTTCCTCTTCTCACCCTCGACGAAGATCAATTTTCATTTTCTGAATTTAAGGGTAAAACGGTATTTCTAAATTTCTGGGCAACTTGGTGTCCACCTTGCATCGCTGAAATGCCAAACATCCAAGCTTTGTATGATGATATTGACGATAATGAAAACATCGTTTTTGTAATGGTTTCTTTAGATGAGGATAAAGATAAAGCCCGTTCTTTTTTAAAGCGTAAAGATTTTACTATGCCCGTTTATTTTTTGAATGGACGTAAACCTGGAGTGTACGATAGTAGTGTAGTACCAACAACTTATATCATTTCTTCTAAAGGAAAGATTGTGAGTGAACGTAGGGGAATGGCAAATTATAATACAAGGAAGTTTAAGAAGTTTCTTCGAAGCTTATAACCTATTTAATTTAGTATCATGGAAAAAGTAATAGCTGGAATTCAACAAATTGGTATCGGAAATCCTAATGCGCCGGAAGCCACAGAATGGTATCGCGAATATTTTGGGATGGATATTAAAGTTTTTGAGGATGAAGCTACTGCTGAACTAATGGCACCATATACAGGCGGTAAACCTCAAGATCGAAACGCCATTTTAACAATGAGTATGCGTGGAGGTGGAGGTTTCGAAATTTGGCAGTTTACAAGCCGAACCCCAGTGGCGGCAGACTTTGAAATTCAGCTCGGTGATTTGGGAATTAATGCGTGTAAGATAAAATCTATTGATGTTGCCAAAACCTACGAAGATTTTAACATGGCTGGGTTAGAAGTACTTACATCACTTAAAGAAAATCCTGCCGGTGATCTTAGTTTTTTTGTTAAAGACCTAAATGGCAACCTATTCCAAGTAGTAAAGGGTCTTGAGTTTTTTAGCAAAAGAGCAGATCGCACAACAGGTGGCGTTGCCGGTGCAATTATTGGCTCTTCGGATATTGAAAAATCTAGAACTCTCTATTCTGATATTCTAGGGTATGACGAAGTTGTGTACGACGAAACAGATTCCTTTGCTGATTTTGATGGTATTTTTGGTGGAGAGAAAAAAATTAGGCGCGTATTGCTTCGCCATAGTCAACCTAGAGAAGGTGGTTTTAGCAAACTTCTAGGTCCTACAGAAATCGAACTTGTTCAAATTATGGACAAAAGAGTAAAGCCAAAGAAAATATTTGAAGATAGATATTGGGGTGATTTGGGTTTTATCCACCTTTGCTTTGATGTACAGGGCATGGATGCACTCAAAGAAGAATGTAAATCCAAAGGCTTTCCGTTTACTGTAGATAGTGCCGATAGTTTTGGAATGGGCACTGCTGCTGGACGATTTTCTTATGTAGAAGATCCTGATGGAACATTGATTGAATTTGTTGAAACACACAAAGTACCAATCATGCAAAAACTCGGTTTATCTATTGATATGACCAAGCGTGATCCTAGAAAATCACTGCCCAACTTTATACTTTCTGCCATGCGGATTAACAAAATGAAACCGTCGAAATAAGTATTGAGAAGTAAGATTTAAAATTCTGTTAACTGTGAATAGTTATATGTTAGGGAATTAGGAATTGGAGACAGAGGGACTAAGGAATTCGGAAGTCAGGATACTCAATATGGCAAGATTAAGTCCTCCTCAATTGCTCCACCCCTAAGAAATGAGCTCAGGCTAACCCAGCTTTGAGTTTCAATGGCATTTTGAAAATTTCCCAAAAATTACTTTAAAGAAAAATTTAGTTTGAGCTGTTTAAAAGAATCAAAAACCGCTCGCTGATTTCGTTAATTACCACCCAAATTACGGGGTCTAAATTCATTCCTATTCTGCGAAACAAATCTGCGCTATTTTCGATAACTCGAAAAGGATATCCTTTTATCTTTTATCGGGCACTGCCGATTTTAAACCAAAATTTATGAAAATGAGAAGAGGAAGGGGAAAAGCCGTAAAGTATTCAATTACAACTCTCCCCTCAAAACCTCATAGCTCATTACTACTTTATCAACATCATTTTGTTGGTTTGAATTTTATTACCCGCTTGTAAGCGATATAGGTAAACGCCACTTGCTAAATTTGAGGCATCAAACTCTACGGTTTGTACACCAGCACCTATTCTACCGTTAACAAGAGTAGCCACTTCTTGGCCAAGCATGTTAAACACTTTCAAACTCACAGTACCCGCTTGTTGCAGTGTAAACTGAATGTTCGTAGTTGGGTTAAAAGGATTTGGATAATTTTGTGAAAGTTCAAAACCCGATGGTGACTCCATTGCTTCTGTGCCAACACCAATTTGGCCAGTAACAAACTCTACTTCTGTAGTAACAACTATATCTCCACGTGTGGCTTTATAGGTCATTGGGGCTGGATCTTTTTCATCCACAATCCAATAAAAATGTCGTGTTTCAGGATTGTAAGTGGCCGTGGTTGGCATATTGGTCACTTCAATAGCTGGTATTGTGAAATCAGGGTTCCTTGCACTTACATATAGACTTACTGTATCCCCCATTTCAGCTAGTATTGGCCCATCATTAAATATTCCTGGGGTGCCACCATAAACATTTATTGTTCTATTAGTTTGAAACCCAGTATTAAACAGAGAGAGTGAAGTAGTTTGAGTAAAAGTAGTTCCACTGTTACTTACCCCTTTTAAACCCCAAGTATAAATTGACTTTAACACTAGTTTTTTCTTCATATTATCCCAATCAAATCGGATATCTGTTGAGCCGCCTCCTTGGTTAAATTCCCGAACAACCTTATAGCCATACGTGGTATCTCCATCTGACGACAAGTTAAAAGAACTATAACCTATGCTTATTTTATCCTCGTTATATTTATTCTCATAAATTCCGGTTTGGTACATAACCCCCTTGCTTACACTATAGCCATAGTTTTCTACCTTTGTTTCTGCAAACCACCCTGTCCGTATTTCTATAAATGTACGTATGGATTTGGATTGGAGCTGTAAACTATCTGATACAATCGAATAGTTTCGTACTTCAACCTGATTAGCATTAGAATCATAATCCATTTCGGTTTTTATTTTTACCCCACCAATATCATAGGTACTAGTTTCTGCATTAAAAATAATATCGAACACTACTACTGAGTCTACAACCACCTTATCATTAGCATGTTTATGGCTGTAACTATTGTAAGCCTCTGCTATAACCCATACAGAATCCTTCCAAGTATATTTAATGGCCTCCACTAGTTTATCGCCATTTTTATATTGAAAATGTAAACTATCTTTATCTACCAGTTTCTTCAGTGTATTATTGTACTGTTTTGTGGTTTGGTATAGAGTCTTGCCAGCACTAATTTTAGCGTGTCCTCTATTCCAACTAGTCACTTCTCCATCATTACTAAAATATTTCTGTTCACTTAGAGTATAATCAGGTGTTTGTTCTTGAAGACTTGAGTTGTATAGTATCCCTTTTGAATAATATTCAGATGAATATAGATAGTAGTTTTCTTGATTTTGGTATCTATTTTTAGAGCTGATTATATACTCTTCGCTCTCTTTAGAATATTCATACGTTACAGTCAACGTATCATAATAGCCTGTTTCATCTCTATAAGAGAGCCCTCGTGAGTTTTTATTCCAGCCAGTATCGGGATAATAAATATCTCGATAATATTCGTAATTGGCACCATCAGCAGGCACTTTTGGATATCTACTCTTTTGCCCATAATTGGGCTCGGGCTGATTATAACCATAACTGTATATGATTGAACTATCTCCATGATCTTCATTTATATAAGTTGTACTCAACTGCTCCGGGCTCCATCTTGCGCTATCTGCATACCAAGTATATTTATTGTTAAACCAAGAATATTTATTTGTTGTACCCTTATTAAATGATTGTGTAAATCGGTTCGCATGAAAAATTAAACTATCGTAAGCTCGATATTCACTCAACGTCCAAGAAGTGTCTGTACTTATCTCAGCCGAACTAATAATTGGAGCAATATCATTGGCTTTAATTGCCTTCTCATATTCTTTTTTGATGCTTAACATCCATTCATCTGAAGCCCGAATTTGTGGGGAAACTTGGTACAAAAATGCTTTGTGAGATGCATCTACATATTGCCTATCTATGGTCTCTTGAGTATTATTTTGTGCCTGTATATTACTTGCAGTAAATATAGTAAGCAGTACTACTAATAACTTTTTCATGGTATTTGATATTGAATTGAGAATTATTGGCTTCAGCAGTTGATTAACTCACCGCACCTTTTACTCTTATTAATTTCAATATTACTACCCCCTCTTTAAATCCCCCGAATTAGGTATTTTAGTTTAGGAATGAGGAATGAGCGTGGAGATAGATTTAAGATATAAGTAGTAAGACGTAAGATTTTAATACCTAATGTTTATGATCAATTCCTTAATACAAAGAAATAAATACTATGAGGAGTAAGTACGACCACAGCATTTCTGACTGAAAAATCCTACCCAAAAATTGAAATAAATCCAGCTCCAGAGTGGATAAACCTACAGTGTATGAAATCCCGAAGATGCGTCCCTAAAATGAACCTTGCCGAAATTTCGGTGGATCTATACACATCTTTTATAAAACAAATGTATCCACCGATAACTATTTCAAACTGTTTACCCCGGGATAAATCTCGGGGCTATTTATAATATGAGAATCAAATCTACTCGCCAAATAAGTCTAACCTCATGCTGAGCGATGAGTATTGACTTTGTTCAAAAACCATAAACGATTGCAAGATTGGCTGGTGAGAGTTCACAATTCTTCTAGCTACATTCTAACTACTATTTACTCTGTACTAAATCTTAACCTTCTACACGATATTCCTGCGTAGGGCTAGGCGGACGGCAGCAGCCCTGGAGTTGACGTGCATTTTTTTGTAGATATTTTTGATATGTGTTTTTACTGTCCAAGGACTTAAAAATACTACTTCTGCAATCTCTTTATTCGATTTTCCTTCTATTACCTGTTCTAAAATTCTAATTTCGGCAGGACTTAAATTAAAAGGAACCTCCTCTCTTTCATCCGTATAAGTGGGGGGCGATTTTACTAAACTCATTAATTTACGAGCTATAATTGGCGTAATAGGTGAGCCCCCACGTTTTACATCGGCAATAGCCTTTACCACATCATCAATTGGGGTGTCTTTGAGTAAATAGCCTGTTGCACCTACTTGAATAGATTCAAATATCCGTTCATCATCTTCAAAAACAGTGAACATTATTATATCAATATCTGGATAATCTTCTTTCGTTTTGAAAGTAGCCTCAATACCAGAAAGACCTGGTAGCTCTATATCCATCAAAATCACGTCTGGCACCTCTTCTTCACTAGTACGTTCGAGTTTTTCGAAGAACTGTTCTGTGCTATCTGCTGTAAATACTAGATTCAAATTATCATAAAAAGAAAGTAATTCACTTAACCTTTTTCTAAAAATGGCATGATCTTCTACAATACAGACTTTTATTACTTGTTTTTCAGTCACTGTTAGTCCCCAGTTATTTCCCTAAAAATGATTCTTTTAGTAATAACTACCAATACCCCAAACGGTGTATTTATAGGTTAAATATTATTTTTATTTCAGTACCATTTTCTATCAAAAGCTCAAATGTCCCATCCATTTCTTCTGTTCTTTTTCGAATATTGCCCAACCCATAGCCACTATAATAGTTATTAGTCTCTTTTTTAAAGCTGCCGTTATCCTTTATACTAAGTGTAATTTGTTCCGCAATACAACTCATAGAAATGGTTAAAATGCTTGCATTGGCATATTTAAGTGTGTTTTGCGCTGCTTCTTGCACAATGCGAAATACATTAAGCGCTTGTGTTGACGATAGAATATTCTCTCCATCATTTTCAACATTATATTTAATCTCTAACAGAGAACTAAGTGCACTTTGACTTTTGAAGTACGTTTTAAGATGATCCATAAATACATCAACCGTTAGCTCTTTTTGATTTAATGCCCAAATGGTGTCCCTCAATTGAGTAATGGTATTTTGAGCATCTCCCTGTAGCGAACTAACCAGCTCAAAAGCCTTCTTGCCTTCATCTCTCTGATTGTATTTATCTACTAAACTAAGACCAGATATAATATTTGCCAACTGCGCCCCAACATGATCGTGCAAATCTCGGGATATTCGTTCTCTTTCGTTGCGGAGCTTATTTTCCACTTCCATCTTTCGGATTTGAATCCTCAGTTTGCGTTGAGCCACGTACCGTATTGCGCTAACAGTTATAGCTATGAACACCAAGCCCGACAGCCACTTAAACCATAGGGTGCGCCACCACGGAGGCGAAATATATACTTTTACAAAAGCAGGAATCTCATTCCAAATGCCATCATTATTTGCTGCTTTCACTTCAAAAATATAGTTACCCTCAGCAAGATTCGGGTAGCTCGTATAATTTCTATTACCAGAAAATACCCAACTATCATCTACGCCCAACATTCTATACGCAAACTGATTTTGATTCGGTTCTTTAAAATCTAAAGCTGCAAACTCAAACGAAATAAAATTCTCATTATATTTTAAATTCAATTCCTTTTTAAAAAGTACCGATGTATCGGTTTTAATCGGCTCATTAAATAAATTTATTTCCGTTATAAAAACTGGCGGTTTATGCGAGTTTATTGAAAGCAGATCAGGGTTAATCCTATTAAATCCATTTACCCCTCCAAAGAGCAAATTCCCGTCTTTTAAAGCTAAATATGCACCGGTATTAAACTCAAGATTTTGGAGCCCATCTGATTCTGTATAATTCTCAAACTTCATATTTTCGGTATCCAAGCGTGCCAATCCAGAGTTGGTACTAATC
This sequence comes from Balneolaceae bacterium, assembly GCA_041656135.1. Lineage (GTDB taxonomy): Bacteria > Bacteroidota > Rhodothermia > Balneolales > Balneolaceae > Balneola. Next base: position 80,912 of record JBBAEC010000010.1, on the reverse strand, counting down.
CATAAAAACCGATTGTTATGGCCACTAATAATGCTGTAGGTACTATTATTTGGTAGCCCTTGCTCTTTTTTTAATCGAGTAAATGTATTGGACGGCTCCACCCATTTGGTAACACCACCGCCATAGGTTGCAAACCAAAAAGTACTGTCATTCTGTTGGTAGATACTTCTAGTGTCGTTGTAGCTTATTGAATTACTGTTATTTTCATCATAATTAAACAATTCAATCCGCCCAATTTTATTCTCATTTATACGAATTCGAATAGCACCTCTATCCATGGTTGCAAGCCATATATCACCATTATTATCCTCGTAAATTTTGCGGATGTTATCGCTACTAATCCTCATTTCACTGGTTCTCGGATCTAACTCAATAAGCTGAGCCGCCTCCCCACTTTGCCAATCCTCTGTATTAGTTACTATTTGAACACCTGCGCCTTCATACCCCAACCAAAGCCATCCTCTTGAATCTTTAAATACTTGATGAAGTTGTTCCAGTTTTAAAAAACTATTCTTTGCATTAAAGTTACGCGCCGTTAGCATTTTCTTATTTTTTATGGCCGATGCTTCAATAAAATTCAAGCCCCCCTCAACACCAACTACCCATAAACCAGACGAATCTCTTTCTATCGACCAAATTCCTACTCCGCTAAATCCTGCTATTTTCCCCTCGTAAGAATGCAGTCTCTTCTTCTCATTATCCCAAAAAGCGAGACCTTGCGCAGTACCAATCCAATATCCATTTTCTTCTTCCTCAAAAGCCAAAATAAAATTGGATTTAAGTGCCTGTCCAAGTTGTTTTTTGTTGACTAGCTCTATCCCCTTTTCTTCTTCCAACAAGTATAAACCAGCTCCCCAAATACCCACCCATATATTACCTTTATAATCTTTAAATAGATTTGTAAGGCCCGTTAGGCCTTCAGCCACATTAATCTTTTGAAAACTCTGACGTCCTGTTTTTTTATGGATGGAAACAATTTCGTTGTTTAATCCGCCAACGGTTACATATTCGTCATTTTCTAACACCATCCCATTTGCAGAGCTACCTGCCAATCCACTTGCTATACTTTTAAGTGCAAAGGCGGGCAATTCATTTATTTCCAATCGCCTGAAGCCATCACGTACTTCTCTTATCCAAATATGGGCCTGCTTATCTAGATAGGTGTGGGATATATTTGGTTTAGCCAAGCCTTTTTTAAGTAAAATCTCATTACTCTTTATGGTTTTGCCTAGTGTGGGCTTATTTCTAAAACCTTCTATTTCAACTTTTGGGATATAGTACAAGCCACTATAGGACGAAATAATCATACTTCCGTCGTTAAATTCCAACACACCATTTACTGGACCAATTTCAAAGCCAGAATTCCTTTCGATTAAACGAGCCGCTGTATATTTCTTTTGCTTTCTATCAAAAACACCAAAACTATGTCTATTAAAACTCAGCCAGAAAACACCTTTGGCATCTTTATAGAGCAAGCTAATTGCGGCGTTTGGAATTCCATTATTCAATGCAGATTCATTGTTGATGACTTCCACTTTATCTGTTATTGGATTTAGAATATTTAACCCCCCATCACGGGTACTTATCCAAAGCTCGTCGGCGCTATACTCGTACACTCCATGTATAAAACCATCGGAAAGAGAAGTACTGTCATTTTCAGAATGATTATAAACCCTGACCGATTTACCATCGTACCTATTAAGGCCATCCATGGTACTAATCCACAAAAAACCGTGGCTATCTAAAGTTACTCCAGTTACAGTATTATGGCTTAAACTAACTTGATTGTTAACATGCGTGACTCTAAATGTAGGGGGTTGCGCCCAAGAAATTCCTTGAGCGCCCAGCGAAATAATCCCAAATAAAATGAATAATTTTTTTACCACAACAATCTATTGTACCACCTACTATAATTTCTCGTATATAACCAAAAAGTAAACTTTATGCGAACAATTAGGTATTTATAATGTGATTTGAATTGTTATGATTTGTGAAATTTGAAGGTTGAGGTATTGTAACTTGTTATTAGTTCTCGGGTAGGTCAATGAGCAATTATCAATAAACAGTGAACAGTAATCATTTATCTGAATTCAAACTCAATCTTGCACATCTAGAAAATCCTGATCCCGAAGCCTCGGGAAGAGGAGGTCGGAAATAATGGGTTTTGAACAGTCAAATTATCCAGTAACTCAACACCCCCCAGCGCCACATTCCAGCCACCACAAGCGGGACGCTTGCGCTAGTTGTGAAGTGCGGTATGACGGACTTTGTTTCTCGTAACGAACGTCCCGTTCGTTATGCCTGCCTGAACCTCTGGTTCCAGTGCGTAGGCGATGTTTATAAATCTTTGGTTTTTGTCCCGAGAATTCGGGATCAGGATAAAAGGATGTGCAGCATTGGATTAGAGCTAGAATTAAAAATCCGAGTAATCTGTGTAATCCCCTCAATCTGCGATTCAAAAACCATAATCACCATCGCCACAAACAACCTTCAAATTTAGCAAGTAAATTCCTCCTCCTTGAGAAACAGAAACTAGTAGAGGCCGGAAATGATAGGCTATGAACAACCAATTCATTCTATTACTCAACTATAGACTTCTTTATATTGAATAATAAATATGCTATCTAGAAGCTCAATTTAATGTAGAAACTTGTACCCTCAGTTTAGAACAAAGAATTATGATTCACATATCTAAAGCAAACAAACGCAGGAAATTAAGTCGTGGCCCTTTTACTACTCGACTTTTACCACTAGGACGAACTATTGAAGGTTCCAAAGATCGCGGTTTTGCTCAGATTGGTCGGCTAGAACATGCTACTCTTGAGGAAGGCGCACTGGTGCCAATGCATTTACATCAAAATGAAGAAATTTTGTCTTATATCCGAAAAGGAACCATGCATCATAAAGACAGCGATAAGAATGATTTAGGCATTCATAGCAAGAATTTGATGTTGATGAATGCGGGAAGTGGAATCCACCATGAAGAGGGCGTTCCTAAAGGCGACGATACTGTGGAGATGCTGCAAATATTTATTCGTCCCAAGGCGGATGATTTAGAACCAAGAGTTCAGTTTTATGATCCAGGTGAAATCTATAGCCAAGACGAATGGCGATTGCTTGCCGGGCATGATCGTTCTGGTGCTCCTTTACTATTCAGAAGCGAGCTATTATTTTATGACCTACTCCTGAAAAATGGAAGTACTATCCAAAGCCCAAACCTGAATAATCTTACTGGCTTTATGTATTTATTTAGTGGAAAAGTTACCATTGAGAACAACGGCGAAACAGTTGAGGAAGGAGATACCATCATCATTAAAGATGAAAAGCTAAATCTAACTGCTGAAGAAGACTCAGAAATTGTCTTTTTTGTACTCGACGAAAACGCACCTTACAGCCGCAATGGGCTTTATACAAAGTAATATAGGAATTAGTTAATCAGTTATTGGGATTTAGAAAAACTCATTCCTCATTCCGAACGTCCCGTTCGGAATGTATGCCTGAACCTCTGGCTCTAATTAGCTTGATGATATTGAGTTAAATGGACTACTAAATAATCATAAATTTTATTTCTAAATCCTCAACCTTCATCAATAATCTCATTTCTTATGTCGCACTACTGGTGCTAGCGTATATGGTTTTGAGATTTTTCTCTAAATATACCGCCATTCTGTAGCTCGACCTTTACAATCTTTTGGGTTTTGCATTCTGCAATATTAATCTGCATTTCTAATCTATACACAAAATCCCATCGTGTAATCAAATAAATAATAGCTCAAAATATTGAATCGCATACCCCCATAGCATTCACAAATTGTTATTTATTTCTGCTCAATTCCCTTCTTTCTGCCCATTTTGGAACAAATGTACAACACATTGCAACAAACGAGATAGCAAACCAACGCACCTTCCAATTACTTTGAAGTAGCCGATAGAAGCCTCTATACAAATCATATAAAGTTTTCTAACACGCTACTAAACCTTAATAAACGGAACAATATCATGACACTTCAAAAGAACAGCAAAATGGAAAATGCTTTTATAAAAACCATTATTACAATGATAATTGGATTGGGTGTATCTATGCTTTTAAACACCGCTCCTGCACTTGCTCAATCAGAGTTTAGAGAGATTCTACCTCTTGTTGAAGAAGATTACCCATGCTTGCAACAATTAAACTGTGTAGTTAATAATAAAGAGTTGCAGCAAAAGGGATGGTTTGTACAATTTGATGAAACTATTAAAGATTACCCTCAGGCACGTACAGCTAGAATGAAAGGAGATCGCATTGATTTTATAGCTCACTATGACAAAGATGGAAGTCTACTAAAAGGCACCTACAAACAGCAAAACTCAGCTCTTCCACTAAATTTATTAGCACATTTAGCTGGTGACACTTTTGATGGATGGAAAATGACTGGTAACGAAATAACAGTATTCGATTTTAACGTTGCCTCTACGGTATACGATGTGGTTTTAGAAAGTGAGACTGATAAAATGACCTTAAGCTTTACCTATGCTGATATTTTAAGCATGACTTTAGGCAAAGAAGAACGTCTTGTTAAAAACCAGTAATAATATTCACTAACTAATAAAAGCCCGCTATAGCAAAGTGCTGGCAAACGAATACAAACTATGAACAAACCAAATCGTGTTGTTATTACTGGAATGGGGGTACTATCCCCCATTGGGCACTCTGTAAAAGAATTTTGGAGTAATCTAAGTAACGGTGTAAGTGGCGCAAGTCCTATCACCTACTTTGATGCTTCAAAATTCCGTACCCAGTTTGCTTGTGAACTAAAAAACTATACTCCGTCTGATTATTTAAAACATAATACTATTCGGAAAACTGATGCTCATAGCCAATATGCTATGATTTCTACCGATCAGGCGGTTAAAGATTCTGGTATTGATTTCGAAAAAATGAATCCTTTTGATGCTGGGGTAATCTGGGGCAGTGGCCAAGGCGGTATGCTCACTTTTCAGGAAGAGGTTATAAACTATATCGACAATGGAAATGATCCTAAATTCAGCCCTTATTTTATTCCGAAATTAATTATAAATATGGCGCCGGGGCTTATTTCTATGAAGTACGGCTTGATGGGGATTAATTACGCAACCGTCTCTGCTTGTGCAACTTCGAACACCGCCATTATGAATGCGATGAATTACATTCAATGGGGTAAAGCCAAAGTAATGATTACTGGAGGTTCTGAAGCTGCAATTACAGAAGCTTCCTTTGGTGGATTTTCAGCACTTCGAGCTTTGTCGCAACGGAATGAAGATCCCCAAGGTGCATCCCGTCCTTTTGATAAAGATCGCGATGGCTTTGTAATGGGGGAAGGTGCTGCCACCCTTGTTCTTGAAGAATACGAACATGCGAAAGCACGTGGGGCACATATTTATGCGGAATTGACGGGCGCTGCAATGACATCTGATGCTCACCACATGACCGCTACTCATCCCGAAGGAATAGGAGCCTCTTTTGCGATGAAACAAGCACTAAACGATAGTGAGTTAAACCCAGAAGATGTGTGCTATATAAATGCTCATGCTACTTCTACGCCCATGGGCGATAAAAGCGAAACTCGCGCCATTATGAATGTATTTCAAAAGAACGCATCTAATTTGCATATCAGTGCTACAAAATCTGCAACTGGGCATTTATTAGGCGCAGCGGGCGCTATTGAAGCCGTAATAAGTATAAAAGCAATAAATGAAGGGGTAGTGCCACCTACCATAAATACTCAATATATTTGTGAAGAAATTCCATCATCGCTAAATATTGTTTTAAAAGAAGCTGTTGAAAAAGAAGTAAATGTTGCAATGAGTAATACCTTCGGTTTTGGAGGCCACAACGGAATAGTAATATTTAAAAAGATTTGATGGGTTTTAAAGTGGCTACAATACTTTTTGTAGCCTAGCAAGAAATACATTTTGTAGATAGCTTTCTTCACAATTCATCCAAAAATTAAAGGATGAATAAATTCTTGATAAAAACAACCTTTTTACTATTTTAGCCTTTAATATGGATAAATATTGGGTTGAATAGATGGATGGGGCTGGGTTATATAAAAATGCAAATTGTATTCTGTGCACAATTGCACGTATAAAGGCTTTTACACAAAGCCAAAATACAGACGGTTATTGTGCTGATAGAGCATATACTTTAAATGATTTGGTATATGCTATGCTCTTTTCTCGCTTAAAAAGGTGCATAATTTTATGAAAATGGGCAGTAGTATTATTGGCTTATTTATTCTAATTATGCTCTTTTGGGGGGATGTTTGCTGGGCTCAACAAACATCCAAAGCTACACCCTCTTTTGATATAACGAATTCATCCGAACACAGATTTTCTCCCGCAGCGCAGCCTTTTATCCAAACGTTTAATGCCGACTTTCGGGTAGGTATAAACTTTTGGGATATAATTCAGGATGATCAAGGCATCATGTATTTTGGAAATAATAATTTCGGTATTCAGCAATTTGATGGTACTAACTGGACAACCATCGCCCCGCCAAACCGATCAGCCGCTTACGGTTTGGCCAAAGATAAAGAAGGAACCATTTTCGCTGGTGTGCGAGGAGATTTTGGTTACCTCGCACCCGATTCTTTGCAACAACTTCAATTTCAATCATTATTATCGCACGCTCCCGATTCCCTTCAAAATTTTGACCGAGTGTATGTTGAAATTATAGATGAATCCGTATTCTTTTGTACTAATCCTTATCTGTTTCGGTGGAAAGATGGCATTATGACTACTTGGGAAAATCCTGACTTTATGGGTTGTGGTGTCTCCGATAACACGTTATACGTCAATGATTTAAACCGCGGCTTACTGGCTTTAGTGGATGATTCTTTTCAACCAGTTTCTTCACTTTTACAGAACACTCGATTATGGGCAACACTCCAAACACAGGAGGGTACTTTATTTCTAACCACACAAGCTGTGTTTATACAAAAAGGAGATGAAATATATCCATTTAAACGATTTTCGGATATACATGGCAGCACCTACATTCATGATGCGGTGGTGCTGAGAGACGATAACATTGCTCTTGCAACCTCTACAGGTATTTACATTTACACCCCAGCTGGGCAATTGGTGTATCATCTAACCCAACTAGATGGCCTTTCTAGTGATGAAGTAAATGGTTTATATGTTGATGAAGGAGGAAATCTTTGGGCCAGTACCAGCCAATATATAAACTTCATTGAGTACAATAGTCCACTACGCCACCTTTTTAATGCAAAAAAGCGCTCCGTACAGATTAATACCGTTATTGAACATAATGGAGTACTACATATTGGAACCGATAATGGCATGTTTACATGGGAGGAAAAAACCTGGAAACATAAATTACCGGGAAAAATTATTCGAAAGTTCGCCAATATTGGTGATGCATTATTGATTGGAGCGCGTGATGGCTTATTTGTTTATGACAATGGAAAATTAACACAGTTAGGAAATACTTCTGCCAATGTTTTAATAGCTTCCGAACGGTATAAAGAACTCGCTTATGTGTATTATCATGATCAAGGTATTTATGTAATAAAGAAATCGAATAATGGAAATTACACAAGCTACCCACTTATTGAATTTACGGAGCGCATCTACACGCTTATAGAAGATAAGCAAGGAGATTTATGGCGTGGAACTGGCAACTGGGGGATATATAGAGACCGACTGGTAGATAAAAATGGCCAACCCGAAGTATTAGAAACTCTACATTACACACATGAAGATGGTTTGCCAGCACCAAGCTATAATTATACAACCAAAGTTGCAGGCGAAGTTGGTTTTATAACCGAAGAAGGACTCTTTCGTTTTGATACTAATCAACAACGCATTGTAAGAGACATGCGCTTTATTGAGGTATTTCCCCCAGAAAGTGGACGACGAGCCTGGCCTACAAGAGAAGATAAACTGGGACATGTATGGTTCGATTTCGGGGGGAAACGTATGTTTGAGATGATACCTGATGGAGAAGGAAACTACCAACTTAACCTGGGCCCGTATGGTAGATTGGCTGTTTTTGGTGATGGAATGCATTTTCTTACACTAGATGAAGAAACAACTCTTTACGGTACCCTCTCTGAAGCTTTCTTAATAAATCGTTCTTTATTGGAAGCACCCAGATATACTTTTAATACCTTGTTGCGTAGTGTTTCTATAAACAATGATTCGTTGCTGTGGGGAGGATATGGCCCGATTGAAACTACACTCGAAAATGATATCCATTTCACTCGCCAAGCTGTTCGTTTCAACTGGAGTGCTGCCACTTATTATCTCTCAGAGGGAACCGATTATCGATACCGTTTAAAAGGATTGGATAAAAGCTGGTCTAATTGGACAAATGAAACCTACCGAGACTTTACTAACCTTAACGAAGGTTCATACACTTTTGAGGTTCAAGCTCGTAATATATATGATGTTATTGGCCGCACAGCATCGATGCAGTTTTCTATTTTACCGCCATGGTACCGAAGCTGGTGGGCGTATGGGCTTTATGTGATTTTGGGAATTTTAGGATTAGTTTTTACCGTACAACGTCTAGTTAAATGGCGCATACATCAACAAATGATAGAAATGCAGGCACAACAAGCCGAAGAATTGAAGAAACTAGATGTTATTAAGTCCCAGTTTTTCTCAAACGTTTCACATGAGTTACGCACTCCGCTAACTTTAACTATTGGGCCATTAGAAGACTTAAGTAACAAGAAAAGCGGCCTAAGTGTACAAGAAGCTTCTAAAGTATCGTTAGCTTTACGCAACTCAAAACGCCTTTTAACGTTGGTTTCAGAGATTTTGGATATCAGTCGTTTAGAGGCTTCCGATAATAAATTATTGGTTACCAAACTTGATTTAGCTTCCTTTGTATCATCCATTTTCCAAAATTTCAGTTCCTTAGCTAATCGAAATAATATCAACTTTACTATTCAAGCTCCCGATAGTTTGGATGCATGGTTCAATCAAGATCAAATTGATAAAGTTATTACCAACCTTCTTTCCAACTCATTCAAATTCACTCCCGACGGAAATGAAATATCTGTGTTTCTCGCCAAACAGAATGAGCAAGCCGTAATTAAAGTAAGCGATTCGGGAATGGGCATCTCTCAGAAAGATCTCCCCTTCATCTTTGATCGCTTTTATCAGTCTAGTAATTCAAAATCACGATTGCAGCACGGAACGGGAATTGGTTTGGCATTAGTGAAGCATTTAGTAGAATTACATGGAGGAACCATTACGGCAGAAAGTGAGCTGGGTGCAGGAACTACTTTTACGATTATCTTACCTCTTAATGCAGATACCCTACCCCATGCGCAAATTGAAGAAAGGTCAAGTTATGAGGCTTCTATAGTCCCAAAACCCATTGTAGTAGATGGCAAGGAAATCATTCCATTTGTTAATAGTTCTGCGTTAGACGAAGAAGATCACACTACCGTTTTGGTTGTGGAAGACAATCTAGAACTGCGGCAATTTGTGGTTAGCCATCTGCGCGAGCATTACCGAATAATTGAAGCTAATAACGGAAAGGAAGGTCTACAAAAAGCCAAAGAATTTTTGCCTGATTTAATTATCAGTGATGTGATGATGCCAGAAATGGATGGGTTTGAGATGGTGGATCAACTTCGAAAAGATCCTGCTATCAACTTTATACCAGTTATTATGCTTACCGGAAAAGACACCAAAGTTGATACGGTGAAGGGATTAGATTTGGGCGCTAACGATTACATTGTTAAACCCTTTGACATGGACGAATTCAAAGCCCGTGTTAGAAGTATGTTAAATGCCCAAAAATTACTGAAAGCACGATTTAAATCTGAAAGCACTCTTTTTAACTTAGATTCTAAAAAACTTAAATCGGCAGATCAAAAGTTCGTGGAAGAGGTAAAGAATTCCATTCTTAAAAACTTGGAAGACTCCTCCCTTTCTGTGGAAAGCCTAGCAGCTATGGTAAATGTTGGCCGTACCACATTGCATCGTAAACTAACCAGCATTTTAGGCGAAACCCCAGTTCAACTCATCCGAAAAATTCGCCTTGAACAAGCAAAAATCATGATTGAAAATAAATCTGGTTCTATAAGTGAAATCGCATATTCTGTGGGCTTCGAAAGTATCTCATGGTTTTCAAAATGCTTCAAAGAAGAATACAACGCTTCCCCCTCCGAGTTCGGTTCCTAGGCTATTCTAAGTCTTTCAATATTTAGATTACCCTTACCAACAGAAGTTTTATAACCACTAATAAATTGTCTTCCCAGTTGATGTTAGCTAATTCGTTCGCATCTTGGTTCTTCTAAAAAGCTGGGTCATCCTGTCCGTTGGCTAACGGATCAGGATGACCCTATTCTGTGATAATTAGAGGAAATATGTCACCGAATTATCTAACATCTACAAGGATGGCCCATGAAAAAAACTGTCTACAAACCATCTAACTCCGATCGACCACATTTCTTTTGAACCAAAACACTCCCTTCAACCCATTATGCGCCAGAAATATGCTATAAGTGTATAAATGGAACAAATAAACAACAGAATGAAACATCAGAGATAGCGTAAAATAATCTATAGCTGTTAATTGGGTACAACAAAAACACCCAAATTTATAAGCTATGTTAAGTATCTCAATATTGATTATTTCTTCAACTATACTAACTGGAGTTGCTGCAGCTATATATGGTATTTCCATATTTGGATTTCGCACCATTACAAAAAAGGCAAAATTTACTTCCCAAGAATGTTTCAAAAGAGTGGAAAAACAAAAACTCTATTCTCGGGCTAAGTTTGATAACCTATCCAAAAAAAACATTGTTATTAAAAATTCGGAAGGCTTTAAACTTCACGGTTGTTACATAGAACAATTTCCACATTCGAATAAAGTGATAATATTGGTGCATGGCTACACCCGAACTCACACAATGTCGCTACGGTTTTGCGATTTATATCTTCGTCAAGGCTTTAATATTTTGGCCATCGATCAACGAGCGCATGGTAATAGCGACGGAGAATACACTAGCTACGGGTTTTACGAAAAACATGATATTGAGCAATGGGTAAAATGGGTTACGCGCCAAAAAGGAACCGACGCCATCATTGGTTTACATGGTATATCGCTAGGCGCGGGTACTTCATTAGAATACTTGCATATAAACCAACATGTGAAATTTGTGGTTGCAGATTGCCCCTACTCTAACCTCGAGCAATTAATACGCTACCAAATTAAGCATCTTTATAAAGCGCCGGTGTTCATTTTCTATCACACTATTCACTTTTTTGTGAAGCTACATGCAAAGTTTCGGTTTCAGGATGTTAATCCTATTGGTGCAGTTGCACAAAGTGAGATTCCTATCATGTTTATTCATGGCAGTCGCGATCGGTTTATACCACCACAAATGAGTCATGATTTATTTAACGCAAAACAGAAAGGTATCAAACGTCTTTGGATTGCCGAAGGTGGCCGACACACCAAGGCTTATATCTGCAATAGAAATGGATATGAACAAGAAGTAACACTTTTCTTAGAGGATGTACTGCAGTTCTACACGGTGCAAGCTGTGGCAGTATAACACCACAATCTGTAAAAAATGGTGGGGTGATCAACTCAACTCAACTCAACTACTATCCAAAATTACTAAGATTTATTTTAACGCTAATACTAAATACCAAAGTCATGAATATTCAAACAACAGAAGATAACTTCGCAGAAAAACAAGCCCTAAGTACATGCTCGTATTGTAATTCAGAAGATGAAAAGCAGTGTCCAATAGGTAATTATAAGGTGACTTTGGAACCTGTTTACTTAGCTGGTTCAGAAAAATTAGTGTGCCAAAGCTGTCTGCATGAACATTTTCACGTACTGACTTCTGATTACAATATTGGTCAAAATGATACCAATAAAAAGGCTATTTGGAGAAAGTTAGCGGGTTCAGTACTCATTATTTTAAACTTCTGGGTATTATTTTTTGTGATAATGAACCACAGATAAGCCTTTTGGGAGGTCAGTTATTAGTTTATTGGGGAGATAGGAATTTGTTCGGGAATTTAAAGTTTAGATAACTCTGGCAAGGTTTGAAACCCTGCCAGAGTTAAATACCAATCACCCTTCCTCGTACCGAACGACCCGTTCGGCATCCATGCCAGAACTTCTGGTTCTAGTAGTTTGGTGAAAGTAGTGTCTATAAACTCAATCTCAAACCTGACAGGTCCAAACTTCCATCATTTAAATCACACAAATAAAATAAATCACAGTTCAAAAACGATAATCACCGCTTTCACAAATAACCATTAACCAATACCCAAAATCTTACGCTCTGCCCATAAAACTACTTGTAGTAATAAAAATGCTATGAGCCAGATTCCTTCTGGTACTTTTTTAGGTTGGGATTCGGGTGTTTCCTTTTCTAGATGCGAGAGTTTATTCAGTTCATTTTTAGAATAGAGGAATCGGTGATATTGGTCATGCCCTGTCCAGCTTTCTTCGTCATAAACATAGATCCATGCTTTTTTATCTGAGTATTCAATCTGATGCCATCCTGTATTTTTAGGCCAATATTGAGTCATAAGCACTTCATGATTTTCTGGGGATTGAAGCACAGGGAATTCCTCTATATCCGTTTCAAAAACTGAGCCTACCTTCACTTTTTGAATGGTCTCTGGTTGAGTAATAATAATATCTACTCGACTATTTACTTTTGTAAGCGCCGGTTTAATTTCAAGTTCTGAACCTTCTACAATCACCATCTTACTGAGGTAATCCGTCCAAAATGTATTATATAAATGAGACTCCCCTCGTATTAACCAGCTATAAGTTTGATAAAATAGTTGCCCTGTAACACTTCCATTTCCGTTGGGAATGCGAACACTTATTGGTTCATTAACAGCATAATCTAAGAGTATTTCTGAGTTTTCGGGGAGTTCCTCAAAATCTAAATTTAGCAGTGATATGGGGGCAGTCACATCTTCAGAGCCAGACAGATCTGGAACCCAATTTCTTTCTTCAATTCGGTTTAACGTTTTAACTGAAATATCCGAATTGGTAAGAGTTGAAAAAACGGAAACCCAGCTTTTAGACGCTTCAATATTGGGGGCTCTTAGCAACACATCTAATCCTTGGTTAACCGCCGCTTTTATCTGGGCTTGCTGAGAAGTACTAAGCATCAGATATTCAGCAGCATCAAGAATCAGAATATCCATGTGGACAAGTTGATCAAGAATTGTTTTTGCTGATGCGGTACTCACATTTATCGCATCATGCCTAAATCGATCTTGCCCAATTCTATTTCTGCTGATGATGGTATGACCACGTTCGCCAAAATGCGTAGTTAAATAATTTATTTCGAAAGAAGGACTGTATAACAAAACTCCAATCGTCAATAACTGAGGCTGCATTACTCGTATATTTAAATTCTCACTGAGGTGTTCTCCACCATCATCCCATTCAAATTCATAGCCTACGGGACCTTCCATAAATAATCTATCCTCGAATAGTACGATTCCATCTTCATCAGAAGAAAACGCACCAAGATCTTCCCCATCTCTAAATATCCAGATGGAATCAGCAGTACTTCCATTTATGAGATATAATTTTATCTCAAAAACTTCCCCGACCTCTACTTGATGAGGAGCGTGTTTCAGCACCATACCTAGAGGTGGATTATTAAGATGATTCCCCCATTTGTATCCCTTGGGCAATTCTTGTTTTGAGCCATAGCCGAATAAATCCACACTATTTCCCTCCGCGACTCTTTCCGTAATCATTGAAATAGAACTCAGCCAATTTTTATCCTGGCTATGTTTATGTGTTTCTATAATCGAATAAACAGAGTCATAATCTGATGACTTGAATGTGTTATCATTATATCCTTCGGTTAGCAACACATGTTTTGCAGTTCCTGATGGCCACCATTTTGGCTCCAATAACCAACCAAGCAAAAGCATTCCCGATAGAATTATAACCACTGTTCTAAAACCACTTTTGTACGCTTTATAATCAACAATTGAAGCGAAAGCTGTTACCAATAAAACCAGAAGCACAAATACTAAACCCATTATTTACTCCCCTTTTTATGTTGGAGAACAGGTCTTTTAGCAGGAACTGGATCTAGTTTAATATCAGCTGATAATTTTGTAATTAATCCAATAATCTCCTCTTCGGTTTCCTCGTTTCGACCGTCGTTTTCTAGTGCTCTGAACTTATTTAAAAGAAATAAGCGATCTGCATCCGCCAACTCTGCTTCTGCAATTAATATTTGGGCTTGTGTTGCCAACTCGGATAAATCCAATACAGAGTCTTTAATCAACAGCCGAAGTCTTTCCAAAGGATTCTGTGTTCTTAATCTCAAAAGTTCACTTTTTGGGGAAGCAAAATCATCAAATGTGCCTGTCAGCCTTTTTTCATTCTCATCAATTGGTGGTAACTCATAGCCTGCTTTACGCGTATATTGTCGATTAGCCTGCTGTACCGCTTTAAGAAGTTCCAGTGCTTTGTATTCGTAAGGAAGTGCTTCTTTGGGATTTTTGGTTCTAAGATGTAATTCCGCATTCCACATATTATCCAAAGCCTGCTTGAGTAGGGCACGTGGACTTGCGGCAAACAGGGTGTTCATTTCTGCAGCGCCGTGATCATGAAAAAACTCATCGGGAATCGCACTTGCTGCATCGCTTACAGCTTTTTCTAAACCCATTTCGTTTATAACCTCATCGGTGCTATGGTCATCAACTAGCTCTTCAGTTTGCTCACCTTCTTCCCCATCCATCATTTCGTCATCTTGCCCAAGATAGGCACCATATCGCTTTCTAAGCAGATTTTGGTCATATCCAATACTTTCCGAGCGCCTGCCAAATTCATTTTCACTAAGCTTAGATTTTTCCTCTAGAAGCTGCTCCGTATCCATTATAATCTGTCGCTGACTCCTAAAGTATTCTGGAAGTAAATCTATCCCCAAGCCTACAATTTCAGCAATACTCACTTCGCTGGAATCTTCATAAATGATGAAATAAGTATCAGAACGATTGCTTTGTGATGCCGGCTTATTATCTGTAGCTGTTAAGTAAAAGTATAGCTCGTCACCAGGTTTCATTTCCAGTGAATCAGCGTGGAGAATGGTAGATACCTCTACTTTTTTTGTTCCTATTCCTGAAATCTTATCAAAGATAAATTCAGCTTCTCGGAAACGAACATTCTCACCCGAGCCTCTCGCCAAGGTTGCCTTTATTTTGGTAGATATAATTCCATAGTCATCCCCAATTATAGCTTCTACTGTAAAACTCTTTTTTTGTGAAGTAATGAAATTCCGCTTTTCGAATGGTTGAAGTACTACAAAACCTGGCGGTTGATCTGGAATAATTTCTAGACTTTTAAAAGCAGAAAACACCGTTGTATCTGAACCCGTTAAAGCAATTTGATAGATATGGTTTTCATCTGCTTTCAAAGAAAACTCAAAATTATCTCCTTTTTTATTAAAGCCTACGGTATCGCCACTAGAATATATAAACTCCGCTTTCTGTACCTCACCCGAGGTTTTTAGCTCCCATTTTATGGTAGCATTTTCTGGCGCCTTAATATTATCAAAGCCATATTTCTGAGCCTTTAGATTGGTATAAGCAGGATTCGTGATGATTATATTTACTTCTTCAATTTTCGGAAACACCACTTCATCACTCGGGGTTGGTTCTATTAATTCAATGGAAGAAATCTGATCTAAACCTGAAATTATCATTTGCTGGAATAGTGGTTTTGAAACAAATATCAGAACCGAAACTGCGAACAAAATCCAGACTCTGCTAAGAACATTTTTAAAGTTGGTGTTCGGCAACTTAATGAGACTCGCATTCTGTTCAAGCTGTTGTGTGATTTTCTCTTTCTGCCAGAGTTCAAATTGATTACCTCTATCTCCTTCTACCAATAGCGAAGCTGATTCTTCCACAAAAGGATAATTTCTATCTAGAAACCTGGCAATTTCTTTGGAATCTGGTTTTTTAAATCTCCCTGAAAGAATAGCCAAGGCTACACAGCCAACAAAAACAGCTCCAGCAATAAATATAGGTTCAGACAATAAATCTGTTGAAAAAACCGAAGCTACAGCTCCCACCAATATACTTATGGCGAGAATTTGAAGGAGTTCACCAGCAACTCGTTTTCGATACAGTTTAGCGATGAGAGAATTAAACAAGTTCTTCATTACATCCCCCTTCTCGGTGCAATCATTCGCTCGACTACCCAAAAGAGCAGAAGTAATCCAAATAGCCAATTCCTAGCTGAATGTGGTTGAACGGCTGAACGAATGGCGCTAGATGATTTATTCACCATCAACTGATTTTCTTCCATTACAGGATATAGAGCTTCCCCAACTTTCAAGCTGTGTAAAAGCAACGCATTTCCAATTCCCGCATACACCCAACTCACTAATTCGGCCTCAACTTGACCATTAATTATAAAATCGTCCGTTGAATTCAATCCAAAAAACGGTTCACCCGATTCAGTTTCAATAAACGACTCAGCGAAAACTTGCTTCGTATCCAAACCTGAAATATTGAATGACACTCCTGTCCATTTATTTGGCTCAGCCCAATCTCGTTTACCATTTTCTGAAATTAGCTCAACTAAATTAACAATGCTTTCCCCTTTTTCAACTTGAGCAATATTGGGTATAACTCGTTCTTCTACAGAAATACTCAGCATCTCCGCTGCATATCTTAGTCCAGTATTTATAGATTCAGCATTTTCTGAATTGAGTATAAGAGTTATATTTTCAGCGGATAACGCTTCCTCTCCTTCTATATCAGTAACATTCGTAACAACTCCATTTTCTGTTTTTAGCTGACTTAATGCCTTCGCGTTTTTATCAGCATCAATCCATGTCGCAAGAATTTTTTGTTGGTGTTGAAGTGAATCTACTCGATTCCAAGTAACAGAAGCACTAGAGTATGGTCGATTACCTTTAAACCTATCTTGAGTAAATCCTCCATCAACAGTTACATATTCAGGCAAGTACTCATGTTCTACCTGCTGCAAAATATTCCACCAGCCATGGAGATTTATTTTCTCGGCGGAAATTTTTAATTCAACTATTCCAGACTCGTCCTTCTTCCAAATCTGTTCTCCATCCTTAACTTCTTGGATGGAAATCCTTTGAACAGGTTCTGATTCCTTCTGCCAAAATAGTTCTGCCATCAGTAGCATTACCAAAACCACTATTCCCATTCTGATTAATAAGAGTGGAATTTCGTGAAGCTCGATTCTACTTGCCGCAGCTCTTGATTCTTCAGGTAAAAAACGGAAGGTACCTAACAAGCGTGGTTTCTTTTCCTTTTTATTCCATAAATGGATAAAAATGGGAATTAGCACTCCCAATCCCAACCAAAGCCACATTGCAGAACCGAATATCATAGACGCTCTCTCAGTTTTAAAAACTCATAGAGAGAGTTTTGTACCGTCTCATTCATCTGCATCAAAAACAGATCGGTTCGAGGACTGAGTAACCCATCTTTAAGTTCTTCGAGGTAAGCATACAGGTTTTGAAGGTATTTATCTCTGACGGACGATGTTTTAATATTCATCATTGCTCGTGTTTCGGGATCTTGAACAGTTGCTACATTTTCAAGTTCAAGGTGCAACTCATCATGTCCCAGAATTTGAATAAATTGGATTTCGTGCCCCACACTTTTACTTAACTGAATAAATGTCTCCCAGCGTTTTGCACCATCAAGCAGATCAGAACAAACCACCCATAATTCCCGCGAACTTGTATTAATATTATCGGTAAGCCATTCGGTTGATTCTGGCCAGTGTCCCGTGCAAGTTACATCATCCATCAAATGAATCAGGCGATTTAGATGGTGTTTTCCTCTTTTCCCGTCTAAACTTTTATGCTCCTTATTATTAACAAGATGCAAGGCAACTGAATCCCCTTGTTGGCTTGCAATAGTTGCCAGCACAGCAATTACCAGCGAAGCATACCTATATCTTGAAAGTCCATTCTCTTCGTAAAGCATGGATGCTGAAATATCCAAGAAAAAACGAACCGTTACTGACGATTCCGTTTCCGATTCTTTAATATAATACCGGTCGCTACGAGCAAACATCTTCCAATCAACCTGGCGTAAATCATCGCCTGGTTGGTAGCTTCTATACTGGCTAAACTCACTTCCTGTACCGCGTCGGGTTCCTCTGTGGCGCCCAATCATGAATCCATCCACGATGTGTTTAGCCAAAAGCCCGAGATTAATCCCGGAACGAAGTAACTCCAGCTCTTCCGGTTCTCTGTTCATAGTATTTTAAACTTTGCTTTGTGGCGGCTTAATTTCTTTCAGAAGCTGTTGGGTTATATCGTCGGGAGTAACGCCCTCTGTTTCGGCTTTAAAGTTCAAAAGCATACGGTGGCGTAAAACTGCGGGCGCAACGAATGCCAAATCGTCCAAAGTTACTGCAAACCGATTGTTCAACAAGGCTCGGGCTTTGGCTGTCAAAATCATAGACTGCCCAGCTCGGGGGCCCGCTCCCCAATCGATATTCCTTTTAACGATTTCACTTTCTGTTTGATCAGGACGTGTATTTCTAACCAAGCTATTTACGTAGTTCACCAAATCATCGCTAATCACAACCTGCCTAACTAACTTCTGAACTTCCAGAATTTCTTCGCCTGTCATTACTGGGCTAATGGTCTGTTTGTTATCACCCGTAGTTTGCTTCAACACCTCAAACTCTTCTTGTTCAGTAGGATAATCCACTTTCAAAAACATCAAAAACCTATCTAGTTGTGCTTCGGGCAGTGGATAGGTACCAGACTGTTCAATTGGATTTTGAGTGGCTAACACAAAAAAAGGAAGATCTAAATTTAAGGTCTTGCCACTAGCAGTTACCCGATATTCCTGCATGGCTTCTAATAATGCAGATTGTGTTTTAGGAGGGGTTCGATTAATCTCATCTGCTAATAAAATATTGGTGAAAATCGGCCCTTTTTCAAACTTGAAATATCTTTTACCCGTGCCATGTTCTTCTTCCAAAATTTCAGTTCCAATAATATCGGTTGGCATCAGATCTGGAGTAAATTGGATTCGATTGAAATCGGCCTCTATAGCCTCAGCCAATGATCGTATCATAAGTGTCTTCGCCAAGCCCGGCACGCCCTCTAGAAGGACGTGCCCCCCCGCACAGAACGTAGTTAACAGTTCATCGAGTACTTTGTCCTGGCCAATTATCACTTTGCCAATTTCTTTCTTGAGGCTTTGAAGTTTACTTAGTAGTTCAAGAACCTTTTCTTTTTCAATATTCACGTACGGTACATATTTTTATTAATGGCATACATCACAATATTAACACCAAATTTGGTGTTGTCGCGTGCTAACCAGCGTTTATTTCTATAATCATAATCCCACTCACAGCCGTAATCTTTATTACTGTACAACACCCGAATTTCCCCATCAATTACGATGGCTTTTAGATAGTCGTGTACTAAATCATCGCCCCAACCATTCAATTCAAAACTAGTGGTAGGTGGACCATCTTCAAATTCAAAAAACGAGGAATATATGGGGTGATTGTTGGGAATTTTCTGTAGTGCATCAGGACCAAAAATATCAGCCATTTGAGCTTCAAAAGATTTGGCGAATAATCCATCGATATCGTGGTTGCAGTCATCCGCAAAAATGAAGCTCCCATTGTACACCAGCTTTTCGAAGTTTTCTTTTTCTTTGTTTGAGAAATCTACCAATCGGTGTCCCGCCATATAACAGAACGGGGATTCCAAAATTTTACTACTCGATAAAGGAATTATCTTTTCCTCTTGATCGATGGTCAACGTAGTATACTCTACCAAAGAGTTGAGCAGGTTGGCAGGCATTCGCTCATCTACATACCAATTTCCTGATTCATATTGAATGCGAGTAAAGAAAAAGTCCGTATTTGAAGCGGTGTTCACCTTCATAGCTGATTATACAAAATTGGAAGCTAAAGTTATTCTTAGAGCATCATAGAAGTAACTCTGTAATATCTTTTAACGTTCTTTTGGCTGTTTTGTGCTATGCTCGGTTCACGACACCATTTAATGTTCTCTTTCGTCTATAAATTTGGACCAAGAGTCCTCTCTCTGAAATTAAACAAGTTTAATTTCTGTCTCTCTCCAAAGAGAGACACTTTTTGCCATAGATTCTGCAAATAGCACGGTAGCTAACTCTTGATGCACTAAATTCTAAAATAAATACAGTACCATCACAAATTATAACAACAACTTATAACCTGTCCCTCCTCGGGGAGGGATAGGTTTTTTGCTTGCAAAAAACCAGGGTGAGGACTCTTCGGGGCAGTATTTTTGAATGCGGCTAGAAATCAGATCTACACCAAAACAGCTCAACTTTAGGCGGAGGGTTTTGGTGATTTAATGCGGTCAATTTCAAAAATTATTGGCAACTTGGACGCACAAGAGTCCTCTCTATGGGCTAGATATAAGACACAAGTAGTAAGACATAAGAAATTGCATTGAGGAATGAGCAGTTAACAATGATCAGACAACATTTAACAGTGATCCAATGACAAGTTATTTTTATTTCATAGCTCGCCGCTCACACCATACAACTCTCAATTGCCACTGGTTTTAGGCCCATTGTTGGAACTGGGAATTAGTATGTGTGTGGAATCATTTTGGCTAAAGCCAATAGGGTGTGGTGTGGCTCACTTGTGAACGGGCTAAAGCTCGTTCCTATTTCATATTTTTATTGCTACGAATGAGCTTTGTTCAACCTAGATCGAATCCTGTACATCAAGTAAATCCTGTTTCTAAACGATGATTATGAACAAATCGGATGCTCACGAGTCCTCTCTCTGAAATTAAACAAGTTTAATTTCTGTCTCTCTCCAAAGAGAGACACTTTTTGCTATAGACTCTGCAAATAGCCCGGTAGCTAAATCTAGATACACTAAATTCTACAAATCATCCGATCACATCATATATTATAACAATAGTTTGGACCCTGTCCCTCCTTGGGGAAGGGACAGATTTCATCCCGAGAATTCGGGATGAAATCAGGGAGAGGACGGTGAGGGAAGATTCTTTGAATACCCAGATCAATAATACAAACCAGATCCTCCATAAAACAAAAAAAGCCACCTGTGGTACAGATGGCTTTTTTTTAATTTTCAATAAATAAATCGCTTCTACTTAAACCGCGTCAGAAAGACTGCTGAAGGTAAAGTCACGGATTTTCATCGGGGGAATCATGTAGCCATTGCAACGCACTGGTTTACCAAGTTCTTCTATGTTATTTAACATAATAACTGGGCTTTCATTAAAGCGGAAGTTCTTGACAGCGTGTTTAATCTTTCCATCTTCAATATAAAAAGTGCCATCGCGAGTTAATCCTGTTAGTAGTAACGACTGCGGATCTACCATTCGGATATACCAAGTTCGGGTAACCAATATTCCTCTTTTTGTTGATGCTACCAACTCAGCGGTTGTTTTAGTTCCACCTTCCATAATTCCATTTACAGCTCTAGGAAGTGGCTCAACACCTTTTTCCTTTGCCCAATATCTTGAATAGGATAGATTTTTAACCACTCCATTCTCAATCCACATAGTTTTTTCAGCGGGTAGGCCTTCACCTGTGAACGGTGAGGTGGGTACAATTGGATCAAAGGGATCTGAGTAAACTGTTACTCGTTCATCAAACATTTTTTCACCTAAGCGAGTACCACCGCCTGCTTTTGATAGGAAACTTCTACCTTCATCGGCAGTTCGGGCATCCATACGAAACAAACTACTTAGTAAACCAACCGATGCATCAGGTTCCAAAATAACAGTGTATTTACCTGGCTCTAGTGCCACAGCATCCGCTGAACCTAATGCTTTTTGGACAGCAATATCTGAAGCCGCTGCCGCATCTAGCAAGTTAACGTCATTATAGTCGCGTGATACCCAACCCGAGCCACGCCCGTCTTCGGTTCTCATTGTCACTGAAAATTCCACGTTCGTATTCTGATTGTAAGCAAACAAGCCCTTACTGTTCATAATTGCTCTAAATGAGTTGCTATCAACAAGAAATCCTGCGGCTACCAACCCATTCTTTTTACTTGGATTAATACTACTTTCTGATGCTTTAGCACGATAATCTGGAGTGATATTAGCTGTTGATTCGAAATATGTTTTCGACTCTTTATACTGCTGAGGTCCTAAAGGCTCCATATATTCAGGATTCTCTGGCGCTAATTGCGCTAATTCTTCTGAGCGTCGAACAACCTTCTCTAAAGAGGCATCATCAAACTCATTTATAGAAGCTGTACCTGTTCTTTTACCAAAAGCAGACTCAACTGATAATGAGGTATTTTGCTCTTCACCACTTGTAGTAACTGTATTTCTGGCGTATCGCACGTTCCCACCAACGTTACCATTCAAGTTTACTACACAGTCATCCGCTTTTGATAAGCGAATCACTTTCTCCATTATTTGTCGTGCTTCATCTCGTGTTAAAATGGCCATAATATTTTCTATTCTTTTAGTTATTAATTCTTTAGATACGTCTTGCAGTGTTTATTACATTCACACCATCAAAACGGGTGGTGGAGCTACCATGAGATACTGCACTTACTTGTCCTGGTTGACCTTTTCCATCAAAGAAAGAACCTCCAAGGCGAAAATCTCTTTCGTCACAAACAGCTGAAACTGAGTTCCAGAATTCTTGTGTATTCGATTGATACGCAACATCACGCAGCATACCTGTTATCTTTCCATTCTTAATCTCGTAGAATAGCTGTCCACCAAACTGGAAATTGTAGCGTTGCTGATCGATGGAATAAGAACCATCGCCAATAATATAAATACCATTTTCAACATCTTTAATCAGTTCATCAATAGAAAGAGGCTTCTTGCCTGGGGCTAGAGACACATTAGGCATGCGCTGAAATTGTACGCTATTCCAACTATCGGCATAACAGCAACCGTGCGATTCTTTTTCGTTAATGATATGTGCTTGATCGCGTATGGCTTGATAATTAACCAAAATACCATCCTTAACAAGATCCCATTTTTTGGTTTTAACTCCTTCATCATCATAACCTACATAGCCAAGTGAGCCAGGATGCGTCTTATCTGCATATAAATTCACTAAATCGGAGCCGTATTCGAAATTTCCCGATTTCCACTTATCAAGTGTTGCGAAACTTGTTCCTGCATAATTCGCTTCATAGCCTAGTACTCTATCTAATTCCAATGGGTGACCTACACTTTCGTGAATGGTAAGCCACAGATGAGATGGATCTAAAACAAGGTCATATTTCCCTGCATCAACCGATTTGGCAGAAAGCTTTTCGTTTCCAGCTTTGGCAAGTTGAGCAGCATCCTCAATCATATCGTAAGACTGACCATACTGGGTGATGAGACCTTTATATTTTTCGGATTCATTTCCATCTAAATACTCGTAGCCCAAACCCATAGGGGAACTAAGACTTTGAATAGATTCAAAAGTTCCAGATTTACGATCTACTAAGCTCACATTAAAGGTTGGCCAAATACGATGTATATCTTGATCGATATATGAACCTTCTGTTGAAGCAAAGTACTTCTGCTCATTTACCAAAAACATGTTACTGCCAACAAATTGAGCTCCATTTTCTAAAGCAGCATTATTTACTTCTAGCAAATAATCTACCTTATCAGAAATGGGTACTTCAAATGCATTTTTTTTGATAGGGGTTTTCCAAGAAACATCGCCATAAGCTTTAACGGGCGCCAACTTTACAGGCTCAGTTTGAATTCTAGCATTAGCTTTTGCAATCTTCACTGCCTGTTGTGCAGCGGCGGCAATACCTTCTTTGGTTACATTATTTGTGGATGCAAATCCCCAAGTACCGCCCGCAATTACACGTATTCCTACGCCATAAGATTCAGTATTCACTGCGCCTTGTACCTGCTTCTCACGAGTTCTAATAAATTGATTTAAATATCTACCAATTCTAATATCAGCATAGGTTGCGCCATGCATTTTAGCTGCATTTAGTGCTACATCTGCTAATATCTTTTTCTCTGCAACCGGCAACCCGATTAAGGAAGAGAAGGCCTCAACTCTGGTGCCAAATAACGGAATCATCATCATCCCGCCGACACCTATTCCTGCCATTTTTAAAAAATCTTTTCTTTTCAAGGAATAACTCCGTTTTAGTTATTGTTTAAATTTTACGTCCCGTATTGATAACATTCACGTCTTCGAAACGAGTTGTTGGGCAACCGTGACTTACAGCACTAACCTGAGAAGGTTGGCCCTTGCCATCAAAAAAAGTGCCGCCTAATTCGTATGTAGATTTACCACCTAGCTCTGCACACGAATTCCAAAATTCCTGCGTGTTCGATTGATAAGCTACATCCCTTAACATTTGTGTGATTTCACCATTCTTAATCTCGTAATAGAGTTGACCACCAAACTGGAAATTATAGCGCTGCTGATCAATAGAATAGGAACCACGACCTTTTATATAAATTCCATTTTCTGTATTCGAGATTAAATCCTGAACCGATTTATCTTCATCGCCCGGTTTTAAGGAAACATTTGGCATACGCTGAAATGGCACAGACGACCAACTATCGGCATTACTACAGCCATGCGATTCGTTCTGATCTATAATATGAACCTGATCGCGGGTAGCTTGATAATTAACTAGAATCCCATCTTTTACCAGATCCCATTCCTTAGTTTTCACTCCATCATCATCGTAACCAACAGTTGCAAGAGCATCTTTTTGATCTTTATCAGCTACAAAATTTACAATGTCGCTTCCATATTCAAAATCACCCGCACGCCACTTATCTAAGGTTGCAAAACTAGTTCCTGCATAATTGGCTTCGTAGCCCAACACACGATCTAATTCTAGTGGGTGACCTACCGATTCATGAATGGTTAAAAATAAATGCGACGGATCCAACAGTAACTCATATTTACCGGGCTCCACACTTTTTGCGGAATGCTTTTCTTTTGCCTGCTCGGCAGCTAAACGAGCTTCCTCAATTAAGCCAAAATTCTTGATATACTCGTACCCCATTCCAATGGGCTGTGCCAAAGAGTTTCGGGTTTCGAAGCCACCTTTTGTGCGATTTATATTCGTAACTGTAAAAGTAGGCCAGCAACGGAATACATTTTGATTAGTGAATGTGCCCTCTGTAGATGCGAAATATTTTTGTTCGTTTACAAAGTAAAAGTTGGATGAGCAAAAGTCGGCGCCGGCTTTCTCTGCCTCGGCATTAATCTTCATCAGCAGATCTACCTTTTCATCCATAGAAATTTCAAAAGGATTTATTTCAATAGGCGTTTCCCAGCTAACTTCGCCGTAAGCCTTAACGGGGGCTAGTTTAACAGGCTCTGTTTGAATGATAGCATTAGCTTTAGCAATATTTACAGCACGAATAGCAACATCCTTAATAGAAGCTTCATTAACTTGGTTGGACGATGCAAATCCCCACGTTCCATTCACAATTACACGTATACCAAAACCATACGATTCTGTATTGGTGATGCCAGAAATATTTTGCTCTCTGCTACTTATAAACTGATTTAAATAACGCCCAATCCTAATATCTGCATAAGAAGCTCCTGCAGCTTTGGCTGTAGAAAGCGCAATTTCAGACAACTTTCTTTTGGTCTCTATGCTTAATCCGGCAGCTAAAGTATTTCCATTAATGAATGGCAAGAAAATCACCCCAGCCGTTCCAATACCTGCAAGCTTAATAAAATCTTTTCTATTCATCATATATTACATTTATTCTGCAATAAATCATTTATTCCTATAAATAGCGAATAGTGTACCTGTAAAAATAAATTATAGATAGTACTGCAATATACCCTAACTACGTGTCCATTTTAATGTAGTAATTCCACTTTTTAGCTATTTCAATTCCTCTAAGGGACGATTAAAAGAAGTATCTCTGCTGTCAATGTTAGTACCGTTGAATATTTCAATTCCTCTAAGGGACGATTAAAAGATGGCTGTTATCAGCTTATCACCCTTCATAGCTAGATTTCAATTCCTCTAAGGGACGATAAAAAGCATCGGTAACAAGATTTTGGAGACGTATTTTAGTTATTTCAATTCCTCTAAGGGACGATTAAAAGTGCCGCCTAAGCGCTGCAGCATGACGCCAAATAAAATTTCAATTCCTCTAAGGGACGATTAAAAGAATAATTCATCCTCTGAGATAGTTGGCATATCTTCATTTCAATTCCTCTAAGGGACGATTAAAAGCAGGTTAGCCTATGTGTGGCGCCTGCAATATGCACATTTCAATTCCTCTAAGGGACGATTAAAAGTTTCTTTTATTTTCGAAAAAAAGAAGTTGAAACAAATTTCAATTCCTCTAAGGGACGATTAAAAGATAAACATAAGAAGGTCGCTAAAACAGATTATATTATTTCAATTCCTCTAAGGGACGATTAAAAGCAATATCTATTTTATCTCTAATGTCAACTACAATGATTTCAATTCCTCTAAGGGACGATTAAAAGCCCTTTTCTGACACCTCTTGTAGATAATCTAAAGATATTTCAATTCCTCTAAGGGACGATTAAAAGAATGTTTTCATTGTAACTTCTCAAAGGTTTGTTATATTTCAATTCCTCTAAGGGACGATTAAAAGCAACGGCTATCTTGGTGCCAGCTGGATTGTAAGATGATTTCAATTCCTCTAAGGGACGATTAAAAGAAAGGTGAAGTTATCTTTTAACTCTCTTACTAAATAATTTCAATTCCTCTAAGGGACGATTAAAAGCTGGAAAATGTTTCTAGGATATATGTATAAGTACAATTTCAATTCCTCTAAGGGACGATTAAAAGATCTGCACATTACTTAAAGGTTGAGAACTACTCAAATTTCAATTCCTCTAAGGGACGATTAAAAGTTAACAGGCGGCAATGGTCCACCGCCACTATTTATATTTCAATTCCTCTAAGGGACGATTAAAAGAACCAACGTAATGATTGCTGGCGCATCTATAAATTATTTCAATTCCTCTAAGGGACGATTAAAAGTCCATTGGAAAGGGTAAACCACGAACCTGAATCATCATTTCAATTCCTCTAAGGGACGATTAAAAGCACAAGCGGGTCAGTTATATTATGAAGGTATTTATCATTTCAATTCCTCTAAGGGACGATTAAAAGCACAAGCGGGTCAGTTATATTATGAAGGTATTTATCATTTCAATTCCTCTAAGGGACGATTAAAAGGCGTGTGGAGCTTACTAGCAGCTTTAATGAGAAGTTATTTCAATTCCTCTAAGGGACGATTAAAAGTGTATAAGAATCTGATTATACGTGATAGTATTAAGCATTTCAATTCCTCTAAGGGACGATTAAAAGAAATCCTGAATTTGAACCCCAGCACTATCAACATTATTTCAATTCCTCTAAGGGACGATTAAAAGCTTTACAGGGCTTACTGCATCAAGCACTTTGCCAAATTTCAATTCCTCTAAGGGACGATTAAAAGACTGAGCGGAGATCTTCTCTAATTACGCGTGAGGAATTTCAATTCCTCTAAGGGACGATTAAAAGGCTGGTAAGTTCATCTATGGTACATTAGGCTTAGGATTTCAATTCCTCTAAGGGACGATTAAAAGTATAAAAAAATAAGGCAGGTATTAAGTCTATAATGATTTCAATTCCTCTAAGGGACGATTAAAAGGACAACATATTAAATCAATTAAAATGAAATTTCATATTTCAATTCCTCTAAGGGACGATTAAAAGCGGTATAAGAAGGATGGGATTCGCCAAGATATTGTATTTCAATTCCTCTAAGGGACGATTAAAAGACATATTGCTGCCCTTAGAAAGCGTTCTAAGACGGATTTCAATTCCTCTAAGGGACGATTAAAAGTCGAAAGAACCGTATCTTGCAAGGTGCCTTCATCATGATTTCAATTCCTCTAAGGGACGATTAAAAGTTTTTTGGGTACATTGTTAAGCGGGGTTTCTTGAGTATTTCAATTCCTCTAAGGGACGATTAAAAGCTGTGCAATAGGCGCGAGCCACTTCAGCTTAATAAATTTCAATTCCTCTAAGGGACGATTAAAAGTACGAACTTCAAGACCTAGCGAAAAGCGTAAAATAATTTCAATTCCTCTAAGGGACGATTAAAAGCAAAACCCCTAGCCTGATTAACTCTAAGGTTCTTTATTTCAATTCCTCTAAGGGACGATTAAAAGCAATTCACCGTTAAGAGTAGAAATTGAGTTCTTAAATTTCAATTCCTCTAAGGGACGATTAAAAGATTTTCTTCTCGTCTAGCATTGAATACACAAACTCTATTTCAATTCCTCTAAGGGACGATTAAAAGCATACGAGCTTTTTCTGTAACAGAAGCCTCAAGCTCATTTCAATTCCTCTAAGGGACGATTAAAAGCCGTTGAAAAATCAACGGCTAGGTACCGTAAATACACTTTTTAACTTAAATATGCTACACTATTGTCGTCTAGTTGTAATAGCGCTTAAAATAGGGGGGTTAGACGACATTAAAATAAGGCCTTTAAAGGCTAATAGAGTAGGATTTTAAAAAACAGGTACATTTTTAAAGCGTTATAATCACTCTACCCGTTAAGTTGGACGACTTAAATAAAATTATTTGCAGACCTTTTTTCAATTCCTATTACTTCTCTATCGCTCCATCTTTTACTGCCTACACAATAAATAATAACAGAGTCTTCATTCTCATTCATAATTAATTTAATCTTATGTTTCAGTTCTTCTAATTGGGCATTGGTGAGCTCCCCTTCAAATACGGAGTTTTGCACATGGTTTAAGTATTCACGTACTTGTTTTAACATTTTTGAAACACGCTTTACATTTACGTCATAAACTAAAATGTAATACATAGATATTATTTTTTATTGGTTACCACCATGCTTTGAAAGGTGTGTATGGCTCTGCTTTGGTTATATGCTTAATCAATTTATAACACTCCAAGCGGATTAGTCTTCTATATGAAACCTTTCGCTTAAGTTTGCGATGCATTATAGTGGTTTGAAGTTTTTCTTCGAAAGCTTTTACGAATATTTTTCTTCCTGAGGCACTTAGATGACAAAAATTAAGATCACGATCAAAATCATTATGTTTAATACGTCCCTGATTTAAGCAAGAAAATATTACCCGATCTGCCAGTAAAGGTTTGAAAATTTCTGCCAAGTCTAATGCTAGAGAATATCTTCGCACTCCAGGTTCATGCAAAAATGATATAAGTGGAGAGAGTTGGGTTCTATAAATTTCCGTTAAACAAGCAGTATATACCATAGCATTACCAAATGATATCAACGCATTTACAGCATTATCGGGAGGGTTTCGGACTCTTTTTTTGAAATCATATTTATCACCTAAAATAATAGAAAATGCCGCGTAATACGCTTGTCTTATATTACCCTCTAAACCCATTAACTCTTGAATGTCTTGTGCCAATGGGACACTTCCAAGGTACTCTTCTATCCGGTTAATAGATTCAGAAATATCGCCCACCCTTCCATCATAATATTTCAAATTCCTAAGCATATTATACGCTGCACCAAGTACAAACTGAACTGCTAAGCCCATTCTCTTTGACGCACTTTTATAGTATTCTACCTGGTTAACTAATAAATAACCACTATGTAAATATTCTCTGGGATAGTAGCTACCATTGTAAAAACCATAGTAGTTAAATAAATGAGCTGGAATATTATTTTTGGAAAGGAATTGTAGCATTCTTGCATTAAAGTTGATTTCACCAAATATCATTAGGGAGTCAACATCATCTATAGGAATTACCCTTTTATTTAGTGATTCAAACTCTTTTTTGAATGTGCCCGCCTCAGTAATTAATTCCCAATTTATAGATTCATCTTTGGGCTGCGCTAATTCTTCCAAAAGCAACTCTTCTTCCTTATAAGGTAGAAAAAACAAGGTATTTTGTTTTTGCATTAACTTACCAGAACTGAATATATAATAGGGTCTTTTCATGGTTTCTTTTAGCTATAACAAAGCTCATTATAAGAGCATTTTTTGCAGACCTTCCACTCCACCGTGCGAGGAGGTTTTTCCATTTTAACTATTTTACTAATGTTAGGTAGAATTTTCTGCTCAATTTCTAACCGATCCGCTCTAGAGAGAATTATCTGTTTTGTTTGTTTTAATTTAGGGTAATTGAGCTCTCCAATATAACCACGTTCCTCAGGGTGTAGTTCTGAAGATATCACTGTTTCGTCATCAGCAACATGCATTCCTTTTTGTTCTAAGTACCACATATAGTATTTGAGTTGCCACGAGTGTGCCAAATCCATACTTGCTGATTTTTTCACCTCATGGATTATTTTTTTATCATGATCTATCCAATCCAAAACAATCACACCGTCAATTGCTATTTCCTTCTTTTCCCTCTTATAGCTAGTTTTATGAATATGCTTTCCCATACGTACGGCATCACTTTCTTGCTCGCATTGAATATTATGAGCAAAAAACCAAAGTTTACGTGCACATATAAAATAATAAGCTACTTCGGTGCCTGTTATGTGGTTGTTTATTTTTTGCATTGATATAAAGTTCTTTTAACAATACCCGTCAAAGTTTTAAAACCTAACGGGTTTGGTTAATAACTAAAAGCATTTCTATTCTATTTAGCACTAACCTGATTTTCATGATCAAAAGCTAGGATTTGCTTTAAAATTTCATTCTCAGCTTTTTCCAAGGCATCAACGGTTTCAGAAGTGGTGTGTATATAACCACCAGCTGAAAGTGTTACATAGGTTTTCACACCTTCAATTTGCTCATCAATAATAGGCTCTGCTTTGTTTGAATCCTCAAGTGAAAGTTTTGCCCTAATACTGCCTGCAATTAAATTGGCATTATCGCTAATGGTAACTCCCAACGTTTCCATTAAACTAAATGTACGCGATTGATTTGAAGTTATTCTCCAATGAATTATTGCTTTGGCTAATCCTTTTGCCCAATTTTCGCGCAGTTCTTTGGGAGCAACTAAACAAGGACCAAAGACAGTAGATGATTCTTTCCACCCTTCTTTTTTTAATTTATCAATCGTTTCTTCCGCCATCTCTGGCTCAAAAGAGTTAAGGCTTACTGTGAAAAGACGGCGCAGATCAATAGCTATATCGAATACAAAAAGCCCAGTAGCTCTTTTATTATCTGGTATCCATTTTCTACTTAAACTTCTGTCTTTACCTTCTAAAAACGTAACTATTTCTTCGTCGCTTAACTCATTATTATTCTCATCCCGAACAATCACTTTATTATTTGGACGGTCACTTCTATCAAAAGAAGCATTTTCTTTATCAACACCTGCCAATAACGGATGTAACGGACGCATTGCAGAAATAGATAGAGGGCTTCGACGTTTAAGAGTTCGTTCTTTACCTCCTTTTGCGGCTTTCATCCAACCACCAATTAATTGGTCAGCATATCTAGGGTCACACGTCCCATATACCTCGCCTTCTTTAAGTTCTTTTTGTTTTGTTACATCAAAAATAAATGTGGTGGGTGAGGGAACTTCGTTAATAGCTTCGCAAAAGGTATCCACCAAAGATCGCTTCACTTGTTGCCCGCTTGAAAATGGAAGTGATCGTCTAAATTGAGGATCGTAATACGTTTTTTGCCCGTCAGAAACATTAAAAACGGTATGCTCTGCTCTTTTAAGTGTTCGTATATATAGTGTATTCATAATGCTTAGATAGGTGTTATTGTTGTTTTTCGAAAAAAGTATAATCGAATTTTAAAAGTGTGGCGAAGTAACCAAACTCTTCATTCGTCATTAAATGAACTTCATCGCGCAAATTTTTTATGGTAGCCAGAGCTTTATCTTCTAAGTCTGGAATCATTACAATAAGTGCTTCTATAAACTTCTTTTTCGTAAATGCGCCAAACAGCTCTTTTTCAACATGATTTTTTCTTCCTGTTCCAGAACCAGATCTTCTATAATCTAGAATTACTTTGGCTACTTCTTGGGTGTAATCAATTATTTCTTCTTTATTTTTTGATAGCATAGCTACTAACCAGGTTTTATAAGCTTTATAGGTTACAGTGTCTTGAGATTTTTTGAATGAAAGTGTTTTATCATTTTTCATGTATTTGGCAAGTGTACTGGGTCGCAACGCTGACAGCCCAATACTACCTAGTTCACAAGCTCTTTTTATGTGAATCCCGAAAAGACTTTCGAAATCTTTTCTATCTATTTCATAATCTTCTCCAAAAAGCTTCTGATATACTTCTCTAATTTTTTTACCAGATATTAATCGAAATGGAATAAACCCAATGGTCTTATTTGTTTGTCCATGCCCATAAATATAAGCGGTTAATGGCTTTTCTGAATTAAGATTACCTAAGCTAAAATAGAGCTGAGACCAAGCTACGGTATTTACTTCTGCACCCTTTTCATCATTTTTAAAGATCTCTTCTTCTGTGAGCTCACCAAATGTAAAATCGTCTCTATAATCTGCACTTAATGAATATGCAACCCACTGCCCATTCCAGCTGTTAACTTGATTGCCTCTTAGTTTTGCAAGTGCAGGTTCATTTAGATATTTACGATAGTGTTTCCATCCTTCAAAAGTTTGAAGAGTTATTTCTGGATCGTCAAATAAAATAGAATATCCTCCAGCAACTCCTAAACCCAACCCGCTTCCAATCCAAGACAAATATATTTCATCTTCATTCGACGGGATATCTAAATCACTAACTAGGCCAGAGGTACTTGCAAAACTTTTAGCTTCCGAAGCTGGAAAACCAATAGCAAAGCTTGCGTCAGCTTCTTCTTGATTAATTTTTATCGATAAGTTTTCAAGCTTTTCTTGTCTCTCTGCAGTAGAAAGTAAATGAGGTTTTTGTCCTTTTTTCATTTGCACAAATGGCGAATTTGTAACCCATTGCATATACTTTGGATGGTTAAAAAATATCTCAAAATACTCTTGGTCAAAGAATTCTTTGGGCGTTAGAGCTTTCCCATATTTCTGGTTATAAGCTTTTAAAAATGTGCGGCCAACTACTGCGGTTATCATATAAATTGGTGAGTTAAGTCATGTTTAGCAGTTTCTATTTTATAAACATCTAATCCTGTTTCTTTACTGTAAGCTCCATTAGGAATTAGAAAAGGCTTATTTCCTTTTTCTGTTTGGCGCATGTTTCGCACCCAGAAATATCGAACTGGTATTTCTAAGTTTAATCGCTCCTCAAAATCACCCTTTTCATAACTGTCTAAATCAGATTCACAAATACAACTTACCGAATCAATATCTAGTAGCTCAAATAGAATAGATTTACTGCGATGAGTTAGTGAATTAATAGCGGTTTTTCCATTCATTTTAAAAATTGTGTGTTCTTCAATATTCATAAAATCAATATCTGTGAATACACTATCTATCATGCCCTGGAGGTTTCTTTCCAAAAGCTCTTCCCCGGTTTTAAGAATACTATACGATTTGTTTAATAACTCTAAATCGTAAGGCAAAGCTTCTTTTTTATCTTGAGGTGGCTCAACTACATATACGTTTTTTAGTGTTTGCACACCGGTTTTCGATCTTTTTCTGTTTATTCTTCCAAAACGCTGAATTAAAGCATCTAGTGGTGCCGCTTCTGTAATCATTAAGTCGAAACTTATATCAAGGCTAACCTCTACCACCTGCGTAGAAACTACAATGCATGCCTCCTTAGATGTATTGAAATTACCAGTCGATTCTCCTTCTAAATCTATACCTAATAACTGCATTTCTTTTTCATTTCTATCGACTCTTTTATATCTACCATGAAGTAATAAAATAGGTGTCTTTGGATATTCCGCTTTTAACTGTTCATATAGTTTTTGCGACCTAGCTACTGTATTGGCTATAACCAGCACTTTCTCATCATTAGTAAGCGCGTTATTGATGATAGAATTTGATTCTTCAAAACTATCTAGCTTATGAACTATATGTCTATTGAATTGATTTAGCTCTTCAGGTTCAAGTTTTACTTCAAAAACATCGCCTTCAAGAATTTTTTGAAGCTTTTCATATAGAATAGAGGGCATTGTTGCAGTGCCTATATGAATACGACAACCGATTTGCTTAAGCGCTTCTGTGATTTTTAGTACAAGGGCTTGAGAAACCCCATTATATGTATGAATTTCATCTAGTATTATATCGCAATCTTTCAAATCAAGTATAAGTGATTCAAATCCCTTCAACCCAAATATTACACCTGCCAATTGATGAGGAGTTAATACTTTTATGGAAGACCCAAATAAGGTTTGTAAAGCGACTTCTTCCTGTTCTTTTCCTCTTTTTATTATACTAGATGTTGAGTGAAGTACTCTAATATCAAGGTCATTATTACTTTTAGAAAGTTCATTGGCAACCCTTTTAAACATCGCATTTATTGACGCCTGAAATGGAAGCGTGTAAAAAACACGTCCTTTGCATCTTCTAAATAAAAAATCTGTTTTACCAGCACCCGTACAAGCTACTACCAAAGTATGTGTTTTTTCCGAATCAGAAGATTTCAAAGAAAGTGGATATAATGTGCTGGTTCTATTATAAAACGACAAGTCAGGTTTTTCGAATATGTTTGCTAATTTATCTTCTGTTTTATCAATCAATGCCGATGCGAAATGATCGGCACCCATTAACAATCCTCTCCACTCCGAATATTCTCGTCTTTTTATGGCTTTTTCGCAGTATTCAATAACCTTTTCAAGGTTTTTTAGAGCTTCTTCTTCACAAACTTGTTTAGATTCAATTCCAAGTTCTTTTAGAATATTTATTGCGGTAGGGCTCCAAGCGTCCCAGTCTCCAAGATGATATTTTTTATAAATACTCCCCTCTTCCAAGTCTAACAACCCACGCAAACCAACATCTTTCTTTAAAGATTTATGATGCGCTACAACCATTTCAATTAATTCTGGATGTTCATGTTCAGGAAAAAGAGAGAGGAAGAATAGTGAGGCAATTTCATGGCGAAATATTTTTGAACTACTGTCTTGGTTGTGTAATCTCATTTGAAAAACTGGATTTGCTTTACCAATATCATGAAGCAAAGCTCCCTTCCATGCAAGCTCTTGATCTAATCCACAATACTCAGCAAATTTCTTTGCGGCTAATCCAACATGAATTAAATGATCCTTTAAAGGAGTCCATTCAGGTCCAGATTTTGCGAATATTTGATTCATTTTAATATTGAGTTACAGGTTCTCCGACAATACGTATCCAACCAAACATGGGCTCTTTACTAACCCGATGATAACCTACTAGAAAAGATTGTTCATTTTTCTCAAAGACAAGTTCATATCCTGGATATAACTCGCCATCTTGTTCAAAACTATCCTTTGTTGTTTTATTAACAGATACTGGAAGCAACACATCTTCATTTCTAGCAAGACATAAGTGTTGCTGTGCAGCAATATTCGCATCTTCTAAAGAAACAAAAGCTAAATGCAGAACTGGCTCATGCATAATTCCTCTTTCAATTATTGAAGTAGGTCTATCGAACTTTTTCAGCCCTGTACCTGCACTAACAGTATTCCACCCTCTAGTTTGAATTACCTCTTGATGCCCTGTAATATGTTTATATGAAAGTCGATGTCCAATAATTTTATGTACTCCATGCTTTTCTAATAATTCAGGGAAAAGCTTCTTTTCCATTCCTTCTACTATTGAAGGCGTTAAAAATTGTTGACTAAATGTTTCGCTATCTCTGACGGCAGTCCACGGTTTAATAAAGCCAAATGGACCTGTGTAAGTTACTATAAAGTAGTTCATGTCAAATCAGTGCCCCCAAACCACTACCTGTTAATTCTCCAACCCCAACAGTCCAAGCAAATTTTAGAGCTTCTTCATCTCCTTCTATATAAATAGGACAGATATTTGCTCTTAATTTTATCCCTTTTATATCAACTAGTTTAGTTTTTGGATTTAAATATTTTTCATCAAACCTAAGTTTAATACGTGAAGATAGATTCGCTTGTAGCATTTTAGATTGCATCCGTCTATTCAGCAAATCATTCGCCTCTTTATCTTCGGTCGTAAGATGCTTCCTAGAACCATCATCTAAGTTTAATCTTAGAAGAACTGGGCTTGCCACCTTAAAATAATTTGCATTTCCAAAATCAGGAGCTTCTTGAATTTGAACCTCTTTTACCTGCATTCCTTTAAATAAAGAAGGCTCTTTTAATATTCCTTTTATAAGTTCTTTAGAGTATTCATCTTCCCAAAAACTTATAAACAAAGATGCCCCATGCGGAAAATTCAAACCTTTTTCGGCCCGCTCTGCTTTTCCTCTCAGCCACGAAAATGAATACAGTGAAATTTTATCATGTAAATCATTTTCTCCAAGCCATTTATGTAATACTCCAGTTAACTGATGTTGGTAGTTAAAAGGAATCTGCTCAGTATTTGCCGTTAGTTTTAGATGTAGTCTCATATTATTTTCTAACTTTCAAACTATTTAACTTTTATTTTTTATATAGAATAGGTACTAGCCCACATTTATATACTCAATCCAATTTCAATAACTTCACCAAAAAAATACACCCCAACAGTGACAGATTATGTCACCCTATTTTGTGAGTTTTTTGGCTATAATTTATTTTAAAAACTAAGCACCCTTTCCCATGGTGTACCCATTAGCAATATCTTCTGTTATACGTACGAAAAACAATGTTATAATTGCTAAATATAATTTATTTATTAGATAAGCAAGCGCTTATTTGAAGGGTCTATTTTATTACTGTAACTTTTGCTTCAGTATAGTTTTGGCCTCTCTATCATATAATACAATTATTGGTAGGGTTGGGAATAAGATTCGAAAGAGATTTTCTAGACTTGTAGCTTTAAAATTAGCACTCATTCTAAAACAATTCATAACTATACAATACAATACTCTTTAAATAAAACCAATTCATAATCACTAGGTTACAAAAACCTAGGATTTGGGTATTGGTTAAAAGTAGTTTATTTATTCGATGCTGATAACTGTTCACGGGCACCTATTCAGTTATATCCCTTGCTTTAGTAAAAATTTATACTAATTAGTTAATCTAGACCTCCAAGGTCTTAAAAACCTTGGAGGTCTGTACTACTCATTTCTTTATAGCTGGCAAATAAAAGGCCGAATCCCAACACTTAAGCACGTAACCTATTCCACCTAAACTATATTCTATTCACAAATATCCAATAACTAACTACCCGCCCTACTTAATAAGCGTCATTTTGCGTGTGAGTGTACGAAGCGGAGTGCTTAAGCGATATAAATAGACTCCACTGGCTAGGTTTTCTGCACTATATCTAGCTTTATGGCTGCCTGCTGTAAGTTTAGTATTAAACAGAGTGGCTACTTTTTGGCCTTGTATGGTAAATATTTCGAGGCGAACATCAGTTGTTTCCTTAAGCGCAAAAGTAATTATAGTTACTGGATTAAAGGGGTTCGGATAGTTTTGGTACAGTGTTATAGCTTCAGGTACTTCTGTTTTCCCGTCATTAGAAACCTTAGTTTTAACACTTAATTTAACTGGAATTTCTAACTTTGCTTTATCTGGGTCGTTTGTTTCAATAACTAACTTAGTTTCATAATTACCCGCCGCAATGCCTCTAGTGTTAAACGTTAAATTTAAATTTTTAGACCCTGTAGAATTTACAACGCCACTATAGGTGTTTAACTCAAGCCAAGGATAGCCATTATTTATCTTGGTTAGTTTTAGATTATCTACATCAAAAGTGGTGTTTGCAAAATTATTACCGTGTAGAAAGTAAATTTTGCCAGGGGTGCGCCCATCTATATAATCTCTGGCGGCAATTAATTGTGTACCATAGAAATAGCTCACCGTTTCTGTAGCGTTATCAAATCTAATTTTAAATTTTTTATAACCAGTTGGTATTAAATTAGCATTGGTGTAATAGAAACTTGTAGCGCCAGATTCATTTCTACCCCAAGCATAAATTTTAGCCTCACTAATAACTACCCCAGCTGTTAATTTATCATTTTTACCGTCATAAATATAAATATCAAAACGTTCCTCTAAGGCATTGGCTCCACCTACAGCTATATCCATTTCAATTTCATAAGTACCAAATGGCTGCGCCCCAAAAAATGGACTAGAAATATATTGTGTGCTTTCTCCTACTTTAGATTCTAGCCTTAAATGACTAGTTCCTGTTTTTGAATTCACATCACTGATTTTAACCATATCACTATCGCTTAAAGCTCGCCATTGGCTTATAGCTTTATAATCACCTAATGCAAACCCCTCATTTGTCTCAAACGAAGTGCTGTAAACAACACTTTCACCCTCAGCATTTTTAGCTTTATTGGCATTAGTAAATGATGTATTACTTGGATGTTTCAAACCCTCATTTATTTGTATGGATTTAAAATATGAGCTTATTGGGCTATTTTTTAACTTATTTGC
Organism: Balneolaceae bacterium; assembly: GCA_041656135.1. GTDB lineage: Bacteria > Bacteroidota > Rhodothermia > Balneolales > Balneolaceae > Balneola. The sequence continues at coordinate 42,531 of JBBAEC010000010.1, read as the reverse complement.
CGTATTGGTTGGTATATCAAAATCTGAAAACCACATTAATTTAGAGGTTCCAGTATTTGCTATGTTAATGGGTACCGTGAGTTCATCTTCACGGTTCATTTCAATATTTATTGCATTGGTAATAGGTGTTAATATGGGTGGATTTGTTTTGGAGGGTCTATATCCTGCTATAACAGTTTTTATTTCACGCATACTTCGTGCATTATCTTCTGGCGTAAAAATATTATTAGTGCCAGCTTGTTTCCCCGTAAATACTAAATCTGGACTTGAAAATATGGGGGCTCTGCTCAAACCATCATCATAAGCCATTATGGTATAAAAATTATTGGCCTTGTCTTGGTACCCCGCTGAATAATGAAATAATCCACCACTTTCATCTGCCGCTGCAGACAACTGGGTTCGTGAATGTGCATTTCCCATATTATGGCCAAATTCATGAATCAGCGTAAAACTATTTGCTATCTGTTGTACCCTATTTATTGAAAATGCATATTTTGGCTCCCCTGCTGTAGAAGATAGTCGCCATGCCATACCTCCTGTATCATTAATCCGAGCTATTAAAGCTACTAAATCAGCACCGTACTGATCTCTTAGAGTGTGTACTTCATCCATATAACCTGTTGTTTCCTCCCAACCCTCACCCGTTGGCCGAAATGCTGGGGAACTTGTTATACGTCTTAATCTTTTTTCAGAGTCAACCCCATCAATAGTTTCATCGTAATTGGTTTTGTGTTGATATACCAATCTTAATTCTATAGCAGTTTCACTATTGTCGAGTGCCAGTTGTGAATTGTTCATAGCTTGGGAAAGAAGATTTCCAACTGAACCTAAATTAGATGTTGCCCAACCCTCTGCAGCAGTCGTATAAACAAGCATAACATCTATGGTTATAGTGTCTTCTAAGGCGGTTGCCATTGCTTCCACGTTTGGCACTATGGCTTTTGCCTGATTGATTGTCTTGCCTTTACTACCTAGACTTTTACTATGATTTATTGGAACAATACTATCATCACCTTTATTAGGTATAGATTCTTCTACCGCTTTATTTGATATGAAATTAGATTCTACTTCTTGCTGATATCCTAAATAAATAGTCTCATTTGCTGTTCGCTGATAAGTGCCTATTACTTTTCCATTAGAGTAGCTAAGTGAAAACTCATTATTAGTCTCTCCCACTTTCTTTGCAATAATAGATATGATGCCTTCTACATAATGCGATACTCTAGTGATTTCTAGCTCATCAATAACACCTGGCTTACTTTCGAATAATAAATGAGCTCCCTTAACTAATTTCCCCTTCTCAAAAGCACCCTTATTCAATTCAATATATTGATACCCTTGATTTGCTGAAGCCAATTTCGACTTTATTTCAACAAGTTCATTTAGCTTTATTGGAATAGTGGCTTGACCAAATAATATACTTGGATATAGTAAAAGGACAAGAAATAACTTTTTCATTGAACTCCCAATTGTGGGTATTTTAATCAAACAGGCCTACATCTATGCAAACCTATCCGCTAAACGATTTATTAAATAGCCACTTTCATTAAGGGCTTGTGTTGCAAACTTGCCAAAAAAGTCGGTTACATGCTCAAATTCTCTAATAAATCCTTCTCTATCATTTTTTTCAACTAACTCAGCCAAAGTTTTGTGATGTTCAAAAAAGTTTAAAAGTATTTGGCGTCGCTCTTCCGTTGCAAATACAATATCTGCGTAAAGTTCTGCACTTTGTGCAAATATTCGTCCTGTCATCATCATCTCTGCTCTATAAATAGGGCTAGAATATTCTAACATATCCGTGGGCCTTAAATCGTAATGTTGCATAAAAGATCCGTGCAATAAGGCTACGTAATGACGCAACCCTTGTACCAAATGCATCACATGATCGTGTTTTTCTGGGTCAGCTTGAATTACACGCATTCCCCATAGCTCACATTGTTCTATAACCCAACTTGCTTTTTCTCCATCTCTACCTGCACAAAATACCATCAACTGCTTAGACAGATTCTGCACATCTGGGCCGTGCATAGGGTGTAAACCAACCACAGGTCCCTCATGCGAGGCTAACATAGCCTTTATGGGTTCAGTCTTGTTACTGGTGAAGTCAGCTAAAATTGTATCTTTAGTTAACCTACCTTTTAACCGCTCAATAACGGCCTCTGTAATATTAATGGGCACCGTTATAATCACTAAATCTAATTGAGGCGCTATTTCTTCAAGCTCATACCAATTTGATTTGTCTATGGTATATGTGATATGTCCCGTTTGATCTGCTACACGTTTATAGAGCTTACCCATTCCACCTTCGCCCCCAACAAATAGTATATGCTTGGGCTTAGTAGTAGCTATCGGAAATTTTTCTTGAGATTGAGATGCGCGCGAAGCAGTCATTATCATGCGTAAGAAATCTTCGGCCCATTCTGGATCTATTCCTTTTTGTATAGCCATTTTCTTAAAGGCTTCCGTTTTTTCTTCTTCTCTTTTTGGTACAAATACAGGAAGCTGTTTCTCAACCTTCGTTTTAATAACCCCTTGAACCACTTCTGCGCGTTCTGCGAGTAAGTTTAAAATGTGTTCATCAATTTCGTCTATTCTAATTCTATGGCCTTCTAAGCCTTTATCACGATGCGGCATGTTTCTTAATTCAGTTTTGTTCTTATCCCCAAAGCTAAAGTATTTTTCCGTAGTTTATAGTCTGTTTTTCTTTCGATTTTAAATATTTATGTCTCAATTTAAACTTCATTCTCCTTTTCAACCTGCCGGCGATCAGCCAAATGCTATTAAAGAACTTACTGAAGGCATTTTAGCAGGCGATAAATACCAAACTTTACTTGGTATTACAGGTTCGGGTAAAACGCGTACCATTGCTAGTGTTATTGAAAATGTACAGCGTCCAACTTTGGTTATGAGTCATAATAAAACTTTGGCAGCCCAACTTTTTAGGGAGCTGAGCGATTTCTTTCCAGATAATAGAGTTGAGTTTTTTATCTCTTACTACGATTACTATCAACCTGAGGCTTACCTCTCGGCACAGGATAAATATATCGAAAAAGACCTTTCCATAAACGAAGAAATTCAACGATTGCGCCTGCGAGCTACTAGCTCATTACTTTCGGGACGAAGAGATGTAATTATTGTTTCTTCGGTGAGCTGTATTTACGGTATTGGTTCACCTACCGAGTATGCTAAACTTATTATTACGCTTACCAATGGAATGCAAATTCCAAGAAATACGCTGCTTTATGATTTAGTAGATCTTCATTATTCTCGTAACGATATTGATTTTAGACGTGGTACTTTCCGTGTTCGTGGCGATGTTGTGGATGTCTATCCTGCTTATTCGGATGAGGGTTTACGTATTTCTATGTGGGGTGATGAAATTGAAACCCTTCAATTATTTAATCCTGAAACAGGTGCTGTTATTGAAACCGTTTCTGAATTTAAAATTTATCCTGCTTCTCATTATGTATCTACAAAATCTAGGCTAGAACAATCAGTTAAACAAATTCGTGAAGAGCTGGAGTTGCGATCTACTGTTCTTCTTGATGAAGAAAAATTCTTGGAAGCTAAACGTATTGAACAACGTACTCTTTTCGATATCGAAATGATTCAAGAAATTGGATACTGCTCGGGTATAGAGAATTATTCGCGTTATTTAAGTGCCCGTAAACCTGGGGAAAGACCTTATTGTTTGTTCGACTATTTCCCTGATGATTTTCTAACGGTTATTGATGAAAGTCATCAAACTATTCCTCAAATTAATGCCATGTATGGTGGAGATAGATCTCGAAAAATCCAACTAGTAGAACACGGATTTAGACTTCCTTCCGCTATGGATAACCGTCCTCTTACGTTCGAAGAATGGGAAGGAATTACAAATCAGGTGATTTTTGTAAGTGCTACTCCACGAGATTATGAATTAGAAAAAAGTGGCGGTGTTTATACTGAACAGCTTATTCGCCCAACTGGCTTAATGGAGCCTACGCTTGAGGTTCGTCCACTCGACAATCAAGTGGATGATTTGATGGAAGAAATTCGTCTCCGTATTGCCAAAAAGGAGCGTGTTCTTGTAATTACGTTAACTAAACGCTTGAGTGAAGAGTTAAGCGAATATTTAAAAAATGTGGGTATCTCTGCGGCTTACATGCATAGTGAATTGGATGCGTTAGAACGTATTGAAGTACTCTACAAGTATCGTCGTGGCGACTTTGATGTTCTTGTAGGTATTAACTTACTACGTGAGGGGATTGATATCCCAGAATTAAGCTTGGTTGCCATTATGGATGCGGATAAAGAAGGCTTCCTACGTTCAGCAACTTCACTTTTCCAGATTGTTGGCCGTGCTGCACGTAACGTTGATGGTAAAGCCATTATGTATGCCAATAAAATTACCGATAGTATGCAAAAGGTAATAGATGAAACTAATCGTAGAAGAGAAATACAAAAGGAATACAATAAAAAGCACGGTATCACGCCTACAACTATTGCAAAAGAGCTTAAGCCACTTGTTGATCCAAGCTTGATTTCTAACAAACAAATTGATTTTGGTGCCGAAGCCGGTAAAGCAGCCGAAGAAGATTATCTCGAATCTATTCGTGTTGCAGAAGATGGCTTTAAGTACAAACCTAGCCCAGCTATGCAGGAGGTTACATTCGAAAGCAAAGATAAATTGCTAGAACACCTTCGCAAAACTATGTTTTTTGCTGCTAAAAATATGGAGTTCGAAGAAGCTGGCCGAATCCGTGACCAAATCGAACAGCTCACCAAAGAGTTGTAGGTTTTTCTATTCCTTTCACCTTCACAGTTCTCCTTTTTGGTACAGCCTTGTTGATGTTTGGTAAATCAACTACATAGAACAAACATAGCCCGTCATATCACACCACGATGCGGCATAGGCAGGTTGAATATGAATAACCACGATATTTATCTCGGGGTAAACGAATAAAGAATAGGTGTCGGTGGGCAGGATTGTTTTATAAAAGATGGGTACCAATCCACCGAAATTCTGACCAGATTTATTTTAGGCATATCCTCAGGTATACCTGGCAATGGCAATTATCGTTTTTTAATCGCCAATTGAAAGGATTACACAGATTACTCAGATTTTTAATTTTGGCTCTATTCCAATCCTGCACATCCTTTTATCTTGATAATTAGACTGTTCATAAACTTTTTATCCCGAACCCTATTACTACCGCAAGCGTCCCTCTTGTGGTGGTTGTAATATTGCCTCTGGCGTTGCTGGATTACTGGATAATTAGACTGTTCATAACCCATCAATTCCGACCTCCTCTTCCCGAGGCTTCGGGATCCTTATCAATGAGGAGGACTTACCTTGCCAAATTCGAAGATTGTTTTTGGTTGCGAGAATTTTCGTTTTTGAAACAGGATTATAAGGATTTTCTTAATGTACAGGATTGGGGTTTGGGTAGTTGGCTGTAACAAGCGCGACGCTTGCGACAGGGTTTGGGAGGCCCAACTCCAGAGGAGCCTGCCTGCCGCATAGGCAGGTTGAATATAAATAACCCCGAGATTTATCTCGTGGTAAAAGAATAGAGAATAGGAATCGGTGGAAAGGATTGTTTTAAAAAAGATGGGTGCCAATCCACCAAAATTCTGGCAGGATTTCATTGGGGGCTAACTACTTGCACACAATCTTAGAAATTAACCTCATTAAACTCCTATAGCCCCTCTACTTAATTCTATTCCTTAAGTCCTAATTTTTTACAAAGGCTGGCTAAAGTGTCCTTTTCTTCATCGGTGAGCACACTAAACTCATCTACTAATAGTGCTAAATGTTTAGGAAAGTACTCTTCTATGAACGCCCTCCCTTTCGCAGTAAGGCTTACAATAACCGCTCTTCTATCCTTGGTGTCTGCTTTCCTTTTAACAAGACCTCTTTTTTCTAAATTGTCTATTACCAAGGTAATGTTGCCCCCACTTTTCAGTAATTTTTTTCCGATTTCTCTCTGATTTAATGGTCCCAAATGTAGCAGTGCTTCTAGTGCACCAAATTGACTAATGGTTAGGTTTTCTTTAGCTAGACTTTTACTTTGTGCTGAATTTAAACTCTCAACTGAACGCACCAACTTTATAAAGGCATTAAGTGTCTTTAATTCTTTAGTCGATCCTTTAAAATGAGTACCCATAACTTATGCTTTGGTGATGTTCATTTGTTGATAGAATAACGTGTATTTTGCTTAATGTACACTTAATTAGGCATTAAATATCATAATCTATAGTTACAGGAGCATGATCAGAGATATCCCACTCTTTCTCAATTATAGCAGCTTTTGCTGATGCAGCGAGATCTTTTGTAGCCATCTGATAATCAATCCTCCACCCTTTGTTGCGTTCTTTAGAGGCTGCTCTGTAGCTCCACCAACTATATAAATCGGCAACATTCTCATTCAAGTTGCGGAAAACATCTTCAAAACCTATATCTAAAAATGAACTTACCCACTCACGTTCTTCGGGTAAAAATCCAGAAGTTTTGTGCTGTTGTGCTGGGTTATGGATATCTATCTCTTTATGACAAATATTGAAATCTCCACAAATAATAGTGGGTTTATTATTCTTAATTATTCCTGAACCAAGTTTTTCAAAATCACTTAAAAACTTCATTTTCATATCCTGGCGAGCGTCTCCTGTTGTTCCACTGGGGAAGTAAGCCGAGAGTACATTGTAATGATTGTATTCTAAAGTTAATACTCGTCCTTCAGAATCTATCCAATCAACACCTATGCCTTCTTTTACACTCAAAGGTTCTTTCTTTGAAAGTATAGCCACACCAGAATAGCCTTTCTTTTCTGCTGTGTGATAGTATTTGTGATATTCTAACTCTTTAAACTCTTTTGGCAGCTGACTTTCAATCGCTCTAAGCTCCTGAATACAGATTATGTCTGGCGATGAGTTATCTACCCAGTCTACTAATCCTTTTCTAACTGCTGCTCTAACCCCATTTATATTATAAGAACTAATTCTTACCAATATTACTCTCCTTTAAGTATTCCATAATTTCTTTTACCCACTTTTAAAACTAACTCTTCGTCTTTAGCTAGGGTAAATGTATGGTTCATATCCTGAATTTTAGTATCGTCTAAACTAATACCACCTTGTTTTAACATGCGCTTAGTTTCACCATTACTTGGCGAAAATCCAGTATCTGCTATCACTTCAATTAATCGTAATTCTTCGCCCGCTTTTAATGTAAACGTAGGCGCGTCATCAGGCACCTGTTTGTTTATTACAGTTTGCTCAAAATGTTGGCGAGCTCCTTTCGCAGCATCTTCACCGTGGTACATTCTAACAATAGTATATGCTAAATCGTGCTTGGCATTTCTAGGATCGGATTCTGCTTTTTCTTTAATAGCTGGCAGTTCTTCAATCTCTAAATCACTAACAAGTTCGTAGTACGAGTATATTAACTCATCAGGTATAGATAATGATTTGCCATACATATCATTAGCTGCTTCGTCTATTCCGATATAGTTATCATACGATTTCGACATTTTCGCAGAACCGTCGGTGCCTACAAGTAAAGGCATCATTAAACAAATTTGTGGCTCTTGGCCTACATCTTTTTGAAGTTGACGTCCAACAAGAAGGTTGAACTTCTGATCGGTTCCACCTAACTCAACATCCGACTGCAAATGCACTGAATCTTGCCCCTGTGCTAGAGGATATAGAAACTCATGCAACGATATAGGCTCGTTGTTTTCATATCGCTTAGAGAAGTCGTCACGCTCAATCATTCTTGCAACGGTAAGTTTAGATGCCAAACCGATTACATCCATAAAAGTCATCTTGCCCAACCAATCATTGTTATTTACAAGAGTGAGCTTGTCTAGGTCTAATATTTTTTTAGCTTGCTCTATATAAGTTCGCGCATTGTCATCAACTTCACTCATACTAAGTGCTGGGCGCGTATCATTTCGCCCAGAGGGATCACCAATAGTTGCTGTAAATCCACCAATAATTAAAATGGCTTCATGACCCAAATCTTGGAATTGGCGCAACTTCCTAAGTATTACCGAATGCCCCAAATGCAAGTCTGGGCGAGTTGGATCTACACCAAGCTTAATTTTAAGCGGTTTATTTTCTTTTTTTGATTTTTTTAGCTTGGCTATTAATTCTTCTTCTGGTACAATTTCTGTAGTACCACGTTTAATTATAGCTAGTTGCTCTTCTACTGCAGGAAATGACATTTAATTCTTCTTATTTAAAATAGGTAGATTTTCTACTGGGTTATATTTACTTAATGTGTTTTCAATGGTGGCTTTATAACCTTCGGCACCTGGGTAAAGGAATGTTACCGCTTCATAGGTCCAAGGTCCCGCATATATAATGTATGGGTATAGATAAGATTCGTCTCTACTTTCTTCGGCAGGCACATTAAAACCAGATAATAATATTAGAGCAGTACTAATTAGCATTGCTGCTTTTAAGGCACCAAATAACGCACCGAAAGATCTATTTACTGCACCTAAATTTACAGTTTCTAAAAACTTCTTAGTTAACACTGCTATTATTGCAATAATTATAAGTGTTCCTAAAAATATAACCGCCCCCGATACAAAAGGGATGTATGCTGAGTTCTCTTCAAAAAAGGGAGCTATCAACTCACCAAAAGCATCCATGTAGGCAAAAGTAAGAATGATTGCGAGAATTATTCCCACAATATTAAGCACTTCTTTAACCAAGCCATTAACTGCGCCTTTATAAACGAAGTAAAGAATGGGTATTCCTATTACTATATCTAGGATGTACATTTTATTTGGATAATTCTTCTTTCACTACAGAACTAATAAGGCCACCATCAGCTTTGCCTTTTAATGCACCCATTAAGGCTCCCATCACCTTACCCATATCTCCTGGGCCGCTTGCTCCTAATGCACTAATTTTTTCAATCACAATTTTGCGTACTTCATCTTCGCCAAGCATTTCTGGTAAATAACTTTCAATTATCTCAAGTTCTTCGCGTTCAATTTTAGCCAAATCTTCTCTGTCGCCAGCTTCAAATTGTGCTATAGAATCTCTTCTTTGCTTGGCTGCTTTAGTTACTACAGCAACGTATTGAGCTTCAGATAAATTAGATTCTCCACCTTTTCTTTCACTAATTTCTTTTTCTTCAAAATTAGCTTTTATAGAACGCAACACCTTTAAACGGTCTTGGTCTTTAGCTTTCATTGCGGCTACTAAGTCTTCTAAAATCTGATTTTTTATACTCATTGCTTCCTTATTGTTTCTTTAAATGTAAGCAAAAAAAAAGGTTACACAATTAACTTGCGTAACCTTTTTTAAAATGTATTGAAAAAAGTAATTACGCTTTTTTCGCCTTAATAAAATCGCTCACATGGTCTTGCTCTACCATTAGCTCGCCATAAGAATACTTACCGCTTGCATTTTTATTTGCAATAACAACTTTAACCATACGCTTTTGAGCTGCTTTTGCTGCAGCTGCGCCTGTTCCGAATGCTTGTTTCTTAGCCATGTTTAAACTTATTTAATTTCTTTATGGGGAGTGTGCTTACGCAGCACAGGATTATACTTGCTAAGAGTCATACGCTCAGTTTGCGTACGTCTGTTCTTAGTGGTTACATATCTAGATGAACCTGGTTTCTCAGTACATTCCAAAATTACTTGAACTCTATTGCCTTTTGCCATAGTTCTATACCTCTTTTACTAGGGTTCCTCTTCTACGTGCATCTTTTAAAACTTCCGTAAGCCCCTTCTTGTTGATGGTTCTTAAAGTTCTAGCAGATACTTTTAAAGTAACCCAGCGGTCTTCCTCAGGCACGTAGAATCTTCTTTTTTGTAAATTTAAATGGAAGCGATGCTTCGTTTTGTTGTTCGCTTTTGAAGAACGGAATCCGTTCATCGCTTTCTTTCCAGTTATATCGTCTCGTCGCGACATTGTATTACTCAGTTATTTCATGTGAAAATAGACGCCAAAGATAGGTCTATTCTAGTCAAACGTCAATGTATTTTGTTCTTTTTTATTGCAAAATGCAATTTATTCACAAATTGTGGTATTTATCCACATTAAAAGCGTTATTAAACTCTTCTTAATTTGACCTCAGATTATTAATCTTACATTTCTTTGAATATTACCCTGCCTTTTTTTGATTTGACTCGTTTAAGCTCTATTTTAGGGCATTAAACATCTCATCTAACAAAGCTATCATACCCTATTTATGGCAAAAGATTTAAACGGTGATTACCAGGCGTCGAACATTCAAGTTCTGGAGGGCCTGGAAGCAGTACGAAAAAGACCGGCAATGTATATCGGGGATACCGGCCAACGTGGTTTACACCACCTCATTAATGAAGTAGTCGACAACTCTATTGATGAAGCTTTAGCAGGGCATTGCGACAAAATAACTGTTGTTATTAATTCCGATGGTTCCATTACTATTACAGATAATGGTCGTGGAATTCCTGTCGATTTACATCCAAAATTTAATATTCCAGCTGTAGAAGTTGTTCTAACTAAATTACACGCTGGTGGTAAGTTTGATAAAGATTCTTATAAAGTATCTGGTGGACTTCACGGTGTGGGGGTAAGTTGTGTGAACGCACTTTCTTACTTATTTAGAGCAGAAATTTATAGAGATGGTAAAATTTACTCTATAGAATTTGAAAAGGGTGCAACCACAAAGCCTCTTACTGTAATTGGTGATACTGATAAACGTGGCACGGTTATTCATTTCTACCCAGATGATACTATTTTTACTCAAACAACAGAGTTCAAATTCAATATTATAGCTGATAGAATGCGTGAACTCGCTTTCTTGAACCCTTCTATAACAATAGATTTAATTGATGAAAGAGAAGAGAATCCAGAATTAGGTAAAGCAACCTACCACTTTGACGGTGGAGTAAGTGATTTTGTTAAGTACCTCGATGAAGCTCGAGAAACTCACATGGCAGAGCCTATTTATATTACTGGCGAAGTAGATACCGTTCCTGTTGAACTAGCTTTACAATATAATAGCTCGTACACAGAAAATGTTCATTCTTATGTGAATAACATTAATACTCGTGAAGGCGGAACGCACGTTTCTGGCTTCAGAAGGGCTCTTACTAGATCTTTAAAGACCTATGCCGAAAAAAATGGCTTTATTAAATCGAACAGTAAAGTAAATATTACTGGTGAGGATTTTAGAGAGGGACTAACCGCTGTATTAAGTGTAAAAGTTCAAGAACCACAGTTTGAAGGGCAGACTAAAACAAAACTTGGTAACTCTGAGGTTCAAAGCGCTGTTGAAGTAACAGTATATGATCAGCTAAGCGAGTATTTAGAGCAAAATCCAAAAACAGCTCGAAAAATTATTGAAAAAGTTGTTCTCGCAGCTGAGGCTCGCGAAGCAGCTCGTAAAGCACGCCAGTTAGTTCAACGAAAAAGCGTTATGAGTGGCGGTGGCCTACCAGGTAAACTTGCCGATTGCTCTATTAAAGATCCTGAACATTGCGAAATTTACATAGTGGAGGGGGACTCTGCGGGTGGATCTGCCAAAATGGGTAGAAACCGTAGTTTCCAAGCAATACTTCCTCTTCGTGGTAAAATCCTAAACGTTGAAAAAGCTAACATCAACAGAATTCTTGAGAATAAAGAAATTCAAGCTATGATTACTGCTTTTGGAACCGGTGTTGGCCATGGCGAAGAGGATTTTGATGTAGATAAACTTCGTTATCATAAAATTATAATAATGACGGATGCTGATGTAGATGGCTCCCACATTCGTACTTTACTACTCACATTCTTCTATAGATATATGCGCCCATTAATCGATAATGGCCACATGTATATTGCAACCCCCCCTCTGTATCGTATTACCGCTGGTAAAAATATCGAATATGCATGGGATGATGCTACCCGCGATACTATTATTGCTGATTTAAAAAAGAAAAAACGACGTTTTGATGTTTCTCGCTATAAAGGTCTTGGAGAGATGAACCCAGAGCAACTTTGGGAAACAACCATGGATCCAGAAACTAGAACTCTACAGCAAGTCGGTATTGAAAGTGCTGCTACTGCAGATAAAATGTTTTCTATTCTAATGGGCGATGAAGTTCCCCCACGTAGAGATTTCATTGAGCGTAACGCTCGTTACGCTAGAATCGACACCTAATCGCTCATTAATAACTAAAGAATTTATATAATTAGATATGGCTAGAGAAAAAATTATTCAAGTTACCATCGAAGATGAGATGGAATCATCTTACATCGATTATTCGATGTCAGTTATTGTATCTCGTGCATTACCCGATGTTCGTGATGGTTTAAAACCCGTTCACAGGCGTGCTCTTTTTGGTATGAGCGACCTTGGTATGTTAAACAGCCGAGGCTTTAAGAAAAGTGCTCGTGTTGTGGGTGAAGTTTTAGGTAAGTATCACCCCCACGGTGACACTGCTGTTTATGACACCATTGTAAGGATGGTTCAAGACTTCTCCCTTCGTTATCCGCTTATTGAAGGTCAGGGTAACTTCGGTTCTGTTGATGGTGACTCGGCAGCTGCAATGCGTTATACTGAAATTAGAATGCAACGTATTGCTGAAGAACTACTAAATGATTTAGGTAAAGATACCGTAGATTTCCAGCCTAACTTTGATGATACCTTACTAGAACCTACCGTTATGCCGGGTAGCCTTCCTAACCTACTGGTTAATGGCTCCTCTGGTATTGCAGTTGGTATGGCAACAAATATGGCTCCACATAACTTAAATGAAGTTGTTGATGGAATTATAGCATATATAAATAATACTGAGATAGAAACTAAAGAGTTGATGAAGCACATCACAGCTCCAGATTTCCCTACAGCTGGTATTATATATGGCTATGAAGGTGTTAAAGAAGCTTACGAAACTGGGCGTGGTAAAATAACCTTGCGTGCCCGTGCAAATACTGAAGAGTTACGTGGTGGCAGAGAACAAATTATTATTACTGAAATTCCTTACCAGGTTAACAAGAGTACATTAATTCAAAAAATTGTTGAACTTGTTAATGACGAACGTGTTACTGAGATTTCAGAAATCCGAGATGAATCGGATCGCGATGGTATGCGTGTTGTTATCATTCTTAAGCGGGGTGCCAATACTGGTGTAGTACTTAACCAACTTTATAAGTACACCCAGATGCAAACTACTTTCGGCGTTATTAACCTTGCATTGGTTAAAGGCCGCCCTAAAGTAATGGGACTTAAAGAGCTTATCTCACATTATGTTGAGCATAGAATTGACGTAATTATTCGTAGAACGATCTACGATTTAGACCAAGCGGAAGCTCGTGCGCATATTTTAGAAGGTCTAAAAATTGCCCTCGACAATCTTGATGAGGTTATTGCTACCATTAGAGCAGCTAAAAACCCATCTGCTGCTGGACTAGAACTTAGAAGGAAATTTGCTTTAACAGATATACAGGCAAAGGCAATTCTAGATATGCGCCTCCAAAAACTAACGGGCTTAGAGCGTGATAAAATTGATACTGAATATCATGAGATTGTGGAGCAAATTTCTAGTTTTAGAGAAATCCTATCTGACAGAAGTATTCAAAAGAGTATTATTGTTACCGAATTAACCGATATTAAAGCTCGTTACGGTGATGAGCGCAGAACTCAGGTAGTTTACTCCGCCGAAGACTTTAATATTGAAGATATGATCGCCGACGAAGATGTGGTGGTTACAATATCTAATAAAGGGTTCATTAAACGAATGCCAGTTAGTGGTTACAGGCGTCAACGCCGTGGTGGTAAAGGTATGAAAGGTACCACTACAAGGGATGAGGAGTATGTAGAACATTTATTTGTGGCCACTAATCATAATTATATCCTGTTCTTTTCTGAACATGGTAAATGTTATTGGCTAAAAGTGTACGAAATTCCTGAAGGTGGCCGACTTGCACGTGGACGTGCTATCGTAAATCTTATCGAAATTGATAAGGAAGACTCTATTTCGGCTTTTGTTCCTGTTAAAACACTAGAAGACGAAGATTACGTTAAAAAGCACTCTATTGTAATGGCAACAGTTGAAGGACAAATAAAGAAAACTTCACTTGAAGCTTACAGTCGTCCTCGCCGTGATGGTATCATTGCCATCAATATTAAGGAAGGAGATTCATTACTAGCTGCTGAGTTAACCGATGGCGATAGTCATATTCTTCTTGCAAATAGAAATGGTCGTGCTATTCGTTTCCACGAAGATGATGTTAGAGAAATGGGCCGAAACACTTCTGGTGTTAGGGGCATGTCTTTAACTGAAGATGACAGAGTAGTTGACATGGTTGTTATTAAAAATGCACATGAAGCAACTGTACTTGCAATGTCTGACAATGGGTACGGTAAACGTTCACTTGTAACTGATTATAGAGAGCAAACCAGAGGTGGTAAAGGTGTATTAACACTTAAAGTAACACCAAAAACTGGCAAACTAATTGCACTAAAAGAAGTTACCGATCAAGATGATTTAATGATTATAACTGAAAAGGGTAAAGTTATAAGAATGAGCTGTAGTGGCATTCGCACAATGGGTAGAAATACTCAAGGTGTACGCATCATGCGACTTGATGAAGATGGCGCAATAGCGGCAATTACAAGAGTTGTTAATGAAGAAGAGGTTGATGTGGAGGAAGGAGGAGACTCTGATACCGATACAAATACAACCGAAACTACTGATACAACGGAATAAATCTTCCTTAGTTTACTAAGAATACCCTAAGGCTTCTGATTCATTTCAGAAGCCTTTTTTATGGCAATTAATTTAAATAATTTTAGCAGATTAGATAACAAAAGTGCATGTAAAACACTTTAATGTCTTTTCTCGGTAGAAACCCTAGCAACATGCTCCAAGGTTATTGATAATTACAAGCTTGATGAGTCTATTTTCTAGGATTGCAAAAAATTGTTAACCACTGAATATATGTTGCTAATATTACGGTGGATTTGAATACCTCTTTTATAAAACAACCTTATCAACATTGTTTGCAATTATCTTAATTACCCCGAGATAATTCATGGGACTATGTATGGTTTAGAAAACAAATTATCACACTAAATTGCCCCAGTTTCATAGTGTGAGATTTTTATAGAATGCAACATGCGTTGACCATTGCTACAATCGTATAGATTCATTTCTCTCGCTACAGACACCCGTTCACAAAACATGACTTAACCTATAGTTACTAAACGAGATAATGGTTTTATTACAAACCTTAATTACAATTCTGATTACATCATGTATATAGAAATAACAAATACACACTTTTTGGGATATTACCCTGGCGTCACTGATGAGTGCGTCATGTTGTGTGAACAAATTTATTTCCTATAAATATTTGTATGTAAGGTACTACCCCAAAGAGGGATTGGAACTATACCATTTTCTACTCAGTGTTAGGAAGCGCTTGATATGCCACTGCTAATTTTATATTGGTTTAATTAAAAATTTAGATAGGGATTAATTTTTAATTTTTATAAAAGTACTCTTATTAAGACTTGAGATCTTGAATCATTTCTTCTAATAAATTTTTCCTTTTTTCAATAAGTGCTGGCGGTGAAATTATTTTTATCTCTTTCCCATATTGAAGCAGCCACTGATTGATATAGTCTAAATTATTAAACGAAAAGCTTATATTAAATAAATTAGGTTTTATTTCGATTCGCTTAAATATTTTAGCCGGCAAATTGCTCTCTAAGCGCCTAACTCGCTCACTGCCAACCTGTAACACTATCTCTTGCGTCAACTCGTCTGGCCTAAAAATAAGCCCCTCTATCGACATTTTGGCTGGCGGGGTGAAATTTTCATTCAATATTTCCACCTCTGTAACCCTATCTAGTACAAAATTCCTAATTTCACCTCTCAAATGCGAAAAACCAATTACATTCCAATGGTCTTCAAAATATACTAGAATATAAGGGTCTATTTTTCGTGTACCTTTTTTTGAACTTTCAGAATCATAAAAAAACTGCACTCTATTTTTTTGAGAAATAGCACTACTCAATAAATACCAGTTTCCACCACTCTTTTTTTCAGCACCAAATTTTTGATAAGGATCAACAATGGTTTTTTCTTGGAGTGAGCTCATTAATTCCTTTAGCTCACTGGGTAAAACATTTTTAATTTTAACCTCCACTCCTTTTGCATCGCTAACCATTTGCTGATCAACTTGCGACTTAACAAAATTCAATCCCACAATTATAGTAGCAAGCTCTTGAGTAGAGAACATAAGTGGCGGTATTTTAAAACCAGGCATCACGCCATAGCCAGCATATTTATCCCAAGTTATGGGCACATTAATTTCACCCAAAGCTTTAATATCTCTAAATATCGTTCTCCTACTAACCCCAAAATACTCGGCAAATTCATCTACCGTCCTCTTCCCTCCCTTTTGCTGAATCAGTAACATTAACTTAAGCCTTCGCTCAGAGCTATTCATAGCACTATCCTTTTCTTATTACTTGAACTACTGCCTTCCCTTTATAAAACTCTCCCATAAACTCAGTTTCTAAATCTATAATCTCTACATCAAAGGCCTCCTCCACTTGATCTAGCTCCGCCAAAGCCTCCTCTTTCCCCTTCAAAAATATCAACGCCCTCCAATCTTTACCTTCTAAATAGTCATACAGTTCAAAAACTTTAAACGCATGCTTTGTTACTATTACCGTCTCTTTGGTAGTAATTGTTTTGGCTATTGAGCCCGAATGCGTTGTAACACTCTCCTTTAATGCCAATTTGTTCACTAAGTCATTCGCCACGAATATCTTTTTAGCTACAATATCATTCAGCACAAACTCTTTATCGCGACAAACTATTGCCAATGGCAAACCTGGCAAACCCCCTCCGCTACCTGCATCTACAATGTGTTTTGCCGAATTAAACTCACTCATTAGGGACACGGATAAAGAATGCTTGATGTGAGATTTCAATGTTTCATGTGAAACATCTCTACTCACAAGATTAACCTTGTCATTCCACCACATCAAATACTTCGCATACAGCAGCAATACTTTTTCGTGCTCTTGTAACATTTTAGAAATTAAAACACTTTCGTCAGGAGTTATTTTCCTTATTTGGATGTCGTGTTTCACGTGGAACCTATCTTTTTAAATAAACCATTAATACAGAAACGTCACTAGCAGACACCCCACTAATTCTGCTTGCCTGACCGATAGTCTCTGGCTTAATCTTCGATAGCTTAAGCATACCTTCGGTAGAAAGGCTTTTGATCTTCGAGTAATCTAAAGTGTCTGGAATGTGTTTGTTCTCTTTGTTTTTTAATTCCTCAACCATTTCATTCTCTTTTTCAATGTAGCCTGAGTATTTAATCAGTATTTCTGCCTGTTCAATTACATACTTGTCGGTTGTAATTAAATTAACTTCTTCAGCAAGACCCTCATCAACCTCAATCATATCAAATAAAGAGATTTGAGGGCGACCAAGTACAGAATGAGCTTTAACTGGTTGATTTAACCCGGTTGTGCCCCTTTCCTCTAACATTGTATTTAATATTTGTGGCCGAACAGTTCGGTCATGTAATAATGCAGATAACTTATCAACTGCCTCATACTTCTTAACCATTTTATCGTAACGTTCTTTAGATGCTAACCCAATCTTATATCCAATGTCGGTAAGGCGTAAGTCAGCATTATCTTGCCTTAGAAGTATTCGGTGCTCGGCTCTTGATGTGAACATCCTATAGGGCTCTTCTGTACCTTTATTGATAAGGTCATCAATAAGCACACCAATATATGCCTCAGATCTTTTAAGAATCAACGGTTCTTTATCTTGTATTTTCAGTGCGGCATTAATTCCAGCCATTAACCCTTGGCACGCTGCTTCTTCATAGCCTGTTGTACCGTTAATCTGACCAGCAAAATATAAGCCTTCAACTAATTTCGTTTCTAGGGTCCGTTTAATCTGATGTGGTGGGAAATAATCATACTCAATGGCATAGCCAGGACGAATCATTACGACGTTTTCAAATCCAGGGATGGCTTTAAGCGCACTATACTGAACCTCTTCTGGAAGTGAGGTTGAGAACCCATTCAAATACATTTCGTAGGTGCTCCAACCTTCTGGCTCTAGAAATAATTGATGCCTATCTTTATCAGCGAACCTATTAATTTTATCTTCTATACTAGGACAATATCTCGGGCCAACAGACTTGATTCTACCACTAAACATTGGGCTACGTTCAAACCCTGTTCTTAGAATATCATGAACATTTTCATCTGTATAACCTATCCAGCAAGAAAGTTGCTCCTCTACTTTAAGTAATTCTTCAGTTAAAAAAGAAAATGGTGTCGGCACAGGATCACCCTTTTGCTCTTCAAGTTTGGAGTAATCAACAGTTCTACCATCAACTCGTGGTGGTGTACCTGTTTTCAATCGCCCTACTTCGAAGCCATTGTTTTCTAATGCAGCAGAAATTCCAACCGAAGCTCTTTCTCCAGATCTTCCACCACCATAATTAGCATCTCCTATATGAATAAGCCCATTAAGAAAAGTGCCACTAGTTAGTATAACAGATTTAGAATGAAATATTTGTCCAGTTTCAGTTACAATCCCTTCTATTACTTTATCATCATTGACAATTAAATCGACAACATTTTCTTGTCTAAAAAATAAATTATCTAGTTTCTCGAGTTCATTGCGCATTAATTGCGAGTATAGCATTCTATCGCTTTGGCATCTTGGGCTCCACATTGCAGGCCCCTTACTCTGGTTTAGCATTTTAAACTGCACCCCAGATCTATCACTAATAATACCACTCAAACCACCAATAGCATCAATCTCTTTAACTAATTGTCCTTTTGCGACACCGCCCATAGCAGGGTTGCATGACATCTTAGCAATGGCTTCAAGGTTCATGGTTATAAGAAGTGTTTTGGAACCTAATCGCGCTGCAGCGGCAGCAGCTTCAGAGCCAGCGTGTCCACCGCCGACAACTATTACATCGTATGTGGGATTTTGGGAGGGCATTTTGAAAAACTAAGCTATTGTAGTTTAAATAAAAAAAGCCTTGAACTACATTGAATTCAAGGCTTTAGGTGTTATTCGCGATCCGGAAGGGACTCGAACCCTCGACCTCCTGCGTGACAGGCAGGCGTTCTAACCAACTGAACTACCGGACCGTTGAATAGCTCCAAATATACGACTCATTTCAATCGTATGTCAAGGGCTATTTGCAAAAAGAATAAATATATTTTATTTACCCTTTATAGCCTGATCGATAGCATTAGTAACCTCTTTACTTTCCGGCTTAACTTTCGTTTTAAAGCGTCGAATTAGCTTGCCTTCTTTACTTATAAGGAACTTCTCAAAGTTCCATGAAATATCTCCGGTAAAATCTGGATTGTTTTCATGTGTTAAATAAGTAAATAGTTCTGCTTGATCGTCACCAAGTACAGAAACTTTAGAAAACATTGGGAATTCTACCCCATACTCGAGAGTACAAAATTCTTTAATTTCTTCATTAGTACCAGGCTCTTGTCCCTTAAAATTATTAGCAGGGAAACCTAGTATAACAAAATCATCATTTTTATATGTTTCATATATTTCTTGTAAGCCTTCGTACTGTGGAGTATATCCACACTTTGAGGCCACATTAACAATCAGAACAACTTTACCTTTATATTGCTGCAGGTTCACAGCTTTTCCATCAATATCTTTCACGGTAAAATCGTAAATTGAATTATGCATATTTCCCGTACCTAATGTTGTTAAAGATAGAAGTAATAGTAGAATGAACTTCATTTTCTTATTCCTTGTTTTTAAATATTCTGTAAGTGTCTAACCAAATATACATTCGAAATCATTCCTTATGAAAAGAACATTTATATTTTTACTTGCTTGCTTAATGCCTGCATTATTAAGTGCTCAAATGTTTAGTGTTAGTAGCATTGAGAAGAAAACAAGTGAGTCGCAAACATACTTCAGAATTGGTACTGGCTTTAATGATTTTGTATATACTGGCAACCCTGCAGCAGTATTAAATAATAACAGACTAAATTTTAATCACAATTCGATTAACTTTCAGTTTGAAAGTGCAAGTACAGGCTTTGAATTGGGTTTAAATTTAGCCAATAGTATAGTTGGCTTAAATAGGAGTAGTTACTTTAACCTGTCTATTTACTATACCAACGACCTATCCATTATAAGAAAAGAAAACATACAAGTAGGGATGCCCCTTAGAATTGGTTCTGAGTTAGTAACTGTAACTGGTGATGCTTCACCCGAGAGATTTTCTCAAACAGCTGTGTCTTTTGGTGCTGGTGCTTACATCGCCTTAAAGCTTAAAGACTCCATTAGTTTCACTAATTATTTTACACCAGGCTACGGTTTTAGTTCTTCAAGTGGAGGTTTCTTCGGTGGCTCTATGGCGTATTTAACAGGAAAGAGTAGACTTAACTTTTTAAACTTCATCGGTAACAAGAACTTAAGTATTGGATACGATTTCAGAAAGTTTATATTTGATATAGATAAAGACAAATACGATTACAATTTAAAGAATCATTTAATAACCATTGGATTTTCAATTTGAAACCCGATAAGCTTTTATTAGAACTAGAATTACTTTTAGAACAAGCAGGCTATAAGCTGAGAAAAGAACGCGGCTCGTTTAGAGGAAATGATTGCTTGATTGAAGGAGAAAAACTAGTGATGGTAAACAAGAATAAACCTGTTGAATCTCAAGTAGGAACTTTAGCTAGAGTTTTAGCTGATATTGATTTAAGCAATACTTTTATAAAACCAGCAATTAAAAAGGAATTGGAAATTATTTGGGATCGCCTGTCGGTGGCTAGAAATAGTTCTGCCTCAGAACTGGAGTTCGAAGACTAATGCGAGTAACCTTTCTTGGAACGGGCACATCAATGGGAGTACCAGTAGCTGGTGGCTTTGGAATGAATTTGGCATCCAGAGACCCAAGAAATACAAGAACTCGCTGTGCAGCCTGGATACAAGGCGTTGAGACCTCGATACTGATTGATGCAGGCCCTGAATTTAGAATTCAAAGCATTAGGGCACAACTTAAGAGTATAGACTATGTACTTATTACGCATGAGCACATGGATCATGTAGCTGGCTTAGATGATTTAAGGTCTTATAATTATGTGCAGAAAAATGATATTCCCGTTTATTCTTCAAAAAGTTGTCTAGAATCTATTCGCAATCGGTTTGATTATCTTTTTGGTGATGATAAATATGATGGTTCTGTTTCATTGACACTAAATGAAATCAAAAGACCCATCAAATTGGGTGAATTTAATGTTACGCCTTTACCAGCTCACCATGGTAAATTAGAAATACTAGGGTACAGAATAAATGATTTCGCGTATTTAACAGACGTTAAAGAAATCCCTGACACTACCATGGAACTTATACGTGGTTGTAAGATAATTGCTCTAAGTGCTTTGCGCTGGGAGCCATCACATCCCACCCATTTAACCATTCCCGAAGCTGTTGAAATAATTCAAGAACTAGATATACCTGAGGCATATTTAATTCACATGAATTCTTATGTAGATCATCAACCAGCAAATGATGCCCTGCCCGAACATATTAAGTTAGCTTACGACGAACAGGTTCTCATTATTAACGATTAAAGGAACTTCTTATAATCTGAAGTTGATTTTAGCTGCTCTACTATATCTTTAACTCCTTGGGCTTGTTCAAGATTAACAACTAGAATAGCGTCATCGGTTTCTACCACTGCTACATTATCTAGACCCACGATAGAAATCATTTTCTCTGTTTTAGATACAATAAGATTATTGTTAGCATTGGCTAAAGTTGCATTTATACTTTGAATGGAATTCCCATTACTTCCCTTTTCACCTAATTCATATACAGCGGCCCAACTACCTACATCATTCCAACCAAACTCACCTGGCACCACAAAAACCTCTTTGGCTTGCTCCATAATACCATAATCTATACTGATTGATTCACAGCCTAGATAGAAGTCTTTAACAGCCACAGAGTGCATATCGGTATATAATTCTTCTGAGGCATTTTTAACAAGATCATAAGTGTCGGGTAGATGCTTTTTAAATTCATCAAGGATAGTATCAGCTCGCCACACAAACATTCCGCTATTCCAGAAATAGTCTCCTTCATCTAAAAAATGTTGGGCAGTTATGGCGTCTGGTTTTTCTTTAAAGCCTTTAACTTTAAGAACCTCTCCATCAGATTCTTTATCAGCGTGGATATAACCAAAACCTGTTTCTGCTCGTGATGGCTGAATACCAATTGTAACTAAATGACTTCCAGATTCAGCTTTAGTAATTGCTGTTCTAAGAATTTGGCTGAAAGTTGCTTCGTCTGTTATATGGTGATCGGCAGGCAATACTACCATAACAGCATCAGGATCTTTCTTTAGAAGAAGTTCTGCAGCAATTGCCACACAAGGTGCGGTATTTTTTGCGACAGGTTCACCCACAATATTCTCAACTGGAACTTTAGGTAATTGCTCTTTTACGATAGATACATAACTGTCGTTTGTAACAACCATTACCCGCTCTTGTGGGATAATACCTTCTAACCTTTTAGCTGTATTTTGAATCATGGTACCTTCACCAAATAGATTCAAAAATTGCTTCGGAAGGGCTTTAGTGCTTTGTGGCCAAAATCTAGTTCCCGAACCACCGGCCATTATTACTGCGTAAATCATACTCTACATCTCTATTATTATTATTGATTAGCCAAGGTAGGCATATAATTAAATCCTTTCACGCTTAACTTTAAGTAGTGTAAATTTGAAAACAGATCCTTTATTGGGTGTACTTTCTAGAAGTAATTGTTCCCCGTGTGCTTCCATAATATGTTTCACTATCGCCAAACCCAAGCCCGTTCCGCCACGTTCTCTAGCTCTTGACTTTTCTACTCTAAAAAATCGCTCTGTAACACGCGATAAATCTGTTTGTTCAATACCAATGCCCGTATCTTTTATATGAACCTCAATATGCTTATTTCCATTTTTATGTGGATGCACCTCAACTAAGACCTTGCCTTTTGGTACATTATATTTGATACCATTTTCAATTAAATTGATGAGTACTTGCTTAATCTGATTTCTATCTGCTTTTACTTTTATATTTTTATCAAATGGGGTTAATTGCAAAGTTACATTGTCATTTTCGGCTTTGTATTGCAAACTCTCAACTACATCATGTATTACATCATATAGGTTAATTTCCTCTATATCTGGTTTTAGCTCCCCGGTTTCTAACTTTGATATCTCCATAAGGTCTTTAGTTAGATAGAGTAGGCGATTAACATTTCGCATAGCCTTTTTAAGGAAGTCTCTATTTACATTCTCATCTTCTAAAGCTCCATCAAGCAAGGTTTCTATAAAGCCTTGAATAGCAAATATAGGGGTTTTCAATTCATGTGAAATATCCCCAATAAACTCTTTCCTGTAATTCTCTATTCTGTTGAGTCTCTGTATCTCATGCTCAACCGTTCTACTTGCCTTTATAAGCTGTACAATGAGGTAATCAATTTCGTCATTACGACCAGAGGTGATTTCGCCATACTCTTCAAATCTTTTTCTAGCAATGTTTTTGGCAATTTTTTCTAAGGTTTGCAGGCGTCTATATTCTAAAGCCGAAGAAACGATATAGGAAGTAACAAAAATGAGAATGGTAAATGCTGAAACAAACCAGACGTTGAAAGAAATAATAGCAGGTTCTACAATCCATGATAATAAGAGCATAAACAGCCCAGAAGCTAGAGCCGTGTAGAAGGACAGGCGAAGCCCTAGTTTAAATATCTTAGCTTTTTTTCTCTTTTTAGATTTCATTCTTTAAAACGATATCCAACTCCCTTTACTGTTTCAATATAATGATCGCCTAGTTTTTCACGAATTTTGCGCACGTGTACATCTACGGTGCGGTCAACAACAAAAATATTATCACCCCAAATTTGATTAATTAGAGTTTGGCGATCTAACACAATCCCTTTTCTATTTGCTAGAAAAAACACCAATTCAAATTCTTTACGTGGTAATTGAAATTCTTCGTTTCCCCGCTGAACTATATAGCGGCCTCTATCAATAACTAAATCGTGTACACTAATTTTATTATCGGAGACTGTGCTTTCATCGTAGCGCCTTAGTACCGCCTTAATTCTAGAAATTAATTTGGTAGTACTTATAGGTTTGGTGATATAATCATCGCCACCTTTATTTAATCCATCAACCTCAGTTTTTTCATCACTACGTGCGGTTAAGAATATGATTGCCATCTGTTTTAGAGAATCCTCTTTCCGAATAGCATCTACTACTTGTAAACCATCCATCTTAGGCATCATAATATCGAGTAGCATTAAGTCTGGCTTAAAGTTTTTGGCAACTTCAATACCTTCCTCTCCGTTTTCTGCTTTAAGTACATCAAAGCCTTCTTTACGTAAATTATATTCTATTAAATCGAGAAGGTCCTGTTCATCATCAACAACTAATATCGTTTTTTTAGACACTATAACTGGTTTATTGGAAGTAATTATATAAATGCAAAACTAAGCTATTTTAGTAATAGTCTTCGAAGTTTTTTAAAAATACTTTTATCTATTTAAGAGACTTAATGCTTTTTTAATTGCAGCTTGTACTGTAATTGGCTCAGAGCCTTGCAACACCTTCATGGCAGTTTGTTCGGCCTCTTTAGATTTAAATCCAAGCGACTCTAATGCTGAAATAACCTCTTCGGTAATACCTGAAGTTGGTTGACTATCAACTGTTGAACTTGGAGTACCTATCTCACTTATTTTATCTTTAAGCTCGAGTGAAATCCTTTCGGCGGTTTTTTTACCAATACCGGGTACACGTGTAAGGGTGGCTATATCTGAATTAAAAATAGCTTGTATCAAAAGATTTGCAGGCAAGCCAGATACTATGGTAAGTCCAAGCTTTGGCCCCACTCCTTTTACTGTTATCAATTTCTCAAAAAGCTTTTTTTCTTCTTTGGTATAAAACCCAAATAATCGCTGATCGTTTTCGGTTATATGATGATATATTAACAGTTTCACTTCTGTTTGAGGGCTCAATCGATTATGAGTTTGAGAAGATACCTCAACTCTATAGCCAACTCCCCCCACATCCAACAAAACAAGATCTGGAAGAAGTTCTTCTACAAAACCTTTTAAAAATCCAATCATAATCCTTTTACTCTATCTGGATTATCGGCTACAAAAGAGGCCCAATCCGATTTTTTATTATTCTGATGTGTCTTTTTTGGAGCCGAGCCACCAAATAAGCTCTTACTTTTCATGTAATGGCACCAAGCTACAGCCAAAGCATCTGTCGCATCATCTTTTAGTTTTTCGTCGGGTAAGCGAACCATTTTATGTAGCATGAAAGCTACTTGCTCTTTACTCGCATTTCCATTGCCTGTTATAGCCTTTTTAACAACCTTGGGATAGTATTCTATAACAGGAATTCCACACTCTTTACTAGCTAGAATTGCAGCAGCTTGGGCGCGGCCTAGCTTTAGCATTGCTTGTGGGTCTACACCATAAATAGGTGTTTCAATGGCGCAAGAGGTAGGCTTTATGGATTTAATAATGCCACAAAGTTGGTCAAATATATACTTTAGTCGATCGGAGTGATCATCCATGTGTGCCATTTTAAGCACATCACAGCGGAGTGCAACTAATGAGCCTTTTTCCTCGGTAAGCACGGCATACCCAGTAAAACGAGAGCCGGGATCGATACCGAGGATTATTTCTGGCATAATTATTTGTTTTTGTCGGCGTATAGCTTTTCTAAATCGGCAATCATTTCTTCCGAAATACCTGAAGTTACAAAGCCACCGTCGTGATATAGATTTTGCATGGTCACTTTTCGAGTTAAATCAGAAAAGAGAGTTACACAGTAATCGGCGCACTCATCTGCCGAAGGATTACCAAGTGGCGCAATTTTTTCGGCGAAGGTGTACATACCATCAAAGCCCGAAATACCAGCACCTGCGGAAGTTTTTGTTGGCGCTTGAGAAACAGTATTTACTCTAATGCCACGTGGAGCCAATCGGCTGCCATAGTTTCTTGCAATACTTTCTAAAAGTGCTTTTGCGTCGTTCATGTCAGAGTATTTAGAGAAAATACGCTGTGCTCCAATATATGTTAAGCCAACTACGCTACCGCCATCATTTAGGATGCCAGCTTCATCAGCAAAATGTAGAATTCGATGTAACGAGATAGCAGAGATATCTAATGTCTGGTGCATCCAGTTATAGTTTAAATCGGTATAGGGCTTTGTTTTTCTAACATTTGGAGACATTCCAATAGCGTGTAGTATAAAATCAACACCGCCAATTTCTTCTTTTACCTTCTCCATCATCTCCTTCACTGCATCATCGCTAGAAACATCACAAGCAATAATAGGTGCGCCTGTTTCTTTAGACAGTTCATCAAGTTGACCCAAGCGTAATGCTATAGGCGCATTTGATAGTACAAAGTCGGCGCCTTCTCGCTTACAGGCAACGGCAACACGCCAAGCTATGCTGCGTTCATCCAGCGCTCCAAATATAATTCCCTTTTTTCCTTTTAATAAACCGTAGCCTTCGCTCATTTTTATGTATTTAATTTGAAATTTTTAGACCGTCACAAAATCGCTAATATTGATATAAAATGATAGCGAGAATACTTTAACGAATTATATATGGGCAATATAGCTTTTTCTTGTGTGTAATTTAGTTCTCGCCCCACATATTATGATTGTTTGTACTGTCTAGCATTGATATCGGTTTTGAGTAGTTTAAGCCTCTATAACAAAAATAATTATATCCGCTTAATAGGTATCTACATTACTTTTATCGCTTTCTATTTGTAGAATTGTATTGATTTAGTACCTTTCATCAGGGTTTAATCGATTGAAATAACACATAGGACTTGCATAGCAATACTTAATATTGACAATTTGAGGTGCTTTCTAATTATTTTAGGCCAAAGTATTGCATTAACTTCCTGAACTCGCATATTCACTTAAATCGCATTATGGATTACTCAAAGTTTGTTACGGCCATATACGATGGCGATGAAAAAGAACTTAATAAACAATCTAAAGTACTAACTAAGGTGCTAATTAGATTCCTACGTGTTCGCATGAATGCCTCTCAGGAGGATGCAGAGGATTGTGCCCAAAACACTTTATTACTTGTTATAGGTAAAATTAAAGGGGAGAAGATAAATAACCCTGATTCTATTATATATTACCTATTTACCACTGCCAAGAATGATTATTTTAAATTGCTTACTAAAAGGAAAGAGACCACTTACGATACTCTACCTGACTTTCATGCAAATGAGCCAGATCAACTAAAGAATATATTAAGCAAGGAAAGGCAAAAGATTTTAGAGATATGCCTAAATGCTCTCAAGCCAGATAATTTAGAGTATATATCATATTGGTTTGAGAACCCTAGAGATGAAGCTAGTGTTGTTGCAAGTCACTTTAAAATCTCTGTAAATAATGCATGGACCAAGAAACATCGCATCATTCAGCTATTAAAAGACTGTTTTAAAAATAATATCAATCTTTAGTGTAAGGAATAGGCTGCGAAACGGTCTTACAAATACTGAATGTATTAAAAATACATTCAGAACTAATTATTTTAATCATGGAAAACGAAATTAAAATAGCATTACTAAAAAATATTGATGCGTACGTTAAAGGGGAATTATCAGAGG
Source organism: Balneolaceae bacterium (assembly GCA_041656135.1). Classification (GTDB taxonomy): domain Bacteria; phylum Bacteroidota; class Rhodothermia; order Balneolales; family Balneolaceae; genus Balneola. The sequence goes on along the minus strand of JBBAEC010000010.1, from coordinate 14,853 downwards.
TAGGCATTGAGAGCCTTTGGAATGATATAGCTAAAGACCCATCTATACTAGATCACCTAGAAATTGAAGTTGGTGTAAGAGAGTTAATATTGAATAAATCTGGGGCTACAGAAAAAAGCAAAAAGGCGGTTATACGTCGACTACCTAGTTGGGCATGGTATGCATCTGCTGCTGCAGTGGTTCTATTTGTAGCTTTAATACAGTTATTTAAAGTTCCAGCACAAACAGAATTGCACCAATTTATTGTCCAAACTATTCCATCCGATCAGTATGAGTTTGCTGATGCATTACGCTCTAATCAGGTTAACATCTCTAAAGCAGATTCACTATTAAATCTAGGTTTTGAAGCCGCCTTTTCTGGAAATAAATCCAAAGCCATGGAATTTTACAACCAAGTAATAGCTGAGTTTGATAGAGAACCTTATGCTTCTAAGGCTTTTTTAAATCGTGGTATTATACAATATAATAGCGGTGAATATACAATGGCTATAGCTTCATTTACAGAAGCTGCTACCCGCGGTGAAGAAAATCGTATGATTGCCGAAAAGGCTAACTGGTTTTTAGCCAATGCTTATGTACATACTGGTGAGTTAGAAAAAGCATTAAATGCAGCAGGAACAACCTATTCTAAAAATGGCGTTTTCCGTGAGCAATCTTTCCGCCTATATCAAAAATTGAATTACGATTTAGGTAAGGTTGATTACGAAGATTTTGAGCAGCAGACTGGGAACTAAGGGTTAATTATTAATGGATGACGGATTCAAACTCCTGAAATCAATAGCTCTTAAGCCACCCTTATTATTATTTGAATTGGACAGGGCATCAGGATTTAGATGCCCCGTTTTTTAACATTTAATCCCCTTCCCCAAATTAGCTAATATTTATAATATGGAATTCTCGGATCTTCTCTTTTAATGATTATCTGTCATGGGAATAGGAGTGGCCGAGGAAAACATGTGATTCATTAGCGCTTTATGCGTTGATATTTTTGAAGAGCCTTTTTGTTTCTTCGCTCTTGTGTATTCACCCTCACTGTTTAGTATCCAACGCTGGGTGTTATCAATTAAGTACAGATTTAATAAAAACTGAAGGTATTTTTTAAGCTTTGGTTCAAGTATTGGTGTGATTGCTTCTACACGCGCATCTAAGTTTCTGTGCATCCAATCGGCAGAGCCAATACTATATTGATACTCACCACCACTGTGAAAGTAGAATATGCGAGAGTGCTCCAAAAACCGTCCTATAACAGAATGCACATTTATATTATCGCTGAGATCTTTCTTTTGAGGAATTAATCGACATACACCCCGTACTATAAGATCAATTTTTACGCCCATTCTTGAAGCTTCATATAATTCTTGAATGATTAATGGATCTTCAAGACTATTCATTTTTGCAATTATACGAGCTTCATTTCCTTTTTTTGCTTCTTCAATTTCTGCATTTATTAGTTTTGTTATCTCTTTACGTAAATGCTTGGGTGCAACAAGTAATTTCTCAAATGTTTGATCGGGAGCGTAACCAGTTAAGAGGTTAAAAATATCGGCTACATCCGAGCCTATAACTTCATTGCAGGTAAAAAGCCCTAAATCTTCGTATATCTGAGCGGTATCTGGATGATAATTTCCAGTTCCTAAATGGCAGTACATTTTTAGCCCATCTTCTTCTTCGCGCACAACCATGGTTACTTTGGTATGAATTTTTAGCCCTGGTAAACCGTACGCTACATGAACTCCACTATTTTCTAATTTTTGAGCCCAATTAATATTTCTTTGTTCGTCGAAGCGAGCTTGTATTTCAACAAGAACAGCAACTTGCTTACCATTCTCGGCTGCAGTCATTAGAGAATGCATTAATGGCGAATCTTCTGAGGTACGATAGAGTGTCTGCTTTATAGCTAGCACCTTGGGGTCTTTTGCTGCCTCTTCAATAAATCGCTGTGTGGTTAGTTCAAAGCTATGGTATGGATGCTGAACCATGAAATCGCCCTTCTTTATAACCTCAAACATACTTGGTGTTTCTTCATCTAACTCATGCCGTAAAGCTGGGTGTAACACAGGAATCCAATGTCTATTTTTAAGCCGCACAAAACCTTTTAATTGCGATATCTGGAAAGCATCAGCTAATCCTATAGTTCCTGTCATCTCGTAAACATCATTCCAGTTTATTTCGAGATTTTTGATAAGGTATTTTTTAATGTGTTTAGGCATCTCAATATCTAGTTCTAAACGAACTATTCCGGCAAACCGTCGCTCTTTGAGCTCATCTTCAATCATCTCTAATAAATCATCGGCTTCTTCTTCATTCCTTTCTAAAGACGCATTTCTTGTTACTCTAAACATGTGAGCTGAAACAACTTCCATCCCAGTAAAAAACTGATTTATCTTATTTAGAATTAAATCTTCTATAGGAATTAAAATAACTTTATTCCCTTTGCGATGTAACTGAATAAACCTTGGTCTATTTGAAGGAATTTTAACTCTCGAGAAATGCAGTTCTTTTGTTTTGGGATCTCTAAGTTCTACTGCAAGCGATAAACTTTGGTTTGAGATAAAAGGAAATGGATGAGATTCATCTACCGCAAGTGGAGTTATTATGGGGTAGATTTGTTTGAAGAAAAATCGGTCGGCTATATTTTTATGGTCTTCATTAAGCTCAGTGTATTTTTTTATTTGAATACCATTTTTAGCCAAACTTGGCATCAATGAGTCGAAAAAACATCCTCTATAGCCTTCAATCATTTTAGTAACTTCACCTTGTATAGCTTTTAACTGGTCGGTTGGCGTCATACCATCTACCGAAAGTGATTTAACGCCTGCCATTTGCTGACGTTTTAACCCACCAACTCTTTTTTGAAAAAACTCATCTAAATTAGAGCATACAATTCCAATAAACTTTACTCTTTCTAGTAGTTTATTCTTCTCGTTTTGTGCTTCAGCAAGCACTCTTTCGTTAAATTTTAACCAACTTAGTTCGTAGTTAAAGAAATATTCGGGACCAAATATTTTTAAATTACTGGACGTTAGGTCTTTATGCATTCCTCTCTTTTTCAGAAGCTCGTTTTTTTTAAGGTTAAGTTCATTTTTACCTTTAAGCTTTTTTTGTTCAACCAAAGGGTCGTATTTTAAATCGTCTGGGGAAAAGGAACCAAATTTCATAAATAAAAAGATAAAGTTACATACGCATTTCGCGTTAAAACTAACTATAATTACACAAAGTTAGTGTAAACATTTTACAGCTCGCAAATAGTGCAAAACCCGCTTTTAAATCCAAATCAAAAAGAAGAAGCCTTTGAACAGTCGGTACGTCCCTCTAGAATAGAGGAGTTTATTGGCCAGAAAAAAGCTATTTCTAACTTAAGTGTTTTCATAAAAGCTGCAAAACAGCGTGGCGATGCTTTAGACCATGTTATTTTATCTGGCCCTCCTGGGTTGGGTAAAACGACTCTTTCGTATATTATTGCCGAAGAAATGGGAGTAAACATTAGACCTACTACTGGCCCTGTTTTAGAAAAAGCGGGTGATTTAGCGGGTATGCTTACCAACCTTGAAGAAGGTGATGTGTTGTTTATTGACGAAATTCACCGTTTAAATCCCGTAATTGAAGAGTATTTATATTCTGCTATGGAGGATTTTAAGCTCGATATTGTAATCGATTCTGGCCCCAATGCACGAAGTGTTCAAATTGACTTAAATCATTTTACTTTGGTTGGTGCAACCACACGAAAAGGAATGCTTACTGCGCCCCTACGTGCCCGTTTTGGAATTGATATGCGTCTCGATTATTACGATGTGGAATTGCTACAACTTATAGCATTGCGTTCTGCTAAAATTATGAACTTTGGGATTACTGATCAGGGCGCATTTGAGATTGCTAGCCGAAGTAGAGGTACCCCGAGAATAGTAAATAAACTATTACGCCGTACTCGAGATTTCGCTCAAGTTGATGGGCTTACAGAAATTGATAAAACGATTGCGGATAAAGCTTTAAATGCGCTTGATGTTGACTCAAATGGGCTTGATGAAATGGATATACGTATGTTACGTGCCATTATTGAAAACTATAACGGCGGCCCAGTTGGGTTAAGCACACTTGGTGTAGCCGTAGGCGAAGATAAAGAGACTATTGAAGAAGTTTACGAACCTTACCTTATTAAAGAAGGCTTTTTACAGCGTACCCCAAAAGGACGAATTGTAACAGCAAAAACCTATCAATACTTAGGAATAAAGCAACAAAGTACCGGCAAAGATTTATTCGAATCATAATCAGTTATTAGTAGATTTATTTTTAACTTTGCCCCTTCTATTTATTTTCATTCTCCTAACCTAAGGAACCTTACCTCCTAAAGAATATAATTATCATGAAAAAACTTTTTACTTCAGAATCAGTATCCGAAGGCCATCCAGATAAAGTGGCAGATCAAATTTCAGATGCCATTTTAGACGAAATGCTAAAACAAGACTCAAACTCTCGGGTTGCAGTAGAAACTCTAGTTACTACTGGTTTGGCAATTGTTTCGGGTGAGGTTACTACTAACGCTTATGTAGATATTGAAGACATTGTGCGTGATGTAATTAAAGAAATTGGATATACAAAAGCTTCGTACAGATTTGATTCAGATAGCTGTGGAGTTCTTTCAACAATTAATAGACAAAGCTCAGATATAGCATTAGGTGTAGATCGCGATGGCGCTGGAGATCAGGGTATGATGTTTGGTTTTGCAACCAAGCAAACACCAGAATATATGCCTATGCCTTTGCAGTATTCTCACAATTTATTAAAAGAGCTTGCTCGTATTCGTAAAAAAACCAACTTAATGCCTTATTTAGGTCCTGATAGCAAAAGTCAGATTACTATAGAGTATAATGAGGATGGTTCACCAAAACGCATTCACACTATTGTGCTTTCTACACAGCACGATGCAGATGTTGAACAGGAGCAAATTCACGCTGATATAAAAAAGCATTTAATTAGTACCGTTATTCCCGCAGAACTTATTGATGCCAATACATTATATCATATAAATCCAACTGGTAAATTTGTTATAGGCGGCCCACATGGCGATACAGGTTTAACTGGCCGTAAAATTATTGTAGATACTTATGGTGGTTTTGGCGCACATGGCGGCGGTGCTTTTTCTGGTAAAGATCCATCTAAGGTAGATAGAAGTGCGGCTTACGCAGCTCGCCATATTGCTAAAAACTTAGTGGCTGCAGGGCTAGCTGAGGAGTGTTTAGTTCAACTTGCTTATGCTATTGGAGTTGCAGAGCCTGTTTCTATAAATGTAAATAGTTACGGAACAGGGAAAATGACTGATACAGAACTAGCAAACCTAGTAAATAAAACTTTCGATTGTACACCTAAAGCAATTATTGAGCGCTTTGAGTTAAAACGTCCAATCTATAAGCAAACTGCTGCTTATGGCCATTTTGGTAGAGAAGAATTCCCTTGGGAAAAACTAGATTTCGTATCTAAACTAGTGTAATAAAGATATTAAAGCCTCTATACTTATTTCTAGTGTAGGGGCTTTTTTTTAAATAGGCATAGTCATTTTAAATTCAATTTTGATATTAGAATGTTCTTTTCTTTTTAATGCTAATTAAATAACCATGCAATCACCTACTGGGCAACCTTCCATCGAGATATTTGGAATTACCATAATGGAGCCCATGAGCTTGGTAACGAATTTATTTATTAGCAGTATTTGCCTTTTTGCCTTTTTAAAACTTCGATCACTTAACAAAAAAGGTGCCTCTCATAAATACCTACGTTCCTTTTTTTTGTTAATGGCAATTGCCACATTTTTAGGCGGTACTCTAGGCCATGCTTTCCAATACATATTTAACCCAAGTTGGCAATTAATTAGCTGGCTACTAGCAATGGTAGCTGTATTTTTGATGGAACGTGTTGCAATAATTCAAGCGACTCCCTTTATGAATAACACAGCGCTACGCTTTTTAAAGATAGTGGGATTAATTGTGCTAACTGCTTCATCATTACTAAGTATTTATACTGTCGACTTCTTGTTTGTAATGCTACAATCTGTGTATAGTTTATTATTTATAGCCCTCCCTTTACACGGTGTAGTCTATTTCAGAACACAGAATATTGGCAGTGGGATAATATCCCTGAATATTGTGTTTTTGATTCTTGTAGCGTTTATTTATGTAAAAGAGTTTTCTTTAGGCCTCTGGTTTAATCATTTAGACATAGCACATACTATTTTAGTACTTAGTATGTATTTATTTTATATAGGTGCAAGGCGCTTTCAGGTCATTACAGAGGCTTCACTCAACATAAGTGTAAAAAAACCTCCTTTATACTAGGGCTAAGTCTCTAATAGTAAAAATAGATAAAAAGAATACTTTTGTATTGTTTCATGTACATCTTCGTGCTTATTTAGTGCTCTAGATATTGCAAAGCTATATGACACGTATAATTTCTCTATTTCTTGTTGGTACCGTGTGTACCATAGGAATCTTATTTTATCTACTAGGATTACAAAAGGATCCAAATCATTTTAAAGGGGAAGGGATTGCCTTTAAAAATGTGAACGTACTGCCTATGACTAGCGACAGTGTACTAATTAATTATACTGTAGTTATTAAAGGTGATAGAATTATTACCATTGCAAAAGCAGATGACATCACTTTTGATGATGACTTTTCTGTTATTGATGCCGCCGGGAAATATTTATTGCCAGGAATCGGCGAAATGCACGGTCACATTCCCCCTTTAGTTCCCCCAGACAATACGCCAAGATATATGACTCCAGAATATCTTGAGCATACATTATTTCTCTACACTGCGGCTGGTGTAACAACTGTTCGAAACACCTTAAACTGGCCAAATCACCTTAATTTAAAAGCATTAATAAAATCTGGTGATATTTTTGGACCAAACCTATACTTAGCTGGGCCCGGTTTAAGTGGTAGCTCTGTAATCTCAGAGCGTGGTGCCATTGATATGGTAAAAAAACAATACGCAGAAGGATGGGATTTTTTAAAAATACGTACTGGTTTAACACTAGCTGAGTATGATGCTATTAGTAAAACAGCAAAAGAATTGGGAATAAGTTTTGTAGGGCACGTTCCTACTGATGTTGGACTCATTCATGCAATAGAATCTGGTCAACGAACTATAGATCATTTAGAAGGCTACATCTCGTATTTAAGTGCTTTTAAAAAAGAAGATAGGGCTGAGAAACTCCATGAAGTAATAGAGCTAACCAAAGAAAATAATGTGTGGATAGTGCCTACATTAGCTTTATGGGAAAATTTACTTGGCGTAATAAGTATTGATACACTAAAAAGTTATGAAGAACTGCAATATATACCTCAAGATTTACTTTTGCGTTACATAGCTTGGGAAGAAAAGAATATGGCTTTAAAAACGCAGTACAACTTAATTGAAGATAGAGTTCAAGCAGATGCGCGTATTATGTTACTATCAGAAATGAATAAAGCCGGCGTTAATATTTTATTAGGTACAAATGCCCCTCAGTTGTTTAGTGTGCCTGGTTTTTCTATCCATCGCGAGTTTGCACTAATGGAACAGGCGGGTATGACGCCCTACGAAATAATTAAAACTGGTACTACCAATGTTGGTCAGTTTTTTATTGATGAAGACAAATTTGGAACTATCACTTTAGGCGCTAGAGCAGATCTAATATTAGTTGATGAAAACCCTTTTATTGACTTAAATAACCTAAAACTGTTGCAAGGGGTGATGGTTTCAGGACAATGGATGTCGCACGAATTAATATCTCACAATCTTAATGTTATCAAAGATATATATAATGATAAAACAGATCCCATTAATTAGTTTTATTGTTTAAAGATGTAAAGCAGCGCGCTATTGCATCAAAAGCGCTTGTTGATACAGTTCCTTTTTCTAAATTTCACCGCAATAATAAAATCAATATTAACCAACCCAAATAACTATGAGGTCATTACAGAGTCTTGCATTTAGTATGCTTGCATTCCTATTACTTTCGGGGCCATTAAATGCGCAATCAGTGCCGCATGCTTTTAAAGGCGCCCATATAATTCCAATAAATTCTAAACCTATAGACAATGGCGTACTTATTGTAAAAGACGGCAAGATAGTAGCTGTAGGCGGTTCAAATACATCCATTCCTAGTAATGCTGTGGTACACGATGCTACTGGTAAAGTTATTATGCCAGGCTTAATAGATACCCATTCGCATATTGGTGAAGGAGACGGTGGCGATCGTTCATCAGCACTACATGCAGATGTTCGTATTTACGACACTATTGATCCGAGAAGCAATACGTTTAAAAAAGCTCTTGCAGGTGGTATCACATCTGTAAACGTAATGCCTGGTTCAGGTCATTTAATGAGTGGCCAAACAGTATATCTAAAATTACGTAAAGCAAATACAATTGATGAAATGCTTTTGGTAGTTGATGAAGAGAACAATATCTATGGTGGCATGAAAATGGCCAACGGAACCAATCCAAGACGCGCAGCGCCTTTCCCAGGTACCCGTGCTAAAGCAGCGGCCATGGTTCGTGCAATGTTTGTTAAAGCTCAAGAATATCAAGCTAAAGTAGCTGATGCAAAAGGTGACGAAAGTAAATTGCCTCCACGCGATTTGGAAATGGAAGCTCTTGTACAAATATTAGAAGGTAAAAGAATTGTACACAACCATACTCACCGCCACGATGATATCTTAACTGCCATCCGCCTATCGCAAGAGTTTGGATATAGATTAGTACTTCATCACGTAAGTGAAGCTCATAGAGTAGCTGACGAAATTGCTGCAGCTGGCATTCCTTCTTCTATTATTACACTCGATTCTTTTGGTGGTAAAATGGAAGCAATTAATTTACTTAACATCAACGGCGCAGCTTTAGAAAAAGCAGGTGCTCTAGTTGGTTTGCATACTGATGATGGCATTACAGATTCACGTTTATTTTTACGTTCTGCTGCTATGATGGTTAGAGATGGCATGAGTCGCGAAAAAGCACTCGAAGCTGTTACTATTGCAAACTCAAAAATGATGGACATTGAAGACCGCACAGGTACTTTAGAAAAAGGCAAAGATGCTGATTTCATTTTACTCTCTGGCGATCCATTTAGTGTTTATACTCATATTGAGCAAACTTGGATTGAAGGCCAAAAAGTTTGGGACCGTTCAAATCCAGAAGACAAAGAATATGCAACTGGTGGTTATGAGATCTTCAGAACTGGTTTCCAAAACCATCACCAAGAGGAGAATTAGAATGAAAGTATTAAGAATTTTATTTGTTTTATTTTTTGTAATCGGCATTGCCAATATAGCTAATGCACAAATTGCTATAAAAGGTGGTACCGTTTATACAAGTGCTGGCGCTCCTATTAAAGACGGAGTGGTACTTATTAAAGATGGAAAAATTGATCGCGTTGGCAAACAGTCATCCATCAAAATTCCATCAAATTATGAAGTATTAGAAGCTGCGGTTGTAACACCAGGTTTAATTGACGCTCATTCAACGGTTGGTTTAGCTGGTAAATACAATGTGGATACAGATCAAGATCAACTTGAGAAAAGTAGCCCAATACAACCAGAATTACGTGCTATTGATGCATATAATTCTCGTGAAGATTTAATAGGTCACGTTCGTGGCTTAGGCGTTACAACGGTGCATACTGGGCACGGACCAGGCGCACTTATTAGTGGCCAAACAATGATTGTTAAAACAACAGGAACTACTGTTGAAGAATCGGTTATTGTGCCCGCTAAAATGGTTGCATTTACTATAGGCAGAAACCTTGATCGTTCTTTTACGAAACCAGGTACCCGCTCTAAAGGGATTGCAATGTTACGCCAAGAGTTTATTAAAGCTCAAGACTATGCAAAAAAGCGTAGCTCTAAAGATGCCAAATTCAGTAAAAATCTTGGTATGGAAGTTTTAGCTGATGTACTAGAAGGGAAACTAACTGCATTAGTTACTGTTCATAAAGCCAATGATATTATGACAGCATTAAGACTCCAAAAAGAATTTGGTTTCCCAATGATGCTTGATGGTGCGGCAGAAGCCTATTTAGTTTTAGATGAAATTAAAGCGGCTAAAATTCCTGTTATTGTACACCCTACAATGATGAGAGCTGGTGGCGACGCTAAAAATGCAAGCATGGAAACTCCTGCAAAATTACATGCAGCTGGCATCCCATTTGCGTTCCAAAGTGGTTTTGAAGGCTATGTGCCAAAAGCACGTGTTGTACTTTTTGAGGCTGGTGTTGCAGTTTCTCATGGTTTAGATCCAGCAGTTGCTCTTCAAAAACTTACTATTGATGCAGCAAAGCTCCTTAATATTGAAAAGCGTGTTGGCTCTCTTGAAAAAGGTAAAGATGCTGACGTTGTTCTTTATGATGGCGATCCTTTCGAATATACAAGTCATGTTACCCACGTTATTATTGACGGCGTAAAACAGTAAGACTTAATTATTTTACCCCCTACATCGGCCATCTATTTTCTACAAGATGGTCGGTGCTTTAGGTGGTATTCTTTACTCCCTTCTCTTTTCTACTATTAAAACAGTTACCCTTATAGATGTTAGATAATTCGTTGACAGATTTCCTTTAGAGGGTCATTCCGTCCGCCGATTACTGACGGATCAGGATCTTCGCAGTACTGTCCACAAAAGTGTGTTAAGAAACTGTGGGCATTAAACTGATTCCCGAAGATGTGATTCTAAAATAAAACGTGTTGAAATTTCGGTGGATTTACTCGCTTCTTTTATAAGACACCCCTACCCACCGATGCCTATATTTAATCCGCTTACTAATATTTTGCGAATCAAATCTACTAGCCAAATAATTTAAACTTCCTGTTAAGGGGTTGCAATTTCTTGTCTCGACGGAGGATCTGTCCTAGGCAAATCCACTGGTTCCTGCAAAAATGGCTATAATTTACTTATAGCTTCTTTATACCTTAACACCTTTTAGTGGGGCGATTTCTCTGGAGGGACGATGAGAAGATAAATCAAACATGGCTTGTAGGTTCAGCCAAAATTCAGGCGAGGTTTTGAAAGCCTTGGACAGTAGCCAGGCCGTATCAGCAGAAACCCCTCTTTTCCCTCGTACAATTTCATTGATACGTTGAATGGGAATACCCAAATGATCGGCTAATTCTTTTTGAGTAAGCTCCATGGGCTCAAGATATTCTTTTAGTAAAATTATTCCCGGATGTGTACTTATTCTGTTTTGTGGTATCATTGCATTTTGTCTTATATAAAAACTATAATGATGTATAAATTTCTAAAAAAGACTTAATCCCTCGAGATATCATAATGGATAATAAACCTCCTATAAATAAATATTTTTGCGTATAAAATAATGCTTTAGAATATAAGTTATCTTTCTCAATAAGAGAGTTAAAATCAGACATTTGTTGTTGTAAACCTGCTATAACCTTCTCATTAACTGGCAACGTTGATTTCTTAGGGGGAGCCTGAAGATACTCTATCTCTGAAACCCCTTTGATTATTGCTATTTTATAAAGTCTTATTTCCTCCCCTTTTATGTGTCTTGAGTAATCAATAAAATACATCTGATATTTCTGTTCAATTCTAAACATTCCACAAATACCTGATATAATAAATAGACACCAACTCATTAATTCTGCAATCCTTGCAATTATAATTGCATCATTTGGTTGCGTTTGAACTGCAAACCCAACTATAGTGAATGTTAGAGCTAAGAAATAAAAATCATATTTCTCTTGAATTCTTTGTGAGGCATCTAAGCTATGTGTAGAATTATTTTTCATCTAATGGACTTTAGACTGAATAACTATCTCTTGTTTAATAAGAAAATTAATTACGTTTCATAGAATAAGCGAAATTAATAGGATAGAATCAACAGAAGGCTCAAGGTCACGTCTACCTTTGACATGATTAAAAAATAGTTTAAATAAAAAAAGCCCATCCTTTCAATAATACATATCAAAAGAATGGGCTTTATAGCTTGTTTAAAAGATTTGCTTAGTTAGCGGTTGAAGAGCTTATAGTGTGACCAAAGAATACGGCGTTCATAAACAGTTTATTGGTTCCGTACCAAAATGCTCTGAAGTTAGGATTGTCGGTCATGGTGATAACCTTCCCTCCTCCATATCTACTTACTACTGCAGCTGCAGAGCCGGCTAACAGCTCCTTATTCTTTTCTGATGCATAGCCACTAGCTAATGGTTTGGCGGTGTATACAATAGGATTTGAATATACATTATCTCCTTTTTTCAAGAACATGGTACTATTTCTAAGCACTCGTATATTCTCTTTATTGTATCCATACGCTAATGGATGCGAAAGGTCTAGTTTCACATTAAATATGGCACCACCAATTACTTGAGCGCCTGAGTCATTTCTTTGTTGATCATAATCACGTTGAGTTTTATCCGTGTCTTTTTTGTCTTGTTCAACAAACTCAACATTTGCTAAGCCTTGTTGCTTTGCCCAATTAACGCCTTGTTTGTACGCAATCAAAGTTCCGCCATTACGAACCCATCTTTTTATTTCTTCGAGAGCAGAATTGGATAAATCATTATATCTATAGCCAGACACTACAATTACATTATATCTTTCTAGCATAGAAGAATTAATACGATGTTGCTCTGCAATGCTAAGTGGCATGTGGTAGCGTTGGTCAAATAAATGCCAAACTTCGCCCACTTCTGATGAGTTAGTTCCAGTTCCACCAATCATCATAACTTTTGGTGTATTTAGATTTACAAAATTGCTACTTCCTAAATCAATTCCTTTAACCGTTAAACCTGTTGAAACTGCATATACAGTTATATTATCATCCTCAGCAGCTTGTTTAACAAGTTCGTGTACTTTATCAGGATTGTCTTGCACGCCCATTGGAATCATGATAGAACCGTAATCAAAATTATGAGTTCCTGTAGAAGTTACCGCTGTAAATGGTTGTGCAGCTACTTTGGCTCTAGTTCCATTTTCTAGTAATCGGTACAAGGCACGAGGTGTATAATATTCATCCCACTCGAAGATGTAAGCGTAGTTGCTTTTACCGCCTACCACTTTTCCGGTCTTTTTCATTTCGCCAGTAAAAGCAGTACCTAATAAATTGTTTGAGTAATCTTTACTAGAAAGTTCTGCAAAAGGAAGATTGAAGGCGTAAGGCAAAGTCCAAGCCGATACATCGTAGAAAAGGCTATCGGTGAACTCTGTTCTGCGCTCAAACATTGCAGTAATAAGTTGGTATTGAGGCTGATTTGTAGGAATTACAAAAGCTTTACCCTTAGAAAAAGACTCTCCGTTGGCGGTAATATCTTTAGCTAATTCATATACTTTAATTTGATGTTGCTCAATCATTTCAGCTAAGTGAAATGTTCTAGCTTGATCGGCACCTTCCCCAAAAACGTACGCTTTAATAGTAGAGGCTTTAGCTTCTTTGGCTTTCTCTTGGTAGAACTCATGCATGTGTGCCAATAGATCTTCTCTTAACCCTTGAGCCGCTTTTAGAGTGGATAATGAAACTCTGAATTGATTGCGAATGGTAAATGGAAAAGTGAGCACACCATGAATACTTTCTTGAGCATGACCGCGTGAACTTGCTTGTTCAAATAAAATTCCAATCGAGCCATTTACATCAGGATAAGTAGAACCTTTTCCATAATAAAAATCATCAAAACTTTCTTCTTTGTAGTATAAAGACTGAATTTTGTCGAATTCCTCAGCATGATATTCTGCAATAGCTGCCGTTAACGTTTGATTTCTTGCAGGTGTTAAAGGATGCGTTCTGGATGGAATACCTGGTTGAAAGAAAAAGGTAGAGTTGGTTCCCATTTCATGATGATCGGTAAGAATATTTGGTTTCCATTCATGGAATTTAGCAATTCGTCCTTTACTACTTGGATGTTGAACAGGCAACCAATCACGGTTTAAATCGAACCAATAATGATTAGTACGTCCGCCTGGCCAAACTTCATTGTATTCTCTGCTATTTGGATCGGTAACTAGCACATTTTTACTCTTATGGGTATTTGCCCAGCTAGCAAATCTATTTAATCCATCTGGATTTATACTTGGATCCACCAATATGACTGTATTATCCAGCATCTGGTCAATTTCTCTGCCTTGGGCTGCAGCTAAATAATACACTACGAGTAAAGAGGCATTTGAACCACTTGGCTCGTTGCCGTGTACACTGTAATGCATTGATACAACTGATGGCATTTTACTGATATCTAAATCACCAGATTTTTCGGGATCTGTTAGCATTACATGTTGACGTTTAATTTCGTCGATATTCTTATGATTTTTAGGCGCTGTAATGGTGAGCATTAACAGTGGCCTATTTTCGTAGGTGCGAGCAAACTCGGTAATAGTTACTCGATCGGATGCTGCTGCAACCGCATACATGTATTTAGTTAACTGGTCGTGCCGAACATGCCATTCGCCCACTTCAGCTCCTAGAACCGATTGTGGTGTGGGTATAGCTTTATTGAATGTAACGCCTGCTGGCATGTAGTAATCGAGGCTAACTTGTGCGGATAAATTGGTACTTAATATTGCAAAGGAAAGAATTAGAAGTAGCTTTTTCATAAATATAATTGTTATGTGCCCGTTTAGTATTTAACTCTAATTAGTTATAGTAACTTATTGTATTGATAAAAAATGAAAAATGAAGATAAATAAAAGTAGTAAGATGTGAGATGTAGGATGCAGGACTAAAATATAATGTATGTTATATTTTTTGGGGAGTCTATTCAATTAAGTGTGTCAATTTATAATTTAATAAATTAGACATATGAAAAATACAGAAAGCACATTAGACATGGAAACACTCATACAGCAGATGAGCGAAGAGCTTCGATCTGGAAAACCA
>JBBAEC010000009.1:0-129959 GCA_041656135.1 Balneolaceae bacterium | reverse complement strand
TAAAAATAATGATAAACATCCTGGGACACCCAAAAAATATAAACTCCTTATTACAACAAATTGAAAATATAGAGCTTACACAATAGACATTTTCATAAACTTAAAAATTGCGGAAGTCAGGAAAAAGCAAGGATTTAAGCTATGATAAAGTCGATTTAACTATATATTTTGGGTGTTGCGGATTTAATATCGAATTTGAAAAATGAATCATATCGAGACCTCCTTTAGAAGTCAGGTAATTCACTAACGGTTTTAGATATGCAATACCAAACTGGGTCATCCTTCTCCTAAAGCTTCGGGATTTGAATGCCCTTTTTATGGAAATCACTCAACGAACTACCTATCACATTAAACCTAAGAAAACTAGCTTTCAGTGCTTTTCTCTTTATCTAAAATTGCCACTGATTTAACGGCTATTACTTCAGTTTTTGCCTCGTCCCATATTGGCCTAAAAGCTTGCATTACCGGTAGCGTTGTTCCATCATCTTTTCTACAAATACATGTGGCAGTAGTTAATTCACCTTTAAAAGCTTTATCAAGATGATTATAAAATGAGGCGTTGCTTTCTTCATCTAGCATAATATCAACACCATCATCCATCACTTTACTAATGGTATATCCAGTAATTTTCTTAAAATTATCTGAAGCATAGTAGCATCTATATTTATCACCTGCTTTTTTGAATTTTAAGGTGAACTCGTCGCACTTATTTAAGGCTTCCTCTAATTTTAACGTCTTCTTTTTCAACGCTTCAATTAGTTTATTACGCAAAGTTATATTCTCAAAACTGACTTTCATTCGAGTTTCGTTATCAACAACTTTAACTTTTATGCTGGCTTCTAACAATATCTTATCACCATTTTTGGCAATAAACTCCCAAGTATAAACGTGCTCACCCTGAGCTGTTGTGCTCTTGCAGGCATTCTCTATCTCTGCTTTATAACTTTCAGATGCTATATCCCAAATTTTGAAAGCTCCTAACTCATCCACAGTATAGCCTAATACTTCACGAAAGGATCTATTACTATCAGTAATATTACCTTGAGTATCAATTTCTACGCATGTACGTTTTAAATCCTCTTCTAAATAGTCGAACTCTACACTTGCATCCAACAACATCTTATTGATGTTTTCACGCTCAGTAATATCTCTTTGATATGAAACCCAATGCGTAACTTCATCATGTTCATTCAATAATGGATGGATATCCCATTGGTTTATAAACTCTGAGCCATCTTTACGATAGTTTACCGTATGTCCAAAAAAGCCTTGCCCTTCGGTTAACCCTTTTCTTAATCGGTCTAGCACCTTTCTGTCTGTTTTAGGACCCTGTAAAATTCGTGGCGATTTGCCTAAAACTTCAGCTTTTGAGTAGCCAGTCATCCGAGTAAAACCATCATTTACGTACACGATTAACGGACCGGGATTTTCTAAGCATAACTCTGTTATCAAAATTGAGTCATAGTCGTGGCTAATTGCCCGCTCTAACATATTTAGTTGGCTAGCAACTTCTTCGTATTGCGATATAATCTGACTGAATAACTCTTCTAGTCTTGATTGAGAAATTTCATCTTTACTACAACGCTGTAATCGCTCTTTTATGTGCGAGTCCAATTTCATATTCATGGGTTTTAATACTATTCCAATAGTCTATTATGCAGAACACTCTATGTGTTCACTATTGATTAAAACTCATACCATCTCTACTTCATTCCATTATTAAATTAAATAATCTTATTTACACAGAGTCTATTTTATGCGATAATTGGAAAGCTATTGGACTTTTCGAGAAGAGCTATCTGGAACCATAATCTTGCGATAGCACCATAGGTTTGAAAAACAAAACAATGCAGAATATGGCTTGTTCCCCTACTTTATTTTAGTGAGAATTTTAAGGGATTTATGCCAACTAATTATCAAGCACAAGAAAGGAAATAGAATCTACTTAGGGTACAAATAAAAAGGGGGCCGAAGCCCCCTTTTCCTCACTCACTCATCGAAGTAGCAACTTTGCTATAGTGCTTAGTTGCATGTTCGTTGTACCCTCATAGATTTTACCGATCTTTGCATCACGGTAAAATTTTTCTACGGGATATTCTTTCACATAGCCATTACCTCCATAAAGGTCTATAGCCATCGATGCTACTCGTTCGGCAACTTCCGAAGAGTAAAACTTTGCCATAGCGGCTTCTTTTAAAAAGTTTTGACCTGCCATTTTCATTCTTGCAGCATTATATACTAGTAGGCGAGCGGTTTCAACATCGGTAGCCATTCGCGCTAGCTGAAACTGTACTCCTTGAAACTCAGAAATGGCTTGGCCAAATTGTTTGCGCTCTTGCACATAGCCAAGAGTTGCATCTAATGCACCTTGGGCTATACCCACCATTTGTGCACCAATACCAATTCTACCTTCGTTTAAAGTTTCAATGGCAACTTTGTAGCCTTTACCAACTTCACCAATAATATTTTCTTTAGGTACACGGCAATCCTCTAATAAAATCTCGCATGTAGAACTGGCTCTAATTCCCATTTTATTTTCCTTTTTGGAAACAGAAAATCCTTCGAAACCACGCTCAACTACAAATGCGGTAATTCCTTTATAACCTGCATCTGGATTTACAGTAGCCAACACAATAAAAATATCAGCTTCATTTGCATTGGTAATCCAAAGCTTAGAACCATTTAAAACGTATGAATCTCCATCTTCAACTGCTCTACATTTCAACGCAAAAGCATCGCTACCTGAACTTGCTTCCGACAGGCAATATGCACCTACTTTTTCGGTAGCTAACTGAGGGAGATATTTTTCTTTCAAGAATTCAGATGCGTAGTTTACAAATGCATTGTTTACAAGAGTGTTTTGAACATCCATAAACACACCAGCTGAAGCATCAACACGCGATATTTGCTCTATAGCAACAACCGACATCATAAAAGTACCGCCACCGCCTGAGTATTTTTCGGGAATATCAATACCCATCAAGCCCATTTCAAAAAACTGCTTGATTAAATCTGGATTAAGTTTGGCTTGCTCATCCATCTCAAATACAAGAGGTTTTATTGCTGTATTTGCAAACTCTGCAGAGGCTTCTTTGAGCATTTGCTCGTCTTCTGTGAGTTGTGTTAATGGGGGAATTATTTGCTCAGCTTGCGTCATGAATATCTTTATATGCTTATTTATAATTTCTAATAACTAATATAATCAATTTGGAAGCGCTTTTCTTTAACATAGAAAACTTTTTTAAGCTAGTAAAGAACGAAAGCTCTATTTATTTTCAAGGGAATTAAATTTGCACCAAAAAGCAATTTCCGTGGCATCAATATTTAAGAAAAATAAGCTTTCTTTCTCAGAATTCCCCAGCCCAACTGTTAAAGATTGGGAAAATCAGATAGCCTCTGATCTAAAAGGGGAAGACTATACCATTAAATTTAATTGGCATACACAAGAAGGTATTTCCCATTTACCTTTTTATGAAAATGAAGATAATTATAAAACTCAGGCTGCCATTCCCCCCTTGAGTGATTGGAAGATTTGCCAATATATTAGCACACCAGATTGTAAAAACGCGAACAAACTCGCCCTACATGCCCTTGAGAGCGGTGCCTCTAGCCTATATTTTGATTTACCTTCTAATGCTTTAGCAAATGTAAGCGACCTAAAGATTTTGCTCGATGGAATTATCTTAGACATCTTAACTATCCATTTTAGTGAGTCTCTATCACAGCCTGAGCATCTAGAAATTATTCAAACCTTTGTAACAGGTCAATCAATTCATGAAAATGATTTAGATTTTAAATTCAATTCCGATCCTTTTACCAATGCTTTAAAAACAGGTAAGCTACTCTCTAAGTCTGATTTTAAAACCGACACTAATTTAAATTCCTTAGCTGTAAACGCTCATTTTTATGGAAATGCAGGCGCAACCATGGTCGACCAGCTTGCTTTTGCCGCTGCCACGGGAAATGAATATTTAGATTTTTCTGACAATACTGACCAAGTAGCACAACAAGTTCACTTTAACTTTTCAGTGGCTTCTAACTATTTTTTAGAAATTGCCAAGCTTCGCGCGTTCCGACTTATTTGGAGCCAAATCTTAGATACCTATCAAGAAGGATTATCGCAAAAGTATCCTGCGTATATCCATGCCCATACAGCAACACTCAATACTTCTTTAAAAGATCCTCACAACAATATTTTAAGAGCAACAACTGAGGCTATGTCAGCTGCAATAGGTGTGGCAGATGCTATTACCATTACTCCTTTTGATGATATTTATAATGAAGAGAATTCATTTTCGGATAGAATAGCGCGTAACATTCAGCTTATTTTAAAAGAAGAAGCTTATTTCGATAAAGTTGCCGACCCTAGCGCAGGCTCCTATTATATAGAGCACCTAACCACCCATTTAGCCGAAGAAGCCTGGAAAGTATTCCAAGAAATTGAAAGGAATGGTGGCTTCTATAATTCCATTAAAAACGGATTTGTTCAGAAGCGAGTGAGAGAAGCTCAGCAAGCTAGAATGGATGCTTCCAAAAATGGCGAGCTCGTTTTACTTGGTGTAAACAAACATCCTGCTAAAGACGAGGAAGCGCGCAAACCTCGCCTAAAGCCTGAGAGTAAGGTGATTCCTAAAGAAGCTTATAGCGAAATTGAAACCATTTCTGAATTTCGTATTGCGGAAGCATTTGAAACGGAGACATTATCATGAAAAAAGACTTTTCAAACATACCATTCGCACCAATTACTTCTAACGAAAAACTAGAAGCCAAAACTGATATTTGGGAAACATCCGAAAAAATCCCTGTGAAGAATCATTTTACTGCGGGCGATATCTCTAAGCTAGAGCATCTCGATTATGTTGCTGGAATTCCACCTTATCTCCGTGGGCCATACTCAACCATGTATGCCGTTCGTCCGTGGACTATTCGTCAATATGCAGGTTTCTCAACCGCAGAAGAATCCAATGCTTTTTATAGGCGAAATTTAGCGGCTGGCCAAAAAGGTTTGTCCGTTGCTTTCGATTTGGCAACACATCGAGGCTACGATTCTGATCACCCTCGCGTTCAAGGCGATGTCGGTAAAGCCGGTGTAGCTATCGACTCTGTGGAGGATATGAAGATTCTTTTCGATCAGATCCCTCTCGATAAAATGTCGGTTTCTATGACTATGAATGGAGCCGTAATTCCAATTCTTGCATTTTATATTGTTGCTGCAGAAGAGCAAGGCGTTGCCCCAAAATTATTGAGTGGCACCATTCAAAATGATATTCTGAAAGAGTTTATGGTGAGGAATACTTATATCTATCCCCCACTTCCTTCAATGAAAATTATTGGCGATATATTCGAATATACGGCTAAGAATATGCCTCGTTTCAACTCTATTAGTATCAGTGGCTACCACATGCAGGAAGCTGGCGCAACTGCCGATATTGAACTTGCATACACTTTGGCAGATGGGCTTGAATATATCAGAACGGGTATAGCTTCAGGAATGGATATTGATGAATTCGCCCCACGACTTTCTTTCTTTTGGGGAATTGGGATGAACCATTTTATGGAAATTGCCAAACTACGAGCAGGCAGATTGCTCTGGGCAAAGATTGTGAAATCCTTCGATCCAAAAAATGAAAAATCGATGTCGCTTCGAGCACATTGTCAAACTTCAGGTTGGAGCCTAACCGAACAAGATCCATTTAATAATATTGCTAGAACAACCATAGAAGCTATGGCTGCCGTGCTTGGACATACTCAGTCGCTACATACCAACGCACTAGATGAAGCCATTGCCTTGCCTACTGATTTTTCAGCGCGTATTGCTCGAAACACACAACTTTATCTTCAGCACGAGACTTCCATCACCAAAGCAGTAGACCCTTGGGCTGGCTCTTATTATGTGGAATATCTAACTGATAAAATCGCACGAAGAGCTTGGGAGCTTATTCTAGAAGTTGAAGAATTAGGCGGAATGGCAAAGGCGATTGAAACCGGGTTGCCAAAAATGCGCATTGAAGAAGCAGCGGCGCGAAAGCAAGCTCGAATCGATTCTGGTAAAGACACCATTGTTGGAGTGAACAAATATCAAACCGACGAAAGAGAAACTTTCGACATTTTAGAAGTGGATAACGATAAGGTTCGAAAGTCTCAGATTGAGCGCTTAAACAAGATGAAAGCTGACCGCAACGAAGCGGAGGCTAAGGCCGCATTAGAAGCAATAACCACATCTGCAAAATCTAATGAAGCCAACTTATTAGAACTTGCCGTAGATGCTGCAAGAAAACGTGCGAGTTTGGGTGAGATTTCCTATGCTATGGAAAAGGTTTTTGGACGTTATAAAGCAACAATAAGATCAATATCTGGCGTGTATTCTTCTGAAATTTCAAATAATGAGATGTTTAAAAAAGCACAAAAATTAGCGGATGACTTCGCAGTATTGGATGGTCGTCGCCCACGAATAATGGTTGCCAAAATGGGACAAGACGGCCACGATAGAGGCGCCAAGGTTATTTCAACGAGTTTTGCAGACCTTGGCTTTGATGTGGATATTGGTCCTCTCTTCCAAACCCCGGAAGAAGCAGCCCGACAAGCTGTTGAAAATGATGTTCATATTTTAGGAGTTTCTAGCCTTGCAGCTGGGCATAAAACTTTAGTTCCACAAGTTATTGCAGAGCTAAAAAAACAGGGACGAGAAGATATAATTATCATTGCGGGAGGCGTAATTCCTCAACAAGATTATGATTATTTGTATGACGCGGGCGTTACTGCAGTGTTCGGACCTGGTACAGTTATTCCTAAGGCTGCAGCTGAAATTCTAGAAGTGTTAATAAAAAATCACACTGCCTAATTAGTTCATTCATAAAAATCTAAAACTTTTCGATCAGCATAATTAATCTTGAAGAATATTCAGCCCCAGCAATTTATAGATGGAATTTTAGAAGGCAACAGAACCTTACTAAGCCGAGCTATCACTTTAGTTGAAAGCACCAAAGAAAAGCATCGTGAATTAGCTCAACAAATTGTTGAAGGCTGTTTGCCGCACTCAGGTAACTCAATCAGGATTGGAATAACTGGTGTACCTGGTGTAGGGAAAAGTACTTTTATTGAATCTTTTGGGATGTATGTGATTGAGTCTCAAAATCGAAACTTAGCTGTTCTAGCAGTCGATCCTAGTAGCACACGTTCTCGTGGTAGTATTTTGGGTGATAAAACCAGGATGGAAACCCTTGCGAATCATCCCAAGGCGTATATTCGCCCAACTCCCTCATCAGGCTCTTTAGGTGGAGTTGCACGTAATACCCGCGAAACCATTTTGCTGTGCGAAGCGGCAGGATTTGACACCATTCTGATTGAAACGGTGGGCGTTGGGCAGTCAGAGATTGCAGTTCATTCAATGGTCGATTTTTTCCTATTGCTGATGCTTGCCGGAGCAGGCGATGAGCTACAAGGCATTAAGCGTGGCATCATGGAAATGGCGGATTCTATTGTAATTAATAAAGCCGATTCCGGTAATGAAACCGCATCACGGCGAGCCATGCTCGAGTACAAAAATGCTCTTCATCTTTTCCCACCAACCGAATCGGGATGGATTCCTAAAGTTACCATGTGCTCGGCTTTACACAATACAGGGATTGATAATGTTTGGAATATTATTGACGAATATGTTCGCCATACCAAAGCGAAAGGCTATTTCGAACATAAGAGAAAAGAGCAATCCATTTATTGGCTCAACGAACACATCAGCGAAGCCCTACACAATGCGTTTTATGGAAATGAAGAAATCGTTGCCAAAATGGATGAAGTGCGTAAACATATACTATCGGGCGAACTCACCTCTTATAACGCCGCCCAAAATTTGATTCAGATGTTTTTGTGGGATAATAAAAACGTGGAGTAGTTGGAGTTATTTATTTGTGCAAATAGATGAAACGCACCAATTACTGATATAGAATTGCAACAAACATTTAAAATGCGACCAGATATAAATTTGCACAGTGGCGAATATGTTATGATGCCCAATCATTTTCATGCCATTATTACTATCGGCGAAAACATGTACAATTCACAGCGTATCGGTGATCGTATTGGTAGAGACGCAATGCATTGCGTCTCTACCAATACGGTATATAAAAATAAATTTAGCCCGCAATCCAAAAATTCGTGGATTTAAAACAGGGGTAACCATTAACGCACGTAAACCCAAAAGAATATTGCTAGGGTTTCGGTGGATTCGTTCTCATGTATTTTAAAACGACACCACCCACCGACAACTGTTTTATCCTGTTTAGCCCGAGATACATCTCGGGGCTATTCATATTTTGGAAATCAAATCTACTTCGCTTTTCTATATTGTTTTTCTAATTGAGGCACACCGTTAATCATCCAATCAGGGGCTTCAATTCCTTTTAGGTGATGGTCGAAGTACTCCTTCATTCTAATCTGGAAATCAATCTGGTTTGCTTCATTTGCTAGGTGATGTCCTTCGCCTGGATAGGAGAGAAAAATCACTTCTTTGCCTAATCTTCGTGCGGCATTATAAAGCTCCAGTCCTTGCGACCAATCCACCGCCCCATCTTCTGTTCCATGAAGAATTAAAAATGGAGTTTCAATATTAGGCACATGTGCCATTGGGTTTTCACGGCGGTAAGTTTCTGGCGCCGACCATGGTGTTACTCCACGTCCCATTCTCACTTGACCAATCTCCATAATTCCATGGTGATTGGTTCCTGTACTCCCATAAATATTGTTATAAAAACTCTCTAAGTTTGTTGGAGGTGCACCAATAACTATGGTTTTAAACATATTGGTTTGGGTAAGAATAAATGAAGTTTGATAGCCACCCCAGCTATGACCTTGCAATCCGATATTATCTGGATCGGAATACCCTTGATCAATAAGTGCATTGGCTGCAGAGGTAATTCCATCTAAAGAAGTTGTTCCTGCATATCCTTCCTCAAGATATACATCAGGCATAAATACCATATACCCATTGCTTGCATACGCCGACATGTGAGGTCTATCATCGTAGGTTGGCATAGAATATTGATGGTGTCTATCAGACATCATCTCGTAAAAATAAATAACGGTTGGATAGCGTTTTCCTGGTTGGTAATTGGCTGGTAATGCTAAAGTGCCTTGTACTGTTCTGCCTTTTCCGTTTTTAAACTCTATCAGCTTTCTTTCACCCCAAGCATAATCTGCCTGCTGAGGATTTGCATCAGTCATTTGTTTTAAATTCTTGAATGCTGTGGTAGTAGAATAATAATTTGGGAATTCTACAAAGGTTTCTTTGGTGATAATAAGCTTGTCTGCATTTTCAGCTTTTATTGGTCGACCAAAACGCACATCATCGTAAACCAACGTTTTAGGTGAGTCACCTATTTTAAGACTTGAGAACCCACTTTTTTTTGTAAGATCCCCAAAGGCTGAAAGTACTATCGGCTTTTTAGTATCTATAAACCTCTCATCATTATCTAAGCGCTGAACTCTATAGATAATCTTATTTTTCTCACCTTCTCCTTTTGTGATATTAGTGGCTTTTGAACCATCTAGAGCCAGCATCCATAAATCATATTTATGATTTAAAATCACGTTCTTACCATCTTTTGTCCAGCCAGCCACACCAAACGGAGGGTTTTCATGTGGGTATATATGCTCTTCATCTGAAAAACGAACTGGAGAGTTCTTAGTCAGGTCAGTCACCTTATTATTCTGAAGATCATACACTAACATTGAAGCTAAATCATCTTCAACTTTCTGATATAAATAGTATCTGCCATCGGGCGAGTATCCTAGCTTCCTATTTATCTCTTTAGCGAATAGCGTTCTTTTGCCATTTTCAAGATTTACATGATATAAGTCTGTAGGATTTACGCCCCAGTTCACATCATTTATGTAGGGCTTTTCATCTTCACCAACCATGTAACTACTATTCGTATTTACATTCAGATTTCGCATTTCATCATCGGTAAGTCGTGTCAGTTTTTTCGATCTTATATTATAACTGGCAACATAAGTGAAACGGGAATCTCTATTATATTGACGCATTTGTACCGTTTGAATGCGCGGATCTTTCCAATGCCACACATCCACATTCGCCACAGAGTCTTTGCTCAGTTTTATGGTTTCTTCTTGTTCTCTTAATCCTATAAGAACTCTGTTTCCATTGTCGGTCCAACTAATAGTTCTATTTTCACTAATTATTAAATCGTCAGGAACCGCTGTTGGTTTTACTTCAATAACTGATGCAGTTTTACCAACATTACTGATTACTAGTAACGAATTTTCTTTACGCTCAGCCTTTTCTGGTTTATTACCTTTTAAAACAGCTAAACTATTTCCTTTTTTTGTCCATTCTGTTTTTGTTGAACGGGCATCGTCCCATACTAATCCCTCATACATAGTAGTATCGGTATGTAGTGGTTGAGTTGCATTAGTTGAAAGATTGTAGGTGTAAATTCCGTTACCTACTTTATCATTCGCATCTACTATATAAGCCAACATGGTAGATTTCTTGTTCATACCAAATTCTGAAACATTCCCAATACTAGTAACGCTAGTATTTTTTAAGTTCCTTACTACTAAGTCGCTACCTTTATGTTTGCTCTCATCTTCTTCTGGTTTTTTACGATGCACAACCCAAAGCTCGCTATTGTTTGAAAAGCTTTGTTTATCAGCTCTTTCAACGGCCGTCTTTTCACCTGTTTGCAAATTCATCAGCTCTGCAGTTTTATGAACTGGCTTTTTTGCCTTTGTTAATTTCTTCCGTGCCTCTTTATCTGGTGTAATTAAATAACTAACCCATTTCCCATCTTTCGAAAACTCAGCGCCATTCGCATTTGGTATTTCATAAAGTTTATCTGAGTTTAGTGCTCTTACAAAAAGAGTATCATCACCTCCATTGGGGCGAAGTGCATACGCCATCCAGTTCCCATCAGCAGATAATTCGGTGCCCACAATTCGAGACCACTGGGGATAATCGTCGATAGTTAAAGGTTTGTTTTGCGCGAGGATTGATTCACTGCCAATAAAAAGCAGTAATACCGTAATGGTTAGTAGTACTTTTTTCATAATTAATCTAGGTTGGTAATAAGGATAGTCTATAGATATATAGCTCGTTAGTATTATCTTTTAAAAGCACTTAAGAAGCAATGCATAAGATGTAAATGTATGTTTGGCTTGGGAATTAGAGATTGGATGGGATATTTGATCTCGAATAACTCGTTATAGAAAATGTGCTACCAAAACGCCTATAAGATTTACTTCAACTTCAGCTCATTTTGAGCTGAGCCAAAGCTCATTTCTTCATCAAACTGTGTTGTACCAAAGGCTTCTTCCATTTCTGCACGTAGCTTCTGAATGGTTAAGCCACTGGTTAAAATCCCATTTCTTGCAATAGAAACACGTCCAGTTTCTTCCGATACTACAATAACAAACACATTATTGGTTTCACTTATTCCTACAGCGGCTCTGTGGCGAGTACCAAAAGCCTGGGCTATATTTGGATTTTGAGAGATGGGTAGATAGCAACTTGCGGCTACTATTCTATTATTTCGAACTACTACAGCGCCATCGTGAAGCGGGGTGTCTTTTTGGAAAATAGTAGTGAGAAGCTCTGCTTTTACAACAGAATCAATTTTTACACCGGCATCTACTAAATCTTGTAATGATGCAGAGCGTGCAAACACAATTAAGGCTCCTGTGCGATCTTTTGCCATTTTTTTCACGGCGGTAATCACCTCATCAATCATATCTGTAGAGCCTGCTTTTGAGAAAAAACGATCAAAACTTGTATTATTACCAAGCCTATAAAGCAGCTTTCTAATTTCTGGCTGAAATAATATAAATACCGCCAAAATTCCTACATCAAGAATACTTTTAAGTATAAAGTTGATGGTGGTAAAACCGAGTATTCTAATAAAAAAATTAATTAGAATAACAACGATTATGCCAATTGTAGCTTGAATGGCAAACGTACCTCTAATCCATCGGTATAAATAAACTAATACACCGGCAATAACTAAGGTTTCAATGAAATCCTTAATTCCGAATTCTAAAAATCCGATAGGGATCAAAGGTTTTGTAATCTAGCGTTGTGATTGAATTGCGTTGAATATACGTATAGAATCTGAAGCTTGCTCAACATCGTGCACTCTTAAAATCCGTGCACCTTTAACAAGGGCATCATAATGAACGGCGACCGTACCAATAACCCGATCATCTGCGGGACGTTGGTCTAATATTTCTCCAATCATTGATTTACGTGAGGCTCCTACCATTAGGGGATAGCCAAGCTCAACGAATTTATCGAAATGTGCAAGAATTTTTAAATTCTGCTCTAAATTTTTTCCAAAGCCAATGCCTGGATCGAGAACGATATTTTTAACGCCTCTATCAGTAGCAGTTTTGCATTGGGCTACAAAAAAATCATACACTTCTTGAACCACATCGTCATATGTTGGGTTATTTTGCATGGTTTCTGGATCTCCCTTCGAATGCATAATAACTAAGGTGGCGTTGTATTCGGCCGCAAGATCTGCCAATCTAACTTCTTTTTGAAGGCCTGACACATCATTTATAATGCTGGCGCCTGCTTGTAATGCTTGTTTGGCCACTCCGTATTTTGTTGTATCAATAGAATAAACCAAGTTTGGGAAACTCTCTGTTGCCGCCTCAATAATGGGTAGCACACGGCGTAACTCTTCAGTTTCCGCAACAGGTTTTGAACCAGGGCGTGTAGACTCACCACCTATGTCGACAATAGTCGCCCCGTTTTTCCGCATTATATGAATCCGATCTCTTGCTCTAGCTATGTCTAAGTAATTGTTCCCGTCGCTAAAAGAGTCGGGTGTAGCATTAATCACTCCCATTATCTGAGGTACATTAAAGCTTGGTGATGCTGGTACTCGCGTTGTTTTTGGAGTCAAGAGGGTGTTATTCGTTAATAAATAATAAGGACGTTCTTTATTTTACCATTTCTCAATAAGTTCATCTAGTTTCTCTTCTACTAAAGCCCATTTTTCAACATCTGGTAGTGGATCTTTAGTTTCATTAATTACTTTATCTTCCCATTCTTCGGCTAGGCGTTCGTTTAATTCGATGTAATGCTCCCATTTATCTGGCACTTCATCATCAGGATAAATTGCGTCTACGGGGCACTCAGAAACGCATGCATCACAATCGATACATTCATGTGGGTCTATGGTAAGAAAATTTGGACCTTCCCTAAATGCATCTACAGGACAAACAGCTGCGCAGTTGGTGTATTTACATTGTATACAAGGTTCGGTAACTATGTATGCCATTTTATTTTATAAATTTGGGTGTTTTTAAAATTTTTGAATATCTGAGCCTGCACACTTAGACACTATATTAAGTTAATTCAGGATATCTGAAACTTCAACTAAATTTCCATCATTTTCTGCTGGCTCTAAGTTTAATATTTTTGCCATTAATGTATATAGATGAATATTTTTAAATGCTTTCGCTTTATATCCCTTTTTAAACGCGGGGCCTTTTGCTATAAATAACGCCCACATCTCTTCATTCATGTTATCGTAGCCATGTGCACCGCCACTTGGGTAGAGTGGGCGAGCATCAAAGTACTTTCTAGAATTAAGGGTATAACCTTCATCTACTACTATTAAAAACTCAGGCATTCTGTCACTTTTTTTCAAGTGAAATCGTTCTGGAATATCTTCTTTTTTGTACACTTTAAAATTCTTCTCATTCTTTTTTAAGCTACTGTACACTGCATCAGCCTTGCCTTCCTTGGCATTAAACATTACTGCTGGCGATCCCGAGATTATATCTACATCTTCCGTATTTATATAATCATCTAAAACAATTATTCGCTCTCTCGATAACTCCGTCATACCATGATCTGAGATAACCAATAGGTTAGTTGAATCCCAAAGATTATTTTCTCTTAAACGTTGAATCAAATACCCAATTAAGTCATCTGCTTTTTTAATAGCATCTATAACCTCTTGAGAATCGGGTCCAAAACGATGCCCTTGTGAGTCTACAAAACTAAAATAAAGAGTGGCAAAATCAATTTTCTTTGAAGGTTCTTGCGTAATCCAACTTACTACCGTATCTACACGCGCTGAGTCAGGGAAATCACCATCATAAGTCTTCCAATGGCTAGGGCGCATGTCTTGAATTTTTGTCTCAGAGCCAACCCAAAACATAGTACCTGCCTTTTTCCCGCTCTTTTCTACGGTATTCCAAATTGGCTCACCTTTATACCAAGCTGGATTTTCTACTTGTTCTCTATTGCCTAACGAAAATCTTTCACCAATCTCAGCATCGTACATATTATTACTAATGATGCCGTTATTTTCGGGATATAATCCCGTGGCAATAGCATAATAGTTAGCAAAAGTTACTGATGGATAGACAGGAATTAATCCCTCGCTTGTTACACCATTTTCAACTAAATAGTCTAAATTAGGCGTGTCTGTTTTTGTTAGATAATCGGCTCTAAACCCATCAAATGAGACCAATAATAGGGTGTTATCATTGTTGGATGATGAGGATGTGCAGCTTACTAAAAATAGTGCACCAAATAATACTAGTGTTTTTTTCATAGCAATTTTTATTCAACAAAAAAGGCAGTTCATTGTTCGAACTGCCCATATTTATGGTTTTTTATCGTTAAAGGCTTCAACGATAAAACTATTCGAAATCGGAAGTTAATCTAAATCTTAAAACTCTATTATTGCCCTTGTCAGTTACATACAGAACTTTTCTGAAGTAGGCTACCCCACTTGGTGAGTCAAACTGTTTAGGCCCAACCCCTTTTCCACCAAAAGAAACTATGACTTTTTTACCACTTTGATCGGCACCAGCTGGTGGGTTTACCCCTTCATAACCATTTGACTGAAACTGGTATAACATATTTTGGGCTTCATCAACAACAAATATAAATGCGTCATCATCGCCAGAAACGGCAATGTCTACAGGTTTCTGAAACTTACCAGGCTCATAGATAAATCCATCAGCTTTTGATGTGTCTTGTGCCAATAACGATGAGTTTTGTAAATACGCCATACCATCCGTAGTTAATTCTGCTTTAATCCACAGTACGCGGAAATCTATATCTATATTTTGGTCAATCTGTGTAATTAAAAAACTACGATCATCAGTAAGCCTATCACGTTGTGGTGGTGCAACAAAACTTGAAATTGCACCAAGACCAATGGCACTTTTGAGCGACGGATTTTGTGGGTTCAAGGTTACTAATTGCCTAATGTTTACCATTTTATCGGTTTTTTCACCATTTACTACTCGGCGAGTAAATTCTAGCACTGTATTGTCTGGTGCAGCTACTTGTTGAGTACTATTTAGTGGACCTGTACGTGAAACGTAAATATTATTATCCGCTAAAACCGATACTCCTGTTATTTTTACTTTTTCATAATTGTTAGTGGAGCCTTTACTCAATCTTGCATTTTGCGCAGTGCTTGTACTTAAACTGGCATCATCAAATGGGAAGATGAGTGTATCTACAAAAGCCATATTTTTAATTTTAAAAACAGCTGGCAAATTATATGTAACATCTACGCCCGATTGATTAATAACAGTATCAATTCTAGCAGATACATACACGTTTAGCAATCTATCTTGAGTTATAGAAACAGCACCTTCTAATGGGATGGTAACTCGTGGTCTTAAATCCGCACGATCTAATAGATGCAAACCTACAGCATCGGTTACATATACAAAAGTATCGAAACCTACATGAATATCGGTTGGAGCATCAAAGCCTGACCAAACAGGAAGTACTGGCGCGTATCCATCAATATTTTCTAGAGCGGGGTCAATTTTACCCACTTCAAAAATCTCGTCATTAGTTGGGTCCGTTTTTGAACCAAATAATGAATCGCATCCAATACTAGCAACACTTATAAGTGCTATAAATAATATTATTTCTATTGATTTTCTAAAAATCATAATTCAAATCCAAGTGTAATACGGTGTATAGATCCTAATCTATTGAAATTTGTGAAGCCATAATCGATGGCAACCCTTCTACCGGCGAATGGTATTTTAATACCAGTACCCATGCTAGGAATAACTCTTTCTTCGTGACCAAACTCGTAGCCGCTGCGTAAATAAAACTGATTCATAAAGCCGTACTCCACACCAACACTCATTTGTTCCGCATTATCGCTGGGATTCGTTATCTGTGCAGTTAGAAGTAATGAATTGTTTTCTGTTTCAATGGCTGAGTAAGCGGCACTCATCGTAAATCGAGTTGGAAGGGAAATATCTGATTCTGGCTCTTCGACTATAGTGCCACTTGGGGTAGAACGCTCAGTTTTGCCATTTGGCGATGCATCTATCCCAAAATTAGAAATTCCTACGGCAAAGCTTAAACCCGTTTCACCAACTAGATATGCGAAACCAAAATCAATTGCACCTGTATTATAGGTTACTTCTTCAACTCCAACGGTTAGATATTTTAAGGTGATACCATAGCTAAATAAATCAGTAATTTTGTGGGAACCCGTTAAACCAACTGCCATGTGATTTGTTCTAAACATGCGACCAGTACCAAATGGCTCTGCTTCGGTGGTTTCATTTATATCACCTGAGTTAAAGTATTGTACCGAGCCACCTATTGCGAATTCACCCATTTTGTGTATATAACTTAAATACTCTACACTAGTGCCTACTAAATACTCTGAGTGAGCTACCGAAACATAAGAATTGCCAATTTTGGAGGCTAAAGCGGGATTCCAAAACAAACTAGAACCGTCGGTTGCATCTGCCATATTAGAATTCCCCATAGATGCACTTCTTGCATCTACCGTAATTTTAGTAAACTGGAAGCCTTGTGTTCCCGCCCTGTCTGTTCCATAAGAAGTCTGCGCTACAACTTCAGTAAACGAGGCTGTAAGCAATATCAATACTAAAAATGGGTATATATAAATCGATTTTTTCATATTAAAAACGTATTGATAGTCCAAAAACAATGTGTCTTTGTTCCAAATAATTTGCTGGGTTCTCGTAAGCTGGTAGCCCGTTATCAGTTGGATCAGTGTAACGCGGATCTCTTACTCTATTCGGCACATCATAAGAACGGTCATTCCTCAATGCTGTTAATGCTTGTGGGTTATTTGGATATGATTTATACCCTTTACCAGTTACTGGGTTTATAATAACCGCACTTTGATTGTTTAAGAAGTTGGTTATTTCTAAAAATGCGCTCACTCTAGTTCCTTTAATGGTAAACCACTTTTGAACATTCATATCCATATAAAACCAAGCAGGCCCAATTTCGCTGTAGCGCTTAGCGGGGTCTTTATCAATGGAGTAGATAGGTCTCCAGCCTTCGGCACCAGTAACAGGGTCACGTTGGTAGCCAGCGAGCTCGTAAGGAGTATAACGAGTACCACTTCTCCAAATAGCAGATACAAATACCTGAAGTTGATTAAGTGGTTTTAAACCAAATAATGGATCTTTTCTGTCATAAGTGAATGTGACATTACCTTTAACATCAAAAGGGCGATCCCATGCAAGTGGTGTTTCTACGTTATTACCAACATTTTGACTAGCTGAAATGTCTTGTAATTTTTCGTTTGTAGTTGAGCTTAAACCCTCTGTACGGCTATAGGTAAAGGAAAGCTGTCCACTTAATAAGTCTTTGTATCTTTTTAGATAGCTAAGTTCTATGCCACGCGAACGAGCGTAATCCCCATTAATTCTAAACGCTTTTGTTGTAGGTCTCCCATCAATATCTTGTACGGTAATAGATTGTGAAGTAACAAAATCATACTTATCTCTCCAGAATGCTGAGATATTAAGAGCATCATTTTGAGTTAACTGGTTTCTTAGCCCAATTTCGTACGAGATATCAATTTCTCGATTTAAGTTTGGGTTACCCAAATTAGATAGATCTGACTGATCTTGATAAAATGGATCTAAACCAGCATATACAAAACTTGGATGGGGTATTCTTGCAGAGTGACCGTAGTTAAAAAAGAGTACCTGATTTTCTCTTACAGGGAAGGATACATTTACTTTGGGCAGAAATATGAATTTATACCTCGATCCTAAAATCTTAGTGGTTTCATCTAAATAATCTTCTGCAATAAATCTTGGGATGGTAGAAAATATAGTGGGATCTAATGCTTCTTGTACTCTTTCATCTACATACTTACCAGGCGACCAATACTCAAAACGCCCCCCAATGTTCGCAATTAAACCGTTATATCTAATTCTGTCAGATATGAAAAGGGCACCTCTAGTTGGCTTTACTCGCCAAGCATCAAAACTTTCGCCCACTCTAAATGTTTCTGATACTGTATTTGCGTCAATACGAATAGGAGCGCCTATCCAAGGGCGTGTAATATCAATCCACTGGTAATCATTAAACTTTGATTCAAAACCAATTACTAACTGATTTTTTCTCTCGTTAAAATACTTTGTGATGCTTGATTTAATAGTAATTTCTTCCGCAAAGTGATCATGCCAAAGTGTAGCAATACCACCGTTGTTGTAGTACCCAGGACCTGCAAGTACATATGAAAAATCCTCTCCTGCTGGGTATTCTGTGGCTGGAAATGTTACAATACTTTCTGGCTCAAATTCACTATCTACGTTTTCGGGGCGCCAATTTCTACCGTTGGCATCTGCTCTTAATTTAGTAAACAAACGACTTACCTGAACTTCATAAAAAGCAGAAGTAGAAACGGTTTGCGTCCATTTTAAGTACGATAGGTTAGAATCGTGTGTAAATGTATTAGCATTGTCTAAAAAGCCATTCGAAAAATTAAACTGGAAACCTGGTTTAATTTGTGTGTCTGCCCCAGATATCTGAAGCATCCTAGTATTTTGATTTATAGTAATTGAACGCTGGTAAGCACCTTGCAAGCGCATTCCTGGCTTAATATTGTAGGTTAGCTTTAACATTCCATTCCAACGGTTACCTTGCCTTGGCGACCAAAATGTAGATTTGACAGTAGATGATCTTATTTGGTCGGCCGATAATTTTGTGTAGCCATCTTCTAATGCAACTTGACCAGTTGCAAAAAAGGTGAGTTTACCGGGTATTTTTAAGCCTAATGCAGGTAGTAATTGCCCTGTAATTGGGTCTGGGCCCCCAAGGTTTATTTCATATATATCCATGAAATAATTTGCCTTATTAGACTGGATATTGGAACCAAAATTATCTCTTTTATGCGAGAAGTTACCCGAATAACGATCTCCACCGTCTTGAGTTTGTACGGAAACAACCCCAGAAGTCATGTCGCCATATTCAGCGCCAACGCCACCGGTAATTACTTCAATATTACTGAATGAGTTAGATCCTAAATCTAATCCAAAGCCTGTTCCAGCAAGTGGATCTTGTGCAGAAACACCATCAACTACATAACCAGTTTCATTAGCTCTACCACCTTTTATATACAACCCTGTTGGATCTTGAATTACACCAGACTGCATTGAAACAGCATCCTCTACTCTCCTAACGGGCGCTGCTTCAAGCTCTTTTCTAGTTATTGTGGTAGAGGTAGCAGATTTCTCAACATCAAAAATTGGTGCCTCACCAATAATAACTATTTCTTCGTCGGAGGTAAGAATTTGGGGCTTAAGGGCATAATTTATTTCGGTAGGCTTATCTGCTTCAACTTTAATCCCTGTCATTAATATGGTTTCGAAGCCGATATAAGTTATTCGTATGGAATACTCACCTGGACGTATATTTCTAATTTCGTATGCACCGTCTATATCTGTAGCTGCACCAAAACTGGTACCAATAATTAAAACGTTTACGCCAGGTAAAGTTTCGCCCGTGCCATCTTCAGTGATTACACCCTTTAAGGAACCGTTAGCCGATTGAGCATATACTAAACCTTGCGAAAAGCATAGAGTTGCAATAAATAATAAACCTATTTTCTTCATCAATCTATTGTTTAAATCCTAATCTGCCTACTACAAGTTCTTGTATAAATTGGCCTAGATTATTGTTTCCGTTTAGATATCTCATATCAATGGCAAAATAAACTAAATTACCTTCTGGGTTCTCTATCGCAACACCTTTATAGCCATCATAAGGCTGAATCTGCCCTCTAAAATTTCTCTTTTTATAATTTCCTACATAAAGCGTTTGGCTTCCACTTATACCTTTAATAGGCAATACATCTACCCTAGAAGATGTGGATTTTAGCTCCGCTTGTAGGGGCACGGCTGGTGTAATTAGCGAATCTTTACTTATTATAAAATTACCCGAGCCAATCGAATCTACAGGCAAATAGTTAAACAACTCCTCCCCTAAATCTTTAGTTTTAATGGGTATGTTAACAAAGGATGTGCCACCTGATTTATAAAATTCTGATAGTATTTCTTGGGCGTATACAATATTTCTGTCTAAATCATCTGAGATCCAATAGATGTGATCCCATTTAGCGAGTGTCTTTTTAAGTGTTGGATCTAAAACTGTTGGAAATGCTTTCGATAATGCAACACGACCTTGCACAACTTCTCCATCATTGATATTCCATATATCAGGAGTAATTCCGTTTTCCTGTAATATACTAAGGTGTAAATCGAGGGCTGCGGATGTATTAGTGCCAGTGAAATCATTCAAAAATAAAGTTTTTGATCCCTGCTTTTTAACAAACCAAGATAGAGTATCTACCTTGCTTACCTCTTCTGCAGCATCTACAGCGCGAACATAAAAGATATTTTCATCTCCAACCTTCACACCTGGAATTACCACGTTATTCCCATCTACTTGTAATGTAGAATATGATCTTCCTAAAAATACTTGTGCTTCTTTTTCTCCGGAACTAGTGTTATCGACTTCTAACGAAATAAATAACTCGCCTTCGTCACTTTCAGTGAATGGAATTTCTACCCATCCATTCACAGTATCGTTAACTGCGACTTCAGTTCTAGCTATGTTTAACAGCCCGTCTGGATCATTAAAAGACCATCCAAAACTTGCAATAGAGAATAAAGTGTCTGGCGGAGATTGAGTTCTGTTTATAGCAACAGTAGGCCTTGAGTTTAAGATAGGATATACAAGCCTAGCGCCTATGGGGTCGCGTAGATTATCGTTATCGATTGCGCGTACTTTAAAAAGCACGTCATCTTGGCTTTGGCCTGGGGTAATTGGTAAAATAAAGGTGCTATCTGTTTTTGTAGTAAAGGTCCATGCGCCTTCACTGGTATCGTTTATTGCATATTCATAGCCAATTACATAGCCATCGGGGTCTGTTCCAAACCACGATATTCTAATCTGACTGGACAATCGAAAGCCGCCTTCACGGTTTATCGATTCTACAGTTAGATTTGTAGATGGTGCTTGATTTTCATTCCTGTTTCCAGAAATGGGTTCTTTACAACTCCCAAAAAGTAAACCCAATAGGATGGCTGCAAAAAGTGTTGGTTTAATATGCATTTGTGATATCAATATTATTTAACCTAAATAAAAATATGGGGATGCTATCATCGCATCCCCAATAAATTGCAATATGCTACTTAATTAGCATCATTTTGCGAGTACTTGTAAACGAACCTGCTTGGATGCGGTAGATGTACATACCACTTGCGTATTGAGCAGCATCGAAGGTTACATTATGTATTCCTGAAACCATCGATTTGTTATTTACAATAGTCGCCACTTTTCTACCTAACATGTCAAATATTTCTAATGTTACATTAGCCTGATTTGGCAGTGCAAACGAAATATTAGTAGTTGGGTTGAATGGGTTAGGATAGTTTTGCTTTAAGCTAAACTCTTTTGGCGTGCCACCTAACTCTTCGTTAGATACTGATTTCTGAGCTCTTTCTAAGGTAATTTTGCGATAAATTGGCTCAAAATCATCACCATATCCACCGTATGAACCGTGAACGTTTAGAGTATCTAGACCATCACTAACACGAACATTCCAAACAAAATCCTTGCTTTGCCCAACAGTTAATCCAGCACTAGCAAGCATCGCATCTACAGCTGCAAAAGGAATGGTTACTTCTGTAGCAGTAGAATTATCATTCGATGGTACAGTTGTAATTACTGTTGTTGTGTCTGCACTATATATTACAAACTCATAAGTAACATCGTCACCATCTAAGTCAGTTGAAAGACCCCAAGATACTTCTAGATCTCCAGTTACCGATACCATTGCATCAGCTGCTGGTGCATTTAATGCAAAGTCGAGTAACGGAGTAAACATATTTTCTACTTCACTTGATAGATCTGAGAGGTTTCGCGGATGTACTTTTGGTGCACCGAAAGATGCTCCAACAATACCGTACGCATTTAAAACAACGCCTTCTCTAAGTGTTTTATGAATAATTGGGGAAATATTTACTGATCCAACTTCAGGTGAGTTAAGAGTGTTGTTAAATACAACTCCACCTTGTGTTGTAGCATTTACATTTCTGAGTAGGTACTCATCAAAGTTTAATCTATCAGCTAGTTCAACATTCTCGAATTTGATAACCATACCCTCATAAGGCTCTAATTCGCCTTTATCGGTTAAAGCTGCAATATCATCAGTTGCAACCACTGGGATTACAGTCTCGATGTCGTTGCTACTTGTGCCTTTAGTAAACTCTAAATTTGTTAATTGAGTTAAACCAATAGCTGAATTTGACGCTGGTGTAACTTCAGCTTCAACCACTTCTGCTTTTGTGATGGTTATTTCATCACCTCTCACAAGGGCTTTAGTTGCATTGGTTTTTTCTAGGAATATACCACTCCATTTTGCTGCTGCTTCTTGTAGAATAATAACACCATCGTTATTGTCAGATACAATAAGACCCGTTAATTCTACATCCATTACACCCTGACCTAACAATGGGCTTGGTCCAGTTTTGCCATCGCCAGTTTTTTGGATTTGAGTAATAGATCTTACAATATCGTCAGCAACATAATAGCCATAAGTACCATTTAGTGGGTTTCTACCTACTAGGCCTTCATTATCTTCTGTTAAAATATAAAAAGATGCTGGTGTGAACTCTGGATATGATGGCATGGTAAACTCATACGTATTACCACTTGTCAATGTCATTTCAGATGTTAATGTAGAGTCTCCTGAGGAGTATACAATTTCTACCATTGTTACTGATTTACCCATTTCTGCTGCAACATCTGCTTTAATTACTACAGTGTCAGTTGTTTTAACAGTAGAATCTGGATATACAACATTGCTTACAACTGGTGGAAGACCAAGAACTTCAATATCGTTTATCCAATCGAATGGCTCTCCCATACAATCTTCACCATCCACACAACGTACATCAACGCCCGTGCCATCTTTTAGCCAAAGTACCCCATCTTCCATTGGGTTAATTTTGAATGCTATTTGGTCTGCAGCAAGGTGTCCATCGTTGTTATAATCATTTAGTATCATAAACCCAGATAAGTTTACAACAGCACCTGCCGCTGGCGGCACAAATTTACCATCTTCAGCATTTCCTAATCCATCAAAACGACGGTAGTTCCAACCAGGTAAATAACCTATGGTTCTGTCATTTCTAATACGCAATGAAGTATCGTACACATACATTCTGTAGCCATCTTTATTAATTGCCCAGTTAGGTCTGTCATCAGTAGTAACATTACTAACTGTTGCATCTTCAACTTTTACATAAGCTGCATGATATTTTGGGTAATTAGCAATATTAGCTTGAAAAGTACCGTCTGAATTTTTTGTTACTAATTCAGATAATGGAACTACCCAAGGATCTAATAATGGAGCAAGGTGAGCGTATTCCGGATCATTAACATTCCCAACATGTTCTATATTGCTTGCGTTAAATTGTGCGCCCGCATTATAAAAGCCGAGCTTTCCTTTTACGGTTATGATATCACCAACAAGTCTTGACTCAAGAAAGCTAAGATCTGTCACCACAATTTGCATGCTCATTCCCTCTCTACCCTGGGCACCAGCGGCAGCGGTATCTGTAACAAATACGTGCATACGGCTAATTTTATCAATTACGCCATCGTTATTTGTATCGCTAGGTGTAGATAACCCAGAGCTTTTTGGATTAGAAACTATTACAGCAGTGAATACTACTTCTTGGCCTGATAAGGCTTGACCTTGAATTGCAAGCTGAGAAAACTCAGTGAGATTGTCATACGTATTTAGTTCTTTTACAGAAACCGTATCCTGAGCTTGAGCCAATACTGGCAGCATCAATAGTACAGCAACTGAAAATAATTGTATCAGTTTGTTCATAAGTATATTTATTTATTTTATGATTGCTAGTTTACCTGTTTGTATTTTTCCTGATTCTAAATCTTTAACAGTAAATAGGTATAAACCTGTCGTTAAGATCTGATTAGCCTCTGTTTGCAAATTCCATGCATGTTCGCCACCCGCCATTACTCTCGGGTTATCGCTAAAACTACTAAACCAAGAAATATCTCCATTATACGTCGCAGCATCGTGACTCAATTCAGCTATAATATCGCCTGCAATAGTATAAATTCTCACTTCCGATTTTGCAGGGAGATTATAAAAATACAATTTTCTATCACTTTCACTAGCGCCATCCCAAGCTGCATTTACTCTGTATGGGTTAGGATATACTCCAACTTCAAAACCTTTCTTACCAAAACTTTCATTTGCCGGTGTACCAGGGAAGGCGCGTACGCTATTTGCACTTGTACTTGTCTCTAGGCTCTCAACTCCAAAAACATCATCCCCCTTATCAAATGCTGTAACCGAAACTAAATATTGCCAACCATTCAACAAGCCATCCAACTCATACTTGTACCAATACTCAGTAGTGTCGCCATCAAAAAATACGGGGCTACTCAGCTCAATCTCACCAAAACCAGCATCAAAACCTATATTATTGCTTGGGATATCAAATTCACGAATTAGTTTTGGTGCAGGATTTAAATCATCCCCCAGCTCTGAACTATATACTCTATACCCTTCAAAATCCATTTCTCCAGAAACTCTATCTACCGACCACTCAGCTGAGCGATCCCAATAAATTGATATTTTACCCGAGTCTAATTCTAATCTCGTTTTTGGGTTATCGGGTGGGGTAGGGAATAAATAACGTGTTAATTCTCCATCTCCATCGGTGTCTTCGCCAGGATCGAGTATGCCGTTATTATTTTTATCTTCACCTTGAAATACTTTTTGGGCTGATTTTACTGCATCAACTAAACCTTCTCGTGTTTCTTCAGTATCTGTTTTTTTAGTAGGAAAAGTTTGAAAAGCATCTGGCTTTAATGCCGCTGAAAACACAAAATATACAGTCATTGTTTCCCCTGGCTCAACTTCAGGAAATGGACCTATTGATATAAAGGAAATATAGTTCCCATTCGAAGAAAGTCCATCAGTTCGCAACCGCGTAGCCTCTGTCTCGTAAGGAAATTCTGCGGCCATTTTATCGTATCTCCCCACATCATTACTTGGCCCTTCAAAATTACCTGTACCTGCACCAAAAGCCCAATAACTTGGCCCAACTTTTGGCACCCTAAAACCTGTAGCAGTAAATTTACCATCGGCAGTATCTGGGTTACTTGGGTGAAAAAAAGTATCTCTATACTCGGCGCCCATTATGCTAACGGCACCATATGTATTTAAACTGGGGTTATCTGGCGAAGCGGCATCAAAAGCATAGATAGTTTGAAGGGAGTCTATATAGCCCAAACCATTTTTATTAAAGAAATCACTTCCAACTTCTGTAACACTATTTACGTTACGTACTACTAAATCTGCATAAAGCCCAACATAAACACTATCCCAAGTTTGCGGTGTTGCGAACTCATCGCTTTTGTTTGTGATGTCGTAGCGTAGTATGGAGAAGTTTTCAGTAAACGGAAACCCCCAGTTATAGCTTTCTAAACTAACATCGACAAAAAGCGGATTATCATGCTTACTAATTGGTGTACCGTTCACATCTCTTCTTCTGTCAGAAAATTGCGCAACTATGTCTCGTTCACTAACAGCTGCAACGGAGAAAAACTCGTCGTTAGGATTAGTACTTCTACGTGAAATTATTGATTCTGCAGAAAATTCATAGCCCTCTTTCCCTCTAGCATAACCTGATGGATTCGCTACTGCTGCAGTAGAAACCTGTGGACTTCCTCCTACATACGCACCAATCCAAATGCCTGCCTCAAACAAATGCTCTGTACCAGTATTTTTAGGGTACCGCATACTATAACCACTCTCGGGGTTATTTCTTACATCTGGTTTCCCGATGGTGCCAAAGTTAGTTATTGACAACCCAATTGTGCCAGCGTCTGTTTCTGCACGCTCAAATGATGCCTGTGCATATAGTACTTGAGAAAGTAAAAGTAGAAATGGGAGTATTCGTAGGGTCTTCTTCAAACAGATTTACACTTATTTACGGTGGACGATAAATATAGCAATATTTAGGTAGAATACCTTAAGAAATACTAACCAAAGCACTTTGATTATTACTCGCTACCAATTAATTTTTTATAGAACTTTACTAAATTACTCTGGCTAACCCCTAGATAGTACATACATAGTATGGCAGTAAAAATTAGCTGTAATTTTATTACTCCAACAGTAAAATATTTACGAGATGAGGTTTTAATTTTTTTAGAACTAATATAAAATCTTGTGATTTTTTTTAGCTCACGAACTAATTTCTGGTCTTCCATTACCACCAAATCCTCATCAAAACCACCCACCACCTCAAACTCCTTCCTAGCTACAAAAAGGCTCTGATCTCCAAAACGGAATATTGTAAGATTAAATCTAGTAAACCATGCATACACTTTTAGTATTGGATGCGTTGGCACAAAACTCAGTTGAAAACAACCTGATTTTAAGCCGCCTTTAATATGTTTTTCAATTTGGCTTATAAACCCGTTTGGTGGCAATGAGTCTACATGCAGAAAATATAGAACTTCTCCTTTAGCCAAACTTGCCCCTTTATTCATTTGTGCGGCACGGCCAGTGATTTTACTCTTATGCACTGTCACCGATTTATCTTGGCAAATTTCCAATGTACCGTCCGTACTCCCCCCATCAATAAGTAGTAACTCAACATCGTGCCCATCCATCTCATTATGAATGTAATTTATAAAAGGCTCTATAGCGTCAACCTCATTAAATACTGGCACAATTATACTTAACATTTATTTTTGATTTTCTTTATAAGTGATGCTACCAGCTTTCATAAATATCAAACCCATTTAAAGACATTCAGTAATTCGTTTTTATAACATTGATCGGCTTCAGAAGCTCATTTGCTTCCAAATCATTCCATCTTGTCCTCAGGCTAGCGGACAGGTTGCCCCGAATAGTTTTTATGGGAGTTAGTTAAAAAATGTGTACTAGATGGAACTAAACTTCCAAATCATAGTTTAAACTGTTGAACTTAAATAACTAAACTACTGAATGAAATTTATAAAACTTTCTTTTTTCACATTATTTTTAATGCTTGGTACAATTTCTATTTCAACAAGCGTTAGCGCTCAAAATACTGGTGGTGGTAAAACTGGGCTAGGAATTATGCTTGGTGAACCTTCTGGTATTAGCTTAAAATCTTGGAATAATTCTAACACTGCTTGGGATCTTGGCCTAGCCTGGTCTTTATCTGGGAAAGATGCTATTCATATTCATGGTGATCACCTATGGCATCATTGGTTAGATGTTGATAAGGGTAGCCTTGCCTTCTTTTATGGAATTGGTGCTCGTGCCGTATTTGCGAACGACGCATATATTGGTGTACGTATTCCCTTTGGTCTAAATTATCTAATTCAAGATTCGCCTGTAGGCATATTTTTTGAATTAGCACCGATATTAGACTTTCTACCAGATACTGATGGCGATGCTAACGGCTCTATTGGCGTGCGTTACTACTTTTAGATTTAACGATTAACGTCCTTTCAATATCGAGAATAATAAAGTATGAGAATCATCCCGAGTTATTTCTTAGTTCGGGATGAGTACTCAACCAAGCCTTTCTACCACAACCTATTTACTCGGTTTCACACCCATTTTTCTTCTAAACAAAGCTCGTTTAATAAAAAATTCGAAACGTAATCGTGTTAATTCTATTTTATTGACAGTTAACCCGAGATTACTAGTTTATTAGGAAAGTATTATCTCTTGCCCTTCTTTAACTAGGCAGACCTGTTCAAAGTATTGCCCATAGCTCTCCTGAATCTCCTTATTTCTATTTGCTAACACCTTATCATTATTGTCTGGATCGTGGTGAGTAAGAAGCAACTTTTTAACCTGAAGATCTTTAGTGGTTTCTAGTACTGTTTGCCAGTCACTATGCCCCCAGCCTTTGCGTGCGTTGTATTGATTCTTATCAAACTGCGAGTCGTGTATAAGCACATCGGCGCCGGCAACAAACTCTTGAAATTCCTTAATAAAAGATTCATCACTTGCGTTTTCTATGGATGGGATCTCATTGTCTGGAGCAAATACAATTTCTTTATTATTGACATGAAACTTATATATAGCGGTAGGCATAGTGTGCCTAGCAGACATATACTCTACCGAATAACGCTCAAAATCGAGCTTCTCTTTTTCATAAGTTAGGAAGTCTATCTTCGCTTTAAACATTCCAATAGAAATGGGGAAGAAGGTGTCGGAAAGATACTTTTGTAGCACTTCTTCACAACCCTTTGAGCCCTGTGGAGGCATGTACACTTCAAAGTGATTTCTTGAATTATTGAATGGCTTAAAGAATGAAAACCCTTGCAGATGGTCCCAGTGGGGGTGAGTTACAAATATTTTGCCTTTAAGCTTCGTATCTATAAGCTCATTTCCTAAATTTCGAATCCCTGTGCCACAGTCTGCTATTAACAGTTCGTCAAAGCCATCTATCTCAATTTGTATGCACGTAGTATTACCACCAAACTCCATATTATAGAGGTTTGGCGATGGTGTGGAGCCTCGTACACCCCAAAATTTTATTTTTAATCTATCATTCAATTAGTACACTTTTATCTGAACTTATTTATAAAGCTCAATTATTGGCTAAAATATTAGCCCTTGTTTACTTAAAGTATAAACTTATTAAATACGATAATCCTAAAAATTGGATACCAACCCTTACTTGTTAAAAGTAATTATTCTTCTGAGTTGGTTAAACTTTCAATTTCGATTTCAATTTTATTCACTCGCTTTTTCTTTTCAGCAAGCTCACTATGTGCTTTTTCTATTTTTTCTTGTAGCTCTTCAAGTAGCTTATTGCCTTTTTTGGTAGGCTTAAAGTAAGTTTGAGCTTCTTCGTATTGTATGGCTTCTGCTTCCAGTCTATGTATGTCTTTCTTGATATGGTTTAACTCTTTTTCAAGCTTTATAACCTGCTTTCTGTCCTTTGGTTCTACCCCTTGTGATGCAAGCTTTCTTTCCATACCAAGGTCGGCGCCCATTGCTCTAAACCTATCGTATATTGTATCGCATACTTCACGATACTGTTTCCAAACTTTATTTTTACTTTTAAGAGGAACGTGTCCAATTTTCTTAAACTCTTCTTGTAGAGCTTTGGCTTCTTCTACTGCTTTTGCAGGGTCTTCGTGTTTACCAAGCTCTGCGAGTTTATCAATAATGTCCTTTTTAAGACCTAAATTATCTTTTTGGTCTTTGCGGATGTCTTTGAAATGGTCTCTACGCTCTTCGTAGAATACATCCATGGCAGCTTTAAAATTCTTCCATATTTTAGACGACTTCTTTCTTGGTACAGGACCAATTTTTTTCCATTCGTCCATTAACAATTGCATAACCTTGTGGCCAGCTTCGTAATCTTCGGTGTGCTGTATGCTTTCTGCTTTTTCTATAAGCTCTAACTTCAGCTCAAGGTTTTCTTGCTCCTGCTCTCGCAGCACGTCCATATTCTCAGCCTTCTTCTCATTAAAGGCATCGGTAGCTGCTTTAAACTTTTCCCAAAGTTCATTTTCGTCTTTTTGCGGAAGGCTTTTTGTCTTTTTCCAAGCTTTGTGCAGTTTATTTACTCGACGTGATGCTTCTGCAATATCTTCCTGATCTATCAACTGTTCTGCGTCGGCTACTAACTTCTTTTTATGCTCTAGCGCCTTCTCAATAGCTTTACGGTATTGCTTGTCGTACTTGAAGCGTAAATTATTAAAATTATCTACCGTATTATTGAAACGGTCCCAAACATGTTCGTTCTTCTCTACGGGTACCCGTCCAACTT
The DNA here is from genome assembly GCA_041656135.1 of Balneolaceae bacterium. Classification (GTDB taxonomy): domain Bacteria; phylum Bacteroidota; class Rhodothermia; order Balneolales; family Balneolaceae; genus Balneola. Next base: position 99,830 of record JBBAEC010000009.1, on the reverse strand, counting down.
TACGCCATTGGGTAATTAAATCATCCAGCTCTTTATTAAGAGCATCAAAGTTAGAATCTTCACTTTCGCTATTTGCAATAATGGCATCCATCTTGTCTTGCAATACCAGCTTTAATGTGAGATTCTCTTCTTCTTTCTGAAGTTTTTTTACTAATCGATCAACTTTATGGTCTTCAAACTCAGAAACAAGTGCGGCAAAACGCTCATTAAGTGCTTCCACTTCATTATGTGGCAACTGCTTAATCTGATCCCACTTGTTGCTTATTTGAGCCACCTCTTTAGTGGCACTCCATCTTTCATTATTAATAATATCGGTGAACTCTTTGAGCAGATCCTTCTTTTTAACAAGATTTTCTTCGCGTTTTTTATTTAACGCTTCGTAATGCTCTCTTTTTCGCACTTCAAATTCTGCGCGAATATCTCCAAATTCTTTAATGAGCTTTTTACTTTCTTCACTATCGGGAGCGGGACCTTCTTCTACATGTAAATTAAGATTTGCAAGCTCATTAGAAACAAATGACCAGTCGTTTGATTCAGTAAACTCTTTGGCCTTTTTTACGATCTCTGCATAAAAATTATCTGCACTTTCTTCCGTTTCTGTGCTTACTTGTTCCGAGTCTTCAGTAGTTGCCTCAACCTGCTCTGGCTCACTTTCGGCCTGCTCTACCTGCTCAACAGTTTCCTCAACTGCTTCGGCCTCAGCCACTTTTTCGGTTAATTCAGCCTGAGTAGTAACCTCTGCATCTTGCTGTTTTATATCAGATTGCACTAATTTTTCTTGTGATTCTTCTTCAGTTTTATGCTCGTCAATTTTGTTGTTTTGCTCCAGGTTCATTGCTGCAACCTTCCTTTCCACTTGGTTCATTATTAATGGCTTTCGCCTTCTTTAAAGAGGTTAAGATAATGTTTATCGCCTATATTTTATAATTACGAAAGAAATGGGTTAAAAAAAAGCCAACTTTAAAAGTTGGCTTTATAAATATCATTATTTTTCTTGGTAAAGATGTACATCTCGTTGTGGAAACGGAATGCTTAATCCTTCCTTATCGAAGTTGCGATAAACCTCTTCGTTCATTCTAAAAAATACACCCCAATAGTCAGAGCTATTTACCCAAGCGCGCACTGTAAAGTTTACAGAGCTGTCACCTAGTTCTTTTATTGCATAAAACGGAGCTGGGTCTTTTAAAACTCTTTCGTCTGCTTCAAGTAATCTTTTTAATACCTCATAAGCCTTGTCAACATCATCGCCGTAGCCTATTCCAAAAGTCCAATCAACACGGCGTGTAGCTTGTGCTGAGAAGTTAGTTAATGAACCTGTTGCCAAAGGGCCATTTGGGATTATTACTGTTTTATTATCAGGAGTAGTTAATACAGTTACAAAGATTTGAATTTCTTTCACCGAACCTGAATGCCCTTGACCATCAATAAAATCGCCAACCTTGTAAGGCTTAAATAGGAGGATCATTACACCACCCGCAAAGTTTTGCAGGGTACCCGATAAGGCCAAACCTACCGCTAGTCCAGCTGATGCTAGTATGGCAATAAATGAGGTCATCTCTACCCCTAGCATGCCTAACGCGGTGATATAGACCATTATTTTAAGCAGTATTGATACTAAACTTCTTAAAAAGCCCTGTAAAGATTTATCAACATTGCTCTTTACAAGCATTTTTTTAACAAAGCCGGTTATTATGTTAACTATCCATAAACCAATTACTAGAACTGCTAGCGCTTGTAAAAGTTTGGGGCCAAAAGTAAGGGCGAAGTCCCATAGAACATCTGTATTAAAATTAAATTTTTCCATAAAATATTAAATTGATTATTTTTTTAAGTTTTGAATATAACTAAAAAAAAATGGAGAGTGTAAACACCCTCCATTTATAAGAATAAACTAATGTTTATTAGAGCTTACTTAATTCGCTCATAATTTCATCTTTTGTTTTACCTAGCTTTTCTTGTAAACGGCCTAGTAACTCATCCTCTTTACCTTCTACAAATCTCAAATCATCATCAGTTAGGTCTGAGTACTTTTGCTTTAGTTTACCTTTCAGTTGATTCCAATTTCCTTTAAACGTTAATTCGTTCATATATCTCCTTTATAAATTGTGGTTCTATAAATTTATATGGGTGAGAGGAGAGTTTGTTCCGAATTAATCAACACCTTATATAAAAAAAGCCCTGCAAAAATTAATAAGCAGGGCTTTAAAAGTCTTAGCTATTATACTTCTAAGTCGTACACTTCTTTTAAAATAGCTTGGGCGTTAGCATCTTTAGCTTGTACCACGCGATGCTGCAAATTAGTTATGATTTCGGGTGTAGCCTTATCATAAGCTTCAATTTTAGCTTCTTTTTCTGAACTTGAACGAATTAGATCGTAAATAACATCCGCCCGTACAACACTGTAAATATTATCTTTGTTAAAAGCATGAGAGCGGAGTTCCTCATATTCTTTAAATACTCGCGGGAAATCCTCGCTATCTTCAGCTTTGGTTACAATTTCTACATCACTGGCGCCTTCTGCACTTAGTGGAGTTTTACATAGATAAAAATAATTTTGCAGAAATTTCATGTATGGATAGTTTCTTATTGTGATTTTGTTTGAGGGAATATAACGAAAGTAGAATACTTATTTACCAATTCAACATTACTTCATTATTTTTTTTAGCGCTTTAGGAATCATCATCCAATTTAGCTCGCAAGTTCCCCAGTTTACGTGCTTCCATGTTGGGACATAAGTGGTAAGCATTACCAGTGCAGCTGTGGGCATTGTTATTGAAATACCATTACTCTCACCTACAAGAGTGCCTGCCGTATTCTCTATTAGTGGGTTGTGGCCAACAAGAAGCACTCTTTCGCAACTTTCGGGTACGCTTTTAATTGCCTCGAGATAATCTGCGCTCGTTCCATAATATAACCCTGATTTCCATTCTATTATCTCTTCCTCACATTTTGCAGCTTTTGCGAATAAAAGTGTTGTTTCTTTTGCGCGGGCGGCGGGCGAGGATATAATAATATCGGGTAGACTATTAATTTTGCGCACGAACTCACCCATCATAGGAGCATCTTTTTGCCCCCGTTTTGCTAGTGGACGATCAAAATCTTTTAGGCTTTCATCATCCCAACTCGATTTAGCATGCCTAAGTAATAAAATTTGCTTCATAATTAGTTAGAGTGAATTAGTTTAGGATTATATAGCGTTTTTCGTGCATATAGTGTTAACGCCAAACCACGCAAAAGCATAAAACTTGTCATCGCAAGCCAAAGAGATTGTGTAGGGTACCATGGATGTGCAACATAATAAATGGGAATAAAAAATAATATAGTTGCAATAAGCATAGAATTACGCATGGGCGCAGTGGCCGTTGCACCTATATAAATACCATCCCAAATAAAGCCTACGCTATTTACAAGTGGGGCAATTACCAACCAAATGACTACACTCATTGCAGTTGCAATAACCGTAGTGTTATTAGTAAACATTGAAATCAGTTCTTTGCCAAATAGAGCATATAAGAAAGTGCCAAATGCTCCAAAGGCTACTCCCCATATCATACTAGCCTTTATCGCCTGCTTTAGTTTAACATAATTCTTAGCGCCGGTATATTTGCCCACCAAGCTTTCAGCTGCAAAAGCAAAGCCATCTACTGCATACGAACTAATGTACCATAACTGTAGCAAAATGGTGTTGGCTGCCAACCAAGTGTCGCCCATTGCTGCAGATTTTGCAGTAAAAAAAGCATAGGTGAAAATAACACAGATAGTGCGAATAAAAATATCTCTATTAACAGAAAAGAATTTTTTTAGCTCTACAAGCTCTAGCAACTCCGCTTTAAGAATATTGTATTTTTTATGGGAGTATTTTTTCTTAAACAAAATAAATGCCAAACTTAATGCCAAGTAGCTAGCAAGTACACTGCCCCAAGCTACGCCATCTACATTCATATTAAGGCCATACACAAAGCTCAGGTTTGCTATAACATTAATAAGATTCATAGTAATAGTGATATACATGGGATAACGAGAATTTTGCATTCCCAAAAACCATCCATTTATACCAAATAGGCAGAGTGTGGCAGGCGCAGAAAGTATTCTGATATAAAAGTATTGCCGTGCATACAGCTCTACCTCGGCTGAGGCATTAATAACAGACATGCCTAACTCAATAATTGGATACTGTAAAATAAGCACCATTAGGCTTGCTGCACTGGCTACAAGAAGTACGCGATAAAGTAAGATTCGAGTCTCGCGCTCATTTCCCGATCCATGCGCTTGAGCAACTAAGCCTGTTGTTCCCATTCTCAGGAAACCAAATCCCCAAAAAATAAAATCAAATATTAAACTGCCTACAGCTATAGCACCTAAATAATAAACACTCTCTAAATGACCTATCACTGCAGTATCTACTGCGCCAAGCAAAGGAACTGTAATGTTGCTTATTATATTGGGTATAGCTAGCTTTAAAATTCGCTTGTTCACTTTCTTTGCTTTCTTCTAGGTGATTTTACCATGTAATTTAGGGTCTGAATTTAATTTAATGTTTAAATAAGTTAACAGATATTCCAAAGGTTGCATATATACAAGTGCGCATGTATTTTTACGGATTAACATTTTTAGGGAAACCTCGCAACAAACTGAATAACACTCAACATGAATATTGAAACTCGCAATCAAATATTAAGCGTCGTACTTGGTATAATCATTTTAGTATTAGCCTACTGGTTATACGACTCTATTGTAACTCCTTACCAAGAAGTGGTTGAAAAAGAAAAAATGACGGAACGCGTTCGTAATAGAATGTCTACTGTAAGAGACGTGCTTGTACGCTACGAAGCTACGCTAGGTCATTTCCCACCAACTGAAGGCGGGTTAGACTCTGTTATTCACTTTGTGAAAACAGATTCAATGCTATCGGCAGATATAGATTCTATATTAGTTGATTCTAAAGGTCGGTACAGCGTTGACTCTCTAATTTTCTCCCCACGAACAGGCGACAGGTTCCAATACACGCTGAATGATACATTAAGACCTCCACTTTACTTATTAACCGATCCGAATAGCGACGACTTAATAGGCAGCCTTGAGCGTACTACCATGCGGAATGCGCCGAACTGGTAATAATGAGTGAAGCCACTACAAATTTAGGTGTTTGTTTTTTTGCAGATCGTCTTTTTTATGCTATTAACGATCCTCAAAAAGATAAACACCTTTTTCGTATAGGCTCTTTTGATTTCAATTTTAATGTAATTGAAGCAATCACCTCGCTAGACTCTGAGCACTTTCCTCTAGTTCACAAAACTATTGAAAAGTTACTTAATACGCATAAAATCCATTCCTTTAGAGCACTGACCAACCCAGCAGATGAATGTTGGACTATCATGCCCAAAGTTGTGTACGATAACCCTGATGAGCGCGAAGACCACTTATCAATCTTAATGAAAGGGGTGGCACGCGAAGATCTTGAACCCACTTGGCATGTACTTAGCAAAAATGAGTTTAGGTTTCTTTCCATTAGGCGGCGCGCAGTAATGCAAGGTTTTGACGACCTAACCCAAAAGGTGGCTGTAACAGATTTTGTTAGCGACTTTGAAATTGCCCAAAAATGGTCCCAGTTTTCAAAACCAGGCGGGTCATTTTTAATGATTGGTTGTCATAAAAATGTAATCACTATTACATCTTTTCTGCTAGGCAAATTTAGAGCTGCAACTTATTTACAGTTCGATCAAACCTCGGATATTCCATACCATTGGCTGCAGCAGGCAGCACATTCCAAATGGTTAAAGGGTTTATACGAGAATATTTATCTTTTTGGCCATCAAGCGCACGAAACACAGCAAGCGCTTCAAAGCTATTGGTATCCTTCGGCAGAAGTTACCCATCTTAATTCTCTGCAAAATATTGGCGTTGAGGCTGATGAAACAACGTATGGCTTCGATCTTGCCGCTGCATTCCCTGCTATTTTACTCAGCTTAGATTTTTAAAACGCTAATAGTTCACATTGCTCTATTTAAAGGTTAAATTTGAGCAGCATTCCAATTTCAAAAATTTAAAAATCTCTCCGCCATGCGGATAATTACCGGCAAACTTAAAGGACGACGCATTCATATTCCGAAAGGTTTAGAGGTACGCCCCACTACCGATCGCGTTAAAGAAAGCATCTTCAATAAAATTGAAGCATACAAATATATTGAAAGTAGCGATATTTTAGATCTATTTGGCGGCTCGGGTAGCTTAGGCTTTGAAGCCATTTCACGCGGAGCAAGAATGGTTACTTTTGTAGAACTTGATGCAAAAAACGTTGCTCTTATTAAGCAGGTGGCCGCTCAATTTGATGTAGAAAAACAAGTGCGAGCACAAGTTGGCGATGTTTTCCAATTCATTTCTGGCCCTGCAACTCCTTTTGATTATATCTTTTGCGATCCTCCTTACGATTATCCACTAATGGATGATATGATTGCTGTTATTTTAGAGAATAACTGGCTGAACGAAAATGGCTGGTTCATTTTAGAACATGATAAATTTCACAACTACAAAAAACACCCTCATTGTTTCTTTTCTAAAGCCTACGGCCGTACAACGGTTAGTATTTTTCAAAAGCACGCAGTAGATTCACAATAAAACCATCTTATGAAAACGATTGCTTTATACCCCGGCTCATTCGACCCAATTACATTTGGTCATTTAGATATTTTAGAACGTGCAACAAATCTTTTTGAAAAAGTGATTGTTACCGTGGCAGTAAATAAAGAGAAAAATGCTGTTTTTACAGGCCAGGAAAGAGCTGATCTCATAAATGAGTGCTTAAAAGGTAAAGAGTGGGCTAAGAATATAGAAGTGAACCAATTTACAGGGTTACTTGTAAACCACGCCCAAAAGATGAAAGCCAATACATTAGTACGTGGGGTGCGCCAAATCTCTGATTTTGAGTATGAATTTAGAATGGCACTAACTAACAAGCGCTTAGCCCCTGAGGTTGACACGGTTTTTTTAATGCCTGATGAAGAGTTTACATTTATTTCTGCATCTATTGTTAAAGAAGTAGCTTACTGGGGTGGTGATTTAACCTCTTTTGTTCCAGAAATTGTAGCCGAAGCACTCCGTGCTAAAATGGGCGTGAACTAATACACACTGCTTATTTATTTAGTTGCTACATATCTGTATTTTCATACGGTATAAGTCTGGGGATTTATACCTCTCACTCACTTCTCAATTTTAATTAATTATTTCAATGATTTCAGAACGCGCAAAAAATCTACAGCAATCGGCAACATTAAAGGTAACTGGTAGAGCTAAAGAATTAGCCCGCCAAGGCAAATCTATAGTTTCTTTAAGCGCCGGTGAGCCTGACTTTAAAACACCACGTTTTATCTGCGATGCTGCAATTCAAGCTATAAATGATGGGCACCACGGCTATACCATGAATGCAGGCACGCCTGAATTACGAGAAGCTATTGTTGCAAAACTAAAACGAGATAATAATTTAGAGTACGACGCTTCTCAAATTATATGCTCTAACGGGGCTAAACAATCGGTTGGCTTTGCGTTATTAGCTGTGATTAATAAAGGCGATGAAGTTATAATTCCAGCTCCATATTGGGTTTCTTACCCAGAAATGGTGCGCTTAGCAGAAGGCGAATCTGTTATTGTTCGTACTTCTTTTGATAACGATTTTAAAATCACTCCCGAGCAGCTTGAAGATTCGATTACTGATAAGACACGCGCTTTAATTCTTTGCTCACCCTCTAACCCAACAGGTTCTTGCTACAGCAAAAAAGATATGGAAGGACTTGCTGAGGTATTAAGAAAATATCCAGATATAGTTATTCTTTCAGACGAGATTTATGAGTACATCGTTTTTGATGACGAGCATGTTAGTATTCTAAATGTTGCCCCTGATTTAAAAGAGCGTGTTATTTTGATTAATGGCTTTTCTAAAGGTTTTGCAATGACTGGTTGGAGACTCGGTTATTTGGCAGCTACAAACGAAATAGTAGGTGCTGTTTCTAAAATTCAAAGCCAAGAAACTTCTGCTCCTTCAACTATTTCGCAGAAAGCAGGTGAAGCTGCTTATAATGGCGATCTCACAGAAGTTCATGCTATGCGTGATGAGTTTAAAAAACGTCGCGATTTTATGGTAAAATCACTTAACGAAATTGAAGGCGTTAGCTGCTTTACCCCTGGCGGTGCTTTTTATGTTTTCCCTGACATTTCGCATTATTTAGGTGCCAAGAAAGCTGACGGAACTACCATCGAAACATCAACCGATCTATGCTTGTTTTTATTAGATGAGTGCGGATTGGCAGTTGTACCAGGCGATGCTTTTGGCGAGCCAAATGGCTTGAGAATGAGTTACGCTGCATCGGTAAGTGACTTAGAAGAAGCACTTAGCAGATTCAAAAAAGGGTTGGCTAGCCTTTCTTAAATCATAACAAAACTATATCTCCTGCTTCCAATCATATTTAAGTAGGCAGGAGATGCAGTTTGATCTCCCTATTTAATCTTTTTGGCACATAATTTGATGCTATTTATTCATCACGTTTAATAACTATTTAATTTGACATGCCTACTTACGAATACAAAAGAGAAGACGGTTCAACCTTCGAAATTAATCAAAAAATGAATGATGATGCCTTAACAGTTTGCCCTACCACTGGCCAAGCTGTTAGAAGAATTATTTCTGGCGGTGGCGGTGTTGTTTATAAAGGCGACGGCTGGTACGTAACCGATTACAAAAACGCAGACAAAGCCCCAGCAAAAACTACAAAAGCAGATTCTTAAGCCCCAATAGCTGCTAATACATATTTTATTTTCGTAGATAGAATTGATACCAGATGGATGCTTCGAATAGAAGTCAGAGACTGCCTGAGCTAGAGTTTTAAATTAATACTTAAAAGAACTTTGGAACTTTCTCTCCCCTAGGGGGCTAATCCTTATGCACATCTTTTTGTGTTTCTTAAAATTGTTCAAACAGTATGACGTACTCGTCATTGACGCCAGCGGCGGCATTTTTAAATTTTCTCTAACTGCCTGTCCTTGCGAGCCCTTCTGCGAATGCAAAGGGCGTGGCAATCTCATGATAGCAAGCTACAAGCCCCAACAACGCTTCTTCGTTTAGGATCCCAAATAATTATTTTCCCGAGGCTTCGGGATTCACTTACTCCTCTAGTAAGTGGATACGTTCAGGATGACAGTGGCGTTTTTTACACTTCCTTTGCCACCCTGTGGTCGGGCATTGCCTTTCAGGCAATAGTACAAAATAGATCAGGAGCTGTCACCTTGTTAATCTTTACAGTCACAAAAGATGTGTATAAGGATTGGCCCCTAGGGAGGAGACCGAAATCAAGCTTGCTTGATTTCAGAGGGAGGACCCTTCGCGGCTCTCATAGGTAATCTAATGCTGTTGAGAATACACTACATTAATTCATCATCTACATGTTAGCCATCTATTACCGCATAAAAAAAAATACCTCCATTAATTTTACAGCTTATACTTGTTCATTTTGTTTTATAGCTGTTTCTTTAGGGCATGCATAGAAATGCCGCATATAACGAAGCGCTCGAACAGTTTGTAAAACTATGGGGTGATATGGCCTCCGCTTGGGGTATTAATAAAACTATGGCTCAAATCCACGCCTTGCTTTATGCCGAATCGCACTCACTCGATACGGATGCAATTATGGATGCACTAGATATAAGCCGTGGCAATGCTCATTTAAATCTTCATCGCCTGCTAGAATGGAAACTTGTTCATAAGGAACAAAAACCTGGCGACAGAAAAGATTATTTCGTTGCTGAAAAAGATGTATGGAACATAGTATCAACTATTATTAGAGAACGGCAGCAGCAAGAAATTGCACCCATTAGGGCTGAGCTTAAGGAGTGCATTAAAACTCTTGAGAGTGGCGGTTTAAATGATTTAGAAAGCCAAGAGTTTAAAGAACGCATAGAAAGTTACTATGAGTTTTTAGAAATGTTTGAACGCTTTACGGATGCTCTACTTCCATACATTAACAAAAAGAATCTTGGTTTTTTAAAACAACTGGTTAAATTAGTGGAAGTGAAGGAATCTCTATTGGGGAAGAAAGACTAATGGACACAAAAACAACACGACAAATTGGGGACCAAGGAGAAAACTTGGCTTGTGATTATTTAGTACAACTAGGTTGGGAAATATTAGATCGCAATTATTTTTCGGGGCATTCTGAAGTTGATATTATTGCCAGAGATGAGGCGGTATATGTATTTATTGAAGTTAAAATGCGTTCGAACACAAAATATGGACATCCCATAGAATACGTTACTGAAAACAAGGTGGCGCATGTTTTTAAAGCTGCAGAGGCTTGGATGCGTGAACAAAAGATAACAAATACACCAATGCGATTTGATGTAATAGGTATATTAAAAGAAAAAAATAAACCCCCTAATTTTACACATCTAAAAGACGCGTTCCGTTAATGGTATTTATATTTTCGATTCTAGGCTTACATACATGAAAAACTCTCTTTCATTTACAGAATACATGCGCAGTTTATGCGCTATTTCTGTTTTTTATTTATTGATGCTTGTTGTTTCAATCCTCATTTTTCTAGCGGCAATTTTATCATTTGGTAAGGCTACAAATTGGTCGGTTAAAACTTTTGCACCTATTTTGGGCAGACCGGTTTTATATATTTTGGGGATTGATTTCGAAGTAAAAGATATGAGAAGTGATCCCTCACAACCTGTGGTGTATATTTTTAATCATAGTTCTACCCTCGATATCCCCGCCTTACTTTCTTTAGCTTTAAAGCGTATTCGTATTGTTGTTAAATGGGAATTACAATACATCCCATTTCTTTTCATAATTGGGCGATTAACTGGCCAAGTTTTTATAAAACGGCACGACAAAGAACACTCCATCGCAACTCTGCAAAAAGCTCTAAATAGAATTAAAGACAATAATCTGAACTTAGTGCTTGCCCCAGAAGGAACTCGCAAACATAAAGGCATAATTGGGCCTTTTAAAAAAGGCGCTTTTCATATGGCATTACAACTAGGTTACCCAATTGTGCCCATTTATTTTGATGGAAATGGTGCCTTAAGCCATAAAGGCTCTATTATGGCAAGAAGTGGTAAAATTGTGGCTACCATTCACCCTCCAGTCGAAACCTCATCGTGGGATGTAGAAACCATTGATGAGCATATTGCAGACGTACGAGAAATGTATTTAGGTTGGGCGAATATAAAATAGCCTCAAATTCCTCTGAGGCTACTGTGTTACTACATAATGCTATATTTGATTTACTTTCTATTTAATCAATATCATTTTTTTCGTAATGGCTTTTGAACCAACTTGTAACCGATAAATGTACATACCACTTGCTAGGTGAGATGCATCGAAAGTATGGCTATGTACTCCGGCATTAACTTTACCATTTATTATCTCTGCAACTAACCTTCCAGTAATATCAAATACATTTAGTGTTACTTGTTCTGTTTTTGGAATAGAAAACTGAATATTTGTACTTGGGTTAAATGGATTCGGAAAGTTTTGCTTAAGCTCTAGTACGCTTGGCAGATCGATTTCATTATCGTTAGAAACCAAACCTCGCTCTACCTTAAATTGCTGTTCTTGCGCAAAAGCTGATCCCAAATAAGCGTTGTCAATTGCTTGAACTTGCCAGTAATAGGTACCATTTTTCAGGCTATTTAACTTTAAGCTTGTTCGGTTACCTGTGTTTCCACTTGCCAACACTTTAAGCCTTCCCGTTTCTAGATCCGCATTCACAGCTAATATATCTGACGCGCCTGGAGAACTTCCAACACGCACGTTATATGTTAGCAGTACAAATGGCGTTTGAGCATCTGTAGAGTGGTTCCAGCTCAATTTTACAGTATCAGATGCTACATCTGCAAGTAAACTTGCTGGAACGGTTGGTGCCGTGTTTCTGATTTGAGTGTTATTAGATAGCACCACAGATTTTGCACCGTTTTCACCACTTCCAGTTGCCACAATATCTAAATCTCCATCGCCATCAATATCAGCCCAAACTACTGAGCCTGCTATGCCAAGGTTAAGATTTTCAGGAATAATTCCATTTCTATTGTTTTTAAGAATGGATGCATTACTACCAGTACTTAATAGCACATCATCATCACCGTCGTTGTCGTAGTCGCCAAGGGTCGCTCTACTTCTCAGATTTGAGGCGACTGCTTTGTTTGGTCCTCCACTAGTTGATGAATAAAACAGTGAAAATTCACCATTATTATTGGTGTACAGACCTGTGAATAGATCTGTTTTAGCAGTGTTTGTAAAGCCAGTAATGAGGATGTCTTTTTGGCCATCTACGTTAAAATCGCTCCAAGCAACTGTTCCGCTAATAACACCTTGTAGCCTTGTGCTTTGAGGGGTAAATGACCCTTCACCATCGTTCTTATAGATCGTTGCTATTATCTCGTTTGAGCCATTCAAACCTGTTAGAAGTAAATCTGGGCGGCCATCTCCGTTGTAATCACCCCAAGCTGCAGCGGCATCTTTAACACCTTCAAAAGGAATGGCAAGCAGCGAAAAATTTCCATCGCCTTTATTCTCAATCAGTACGGTTTGCAAACTAGTACCTGCATCACCGGCAACTAGCAAATCTAAATCCCCATCTTGGTCAAAATCTACGGGCGAAATAAGTCCGTCACCTAAACCAGGCAGTGTAAATCCTGCATCGGTAAATGTACCATCCGCATTCAAATATACTTTTGAAATTGGTCCTGTTGCGGTTGTTCCCGTAATAATTAGGTCTATATAGCCATTGTTATCTACATCGTACCAAAAGACGCTACTATTTATTACTCCCACAAATTTATCTGGCGCCAAGTCGAATATATTTCCGCCATAATTTATATAGAGTTTTGTAACCGGAGGGCTCGTTGCATCAACTTGACCTGTAAGTATAACATCTAGATCGCCATCTCCGTCAACATCACCCCAAGCTGTTGAGCCATTTATTAAACTTGGCAAAGTTGAGGTTTCTTCAACATACGATGCTACAGGTATAGCTGTAACTTTAGGTGGAAATGAGCTTTCTTTTCCATATCTGTTTACTGCTATCACATAGAATTGATACATCTGTTCATTTTCAAGGTTACCAATTACCAGAGTGGTATCGGTTACATTCCAAAGTGTATCTTTGGGTTGAAAGTATCCATCTTTACCTGAGTACACGTAATAATAGTGAAAAGCTGTGCTATCGTTTGGCGACCATGTTAGCTGAACCGCGCCATCACCGGGAGTTGCCACTACATTTTTTGGTTGATCTGGCACTGGCTTAACGAAGTTTGTTACTGCGTTTGAACGCTTACTTTCTTGTAGATCCTGATTCACAACGGTAACAGCAAATGTGTAGTTTTTGAGTACTTCCAAATTACCAACCACTCTTGAGGTATCCTGTATTGAGCCAGAACCGCTTCTCGTAGTATCGATTAAAGTAAGCGTACTTTCGTCTAAGCCCATGTACACTCTATAGCGTAGGAAGTTTTCACTTTTACTTTGCGACCATTCTGGTATTAAGCTCATAGGTCGAAATCCATCTCTAACCTCCAATAAAGTTACAGATTCTGGCGCCGCGGCTTTGGCTGCAGTAACGGTAAATTTTACGGGTTCCAATTCGGCTACAGAAACTGTGATTTCGTATTCACCAAGTTTATCTCCTAGTGTGAAGTTTGTTTCTGCAAAACCTTCTGAATTCGAAATTACAGTGGCTGACCCCAAACTAAATTCTATTGCACCTTCTGGCTTTTTAGAAACGTTGAAAGTTACTGTTACACCTGCAGCAGAAACTTCTCCATCGCCCTGAACACGTACTTTTAATGCTTCAGCAAGAGTTGAGTTAGGCAGACCAATTTGTCCATTTCCCGAAACAATATTTAATACTGTTGGTGTTACTGCTTCCACTTCCTCAAACTGATTAGAACCACTTGGTTGGTATTTATATTTGAAGGAAAACTCAGAACCATAATTTTCTGGTATACTGGTGATTTCCATCGCGGCGTAATGGCCTTCTCTGGTATAAACGCCCCACACTTGCCCCACTGAAATGGGTCGTCCTTTTGTTCCGTTTGCAAAATCCCAAGTAGTACCTATCCAGGGTGACTGATTTGTCCAAACTGGAATACTTGTTACTGCATCTAGACTTGTGGCTTCTAAAAGTATTATCCTATTTCCTTCGATTTGAGTCGCGTTCTCGTTTCCAAAGTTTACACCTTCATTCGAGCTTCCTCTAAAGTCTGCTTGATAGGAACCTGTGTCCGCTTCATTCGAGGCAAATCCCTTTGAAAAATCAAAGTATTGCCACTTGCCGCCCAATTTTTCTACGGTTGCATTACCTGTTACAACCTCACCAATTGTGGCAGCTGTAGCTGAAATTGGACCAGTTTTTGATGCGCTTTCGTTTCCAAACCGATCTTTACTAGCTACCCAATAGTAATATGTTTCGCCTGCGGTCACTGCGTCATCTTGATAGCTTGTTGTAGATACTGTTGCCAAAAGCGAAGCATTTGCAGGGTTATCATCGTTATGAGCTCTGTAAATAGCATACATCGTTGCACTTGCGGCTTCGTCCCATTCAAGACTTATTCCGCCGCCGCCGTTGGCAATTAAATTTAAAGGCGCTTTTACCAACTCTCCAGTAACAACAAACACAACTGAATCAACCCCAGGATATTCTGCTAGATAGGCTTTTATTTTATATTCACCCGCTTTATCGCCAACAGAATAACTCATTTTGGCTCGATTGTTAAAAATACCAGCTTGATTTACTGTAATTCCATCTGGCGTAAAAAATCTTCCAGAAGCTGCGCCTTCAGGTTTTGAGATTTCTTCGAAGGTTACCACTAAACCATTCATTGAGTTGCCATTATTATCTAATAGGGTAAGCTCAAAATTCGTGGATACGGTATCTCCCAGATAGGCCGATTGGCTCTGCCCATCGGTAATTACCAACGTTGTAGGTTGTGGACCAGTTTGCTCTTCTTCAGCATTCAAAATAAAGGTTACAAACTTGGTAGTATCGGAGGCTATCATCGCTTTAATGTGATACTCTCCTTGAACATCGCCAGCGGTTACAAAAGCTCGAGCTACCCCAACTGAATTTGTAATGTCTGAATTTGTTACTGTTCCAGAGCTTCCAGCACCATCAGGAACTTCAACAATCCTAAAAATTACCTCTTCATTTTCTACTGCGTCGGCATTTTCTGTAACAAAAACCATCAAAGCTTCACTAGGTGATGAGTTTACTGTTGCGGTCTGATTGTTACCACTTCGGATAGCAATATTTAGAACCCTTTCTGTTTCAGAGTTAGTAGCTTTAAAAGTTCTACTACCGTTTGGTTGGTATTTATACTTGAAGGAAAATTCAGAACCATAACTTTCTGGTACACTAGTGATTTCCATTGCCGCATATTTTCCATCTCTGGTATAAACACCCCAAAGCTGACCAGCTGAAATAGGTTGTCCTTGTGTTCCATTTGTGAAATCGTAAGAAACGGTTACCCATGGTGCAGCATCAACTCGCACAGGAACTGAAGTTAAGGAGTCTAGAAGCCCTTGACCCAAAAGAACAAAACGGCGACCAGTAAATTCGAGGGAAGTGCTTCCTTCGTTCCCAAAATTTACCCCTTCGTTACTTACAAAAACAAAATCGGGTTGATAATCCCCAGCATCATTGTTGTCTCCCATTTCTTGTCTTGAAAAATCAAATCCTGTGCCACTCGTGCTAGTTGCAGAACCAGAATGCTGTTCTTCTCCACTTCCTCCTGCAGTTAAAATTACGGACACAACATTAGAAAACACTGGTGTTGGTAAATCTTTAGCTGAAATTCGCAGATAGTAGGTTCCTGCAGAAAGAGGTGTAGTATTAAAAGCGTAGGTTCCTAAACCACTTAATTTAACCGCCAAAGGTGCCCAGTTAGACTGATCTATACTGTACTCGAGCGTTAATTGCTCATTTACTAAGTTCGAAACTCCCCAGTTTATTGTAACATCATTCCCTATAACTTCAGTGCTTCCTGTTAAAGGTGCTGTAATTGTGACGCTGGCGGCTTCATAACGTTCTATTACAGATACTGGGATTTCTACTACCTCTCCATTTGGTGTAGAATGTGTAATTTTACCTTGATAGGTCCTTCCATTATTAGCAGAAACGATGGCTCTTACTGTTACCATTTTGTTCGTTGCATCTGCTTGAGGTATTATTACTTCTCCTGAAAATACAGTTCCAGTTAGTGAGAGATCAAATCTTGGATTTACACCTTCTGAAGCTAATTGAATATCTCCCTCTAGGTTAACGCCTGTTACATTATATGTAGCAGTTGCTGAGGTTTTAGAATTAGCTATAACATCCGTGAAGGTAAACCCTGTTCCAATATCTACGCCGCTAATCTGAATTTCTGGATTCGTTGGTTCATTTAGATGGGCATTGGGAAATGTAGTTCCTCCCTCGCTCATATATTTATATTTGAACACAAAACTTCCGCCGTATTCACCATCTGGCAAAGCAGTAATTTCCATTACAGCGTATAATCCTTCGCTCGTATATACCACCCAAAGCTGGCCAACCGAAATAGGAGCTCCTTGTGTCCCGTTTGTGAAATCCCAGCTGGTATCTACCCAAGGCGCTTCATCAGTCCAAGCGGGTACGGATGCAACGGTGTCTATATTTCCAGTTCCGAGCAACAATAGATGCCTATCTGGGATAAGGCTATTAAATTCTTTCCCAAAATTCACGCCTTCGTTGCTACTTCCCATAAAGTCAGCGGTATAAGTTGCTGTATCAGCAATAGTAAAGGCTTTACCACTCGTAAAGTCATAAAACTGCCAACTTTCTGATACTATTTTTACGGTATCAACACCTGTAATTTCTTGTGCAAAAACGGTTTGCGTTCCCCATAATGATGTAGCAAGAATAGCGAGAAATAAAACGTACTTAACTTTGAACCTTTTCATATACCACCCCTTTTCTAATATTTAACTCAGCATATACTGAGCTTACAAAAGAAATTAAGTTTATGAGAATTATACCATACCCGACTCAGGGTATATTTGGATTGGTATTTTATTTCGGCTCTAAATATTGTACGCTAAAATAGTCTTGTTCATCGGTCCATACTTTTTTTACCTCAAACCAATTCGAAACCATTTCAGCAAAGCCAGACAAGGTATATTTATGGGAGTTTTCGGTATGAATGGTTTCTCCTTTCCTGAATTGGATTTCTCTTCCAGCGAACAATACGGAATGTGATTCTTTCACAAATAAATGCATTTCAATACGGCTAGCCTCTTCATTCCAAATAGCTCGATGTTCAAATAAATCTAGATTGAAATTAGTATTCAACTCATTATTTATATGCACTAATATATTTTTATTGAATGCAGCTGTCACCCCTTTTTTATCGTTATATGCAGCCTCTAACACAGTGATGTCTTTCTTTAAATCTACCCCAATTAAAAGGGCCCCATCATTACCAACCAATTTGGATATCATTTCTAAAAACAGGTTCACTCTCTCTTTTTTAAAATTGCCAATGGTTGAACCAGGAAAAAAGACCACTTTTCGTGCTTTCGGATTTGTAAGAGGCAACTCAAACGTTTGAGTGTAGTCTGCTTGTAGCGGAACAATCTTGATTTTTGGGAAGTCTTTCTGTAGTTGATCCGCAACTTTAAACAGGTAATCCCCCGAAATATCCATTGGAATGTAGCAGCAGATATTGGACATATTTTGTAGTAGAATTCTGGTTTTGTCGCTACTCCCACTTCCTGGCTCAATTAGTTCAACGGTTTCCCCAATAACAGTTGCCATTTCATGCACATACGTTTCCAAAATATGGCGTTCAACTCGCGTTGGATAATATTCCTCAAGCTCAGTTATTTTATCGAATATTTCTGAGCCTTTTTTATCATAGAAATATTTACTTGGCAGCGTTTTTTGCAAGGAAGTTAGTCCCGCTAAAACCTCCTCGGCCATATTTCCTTTTTGTGCTTCAATTTCTAAATCAGTCATACAGTTTTATTTTGCCAGCCTAATTCCACTGAATTGCCATCGTGCATCTGCATGAAAGAAATTTCTATACGTTTTACGGATATGAGATTTTGAAGTAGCGCAAGATCCACCTCGAAGCACAAATTGATTTGCCATAAATTTGCCGTTATACTCGCCAAGTGCACCGGGCAGTGGTACATACCCCGGATAAGCATTATAACTGCTTTGCGTCCATTCCCAAGCGTCACCATACATTTGCCGTAATCCTTCGAGCTTGCCTTGCAATGGAACAGGATGTATCACATCATCATCTACAAAATTTCCCTCAATAGGTAAATTCCCACACGCGTGTTCCCACTCTTGCTCGGTGGGTAAACGCAATCCTTTCCATTTTGCAAAAGCATCAGCTTCGTAATAACTAACATGAGTTACAGGTTCGTGCTCAGCTACTTTCCTTGCCCCTGAAAGTGTGAACTGAGTCCACTCTCCATCTCTTTTAAACCAATAAAGCGGTGCTATCCATTGCTCATTTTGCACTTTATACCAACCTTCGTTCAGCCAAAACTCTGAGCGAGTGTAGCCGTCATCATTTATAAATTCTAAATATTCTTTGTTGGTTATAAGACGGTTAGCTATCGCAAAATCTTGAACAAGTACACGGTGGCGTGGATGTTCATTATCGTATGTGAATTCACCACCTTCGTTACCAATTTCAACTACTGCTTCTTTGAAATTGGTCCACGTTAATTCGCCTGGGTCTTTTGCAGTAATTTCTTTGCCAACTTTATACACAGGCAACAAAGGATTTTGTGCAAGTAGAAATTTAAAATCTGTGATAATTAATTCCTGATGCTGTTGCTCGTGATTAATACCAATTTCTATCACTTGGCTCGCTTCTTTCCAGTCCTCATCCGAAACTGAGTTTATAAACGATTCCATTTTTTCATTTACATAGGCACGATATTCGAAAACTTCCTTAACGGTTGGTCTAGATAGCATTCCTCTCCCAGCTCGTGCAAAAGGGACTCCTGTTTGTAAATAATAGGAGTTGAATAGATAGGCATATTGTGGATGTAAGCTTTTAAAATCTTTTTGGTACTTGCCAAGCACAAAAGTCTCGAAGAACCAGCTCGTATGTGCAAGATGCCATTTTGTTGGACTCGTATTCTCCATTGCTTGAATTACGAAATCCTCAATTTCTAGTGGCTTAACAATATGTGACGTAAAGCTACGTGTAGTTTTAAACAGCTCTAGAATACGAGTTCTAGAAAATCGCTCTTTGGCGCCGTTTGGTGTTTGTTCTTCACTTTCTTCTGATATTTCTGAGCTCATTGCCGCTCTTTTTTTTGTGTAGTAATTAATATTAATAGAAGCTAAGCCATACCTTCTAATACTCTATTTATCTCTATAAAAATAAATTTTCTTAGTAGCAGAATC
Organism: Balneolaceae bacterium; assembly: GCA_041656135.1. GTDB lineage: Bacteria > Bacteroidota > Rhodothermia > Balneolales > Balneolaceae > Balneola. The sequence continues at coordinate 80,391 of JBBAEC010000009.1, read as the reverse complement.
TCTACGACTTTTTATTGAAATATCATGCAGTTTGCTGAACTGATATACAGCAGTACGCATAGAATTAATATTTTTATCGTTTGTGTATGCTACTTCAATTGCTTGTCCACCTGGCTTAAGTTTCTCTAATGCTTCTAACAATGGCTTAAACTTTGAAGTTCGTTTTTTTGACGATTTTATGGCCGATCGCTTTACAAATTTAATATCCATTTCAATACCTTTTTTTGTTCCCTTTTCGCACCCTTATTGCCTATACCACCGCTAAAATAGATATTACACGCTAATATGCAAAGTTTTTTGTATTAGAAAGTATATTCTAATATAAACTATTAGCTATAATTTAGAGCCTTGTTGCAGAATACAACGAGATTAGTAGTAGTGTTTATGAGACAACCATCTATAGATAAAAAAATGAACACGAGTTATCAATAACTCCATTCATTAGAAGTTTAATACTGCATTATTTCCCCTCTGCCTAATTAATGCCGTACATAAACAAAAACCTGATACTACCATTTACCAACAAAGACGGCTTCTCATATTTGTTAACCACGCAACCATAGATGCTGTTATCATTTAGCTTACAGATAGTAAAAAATAATTAAGCCACTTTCGGTTTTTGAATATATTAAAATCCTATTTTACGGATTCATAAAATCTGGGTTCTGTTTTATTCTTACTCTAGAAATATTGAGGATTTAACTCCATTACCATTCAAAAATTTTAATCGATAATCAGTACGAAATAATGCATGAAATAAAAAGGTCGGCAAAGCTTGATAACGTTAGATATGATATTCGTGGGCTAATAGCTTCAGAAGCAAAACGTTTAGAAGATGCTGGACACAAAATTTTAAAGTTGAATATTGGTAACCCGGGAGCTTTTGACTTTGAAGCACCGGAAGATATTCTTAGAGATGTAGTTTATAATTTACCGAAATCGCAAGGTTATAGTGACTCAAAAGGAATTCAAACCGCGCGCGAAGCAGTTGCCAAATACTTTCATAATCAAGGTGTTGCTGGTGTTGGTGTAGACGATATTTATATTGGCAATGGGGTAAGTGAGCTCATAGTTATGTCTATGCAGGCTCTTTTAAATACTGGTGATGAAGTGCTATTACCAGCACCAGATTACCCACTTTGGACGGCTTCTATCACACTAGCAGGGGGAACACCTATTCACTACAAATGTGAGGAAGAAAACGATTGGTTCCCAAGTATTGACGATATAAAGTCTAAAATTAATGACAATACTAAAGCCATTGTTTTAATTAATCCCAATAACCCAACAGGGGCTGTGTACTCTAAAGAAGTTCTTTTAGAGATTGTTGAGTTAGCTCGCAAACATAAGCTGATTATTTTTAGTGACGAGATTTACGATAAAATCTTATACGATGATGCTGTACATATTCCAATCGCTAGCCTAGCTGACGATCTTTTTATAATTACTATGGGTGGTTTATCAAAAAACTTTCTTGTAGCCGGCTTCCGTACTGGCTGGATGGTACTATCTGGAAAGAGAGACCACGCTAATGATTATATAGAAGGCTTGAACCTTCTTTCTTCTATGAGATTATGTTCTAACGTTCCAAGTCAACACGCTATCATTACGGCTTTAGGTGGACATCCGAGTACTCATGAATTAACAGTTGGTGATGGGCGCTTAAAGAAGCAGCGTGATTTAGCCTTTAAAGAATTGAATGCTATAGATGGTGTTTCTTGTAAACAAGCAATGGGTGCTCTGTATCTTTTTGTAAAGGTTGATCTAGATAAATTCAACATCAAAGATGATGAAAAAATGATTCTAGACATTCTTAAACAAGAACACATTTTACTAGTACATGGCCGTGCTTTTAATATTAAAGAAAAGGGATATTTTAGAGTGGTATTTTTACCTAATGTTGAAGATTTAACTATTGCCTTTAAAAAGTTAAAAAACTTCTTCTCTACTTATTCACAATAACTGTAGAATACTCAATACAAAAAAAGCGAAGGGTTTAACTCTTCGCTTTTTTTATTTGAATTATCAATTCTTTTCAGCCTCGCCCCTAGAAAGTACCAGTCTTTATTAATCACGAGATATTTTGATATATAAAGAAAAAGCTTGAGAACTCAATTTTAATTGCTACTCCCTAACTAACACATCTCTCTTTGAATCTATAACTTATACAATATTTTTTATGTTTTGTTTGTACCAAATCGTGTACCATAAACAAAAAAAAGCCATCCAAAATGGACGGCTTTTATATTTTTTAAAGATAGGAGTGGGCGATGAGGGACTCGAACCCCCGACCCCCTCGGTGTAAACGAGGTGCTCTAAACCAACTGAGCTAATCGCCCCTATGAGGGCGACAAATATAGCAACATTTACTATAGCGACAAAGAAATATTTTACTATTTTGTTGTTTATTTGGTTAACACTGTTAACTTAGGGTAGATTTAATTAAAATTGAACTATGAAAACATCTGATAACTCAGCTTTTACACCCGTTTTAGTAGATGGTTGCCGAATCCCTTTCTTAAGATCTGGCACCCATTACAACGATTTAATGGCATACGACCTTGGCAGAATGGCCATTCAAGGCCTTCTTGCACGCAATAATGTGAATCCAGCGACTATTGATCAAGTCATTATGGGATCGGTAATTCAGGATGTGAGTACAAGTAACGTTGCTCGAGAGTCTGCTTTGGGAGCCGGTGTTCCTAATACAGTGCCTGCCTATACTATTGCAATGGCATGTATTTCTTCTAATCAAGCAATAACTGCAGGGATGGATTTAATCCGTTCGGGCCAAGCAAAGATTATTCTTGCTGGTGGAACGGAGACGATGTCTGATATACCTGTACGTTTTAAAAAGAAATTCCGCCAAAATTTACTTGCTGCTAGAAAGTATAAATCTCCGCTAGAATTTCTAAAATTCTTTAAAGGTCTTGGCATCAAAGATTTTTTACCCGAACTCCCAGCCATAGCAGAATTTTCTACTGGAGAGACCATGGGCACAAGTGCCGACCGAATGGCTGCACGTTTTGGAATCTCTCGAAATGATCAGGATGAATTTGCAATGCGTTCTCATCATTTAGCGGCAAAAGCAACTGCCGATGGCTTGCTAGATGAGGAATTAATCCCCACCGCAGTTCCACCAAAATTTACGGTGGTAGAACATGATAATGGATTCCGAGGTGATACATCGATGGAGGTTCTTGGCAAACTTCGCCCCGCTTTTATAAAACCGCATGGCACCATTACAGCTGGTAGTTCCTCATTTTTTACGGATGGAGCTTCTGCCTCTTTTATAATGGATGAGCAAACAGCTTTGGCACTCGGACTAAAACCTAAAGCATATCTAAGGTCGTATAATTTTGTTTCCCAAGATCCTGGCGAGGAGCTTTTACTTGGTCCCGCGTACGCCACACCAAAAGTGCTGGATGCGATGAATCTTACTCTCGACGATATTGATGTTTTTGAACTTCACGAAGCTTTTGCTGGGCAGGTTTTATCCGTTCTAGCAGCGCTCGATTCTACCGAATTCGCTAAAAAGTCGCTGGGTAAGGATAAAAAAGTGGGAGCCATCCCTATGGATAAATTAAATACTCTTGGTGGCTCACTTTCCCTCGGACATCCATTTGGTGCAACGGGCGTTCGTTTGGTAACTACAGCTGCCAATCGCCTTATTCGCGAGGATGGTAAATATGCATTAGTAACCGCTTGCGCCGCTGGTGGCCAAGGTCACGCAATTATTTTAGAGAGGTATGGAAATTAACAATTTTAGAAATATGACATTCAACCATCGACCTCCTCTGTCTCCTCCTTCACAAGGAGGAGGATTCATTAAAGAAATTTAAATCCATGAACTAGTAAATGCCAACAAAAAGTCTCTCCTTGCGAAGAGTCCCGATACTTCGGGAAGAGAGGTCGAAATAAAAGGCTTTGAGCATGGAAACATCTAAAAGTCTACTTAAAACCCAAAACAAATGAGTCTTAAAAATCCACGAAATACGAGAGTTTTAAGAAAACAGCTAAGAAATGATATGACGATAGCTGAAAAAATGCTTTGGGAGAAGGTTCGAAAAAAGAGTTTAGGAGTTAGGGTAAAACGACTGTATGGAATCGGCCCTTATGTGTTAGATTTTTACATTCCACAAATCAATCTTGCAATTGAAGTGGATGGGGGAATTCATTTGAACCCAGAAGTAATTATAAAAGATGTGAACAAAGATGCTTTTTTAAATAGAAATGGTATTCGAGTTGTACGCTTTAAGAATGAGGCCATTTTAAATAATATGGAAGAAGTTCTTTTTAGATTAAAAAATCTAATCGAAAATGAACCAGATTAAAAACAAAAACCAGATTCAACCAACGACCACTTCTCTCCTTGCGAAGGAGAGAATGAGAGAGGTCGAAATAAAAGGCTTTGAGCATGGAAACATCTAAAAGTCTACTTAAAACCAAAAAACATGAAATTCGAGTGTTTTAAGAAAGCAGCTAAGAAATGAGAAAAACAATTTCAACACCCGACCACCACTAGCTCCTCATTCACAAGGAGGAGAACTAGAAAACTAATTTCAATTACTGAGTAAATATATGAGCTACTTAACAATCACCCATAAAAATGATGTCGCCATTGTAACCTTCGACCAACCGGGCAGTAAAGTAAATACCTTAAATGAGGCTATGATGGAGGATTTTTCTGCTTTTTTAGATAAGCTAGAATCTGACTCTTCACTAAAAGGCGCGATACTTATTAGCGGCAAGAAAGATAATTTTATTGCTGGCGCTGATATTGAAATGTTTAAGGCTCGCGATACCGCTGAAGAAATTGAGCTACTGAGTAGAGGTGGTCATGTAATTTTAGATAGAATTGAAGCCTTCCCAAAACCTATTGTGGTGGCTATACATGGAAGCTGCATGGGTGGCGGTTTAGAACTTTCTCTAGCTTGTCATTATCGAGTGGTTTCAAATCATCCTAAAACAGTACTTGCATTGCCAGAAGTTCAGTTGGGAATTTTACCAGGTACAGGAGGCACTCAACGTCTGCCTCGGCTTATTGGCATTCAGAAAGCACTTACTTATATGCTTACTGCCAAGAACATCTACGCACGACAAGCTAAGAAAATGGGTTTGGCGGATGAAATTACTCATCAGCACGCAATTGAAACCGCAGCTATAAAAGCTGTCCACACCTTATCCTCTTCTAAAAAATTTGTGCGAAAAGACCTTCGTTCTTTTGTAGAAAAATTGGTGGAAGGAAACCCAATTGGCAGATCTATTGTTTTTAGCCAAGCTGCAAAGCAGGCATTCAGAACAACGAAAGGTAATTATCCTGCCCCACCAAAAATTATTGAAGCTGTTAAATACGGCTATAAACATGGTAAGGAAAAAGGCCTTTTAAACGAGTCTAAACTTTTTGGGGAATTAGGAGCCACTCAAGAGTCGCGTGCGCTTGTAAACTTGTTTTTCGGCCTAACCGACGCAAAGAAGAATCCTTTAGCAGAACATGTTAAGCCTATTCAAAATATTGCGGTTTTAGGCGCTGGATTAATGGGCTCAGGAATTGCAGATGTTAGTGTTAACAGAGGGAAATTCTCCGTTCTTTTAAAAGATCGTGACTTGGCTTCTGCAGCAAAAGGTGAGAAAGTTATTTGGGATGCTCTCAACGATAAATCTAAAAAGAGAATTATCTCTCGTTTCGAGCGTGACCAAATTGCTAGCCGTGTAACTGGCACCGATTCGTATGATGCGTTCTCAAAAGTTGATGTTGTTATTGAAGCCGTATTCGAAGATTTAGATTTAAAGCGAAAAATGATTGCTGAAGTTGAAGCAGTAACATCCGACGATTGTATTTTTGCAACGAACACTTCATCCCTACCCATTTCGGAAATTGCTAAAGGAGCAAAACGTCCACAAAATATTATTGGGATGCATTATTTCTCGCCCGCTCAAAAAATGCCACTTTTGGAAATAATAACTACCCCTCAAACGGCTGATTGGGTAACCGCAACCGCCTACGATATTGGCGTTAAGCAAGGCAAAACAGTAATTGTTGTAAACGATGGTCCTGGCTTTTACACCACTCGTATTCTAGCTCCTTATATGAATGAGGCACTTTTGCTTCTTGAAGAAGGAGCATCTATAGAATTTCTGGATAAGATAATGAAGGATTTTGGGTTCCCAGTTGGACCAATGGCACTTTTGGATGAAGTTGGAATTGATGTGGGCGCTCATGTTGGCGAAACTATGGAGCCAATGTTTACGGCTCGTGGAGCAAAATCATCCACTAAAGCACAAGAATTATTCGATGCTGGTTTCCTTGGGCGTAAAAATAAGAAAGGGATGTTTTTATACGGCGAGAGCAAGAAAAAGGAAATTAACCAAGCTATATATTCTCATTTTGGAGGTTCTGCACGTACCAATCCAGATAAAGAAACAGCTCAGCTTAGAATGGCATTTACGATGGTGAATGAAGCTGCTTATTGCTTGCAAGAAGGAATCATAAACTCGGCAACGGATGGAGATTTGGGCGCAATTCTTGGGCTTGGTTTTCCTCCCTTCCTAGGCGGACCGTTTCGTTATATAGATAAACTAGGCGTGCAAGCTTTTGTGGATAAAATGAATACTTTTTTCGCTGAATTTGGGCCTCGTTTTAAACCCGCTCCCATTTTGCAAGAGTATGCTACCAAGAAAAAATCCTTCTTTTAAACAGAGCGCTACTACGCTACAAAGTGTGCCATTTTAGATATACATCTATTTTGGCACACTCTATTTTAGGAGTTGAAAGTGGAGCCTTTTTATTTCAGCTGCCTTTAAAACCTCTTTCACTTGTATAAAATCGCCTTCAGGATATCGCCAATACAAAATGTGTTTCAGTTTAGAAAACAGTATCTTTATAGCTTAAACTTAATTTTAGATAACTGAGCAATGAACCTACTTACATTTTTATTTATGGCACCTCCTGCGGAAGGCGGAGCTGATAGCGGAATTATGAACCTAGTTTTTTTAGGTGCAATTTTCGTTGTTTTCTATTTTTTCATCATTCGTCCACAAAGCAAACGCCAAAAAGAAATTAAGAACAAAGTTTCAGAAATGAAGAAAGGGGACAAAGTGGTTACTTCTTCTGGTATTATTGGTGTGTTAAGTTCTATAGAAGAAGATTCTGTGCTGATTGAAGTTGGAAGTAATGTGAAAATTCGATTTCTAACTTCTGCTATTACGGATGTGAATCCAAATAAGGCAGAAAAGAAAGAAAATAAATAATTGCACACTATGAGCCAGCCATTCCGCTTTAACACAATTCAAGAAGCCATTCAGGATATTAAGGATGGCAAAATGGTTATTGTAGTAGATGACGAGGACCGTGAAAATGAGGGCGATTTCCTTATGGCTGCTGAAATGGTTACTACCGAGGCAATCAACTTTATGGTTACTCATGGTAGAGGATTAGTTTGCGCTCCGGTCACCAAAAGCATTGCTGAGAAGTTTAATCTCACTCACATGGTTACCCATGGTGCCGATCCAGATGAAGCGAATTTCACGATTTCAATTGATCACAAACGCCTAACTACTACTGGTATTTCTGCGGCCGATAGAGCAAATACTATTCGAGAACTAACTAAAGATAGTTCCAAGCCATTAGACTTCCGCCGCCCGGGCCACATATTCCCATTACTAGCAGTAGATGGAGGCGTATTACGCCGTGCTGGTCATACCGAAGCTGCTATAGATCTTGCTCGCCTTGCTGGCCTAAAGCCCATTGGCATTATTTGTGAGATAATGAAAGAGAATGGTGAAATGGCTCGCGTTCCTGATCTTATAGAAATGGCGAAGCGTTTCGAGATGAAATTCATCACCATTAAAGACTTAATTGCTTATCGCAACGATAATGAATCGTTAGTGAAAGAGGTGATGGATATTAATATGCCCACCATGTACGGTGATTTCAAACTACGAGCTTTTGAAGAAAGTTTAACGGGCGATATTCATCTTGCACTCACAAAAGGGAAGTGGGAAAGTGACGAACCTGTGCTAACTAGAGTGCATTCTTCTAATCTTATTGGCGATATTTTTGGAGCTCGCAACTCCGACACTTCTGAACAACTGCACCAAGCAATGATTCAGGTTGAACGCGAGGGCAAAGGTGTTGTGCTTTATATGAATAGAAACCAAAGGGGATCTGTTCTAGTAAATCAGCTAAAAACGCTGAAGCTGATGCAGGAAGGTAATTTTGAAGGCGAAGAAGTTGAGGAAGAGAATAATAACCCTAAAAAGGGCGACTCTCGAGATTATGGGATAGGCGCCCAAATTTTGCGGACTTTAGGTATTCGTAAACTACGTTTATTGACTAATAATCCCGTTAAAAGAGTCGGAATTGGTAGCTTTGGCTTAGAAATTGTTGAACAAGTTCCAATCGATAACAAGGTTAATTTCCTCAATAAAAAACCCGCTGCAGCCTTTGAGGGTGAGTAGTAGAGCTTTTTAGTAGTTAGTATTTAGTACTAAGTAATTAGAGCTGATTTTAAGGCTGTTCTTAGATATTTAATGAACTCAAAAACAGCGAAGAGACCTCCCCCTGAAATCAAGCAAATCCCGATACTTCGGGAAAGACACAAGTAGTAAGACATAAGATTTTGGATTCTAGTTTTTGAGTTATAAACTATGCTCATGAATCCGTTATGTCGTTTAGGAACGAGAGGTTCGGGCATGCAGTACGAACGGGTTGTTCGTAACGAGGAAAAGTACCTACGACGCAGTGTTTATTTAGATTCTCTAGTTTTTATACAAACATTCCGCACCTACTGAGCGGGATTTGTATAGATGCCTATTTGTACTAAAAACTATCAACGAATTATCTAATATCTACAAGGGTGCCACAAAACCGCTAAGCCTCATCACCACTCTTCTCCCCTACAATCAAAAAGAATTTCCAGTAGCGCCAGCTCCATTCTTCGGTGTGTTTGATGCTGAATTTGGCATCTTCCAAAAGCTTTTCCATTTCGGATAACGTCCGAGTGTCTATTCTTTCTTTCACAAAAAGACGAATCCAAAAATTCATGATTCGGAAAAGTCCTGACCTATTCCAATCTAAAATATAGATTTCGCCATTGGGTTTTAGGGAGTTGTAACAGGCCTCGATGCTCTTTTTCTGTTGATCATAATTATGAAAAGCATTGAGACTGATGAGCGCATCAAACGGTGTAGCACTCTGGTCTATCTCGTGCGCCGGGAAGTTGGTAAATGTAATAGTATCAGTTTTAGAAAAACGTTCTTTCGCATAACTCAACATTTCTTGAGAAATATCATTGAGTTGTAGTAGTTCCAAATTTAACTGTTTCTGGAAAAGTTTATACGTAAATAAACCGGTTCCGCAACTTACATCACAAACTTTGGAGGAAGGTTCAAGCTCTAAAGCATCGACCATCTTTTGGTGAGTATGCGCTAAGTACGCCTCCCACTTTGCCTCGTAACTATTCGCCTGCTTATTATATTCGTTGGCTGTTACGTGATGCTTTGTTGCCATATTTAGTTGGAGCTTAAAACAGGCATTTTAATATCTACAACGCCTGCATACTTGAACGTAAGCGAAATGGTAATGCTATCGCCTTCAGCAATATTCTTTTTTAAATTCATGAGCATAACGTGTAAACCGCCTCTTTCTAAAATAAGCTGTTCGCTAGGCTCAACGCTAATATTTTTCATTTCTCGCATTCCAGACAAGCCATCTTCGGTAGTATATGTTTCATGAATCTGAGTCATCATACCCACATCGCTACTTACCGCCACAATGGTATCGGCAACATCTAAAGCATTCGTGTACTGCAAATATGCCCCACTCATTGCGCCTTTAACTGCTGGCCGTGCCCACTCTGTAATTATAGTTTCAGAAATCTCTACTTCTTGATTTTTATTATTTGTACAGGCAGCAAAGCTTGTTAATACAACTATTAGCGTAAATATATTGAATTTCATTTCTTGGCTTGTTTTATAATTAGTAAACGGTTCTAATATCTTCAACAATCATAGCAGGACGAGTCATACTGCCGCCATACTCAAAAATTAAGTGCCCCTTTGGGTTTATCACCATAATTTTGTCGGAATGATTAAGAAAGTACAAATCCTCACCCGTATCACTTACTGTTTCAAAAGAAACCTGAGATCTAACTCTAACTGTATCTAAAAATGCATTCATTACAGTTGTGTCGGCAGCAGTTAAAAAGTTGAAGTTTTCATCAAGATCAAAAGCCTCTTTGTATCCTTTTAGAACAGATGGAGTGTCTCGCATATAATCGAAACTCACACCAACAAATTGAATGTCGTCTGGATTGCCCAACTCAGTCTGTATCTTTTTCATATTCTGCGTTATCATTGGGCATACATCGGGGCAGTTTGTATAAAGAAAACCCATCACCACATACTTGCCTTTATAATCGTCGGGGAAAGTAACCTCAACATTATCTTGATTGAGCATGGTAAAAGAAACGTCACTCAAATCGTCAATTATTTTGGGGCTATTGCATGCGAAAAGGAAAACCACGGCAAAACAAAAAAGTAATTGTTTCATAGAAGAGATTTAGGCCAGGCCTATTATTATTTAGTGAATAATTTTGTGAGACTTAAAAGTAACGAATCTTTAGCTCAGCGGGTAGTTTGTTTGTGTATAGCACTCATTCTGTAGCATTGCTGAGTACTACCCATAAAACAGCCTCAATATTTAACGCTTAACTCTATACTGGCAATGTATTATGACCTGAGGAAATTTCCCTCAGGCCTCAACACAAAAAATATACTCTACTTATTTAGGTTGATTATGCTTTTTAAATTCCTCGAGTAATGACTGCATCAAAAGCTCCGTTGCGCTATATGCTACCGACTCCATATCAGCTATTTCCATATTATCGCTAACCTCGTAGGTAACAGCATCGGCGCCAAAAGTTTTATAAATCCAGTTTTTGGTAATTGGGGAATCGGTTGGAAACTCTTCAGATGAAAACACTATATCTGGATTATCTTCAATAATCATCTCTTGCCAACGCTGTGTAAAGTTATCGGGAAACGTAACCACATCTTCATCGATTGGATAGAAAAGATTCTCGTTTGTTGAGTGAAAATCTATGCCGTAATACACTTTTCTATTCGGTGTATCTAACAGGGGTAGCAAAGCATCACGCACAGCTCTAGTTTCTGGTTGGTTGAAGTGTTCCCAATCTCTATTTAAATCATTCCCGGCTGCATTATTTCGCCAATGGCCGTGATCAACTCCATCAGGGTTTACCAAGGGATACGCTTTAACCACAAAATGCTTCCTAAACTCAGTTGCTAAATCACTATCACTAAGCAAGTTTTCTAGAAAAAACATAGAGGTTAAAAACCCAGGAACTTCAGGTGGATGCAATCGACTAACTAAAATAAGTACACCAGCTGGTTCATTGGCATCGGTTTCATCAATTTCAACTTCATAAATAGGTCTATTTTCTTTTGAATGCCCAATTACACGCGTATTTGCTTTTTCTTGAACTATCGGCGAGTTTATAGCTTTATTGAATAAGGTGGTATTAAACGGCCATTGTGCGGTAACAATTAAAGGCAATTCCCCAACAGTTATCTCGAAAGAGGCATTTCGCAAACTGTCGTACCTAACTTCAATGGGTTTATTATAGAGAGTATCTTTAGGGAAATCAGAGAAGATATTTCCTTCAAAATATACTTTGGGTTGGTAGCGATGGCGCCCATCTTCGTATTTCATTCGAAGCGTGATTGTTTGTTGCACGTCGCTCCAAAGTTTAAAACTAAACCAAGCACTATTATTAATAGGAGCTCTCTCTGGTTTAATAAGAACCTCGTAAAGTGTGTCGTTAATGGCATAGAAATCATTCATACGCGCACCATCGAACTCATTACTTGCCCAAACTTTTGGCGTTCCAGCACCAATAATTCTCTTTTTTTGATATTCTATCTCTTTATCAAAAGTATCTGTTACGCCAGGCGGATCGTAAGAATAACCAGTAAATTTTTCAGTAGATTTACACGAAACAAAAAGTAGAGAAACAATTCCAAGAAGACTGTATTTAAACATAATTATATTAAATTTTTATTCTGGGTCAAGATAACACAATAAATATTGATTGAATATTTTTTAAGTAGACGATCTTACTCTTATACTAAAGCAAAATTATTTCCATTTTCTATTACATACTTACTTAAACATATCGCATTAGCACTTGGGGTAGTAGCTATACTATTGCTTCAATCCACTGTATTATTTGCTCAAAAAGAGCCAAAACCAGCTCGTATTTGGAAGGTTAATTTTGAGGGTAACACCACCTACGAAAATATGGTTATTAATAAATTTATTGCAAACGAGTCTCCCTCGGCATGGAAAAAACTCACCTTCTTTAATGAAAAGGGATATTACGTTTCAGAAACGGAAATTAAAAGGGATGTTATCAGAATTCAACGCTTCTATAATAAACGTGGCTTTAGCGACGTAAAAGTATCATACCGCTTGGAAGACGGCTCCCCCTCGTGGCGCAAAACTCTTATTTTTTATATTGTAGAAGGCAAACCTATTCTTGTTGAATCTGTAAATGTAGAGATTGACACTTCGCCCCAAGATAGCCTACTAATTGCAGGTGATGATAATTTTCAAAGAGTTTTAAGGCGAGCTTCATTCCGTAAAAATAACAGATTTGAGACCGTTGAGATACCAGAAACTGAAGGGGATATATCGCAAGCATTACGCAATTTAGGTTTTGCCTATGCCGAAACTAAAATATCGGCTGAGGTTGATAGCCTAAAGGGGCTTGCCACTGTTGACATGCAGCTAACTACTGGGCCACGCGCTCGCTTCGACTCAATATTGGTAGAGGGTGAATCAACCTTGCCAGAGAAATATATTGCCAGAGAAACGGGGCTCACCCAAGGTGTTTATTACAACGAAAAGGATTTACGAGAAGCACAGCGCGAACTCTTTAATCATCATTTATTCCGTTTTGCAATTGTGTCTGTTCCAGAGCAACCACAAGACACCACGCTCAATGTTTTGATTCGAGTTAAAGAAATGCCTTTACGTTCTGTGCAGTTTAAAGCGGGCTTGGGGAATTTTGACCGCGTTGAGCCACCCATTGATCCAAAAAATGGATATCGTCTTTTTAGGGGTGAAATTGTTTGGATTTATAGGAATGTGCGTCAAAAAGGAGAGCGTTTTAGAACTTCTTTACGAGTGTCTGGCTTTGAACAGAATTTTGGTTTCGATTACCTCTTCCCATATCTATTTAATACCAAAAGTAGCTTTATAACTACTCCATTTATTCAGCATAAAATTGAAAATTCGTACGAAATCTTAAGAGGTGGTTTAACTAACAACTTTATTTACGAGCATAGCCAAAACCTAACCAGCTCTTTCGGTTATGAGTTCTCAAACAACCAGGAAGTTTCTCGAAAAATTAAAACCACTTTGCCCGATAGTGTCTTAAACTATAACGTATCCTCATTTCGTTTAAATGCGTATTACACGAAAGGCCTAAAAGGTGACAGAGAAGGATGGGTTGTGCAACCATATGCGGAGATTTCTGGTACTTTAAATGAGTCTTCGTTTCAATTTCAAAAGCTATCGCTCGATGTAAGGCGCTATTTCGAAGTTAATTCTGCCCTAATATTAGCTACTCGTGTAAGTGGTGGAGGCATTTTTTCTGCAGAAAGAGATTCGCTACCCCAAGATATTCGTTTCTTTACAGGTGGCACAAATTCAGTTCGTGGTTGGAGCCGTCAAAATTTGGGCCCCAAAGAGGCTATTACAGATAGTTTGGGTGCATTCCAAAGTTATGTGTCTACTGGTGGGAATGCCTTTTTTAATTTTAATATAGAGTTTCGTCAAAGGCTCGATGCCATGTTAAAAGGCTTTGGAGTTGCTGCATTTTTTGATGGCGGCCAAGTCTGGAAATCTCTTTCCGCAATAGACACTGGGTCTTTGCAGTTTGGTACAGGGGCGGGTATACGCTATAAATCGCCCATTGGCCCAATTAGATTAGATATTGCCTATAAAATAAACCCCACCAAACAAGATTTAAACATTTATAATGGAAACAATTATGGCAGTAACTGGAATAGATGGGGCTTCCATTTAAGTATAGGACAGGCATTTTAATAGTACGTGACAGATAAAAAACAACATAGCATCCATATATCACTAAAAATCATCGCTTGGTTTTTGGCCTCTATTCTATTGCTCGGAATTGGGCTTCGCCTTTCTTTAAAAACCCAAGTGGTTCAGAAGTTTGTTAAAAACAAAGTGGTTCAAATCGCAAATAATCAACTTAATGCTACGCTTAATATTGGTGCTATCGAAGGCGATTTATGGAACAGCATCCAACTAAATAATGTGCTCGTTTCTAATCCAGATACCTTAATAAGTATAGATTCAATTTCAGTGAATTATGAGATTATGAGCTTGTTGAGTGATGTTTTTCAAATTAATAAGCTGAGTATAACAGGAACTCATTCAACCATTACTGAGGTTGATTCCTCTCAGTTTAACCTGCAACAAATACTTATTGAAGACACTGCCGATTCTTCAAGTTCCTCCTTCTACTTTAATTTACAGGAGTTACTAGTTAGTAATTTCAACTCCAAAATAATTTCCCCCACATATCTACCAGATGGGCTTCTAAAAGTGCAGAACTTAAATTTGAATGGTTCCTTCACACTTCAAGAGTCGATGTCGGGCTCAGTATCTGATCTTAATTTTTTGATTAAAGAAGGGCGCCTTCCAGAAGCAATTCAGGTTAACACCTCCGCTACTTTTGAAAATGAGACGATAACATTGCAACAGTTAGTAATCGATACTGGTCGTTCTCTGCTAAATGCTCATGCCTCTTCCGATTTAGATCTTAACCAAATACAAGGTGAAGCACGTTTTTCACCCCTATCTTTGGCCGATATTGAGCCTTATTTAGATGCTACGCTACCACCAGAAACTGTAGAAATGAAACTCACTGTAGGTGGCAATAAAGAGAGCCTAGATCTTGGATTATCTTTAAAAAGTGAAAGTATAAAGAATGTTGAACTTGCAGCAAACTTGGATATTTCAGCCGAGCCCAAACTTAAAAGCTTTACTGCTTCGGGCGAAGGGATCAACATAAATGATGTGACTAATAGTGCTATTGGTGCAAATATGGGTGCTTTCAAAATCTCCATAGATGGCAACATTAGCACAAACTATGAGCAATCATCTTTCAAATGGAATCTTTCAGCGGATAATATTCGATACGAAGATTACTTAGTAGATCATGTTGAAGGAAGTGGTAACCTCGCAAATCAGCTGCTTACTGGGCGTATTAATATTAACTCTAGAAAAGGTGGGGCGCTATCAATTCAACCTACTATAGCTGAGCTTTTTTCTGATTTACCTGAGTGGAATGTTTTGCTAACTGCTAACAATATTGATTTATCTGTTTGGGCTCAAAACCCAGACATGGTTAGTAACATCAATTTTGTAGCCAAAGCAGATGGAAAAGGTTTTACCCTCTCCGATAATATTTGGAACTACGAAATAAATACCGGCGACAAACCTGTTTCTATAATGAATCAGATTGTCTCTTCCTTCCAAGCCGATGGTGTTCTTAGCGAAGAGGCTGCAACTATAAAAGGTTCAACCAAACTGATTGAGAGCCTACTAACTTTTGACATTTCTGCTTCACAGATTCTAACACAATCCCCAGCTTTTGAATACACCTTGGCTACTCACGATTTTGATATCTCCGATATTGTTGGGTTTGAGAACTTTCCTACTTTACTAAACACCAAATTACAAGGCAGTGGAAGTGGCAATGATTTTGATAATCTGGTTATGAACGGTTTATTAAAAGCTGATTCAAGTTATATAAATAGGTCTATATTAGAGAACATAAAAGCTGATTTCAATTTAGAGAACCGCATAATTACTATCAAAGACGGTCTCCTTCTAAGCGATATTGCAGATGGTGATTTCACAATTAGAAATAATCTTTTTAATTCTACCGACCCTAATAACAATCTTGTTGTTGATTTAACACTTAAGGAATTACAACCACTAGCACCACTATTGGGCCTAGAAATATTACAGGCGAAGGGTAAATTACAGGGAGAGTTTTTCCAAAACGATGATAAACTACTACAATGTGATGCCACCCTCAATCTTGAAGATATTCAAATAGACGAAATCGCTTTTGCAGAAACACTTTCGGGCGAAGCTTCAGGTATTTTTTCAGCCACTCAAAGTTTCGACCTAAACCTTTCAGTTACTAAGCCACTCTTGTTCGGCACCACCCTTCAAGACATCAACCTTATAAGTAAAGGCTCCGTCGAAAGTGACTCGTTATATGGAAATTACGAATTGTCTATTATTGGAAGTGAACGAGGGCAAATACAGCAAAACGGAACTTATGGTGCTAATCTTGATCTCCAAAATTACTCTTTATCACTAAATCATTTTGATATTATTGCTCTTACTAAAAAACTGGAGCTACAAAAACCTTTCCATATTACGGTAAACTCAGGCACAGTTAGAACCGATACTCTGAGCTTAGCTTCAAAAGATGGCGCTTTCCTTACGTTATCTATTCCTTTTGCCGATAATGTTCGCCAAGAAGGTTGGCTAAAGGGAAATGACTTCGATTTTGGCTTAATCCAAGATGTTTTGTTAGACGAACGTTTTGTAGACGGTGCTTTATCGGGGGATTTAATGTTTGAGCGAACTCATTTAGATTTAAAAACAGTTGGCGCTATTACTTTGCAGCGCCTTAATTACGAAGGGTTTGAAGCAGACTCTCTTACACTCAACTATGAGTTAGTAGACGAGCGGTTAGTTGCTCGAGGTGTTGTTATTATGGGCCAAGAAAAGTTAATAGAAGGCGACTTAAATGTGCCCTTTGTTTTAGCTTCAAGTACTGAGCTTCCCGCCTCCTTTTATGAACAGCCCGTAGATGGAAACCTCAAAATTAACCCTACGGAACTCTCAAGGTTTCAGCTACTTCTTAATACATTCAATATCACAAATACCAGTGGTATTGTTTCTTTTGATGGCACATTATCTGGGTTTGCTGGCAAGCCAAACATGGATGGCGCTCTTCAGCTTTCTAAACCAGTATTATCTGGCATCACTGTAGATTCAACCTCAGCTAGTTTTAGTTATAATCAAAGCTCAAATAAATTATTAGTTAGTGCTCTAGTTCTTGCCACAAAGCAAAAAGCGATATCAGCAGAAATTGAAGTTCCATTTATCTACAACTTTCAAAATTTTGAGTTCACCATGCCTGATGACGCTGATTTGATTTCAGCTGTTATCACAACTAAAGACTTCAATCTCGCCGTATTTAACGATTTCTTAAACAAAACATACACCAAGAACCTTAAGGGAACACTTAATGGTGACCTAAGGGTAAAAGGTAGTATCGGTGAGTTTGATGTAAGTGGATACATGGATTTAACCAGAGCAGAATTAGAGGTTCCTATTGCCAATATAAAATTAGCGGGTTTGCGTTCAAGCTTAACCTTTGATAAAAATGGAATTAAAGTAAATGAGCTATACGTCAAAAGTGGAAAAGGTGATCTGAAAGCATCTGGGCGTGTTTCTATGACTGGTTTAATCCCAGACTCTGTAGATATTAAAGCCGTTGCCAGCCAATTTAAACTCATAAATACCCAAGACTATAATTTAACAATCGACCTCGATTCTAGGCTATCTGGCAATGCACCAACACCAAAGCTTACGGGTAAACTAGCCATTAAAAACGGTTTTATATTTCTTGCAGATTTCGGGGATAAATATATTGAGGAGGTTCAATTAGAGGGTGAATCAGAGTCTTTTAGCCCTTATGACTCGCTAGCAATAGATATGCAGTTTGTAATTGAGCGCAATTTCTTTGTTCGTAATAAAGGCTATCTAGATATGGACATTGAGTTACGGGGAAACCTAGATGCTTTAAAAGAAACAAACGGCGAACTATCACTTTTTGGCACCTTAGATGGCGTGAAAGGCTATGTTAAACCATTGGGTAAGATTTTTAATTTAGATGAAGCTCAACTGACATTTAGTGGTCCCATGGCCGACCCAGATGTTTATGTAAAAAGCTCCCACAAACCTAACCAAAGCCCAGTTATTATATATTATATCATTGACGGAAACGCTAGTG
Source organism: Balneolaceae bacterium (assembly GCA_041656135.1). GTDB lineage: Bacteria > Bacteroidota > Rhodothermia > Balneolales > Balneolaceae > Balneola. Next base: position 62,233 of record JBBAEC010000009.1, on the reverse strand, counting down.
ACCCCGATTATATATTTGATAGTGACCCACCCATGGAGCAAAAAGATATTATAGCATACACACTTTTTGGGCGACCGTTCTATGCATTAGACTCTTGGCAACGAACCGTAAGTGGTGGCAACTCTAACTCGGCATCCGATATTTTAGTAGATATTTTACTAGATGAGGTGGAATCACTTGCAACTCGCGAGCTTGGTATAGATGTAGTGCAAATTGATAATATACGTTCGGGCACAGAATCAGGTACATCCATTAAAACAGGTTGGTATATAAATCAGCGTACATTTTTTGCCATTGTAAACGAGTTTACTACCGCGAATCCAAAGACATTATTCCTCCTAGAATATATGCTTACAAAAGATTTAGATCTCATAATTACCCAAGGCGATAACTCAAGGCAAGGAATTGACTTGCGTTGGACAAAAGATTACTAAGGGTTATTTTCGTGACAGCTATCGAAAAAAATATGCTAACTAGCAGTTAACTCTTCATAAGCTGTATCTATATTATTACCCAGGGTGAAACTCCAGCCTGGGGCATCAAACATCTCAAAACCTTTCAGAACTTTTGTTTTCTGAAGCTCTTTTTTACTCTTGCCTGCATCTATCCCTTTTTGGGTAAATTCCAGTAATGCTTCTAAATAATTCGCTTTCAAAAGCACATCCGCGCTAGCGCCTGTAATGCCGTACTCTAAATTGCCATGCCCAAAAATGTATATGGTATCAGAGTTCAATTCTTTTGTCGTTTTCTGTAACACATTTACCCAGTTCTTTATTGAAGCGCCGCCAGCACGGTCTATAAATGGATAGGCTCTATTAAAAACCAAATCACCCATGTGTGCAACATTGGCCTTCTCGAAATAGATTACGGCATCGCCACCTGTGTGGGCAGGACCAAAATGCAGCGCATGTACCGTTTCATCACCAACGGTTTGTTTCCACGTTTTATCAAAAGTTTGGTCGGCATAAATCTGCTGTTCTAGTGTTTCTTTGCCTCTTTTTTCAGCTGCAGCCTTTTGTAAACCCGGCACATTCTTTTGCGCAACTATATGTTTTGCAACTTTCTTGAAAACACTATTCCCACCTGTATGGTCACCATGATGATGAGTATTTATCAACAAATCCATCGGGTGACTCGTTTTCTCTTGCAAGCCTTCTATACATGTTTTGGCCGAATCAGGAAATTGAGAATCTATTGCTACAAGTGCATCAGTATTTGCCAGCCAACCAATAGTGCCACCACGCCCAATAAAATGACCAACATTTCTACGAAGCTCAGTAAAGGGTGAGTACCATAACTTGCTAATTCTCTTAATCGGAAATACTGTTGATGCTGCTAAAACAGCACCGCTTATTAGGAACTCACTTCGTTTCATAGCAATAGGATTGGTTGTGGGTTAATTTAATCTAGCGCCAAATAACGCCCAGGTTTGTGATTCACTGCTAATATAAGATTCAGAAACACAGCCGCAAGTACAGAATATAATACCGCATAAATATCTACCGTAAAAAAGGCTGCTATAATAATCAATACATCTACCGACATCTGGAATTTACCGGCACTTATATTATGATATTTCTGCAAGTAAATGGAAACAATATTAAGTCCACCTAAACTCGCTTTATGCCTAAAAAGCATTAACAATCCCGTTCCAATTAAAAAGCCACCTAGAGCTGCGGCATACAGACGATTCACTTCACCAAACTCAAACACCATTGGTAAATAATCGGTACAAAACGATACTAAAAACACCGCTATAAATGTCTTAAGTGTAAAAACCCTTCCTAATTTCCAAATAGCTAGTCCATAGAAAGGAATATTAATTATGAAAAACACCTTCCCAAAGGAAACGCCTGTTGCATAGTGCGCTAAAAACGCCATCCCTGCTGTTCCACCAATTAAAAAATCCATGTGCGAGAACAGTGCTATACCAAATGAAAGCATAACCGAAGCTACTGATATAGATAAAATGTCCTCTAGTAAAGAATGCTCTTTTAATGCAGCTTGAGCTTCATCTTGTATCTGCTTTTTGATAACTGATTCCTTTTTGATTCTATTACCTCTTAAATATTTTTTGCGGGTTAATATTTATTCTAGCTAGCTACTTTATATGATAAGCGCTTACCTTTATAAAATAATACCTATCCAAAGTAGACTTAGATTAGAATAAGATCATGTTCTACCAACATAATTAGCTCTTAAAATAAGTAATTTTGAGGTCGTAAATTTTAGTTATCATCATACACTTATAAAGTTACAGAAATATAAATATGGACATGCTTAACAAACTATGTGTTATTACTGGCGCTAATTCTGGCATCGGATTCGAAACGGCAAAAGCCTTAGCCCAAAAAGGAGCTTATATTGTTATGGTTTGCCGCAACGAGGATAAAGCAGAGCTAGCAAAAAAAGCTATTTTAGAACTAAGTCCAAGCGCAGGAATTGATATTGTGTTATGCGATTTCTCTATCCAAAGCGAGATTCATAAAGCAGCGCAAGAAATCATTCAAAAGTATGACAAAATTGATATTCTCATCAATAATCATGGTTTTATTGCGGCAGATAGAAATGAAACTATAGACGATCTCGAAGAAACTTTTGCCGTAAATCATATTGGCTATTTCTTGTTTACGAATTTGTTGCTCAACAATTTGAAAGCTGCCGATAAAGCTCGCATTATAAATGTTGCCTCCGATGCTCATCGTGCCGGCACATTCGATCCAAGTAATCTGCAATTGAAAACAGGTTATAGCGCAATGAAATCTTATGGCAACTCAAAACTGTTTAATATTTTATTTACTAAAGAGCTTGCGCATCGCCTTAATGGCACAAATATTACCTCAAATTGTTTGCATCCAGGGGTAATTCGCTCCAATTTTGGAAGTGGAAGTAATTTTGTGGTTCGCACATTCTGGAAAATCGCTGGGCCCTTTATGACTTCCCCAGAAGATGGCGCACAAACCACTATTTATTTAGCAACTGCAGATGAAGTTGAAGCAGTAAATGGCGCTTATTTTAAAAACAAAAAAGCTATTTCTCCTCGCATAAAAGCCACAAACATGGACCACGCCAAATCTCTTTGGGATATCAGCAACCAACTTTGTGGAACGAGTTTCTAACCTGAAACCGAATCATTTGGAGAATTTGTTACTGGTTAATTAGTGATTAGGGAATTGGGGAATCAATGAGCATTTATCAGGAATGAAATTCCTCACACCTCAAAGCTATTTAAACCCACCTCTATTTATCGGCTAATTTACTGCCAGTGCCCACAAATAAGGCCATTTTACCGCCGTCAAATTCTACGTGTACAGTGGGCTCAGTTGCAGTGTTGGAGGTTCCATCACGCACGCCAATTTCTAACGCTTCATTTGTAAGGGGATACTCAACTCCTGTCGTGGTTATACCTGTAATCTTTCCAGAAAGCGGTATAAAAGAAAGTATGGTTCCTACCTTAACATCTAATGTATAAGGCGATTCTATCAAAAATGTATCGCCGTATTCATCTCTATAAACAATGGATTCGAATTTAGAGTGAAACTGCATTAGCACCGATAAGTTTTTGAAGGTGTGATCTATTCTCTTTCCTAAAGTTCCTAAAACCACACAATGCCTAGTGCCCTGTTCTAGCGCATAAGCCAAAGCCTTCTCCAAATCATTGGTTTCTTGCTCCGCAATTTTAAGCGTTTTAATTCCTTTGTGATTGGTGTAATGGAAACTATCCAAATCCCCCAAAACAATATCGGGTGTAAAACCATACCCAATAATTGCATGCCCCCCACTATCAGCGCCAATAACTATATCAGCGACGTTGATTTCTGTTTCAAGAAGTTTTTTGGTCGGTGGGGTTCCACCGCTAACAATAAGTGCATGCATAACTAAATATTTTGTTGGGCGGAAGGTTGGGAAATTCCTTCAAAAAAAGAAATGGAAGTGTAGCTTTAGAAGCTTATTTTTAGCGCCAAGGAGTTAATATGTATAAAAATTTGATATCAAAATTACTAAGTTATAAAAATATAGCCGTGTTTTCGCATGTAAAACCCGACGGTGATTGTCTGGGCTCACAAGTTGCCCTTTGTTTATGGCTGCAAAAAAATGGAGTGGATTGTTCCGCTTTTAACGAAGATGACGTTAACCAAAACTTATTATGGCTTACCAATTTCTTTCCTATTTCTAAACCAGACCTTGCAGAGCTCGATAAGTTTGATGCTTTCCTTTTTCTGGATGGAAACGCCCTTCACCGATTTGGTGAGAATGCAGAAAGAACAATAGAGTTCGATAAACCATTATATATGATAGATCATCATCCACAACCAGATGATGTTTTTGATACGTTTATTTCTGTAACCGACGCTTCCTCTACCTGCGAGTTGGTTTATGAGCTTATTGCGGAGCACGATATCGACCAAATTGATGCCGAAATCGCAAAATCTCTTTTTGTGGGAATTGTTACCGATACGGGGTCTTTTCAGTTCAATAGTGTAAAACCATCTACCTTGCGAGCCGCAGCAAATCTGCTAGAAAAAGGAGATTTTACGCCTCCAGAGGTCGTTGAAAGAATATATTCGTCTAAAAGCTTGAACCAGATTCAGCTTTTAGGGATGTCGCTAGAAACAATTTCTTTGCATGGCAACCAACAAATTGCAACCATGTACGTTACCCAAGCCATGTTTGATGAAACCCAAACCACCAATGCAGATACAGAAGGCTTCGTTAGCTATCCGTTAAGTATTGAAGGGGTTAAAGCATGTATCTTTTTTAGAGAAGACGGTGATAAAATAAAATTAAGTCTTAGGTCGCGTAGCGAAATAGACGTCAACGTTTGGGCACGGAAGCTAAACGGGGGCGGTCATAAAAAAGCTGCAGGCGGCATCTACTCTGGCACTATAGAGAATGCTGTTAAAGATGTTGTTAGCCTGGGTTTGGAGCAATTATAAGTTAAATTCGAATAATGAATAGAATTGGTATTTTTTTACTGAGTAGTATGTTGCTACTAAACTGTGTGCAAAAGCCCGAGTCTGAAAAGCCTTTGCCTTCGATGCAGCGCCAAGTAGTGCCTACCGCAACATCAAACTCGGTTATTTCTGACGACGATGACAATAGTGAAGATGAGATTGTTTCTATATCTAAAAGCAGGCAAAACGCTATTACAACTGCCGTAGAAAAAGCTAGCCCTGCTATTGTAAGTATTACAGTAACAGAATTAGAGCGTGGTTATACCAGAGAGTTCGACCCTTCTTACTTTCGTTTTTTCCTATCACCTGTAGAGCGTGAAGTGCAAAGCATGGGCTCGGGATTTATCATAAGTGAAGATGGTTTGGTAGTAACCAACGCGCATGTTGCAGGCGAAAGCGCTAAAAAAATAATGGTTGTATTGGCTGATGCCACAAAGTACGATGCTGAATTAATTGGCTCAGATGCACTAGCCGATTTGTCGCTACTCAAAATTGTGCCTAAAGATTCTACTCAAAAATTTCCTTTTGTGGAATTTGATCAAAATAAAAATGCCATTGTTGGCGAGTGGGCTATTGCCATGGGTAACCCATTTGGACTTTTTGATGATGGACGTCCTTCGGTTACTGTAGGTGTAGTTAGTGCAACACAACGTGATTTTAGACCAGACCCCAACGATCCACACGTTTATATTGATATGATTCAAACCGATGCCGCAATTAATAGAGGCAATTCTGGTGGACCACTTATAAATAGTAATGGGGAAGTTATTGGTGTGAACACTTTCATTTTTACAGGCGGCACAAGCTCTGGTTTTGTTGGCTTAGGTTTTGCAATTCCAAGCACACGTACGCAGCAAATTATTAAACAACTGATGGAGTCGGGTAAAGTATCTCTAGAGTTTGATCCTGGGATGGAAATTGTACCCATGACACGAAATCTAGTGTTTCAATATAATCTACCCACCATACCTGGCTTATTTGTTACAAAAGTGAACAAAAGTGGCCCCGCATTTCAGGGTGGCATTATGCCTGGCGACATCATTGTGAAAATTGGTGGCGTTCGTGTTAGTAGCGAAATGCACGCTTGGGCACTTATGCGCGAATACAAAGAGGGCTCTGAAATGAATATTGAACTTGTTAGAGCAGGCAATAGCTACGAAGCAAAAATAACCCTCCGAAAACGAGTTATGGGCCGCTAAGGAAGGAGTCTAGTAATTCACTGACAGATTTCCTTTAGAGGGTCATCCTGAGGATACTTCCGAAGGACCTATAGGTTTAAGTTTAAAGCTGTAAACTTTGAATTATTAATGTCATTTCTTTTAAGGAATGCCTCAATTATGAAAAATGGTTTCGCTTATATAAAACTCGTTTTTCATAGTTTGCAGAACTTATAATACAATGAGCTCTAAAATAATTAATCTCGTTAAAGAACTATTTCTAAAGATCCTTCGAAGGTATTCTCAGGATGACCCACTGTGGTATCATTGAGAGTGAACAGAAATTCTGTCAGCTAATTAACTAACATCTACAATCCTAATTCTAAAGCATAGTATTTAGAAGCAATATATCTGGACTAGCAAATCTCATAGAGCACATTCCTCGTCCCATGGGGACGATATATTTGTAGCCCAAATGACGACCGTCACCCACCTGCCCCATTCGGGGCAGTACCTAATCGAGAATATCTACCAACTCTTATTACGCGATGCAATATTCGTATTGCAAATTACAAACATGGTAAACATCAACTCTTCAGTTACAGACACAAGGAATCGTTGTGTTATTTCTTAAAAAATGCTTCTACTCGTTTTATGTGCTCTTCTGCCACCCAAAGCTTCGAAAAAGGTTCTATCTCTTTTTCCATAGCAGCTAACCGAATTTCATTACTTGTAAAAGCGCCACTTTTTAGAGTTTTTATAAAAGCACGATCATTCTTTGTAAGCTTCTCTGCCCAATCTAAAACTTCCTGTTCGGCGTCAATGCCTTCAACAATAAAATCTAGCACGCCTTCATGTAATGCCACATCCGCAGAAATAACTTCTGCTTTAGCTAACCACATCAGCGCTTTAGAACGTCCAACTTTTTCAACCAGTCGTGTTAAGCCTCCCCAGCCTGGGGTTAGGTAAAATCGACTTTGGGTAAATCCAAGTTTAACTTTTGGGGCAGCAATCCTAAAATCAAAAGCTAGCATGGTTTCAATTCCGCCTCCATAAGCGTCTCCGTTAACAAAAGCGATATTCCAACAGGGTAGCTGCTCCAATCTGTTTAAAAGGGTGTGCATTCTGGCTGACATGGCATGAGCCTTGTCTTTGCTTATAATGGTATGGAATTCTCGCAGGTCACCGCCAGAAATGAAAGCTTCGGTTCCCTCTCCAGAAAGAATAAATACCCGAATATCCTCATTGCTTTCCATAAGGCGCACTATTTCTTCTAAATCTTCCATCACCTGAAAATTCACAGCATTAAGTGCTTTTGGGCGCCGTATAGTTGCCCTTAGTATATGTTTAGAAATTAAAGCGGTCTCAATCAAAATATAGCTTGGATAAAATTTGTTTAATTAAATTCAATTTTTAAAAGATTACTTCTTTAACTCGCCCAACAACCATTGTTTATAATCCTCGTTACCACCTTCTTCATTTATAGAAAAAGAAATTATACAGGGGCAGTCGTAACTATGCATACCTTTAACATGATCGGTAAGCGCCTTCATCTTAGTGTAATGCGTTTTAGCTAGCAGAATAGTCTCTTTATCTTCTGAAATTTTCCCTTTCCATCTATAAATAGATTCCATGCCATCAATTATGTTTACACAAGCGGCAAGTTTATTATCCACTAATGAACGCCCAATTATGCGCGCTTCCTCTCTATTAGCGGTGGTTATGTATGCGAGACGTAGGTTATTGTACATAATATTCTAATTTTTCTAGTGGAGTTATATAATACCATTTATTAAATAATAAATAATTAGTAAGTATACACACTAAATGTTGGATATTAATTTGAAAAAGGCCTAACTTTGCAAGCTCTAAAAAATGCGAGAGTGGCGGAACTGGTAGACGCGCTAGATTTAGGATCTAGTATCTTAACCGATGTGGGGGTTCGACTCCCCCCTCTCGTACTCCTTTCCTTATTAATTCCTGTTCGTTTATTGAATTTTATACCAAAAAAAGTGGAGAAAACGTGAACATTTCTGTTAAAGAGCTTACTTCAGTTGACAAAGAGCTTACATTAACTGCCAATAGAGAAGATTTACAAGAATCATTCGACAAGGCTTTCAAAAATTACAAAAATAAAATTGCTCTCCCTGGCTTCCGTCCTGGTAGAGTACCCGTATCGGTTGTAAAAAAGAGATTTGGCTCAGAAATTGAGCTCGAAGAAATCAACAAATGGGTTCAGACCATTTTTGAAAATAAAATCATACCCGAGCACAGCCCAGTAGGCGAGACAGAAATGCTTGACCTTAAATGGGAAGATGATAAACTAGAAGTAGTTTTTAAAATTGGCATCAAACCAACTTTCGAAATTACTGACTTGAGTAAAGTAAAAGTGAACAAAATGGTTCACGACGTAACTGACAAAGAAGTTGCAGAAGAATTAGATGCGATTTTAGAGCGTGAAGGTAACTGGGAAGATGTAGATGCCAAAGCTACTGCAGATTCTAAGGTTATTGTTGATGTTATTTCTCTAGACGAAGAAGGCAACCCAATTGAGGGTGACGAAGACACCGATCAAGTTATTGACCTACGCCAAGAAGGTGCTAAAGATTTCTTAAAGGAATTGAAAGGCAAAAAAGTGGGCGATGTTGTTGATATGAACTTAGAAGATGGCGACAGAAAGGATCGTTTCCGTGTTACCATCAAAAAAATTCAAAAGCTTATTAAAGCTGAACTTAATGAAGCTTTCATTATAGCCCAAAGTAATGGCGAAGCTAATACTGAAGATGAATTCAATAGCTTCATTAAAAGTGGCATGCAGCAATATTACGACCAAACATCCGACGATCTTTTAAAGAACGATATAGTAGATGCTTTGGTTAATGCTCATGAAGACAAAATTGAAGTTCCAGAAGTATTTTTAGAACAAGTACTAAACTCTTACGTTGATCAACTAAAACAACAGCAACAAGGCAAGTTTCCTGCTAACTTTGATGAAGTTGTTTACAAAGAAGAAATGCGTGAGCGCGGTATACGTGAAGCAAAATGGTTTTTTATAAGCCAACAATTGCAAGAAACATTTGACGATATTGAAATAAATGCCGAAGATATAGACCAGCATATATCTGCAGAAGCGGCACGTTTTGGTGCAACAGCCGAACAATTAAAAGGCTATTACGCACAGAACCCTAGCATGCTAGAGCAATTAAGAGTTAGTATTCGCGAAACTAAAGTATTCGACAAGCTCGAAGACGAAGTTAAACTAACAGAATTAAGCAAAGACAAATACCGCGAGTTGCAGGAGAAGAAGGCTAAAAAGTAATTATTTAGAAAAGAACCACTATGATTAGAACACCAATAGCTACCCAACCTATTTATGAAGTTAATAATGCAATAGAAAGCAACCTTGTGCCTATGGTGATTGAAACCACCAGCCGTGGCGAGCGTGCTTACGATATCTATTCGCGCCTTCTTAAAGACCGTATCATTATTTTAGGAAGTCCTATTAATGACGTGGTTGCTAGTACTATTGTGGCTCAATTACTTTTCTTAGAGTCTGAAGATCCTGAAAAAGACATTAACTTGTATATAAATAGCCCAGGTGGAGTTGTTTCATCTGGTTTAGCAATTTATGATACTATGCAACATATTAAATGTGATGTTGCTACTACATGCATGGGCATGGCAGCTAGTATGGGTGCTGTGCTATTAACAGCAGGCGCTGCTGGTAAACGTAGTTGCTTGCCACACGCAAGAGTAATGATTCACCAACCACTTGGTGGCGTTCAGGGGCAGGCAAGCGACATCGAAATTGAAGCAAGAGAAATTCTTCGTATCAAACAAGAGCTTAGCCAAATTATTGGCGACCATAGCGGAAACTCTTTAGAAGATATTATTCGCGATTCTGACCGTAACAACTGGATGTCGGCAGAAGAAGCAAAAAAATACGGTTTAGTAGATAACGTTGTAGCAACTGCTAAAACTGGAAAGTAATTTATTTTTGATTAGATTGAGAAGCAATGAGCGATAAAGAGAAGAACAATACCGACCTTGTACACTGTTCATTTTGTGGCAGATCAAGCCTAGAAGTGAATAGTATGGTTGCCGGACCAGATGTTTACGTGTGCGACCGTTGTGTAGAAGATGCCTCAAGCATCATTCAAAGTGATTTGGCATCGCTCAGCCGAAAAAAAGATCATACTTTTAAGCCATTACTTAAGCCTGTAGAAATTGTAGGCAAACTAGACGAATACGTTATTGGCCAGGAAAGAGCTAAAAAAACTCTAGCTGTTGCCGTTTACAACCATTACAAACGTATTTCTAACGAAAGTAATGAACTTGACGACACCCAAATTGAAAAAAGTAATATCATTCTTCTTGGCCCAACAGGAAGTGGCAAAACATTACTTGCTCGTACGTTAGCAAAAGTTATAGACGTTCCATTTACTATCGCTGATGCAACGGTACTTACCGAGGCTGGCTATGTAGGCGAAGATGTTGAAAGTATTTTGAGCAACCTACTACAAGCTGCCGACTACGATGTTGAGCGTGCGAAACGTGGTATCGTATATATTGATGAAGTAGATAAAGTTGCTCGAAAAAGTGATAACCCATCTATCACTCGCGATGTAAGTGGTGAAGGTGTTCAGCAAGCTCTTCTAAAAATATTAGAAGGCACGGTTGCTAATATCCCACCAAAAGGCGGAAGAAAGCATCCAGAACAAAGCTTTATACAACTCGACACTACAAATATCCTCTTTATCTGTGGTGGCGCATTTTCAGGCTTAGAAGATATTATTTCTCGCCGAAAATCATCTAGCTCTATGGGTTTTAACCATGCAGAGCAAGTTAAGTTTGACAAAAACGATCCAGAAATTTTCACTCTTGTAGAGCCCGAAGATTTACAGAAATTTGGTTTAATACCTGAGCTTATTGGTCGCCTACCAATGATTTGTGGCCTCCACGAGCTTTCCGATGAAGCCTTACTCGATATTCTCCAAAATCCAAAAAATGCAATTACTAAGCAGTATAAAAAACTGTTTAAAATGGAAGGCATTACCTTGGAGTTTGAAGACGAAGCTTTGAAAGCTATCGTTCAAAAGGCCAAATTACGCAAAACTGGTGCTCGAGGTTTACGCTCTATAATGGAAGCTGATATGCTCGACATTATGTACACGTTGCCCTCAATGAAAAACATTGCTAAATGTATTGTTACTGGCGAAACTATTACTAAAAAAGCGCCTCCCATATACGAAAAGCAAAAAGCCTCGGCTTAACCTATAGGCTTTCATGTGCATCCATCAATCCAAACACGGATGACGAGTAGAACATGAAGTATTTTGCAACATCAGGGAAAATTAAAATCCTGCTTATCTTTCTGCTCCTATCTTTAGGTGCAGGCTCGGTTATTTATAACCAATATTTAGTAAATAAAATATTAGAACAAGAGCGTTCGAGTGTTGAGCTACTAGCAAAAGGGTATCAATACATGACCCTGCCCGTAAATGAGCAAGCTGGAACCAAGCTGCTACAAGCCATTGAGCTACTAAGGGATAATCCTACCGTGCCAGACAGCGTTTTGAGACTAATAAACAGCGCTGAGTCTTCAATTAGCACAGGCGACTTTGTTTATACTGAAATTATTCTTGAGAATAGATTTAAAATTCCCGCCATTGTTGTAGATACAAATAACACTATCCTATTTGATCGCAATATCAATAAAATGGATGAACTCAAAACAGCTAAAGACTCATCTGATTTAGTTAAAGCATACAAAGCTCTAAACGTACCTATCAAAATTGTAATAGGTGATGATAAGAAGCAAATTGAGCAATTCGTTTATTACGGCGAAAGCCCAACCGTTCAAATGCTACGGTACTTCCCTTACGCCCAAATACTGGCGTTAACGCTCCTGCTGGGCATAGGCTACACAACGTATAGTAGCATCACTCGATCGGAGCAGTCGAACCTCTGGGTGGGCATGGCAAAAGAAGCTGCCCATCAACTGGGCACGCCAATATCTAGTCTTTATGGTTGGATTCAGTTAATGAAGGATGAGCTACCCGATAACGAATTTGCTAATACCATTACCACAGAAATTGAAAATGACGTTAAGAGATTGGCCGGGGTTGCAGAACGTTTTGGAAAAATTGGTTCTGAACCTGAACTTAAGACTATGGATATTCAACCCATTCTAGAAAGTGTAGTGCAATATATGGAGCGCCGCTTACCAAGTCTTGGCAAAAAAGTTGAAGTAAAGAAAGTATTGAATGCCCATGGTGAGGTAAATATAAATCCTGAGTTATTCCAATGGGCGGTAGAAAATCTGGTTAAAAACGCGATGGATTCTCTCCCAAAAGATCAAGCTGATTCCTTTATTTCTGTATCGTCAAAAGTAGAAGGCGACAAAGTAATCATAGACATAGAAGACTCTGGTATTGGTATCGACATTAAACATATCAAAAATATTTTCAAACCAGGTTTTAGCACCAAAAAGAGAGGTTGGGGGTTAGGTCTTAGCCTAACTAAACGCATTATAGAAGATTACCATGATGGACATGTGTACGTTTTGCGCTCAGAATTGGATGAGGGAACAACTATTCGAATTGCATTAAAACTGAATAGCTAAAACTTAAACAGATTATTTAATCTGCTGTAAAGCCACGTTTTTTAGCGTATTCCATTAATTCTGTTTTTAGAAGATTACGCCCACGATGCAATCTAGAACGGATGGTTCCTATAGGCACATCTAGCATATTGGCTATTTCTTCGTACGTATAATTCTCTACATCACAGAGTAATACTACGGTTCTAAAATCTTCTGGTAGCTTATGTAATGCTCTCGATAAGTCATCATCCATAAGCTCATTAAACATGAGTCGCTCTAGATCGGTAGTCTCTGTACGCTCTGCTCTAATACTTTCGTAATAAGACTCTACCTCGTTGTAATCAACTTCTTGAGGGCGATTTGCTGTTCTGCGATAGTTATTTATAAACGAGTTTTTTAGGATTCTAAAAAGCCATGCTTTGGCATTGGTCCCTTTTTCGTAACTACCAAAAAATCGAAATGCTTTAACTATTGAGTCTTGTACTAAATCTTCAGCGTCGCTTGGATTCCCCGTTAATTTGAGCGCAAAATTAAACAACACATCCAACAGCGGGATGATCTCCTCGTTAAAGTCTTGTTGTTTTTTTGTTTCAGCTCTAATCATTGTCAACTTTATATTTTTACTACTCTTCTATACGTTATACTACTCATTCTACGCAATATAGTTGCAAATCTTCCTAGTCTCTTACTACAAGGCAATGTACTAATCAATAGCCTAACTACTTAATAGATATAATTTATTGATGTAGTAGTCAATTTCTTTGTGCCTAAAGCACAAATAAAACTATCAAATCATATAATGCGTGAGTCCACGCAGCAATACCAAAACCTCTTGAAACGTAAATACCGTTTAATATTAGACCAAAAATAAAGCGGTACAAAAATGACGATAATGTAAATGGATCGCCCATGGCTCCAACATAATGGATAGCGCTAAATAGAAGCGCCGACAGCACCACTGCTGCACTTACAGATGCCCATTTCACATTGTTAAACACCTTATTAAACACATATATAAGAACCGTTACCAAAATTACTCGGAAAAAGAGCTCCTCGTACAAACCTGCCCCTAATGAGAGCGCAAACTTCTGAATTCCACTTAATTGATAAATGGGCTGCGAAGCGGATACATTGAGTAATAATGTTACTAAAGATGACGAAATTATTGCCACAACAATGGCGTAAATTAGAGACTCAACCGCCATTAATGGAAAGAACTTGAATCGTAGCGTTCTTAATTTATTACGTTCTCTATATAAAATTACAAACCCGATTAAGAGAACAACAAGCAAGGATATGGATACGGTGTTTACACCAAATATCGAAAATATATTTTTAAACCAGACATCAACACTTACCCTTACCGCATGTGTGGGATCAGGTTGAGAAATTAAAATTAATATCTCGTAAGCCAAAAATATGGGCAGACTGAACAGAAAACTATATAGAATGTTTTTTGTATCAGAAAAATATGTCTTTATGACATTGCTCATTAGCTATCAGTGTAAATAGTAGCAGTTGGCTGCTGGTTAGCATCAAAGCCCAATATACGAAAAGCTTGGCTAGAAAGCTTCAAACCCGTGCCCGTAATACGGTCATTAATTCTTACATAAACCCCTTTACCATTAACTGGGTTCTCAACAAAAATAATACTACCTAGCGCTATATTTGAATGTGCTGCCGTGAATTCATCTGGATTATAAAGCTCACCATTGGTCGTTGTTTTACCAATATTCTGTACATCATATCTCATCACAGTTACCGATCCAAGATCCTGTAGTTGAGCGTCGCTACTATATGGATTTGCAAAATTCCTTGTTGGTGGCAATAGCACCGTAATCTTATTAGCTAGATTTAGTTGCCTAGTATTGATATCAGGATTCAAAGCCTGTAGCTCAGCTTCGGTCATCTTAAATTTGGATAAAATGGTATTCAGGTTATCACTTCTATTAAGCGTATAAAGCGCAAACTTTCCCTGCGATGACGACTCATCAGAAAATTCATTTACTACAGGCGCAATACTTACCGATTTAATTGCTAAACGCTGCCCAATCCGTAAATTATCAGTTGTTAAGTCATTTAACGTTTTTAATTCTGAAACACTCATTCCATTTTGCTGTGCAATTCTGAAAAGTGTATCGCCACTTTTCACCAAATAAAAGGTTCTTGTGGCATCTGCTGGACTTTGAATCATCGATGTTGCTTCAGGCAAATCTTCTTTTGGTAGAGGCTTGGCTGATGGCTCTGTTATGTAGTAAACGAGCTCTTGGCCAATGGCTAAATTATTTGAAGTCACATCATTCCACTCTTTCAATTCAGCAACAGTAACTTTTAGCGATTTTGAGATACTAAAAAATGTGTCTCCCGCCTCCACTTTATAAGTCGCTTTCTGTTGAGCTTCTGCAAATTGTGGGACTGCTATATTTACCAAGATGGCAAAGCCAATAATCGTGCTAATCTGTAAAATATACTTCATAAACTATATCTCCATATCAAGTTCTAAATTCATTAATGCCCCACTTAACTCCGATTTTGAGTGATGGTCGGCTCGTGCTTCGGCAATAGTAATACCTTCTTTATAGGTTTGAAGCGCTAAATTGTTCTCACCTAATTCCACATATAATTTTGCCAAATGGTAGTAAACACCCACATAATTGGGATCATTTTGGCGAATATTGCGGAAAAGCTGAAGAGCCTTATCCATTTCATTCTCTTTTAGTAATTCCAGAGCAAGAGCAAACTTCGAAAACGAGTCGTTTGGGTTTGCCCGAACCTGGCTAGCTAATTTGGGAATATTAGGATTCAATGTTTTTATATGATTTAAAACGCTCTTCAATTTCTTCGATAGAGTCGCCACCAAATTTTTCTAAAAATGCATTTGCAAGCACTGGCGCAAGCACGCTTTCTGCTACTACAACCGCACGTGGTAAAGCGCATACATCAGAACGCTCGTAACGAGTATTTGTTTCCTCCAAACTGTGCATATCTACCGTGCTAAGAGGATTTAACATTGTTGGGATGGGTTTCATTGCACCACGCACTATTAAAGGCATTCCAGTGCTCATTCCCCCTTCAATTCCACCAGCACGATTTGTACGGCGCTGAAATGAATCTCCATTATGAGTAATTTCGTCGTGCACATTGTGGCCGGCATTTCGAGCCGATTCAAATCCCATTCCAATCTCAACACCTTTCATTGCCTGCGTGCCTAAAATAGCATGGGCAATCTGCCCGTCTAGCTTTCTATCCCAATGCACAAAACTACCCAAACCAGCTGGTAAACCAGTTACAATAATTTCATAAATACCACCTAACGAAGAGCCTGCTTTACGTGTCACTTTAATTTCTTCGCGCATGCACTCCGATAAAACTTCATCTAAACAACGAACTTCTGATTCATCAGCAGCTTTAAACAAACTCTCTGCACCGTGCTCGGTTAAAGGATCAGCAAGAGCTCGAATTTCATCCCAATTTCCGTACCCTACCGAACCAATTTGTAGTACATGACCACCAATTTCTATTCCAAAGTGCTTTAGAAATTGACGGGCTACACCACAACATGCAACACGCATTGCGGTTTCTCGTGCGCTAGAACGCTCAATAACTGGGCGAATATCGTCAAACTTGTATTTTAAACTACCTACTAAATCAGCATGACCTGGGCGGGGAAGCGTAATCTTTTCAATTCCTTCTGCTTCCGTTTCTCTGTTCATAACTACCGGCCAATTGGCAGCATCTTTCGCAAATGCACGATTTTCCATAAATAATGAAATGGGACCACCCATAGTTTTCCCAAACCGTACGCCAGAGTTAAATGTAGCTTTGTCTTTTTCGAAAGCCATTCTACCACCGCGGCCATAACCTTCTTGGCGGCGTGCTAAATGGAGTGCAATGTCGTCTTCAAGAATAGGTAATCCTGCTGGTACACCTTCAACTATTCCTGTCAATGCTGGGCCGTGAGACTCGCCCGCTGTCAAATATCTAATCATTTTTTATATATCACTTTTTAAATTTCTCTGCGCATTGCAATGTAAGCATAACCTCAATGCGGAGTGTAAAAATATCCATTGTTAATACTCTAACCAAGAACAGAACATCTGTTTTTATTTTTTGTAGAATAATGAACTTAATAAGCCAACTAATCTCTCTATATCACATAAATACGAGTATCTAAACCCTAGAACTATAACTGTGCGTCTTTATATATTCGTTTTCAAGCTAAGTAAAACTACTCCGCCCGACTTACTGTAGGAATTTCTACTCAAATCGAAAGTCAGTTTTTTTATGTTAAAACCTACACCAATACTCATTCCGGCAAAGTCAAAATTCTCATTAATTTTATTCTGTTCATGTAAATAGTGGTTATATCCTAGCCTAAGCCTGAAACTTTCACTCATGAAAAACTGTCCCCCAAATACAACATGCCGAGCAATATTATCGAACAAGGCTGGGGTTTCACTTTCACCAAAGTGGCGCATATCCCATTTATTAAGTTGGCGCAGCGTTAAATTTAGTTCTGCAGGGAAATGAGCAGGCTTTTTACTAATACCTATTGAAATATCGAGTGGAAGCGGCTCTTGAATTCCATTATACGTAGTGAGTTGTTTGCCCAGATTTTTTACCACTAGCCCAAAGCTAAAGTGCTCGGCTACATCTTGGTAATAAATTCCACCCGTACCTGCTAATCCATTCGATTTATATTGCCCGTAGGAAGAATATATATAATTAAGCTCGGCACCAGCGCTCCACTTACTTGTAATTTTATACGAATAGGCAGTGCTTAATGCTAAATCGATCACATTTAGATTTCCTAAATTATTTCCTTCCTCATCTAACGTTTGAAAATCTCCATATCCCATATAGCGTATGCCAAAGCCAAGTGTTTGCACACTATCTACCTGTAGTGCGGCATTCAGAAAACCCATACGCGAGTCGGCTAGGTAATTCACAAAGGTAGCTGATGCATCCCCCGTTTGTGCCCTAGTTAGATAGGCTGGATTTAAGTGATAAGAGCTATAATCGGCATCAAAAAGCCCAACATGGTTCCCACCCATACCGGCTGTATACGCGTTTGGTGTAACTTCAAGAAATCTAAAAATAGTAGAATTGTTAGATTGAGCTACAGAATTAAAAGATATAAAACAGAGGAATAATCCAAGCAGAAATGCTTTCACTAGTAACGATTTGTAAATGACAATTGGCCAAAATGTTTTGTAATATAATTAATTGATAATGCAATGACTGCAAATCATTAAAAATAACCTGAATTACTATTTTGAATGGAAGCAATTCGTCAATTTGGCCAGTACACACTTTTATTATTCCAAGCATTACGATCGGTTGTAGAGTTTAGTACGTATAGAAAAAATTTATTTCAAGAGTTTGTCAAAATCGGTTACGAGTCAATCCCAATAATTATGCTAACGGGCGTATTTACTGGTGCGGTTCTCACGTTACAAACCGCCTATCAGCTAGATACAGACTTAATACCACGTCACACTATTGGATCTATAGTTTCGCAATCAATATTAATTGAGTTAGCTGCTGTAATTAGTGCTCTAGTTTTAGCAGGTAAGGTTGGCGCGCGTATTGCAACTGAGCTGGGAACTATGCGAGTTAGTGAGCAGATTGATGCTTTAGAGTCTATGGGCTTTAATTCTGCTTCTTTTCTTATTTTACCACGAATTTTTGCAGGATTACTAATGTTTCCTGTGCTCTATATAGCAGGCGCAACTTGTGGTGTTTTAGGCGGCGTGGTGGCGGGTTCGGTAGATGGTATATTGCCAGCCGCCGAGTTTATGAAAGGAGCTAGAATGTTTTTCTTTCCATGGGATATTTTATTTGGTTTTATAAAATCATTCGTATTTGGCTTTGTAATCACATCTGTAGCATGTTATAAAGGATATTACGCTTCTGGCGGGGCCGAAGGTGTAGGCGCGGCCACAACACAGGCTACTGTTTTAAGCTGTATATACGTACTTTTGGCTGATTTTTTATTGGCTATAATTCTACTATAAATTATGATTGAAATTAAAAACCTTACAAAAAGTTTTGGAAAAAACTTAGTTTGGAAAGACGTTAGCTTTTCTATTGAAGATGGAGAGACTCTAGCAATAATTGGAAAATCTGGCTGTGGAAAATCGGTGCTTTTAAAGCATCTGAATGCTTTATTATATCCAGATTCTGGTAAGGTTATTATTGACGGGCAATGTATTTTTGACTTAAATTACCTTGAGTTAAGAATGATAAGGCAACGCTTTGGAATTTTATTTCAAGGGGGCGCGCTGTTCGATTCTATAAACACATTTGAAAATGTGGCATTCCCGTTGCGATATTTTACCAAGCAAAAAGAGCCAGAGATAAGGAGAAATGTATTACAAGCTTTAGAATTAGTTAATCTAGCTGATACTGCTGATAAGCTTACATCAGAACTTTCTGGTGGTATGCGTAAAAGAGTAGCGTTAGCGCGTGCAATAATTCTGAAGCCAGATTATTTATTATACGATGAACCCACTTCAGGTCTTGACCCAACAACCTCAGAAGAAATTAACGAGTTGATTGTGACCATGGCCCGAAGCCTAGACATTACCTCAATAGTTATTACGCACGATATGAATAGCGTTCTTAAAGTAGCTCAAAAAGTTGCTTTCCTAGATGAAAAAAAATTAAGCTGGTTTGGCACAATCGAAGAGATGAAACAAAGCGACTATCAACCACTAGTAGATTTTACTACTGCAAGTGAATATAAAATAAAGAAGTAGGTGATGAACTTGATTAAGTTAAATAACGAAGTAAAAATTGGCTTAACTGTATTGATTGCAGTTATTGTTGCCTTTGTTGGTTTTAAAACCATGCGCGACCAGCCGCTATTTAAAAAGGCTACTACCCTACATACTAAATTCAACGATGTTTCTGGTTTGGCACGCGGTAACACCGTGCTTGTTAAAGGGTACAAAATTGGTACAGTTGTAGAGATGAGGCTCGAAGAATCTGATAGCACACACGTTGTGTTAAGCATAGACGAAGGCGTAAAAATAACCCGTGGCTCTACTATCTATTTAAAATCCTCTGGTGTACTTGGTAATAAATATTTAGAACTAAAAAGAAATTCTAGTTCTACCGATCTTCTTGAAAATGGTGATTCTATTGAGGGTGTTTATGAAGCAGGAATGCTCGATTCTTTTGGTGAAAAAGGAACAGAACTAGCCGATGAAATCACTTCTTCGGTTAAAGGTATAGAAAAGCTAGTGAACAATTTGAACGGTACACTAACCGATTCCAATAAAGACAATATTGCCACCACACTTGCAGAATTTTCTGAACTCTCTAAAGAGCTTAACAAAATGATTGAAGGCAAAAAGGAAGATATCGATGCTATTACCGAAAGTACTCGATCTATTCTCTCAACCATGCAAGATTTGAGTACGGAAAAGAAAGACGAACTTGATAAAATGATTACCAGTTTAGAGTCAACATCACGTAATTTAGATACACTTAGTAAAGAGCTGAATGAAAGTACTCTTTCGCTAAATAGTATTCTAGCCAAAATTGATTCGGGAGAGGGAACCTTAGGTAAGTTAGTTTCTGACCCCGCTTTGTACAATAACCTAGACACACTTGCGGTTAATTTGACAGAACTGATTAAGAATATTCAGTCTGATCCAAAAAAATACCTTAAGCATATGCGTTTAGTTGAGATATTTTAATAGATATACGAGTGTAAGGCTTTTTATTCCCTGTGTATTCACGTATATTTGCAAGCTATTTTAGACTCACTTGTCTAATAAAGATTATTAATCGAAATTTTAAGTACTGTTTTAGAGGTTACCTGTTATGGGTTTAATGGAAAGGCTAAGAAATAGCACCAAATACATCATCATTTTACTTATTGGTTCTTTTGGGATTTTATGGGTGCTATCAGATGTAGGTGTTACAAATTTAATAGGCGCTGGTCCAAGAGACTTGGGTAGCGTAAATGGTGATAGAATTAGTTTAGAGGAATACCAGCAGCGTATTCAATACTACACCAATGCCTATACACAACAAACAGGTAGCTCAATGACACCTGAAATGTCGGCTTACTACGAAACCCAAGTTTGGGACGACCTAGTAAACTCTCGACTTGTTGAGCAAAAAATGGACGAGCTCGGAATTACTGTTACCGACCAAGAATTGCTAGATATGGTATATGGCGATAACCCAGATCCAATCATTGTTCAAAATTTTCAAAGAGAAGATGGTACCATAGACCGTGCTTCGTTAAGCCAAGTTATGAGCGATCCTAACTTCTCTCAACAAGCACTAGCTTTAGACATTCAACTTCGCCAACAACGTCGCCAGCAAAAACTTTCTAATTTTATTACCGCTGGTTTACAAGTAACGCCCATCGAAATTGAGCAAGAGTATATCAAAAGTAATTCTTACGTAGATATCTCATTTGTCCGTTTTCCTTTCGCACAAACAGTGCCAGAAGAAATTGCTGTTACCGATAGTGATTTAAGAAATTACTACAACAGCCATAAAGAAAATTACAAGCAAGATGAAAACTACGAACTAAAGTTTGTTTCATTTAGCAAGATGTCAACTAAAGAAGACACTTTAGTTATCACTAAAGAAGTGGCTGATTTACGCGAGAGTTTTGCTGCAGCCGAAAACGATTCGCTATTTCTTATACGAAACGCATCTAGCTCACCATACTCTAGTTCTTTCATCAACAAAAAAGATATTAGAGAAGCTTACGAGCCAGTTTTAAACTTAAAAAAGGGTGAAGTTACAGAGCCAATCATTAACAATGGCCAAATAAGCATTGTTAAAAAAGTTGATGAGAAAGGTAATCAGATTAAATTCGTTGCTTTCTCTAGAGTAATTGAAGCTCTATATAGCACTGTAAACAAAGCCAACGAAAAAGCTTCAGACTTCCGTCATTTTGCAACTGAAGAATCTAATTTTGATGACGAAGCAGAACGCAGCGGTCTTACCGTTACTAATGCAATCGCATCTAAAGGAAACGCTTTTATTTCTGGATTAGGAAATAGCCAACAAGTTTTAGGTTTCCTTGAGAAAGCACGCAAAGGTGATATCTCACCCGTTTTTGAATTACCAAATAGCTTTGTAGTAGCTCAATTAACTGTTGTAAATAAAGAAGGCTACCGACCTTTTGCAGATGTTAAAGGCCAAGTTGAAACTCAAGTTAAAATTGAGAAAAGAAAAGAACTTGCTGCCGAAAAAGTAAAACAACTTCTAGCTGCTAACAAAACTCTTGCTGAACTAGCAGCAGCTGCAGGCAAAGATGTTGAAGTAGCTACTAGTATTACAGGCAATGCAATACAAATTCCAAATGCAGGCAGAGAGCCAGAAGTAATTGGAATGATTTTTGGCATGCAAAAAGGCGAAACCTCTGGTGTCCTAACAGGCAACACTGCTATTTATGTAGTACATGTAGATGACCGAGTTGAAGCTAATCTTGCTAACCTAGATGCTGCTAAAAAAGCAGAAATTGAAAATAAACTAGAGCAAGAAGTTAACCAGCGCTTTGTGTCTATTTGGTTAGACCAGCTTAAAAACGAAGCTAGCATTGTAGATAACAGAAGTAAACTTATTTCGAGATAAACTAAACACGTGTTGTTTTAGTTGTTACTAAGGGTAAGAAGTTTCTTCTTACCCTTTTTTATTGGTATTAACCCAGGTTATTCAATCATAAATTTTATTTTTACTGGAATAATTCTGGTTAAGTTTAATCCCAAAATAATAGTACGTATTTTTATACATGAGTAATAAGGTAGATTTAGATATCGACAAAAAGTGGATGAGCGAGGCTTTAACACTAGCCAATAAAGCCGCTGGGGCTGTCTCTCCAAATCCTATGGTTGGTTGTGTAATTGTTGCAAAAAATGGGGAAAAGATTGGCGAAGGATATCACAAAAAATATGGAGGTCCACACGCCGAAGTAATTGCTGTTAGTTCAGTTAAAAACAAAAAGGATCTAAAAGATGCCACGGTTTATGTAACCTTAGAACCATGCTCTCATTTTGGCAAAACCCCACCTTGTGCTGAACTACTTTCATCATTGCCTATTGCACGTGTTGTAGTTGCAATGAAAGACCCTAACCCAAAAGTAAACGGAAAGGGACTTCTGCACTTAAAGAATGCTGGCAAAAAAACTACCGTTGGTGTTTTAGAAAAAGAGGCTGAGGAATTGAATGAGTTTTTCATCCATCACCAAAGTTTTGGCAGACCTTTTATCACACTTAAAATTGCCCAAACCGTTGATGGCTATCTCGCTGCCGCAGATGGGGACTCACAATGGATATCCGGTAAAGAATCTCGAACACTGGTTCATAAATGGCGTGCCCAGTATGACGCCGTACTTGTTGGTAGAGCCACTGCCATGGCTGACAACCCCGAACTAACCGTAAGGCACACATCTGGGCGACAGCCGCAACGCATTGTGTTAGACGGCCCTTATGAGCTCCCTAAGCATTTAGCACTATTTTCGGATAAGCACGAAGAAAAGACCACTATTATAACTTGGAATAAAGAAGCTTCGGCAACCGATGCCGATCCTATGCTTAAAGTACTAAAACAGAATTATTTTAGAGGTGATATTATTCAAACTTCTAAATTAGACGGTCATGTTAATTTGAGAGAAGCTTTTAAAGTTCTTGGCGAAAAAGGAATTATGTCGGTTTTAGTGGAAGGTGGCCAACAACTATCTGCAGCACTAATTAGGCAAGGGTTGGTAGATAAAGTGCATATATTTATAGCTCCTAAATTACTAGGCGCCGGCACTAGATCTATATTAGATATTGGAATTAATAGAATGAATGAAATTACTGAACTGAAAGATATCTCCTGGAAACAGGTAGGTTCAGATATGTTATTAACTGGATATTTTTAAAGTAGAAATTATGTTTACAGGTATTATTAAAGAAACTGGAAAAATTGAAAACGTAAGAAGCTTAAATGGCGGTGGCTTAGAGTTTGATATAGCATGTAGCTTTTCAAAAACGTGCCATCTAGATGAGAGCATTTCTATAAATGGCGCTTGCCATACCGTTACGGCTTTTAATGACTCTACATTTACTGTGCAAAGCGTAGAGGAAACACTTCGCAAAACATCTATGGGTGACCTTGTCGCTGGTTCAACCGTAAACCTAGAGCGTTCTCTTACTCTTCAAACTGGCATTGAAGGGCACTTAGTGCAAGGACACGTAGATAGCACAGGAACCATTAAAAGTATTGTTAAAGAAGAGACTGGAATTCTAATAACAGTAGAATTTCCTCACGAATTTGAGAATATGATTGTGGGCAGAGGGAGCATCACAGTTGAAGGAATTAGCTTAACTATTGCTCGCGAAGAAGGCAATGAGTTTACTGTTGCCATCATCCCATTTACATGGCAGAATACAAATCTACAAGAAAAATCTGTGGGCGATAAAGTAAATTTAGAGTTCGATGTTATTGGCAAATACGTAGTTAAATACCTCGCATCAATTGGAAGGGATAGTCTTTAAGCTAAATACGATTCTTTTTCGAGATTCTCAGAGCACATCTACCGGCTAACAGGTATGGTTATTGGGGAGCTAAGTCCACGTGGTTAGACATTACGAAACTCCTTCCACACCGTCCTAACCCTGAGGAATGAGCGGAACAAATGAATCCCAAATGCTCGGGACAGGCAGGTTGAATATTAATAGCCAGATTTAATAAAGGCATCGGTGGGTAAGATTATTTTATAAAAGATCCGTATAAATCCACCGAAATTTCGGCAAGATTTATTTTAGTAGAACTTTGAATGGATTACCAAATCGTTTCAACAAGATCCTTCACATCGACTCCCTATCGGTCGTCTTGTTCAGGATGGCAGGTTTTTTATACTTCCTTTGCCTCCCTGCGGTCGGGCATTGCCTTTCAGGCAATAATAAAATAGATCAGGAACTGTCACCTTTCTAATCTTTATTGTCGCCTTTATAATCGTAAAGGATTTGTTCCTAGGAACAGGATCGACCCAGTTATTAAATAGTAAATTAACGTAGAGTTCAGTGAAGTTGAAGGAAAAATATGAAATGAAACTTATGTGATTCACATACTTTTTGAGACAGGTCCGTTATTATTTCTACTGAATTCTGCATTCTGCCCCCCTCAATCCCCCCATTCCCAATCACTGTTCACTGAATTCTCCAACCAATTACCCAATAACTAATTCTCTAAAACCCTCTACCTGTAGGCGAAGAGCTACGCTCTAGATTTTTGAGAATCGGTAGCTTTTGGAATAGACTTTGTATTTGTGCACTGTTCACACTCAACCTAAAGAAGTAGTATTGAAACTCGCCAAATGGATTAATCTGGAAGGATAAATCCCAACATTCTAAATTTCTACTCAAGTTAAATTGAGAAGGCGTTAGTTTCTTTTGGATAAAATCGTACCCCATACGTGTACTAAAACGCCATTTAGGAGTTAGATTAAATGAGATGTTTTCGGCATTTAAAACCGCACTTTTTGTCGGACTTTGATTAAACCTATAATTCCAGCGATAGTTAAAGTTCAGCGAAAAACTCCACGGGGTATTAACTGGCGGGATAATTTCCTCATTAAAATGTGAATCTATAGGATGGAAATCACCTTGATTAAAAGGATCGTATCGTCGGCGATATATAGGCGTAAACACCTCCACACCTTTACTACCTCCTCTAAAAGATGTACTCGCACTTACACTAAAACTTTGAGCCTTAGCTAACTTCCCTTCTTCTTTAACCAGAAATCTGTTAATCTCGCGCCCAAGTGTATCCGTTGCATAAAATGAAAAGTTGGCATTGGCACGTAGGCTAAGTCCTTTTACTGCCGATGATGTGATATTTGCACTAAGCCGAGCCAAGTTCAAACTGTCTGCGGCAAAGTTATATGAACTTGATAAGGATAGATTATCTATCAATTTAATTTTCTTCTCTTTAACCTCACCAGTACTATCACGGCTCACCGTTTTAGTTTCAAACATGTTAGTGAAGCTGAAGCTAAGTGCTCGCTGTTCTCCAGCGCTAGGACCACCAAAAATCTGATTCTCGAAAACAGAATATTGTTGCGTTCGCCCAGTAGTGTCTACAGCCACCTCTCTGTAATACCCCCATTTCGGATCGCTAAAGTCTGGCCGATAACTAAAACCAATGCTTGGTCGCAATGTGTGCCTAAAACCTTCGAAAGCTCCAATCTTTTGAGTTGAAACCCCATAAAATGTAGTTGAGAAGTTAAGGCCTAAATTGAAATCACGCGCCGAGGCGAATCCAATTTCTTTTTCCGTCTCCACCCTATTCGAATCTGCGTTAAAAGACTTCCGCACTGTTGAAGGATACCAATACTCATTAAAGTTAGCACTACCGCCTAAATTCATATATGGGCTATCCAAGAGTTGCCCAATTTGTATTCCCCCCGTTTGTTTAAAGCCCAACTTTATATAATCATCCCGTCCTGTTGCCTCTCTATACAAACTAGGATCAAATAAAGCATCAATAAATCCAACTTCAGCGCTGTCGGCGTCAATGGGCTTATAATCGAAAGAAGAATCGAAGGTGTTATTATATTTAACCGTTACGCTTTCATACCATCTGGGCTGGTTACCTGATGCAGTTTTGAATGGCGTTAATGTTTTTAAACTAAATGTAGTACTGGGGCCACGTAAATTGGTTGAATTCTGTGTAAAATTTTGGGATAACTGTGAATTAGCACTGAAATTAAAAACGTTTTCAGGATGGCTATACCGGTACGATAACTTTGAGCTTGAATTCGTCTCAGCGCGATCGCCAATGTCGTACGAGTTTCGTCTAAAATAATCGGACGTTCTTAAATTTATATTTGCTGAGAGAGAGGAATACGGCGAAAAATCTTGACTATGCGTAACGGCAACAGATTTCTGAACGGAAGTGGCATAATCTGGATCGGTTTTTTCTAGCCCACGCTCTTTTGAATACCCAAGCCTAATGGAACCATTATAACTATCGCGTTTACGGTATTGTAGATTAGAGTTCAAATAAAATGAGCCTGAAGTATATAGATCACCACTTGCATCGGCTGTAAAGTAATCGTTAAAATATTGAAACCACCCTACATTCTGAAGACCAATACCACGCGACGATTGTGCATCAAAAACGTAGGTTGGTGTTAATAACCCTGATCTTTTTTTCTTCAGGTCTGCTGGCACATAGCCAAAAGGGAAAATAATGGGATACGGAATATCTAAAATATATAGCCTAGCATTGGTGAAGAAGACCTCCTCTTCCTCTACTACCTTCATTTTTTTGGCTTTTATGTAGTAGTAAAGGTAGTCGGGTGGGCAGGTTGAATAGATTCCATCCTCAATAAAAACCTCATCTTGATTTACATTTTTGACCTTTGATCCAATCAAATAGCCATCGGGCACCTGAATTCGGGCCGTTTCAAATTTACCCTTCTGAGTTTTGTAATTGAAAAGAATGCGATTACTTTTTATTTCATCATTTTGCCGCTTTAAAATGGGGTATGAAAGGGTGTCTTGTTCGGAAGCTGCGGTTGCTTCCACAACATTTTTCACTAAATCCATTTCTATTTCGCCAGCGGTTAATGTACCTGCGCTATGCTCAACTTTGGCAGAACCATACATAAATGCTTTGCGCCCATCTCTAAAACTCACAACTAGCGAATCGTTAGATTGAAACGAGACGGCATCTTTAACTTCACTTTTATTAGATGAGGGAAGTGGCTTTTGGGTAGCCACCGAGTCAATTTGCTGTGCAAAACTATAATCAGAGAATACTAAGAGTAAGCAAACGCTTAGAAAATATGCACCTCTGTTAATAGTTTTTCCAAAGCTCATATTGTTTAATTATGCGAAAGAATCGAAAGCAAGACCACCTGCTCCTAGTAGCGCGCCATCATTTCCTAAGTCTTCATAAATTAACTCAAAATCCTCTTGGAATGGCACCATCATTTGCTCTTTAACTATTTTTCTTGCTGGTTCAAATAAGAAATCTCCAGCTCGTGAAACGCCTCCACTTAACACATATTTGCTGATATCTAAAATATGTGCATAGTTAACTATAGCGTAGCCAAGTTTCTCGCCACTTTGTCGTAAAATATCAATAGCTAGTTCATTCCCTTCTTTGGCGGCATTTGTTAAGTGCAGAGGTTCTAATCTCTCAAAATTATCAGAAAAATCTTTATATAGACTGTTTTCTGGATGTTGTGAAATGATGCTAACTGCAAAACGGCTTAAAAACCGTTGCCCTAAATAAGCCTCTATTGTTCCTTGGGTTACGCTATTGGAACTAGGTCCTTCATAATTTATAATTACGTGGCCAAGCTCACCCCCCATTCCTCTAGAACCTTTAAATAAAGATTTGTTCATAATTATCCCCCCACCAACACCAGTACCTAGGGTTATAATAATAAAGTCGTTGAATTTCCTACCCACACCAAAATGCAGTGAGCCAAGGGCTGCTATGTTAGCATCATTCTCAATTTTACAGGGCAAATTAGTTCTTCGTGAAATTTCTTCGGCGGCATTAACTACAAACCATCCAGGTAAATTCGGCGGGTGTTGAACAGTAGTCTGCTCTAGATTAACCATACCAGGCAAACCCATTCCTATTCCAATTACATCGTGTGAACCAACTATACCTAGTATGGTTTCTGCAATGCGATCTAAAAGATAATCTTTGCCTAAATCGGCGTTGGTAGGAACCGAGACTTGCTCTAAAATTCCATCTTGTTGGTGTACAATAGCAACCTTTATGTTGGTGCCACCAAGGTCTACAGCAATGGCTTTCATTTTGAGCTCGGCTTTTTTATAAGTTGTTCTATTTATTTCTACGAATTTTATAAACGGTTTCCCCTGGCTTTCGCATCCCATATTCCTCTCTAGCAATTTTTTCCAGAATCATCTTGTCCTTAGTCATTTTATCTGTCTTCTCCATTAACTCTACAGAAACACTATTCAACTGTTCTGTTCGTTCTTTTAACTCTACCTTCCTTTGACTCAGGTCCCAACGCGTTTTTAAGCTATAACTATCAACAAAGGCAAACCATATAATCACAAAACCTGTTAGCAATATTGCTAATACAGATTTTTTCCATTTTAGTGGATTAAGAAATTCAAGTTTCATAATTAGTACCGAGTGTAGATTTTACTTAATGTATGCGAAAATACGTTAATTTAGCTATTAATAATAATTGTAAGCCAGCAAAAATGAAGGACAGATTAAAAGCAGCATTTTTTATCATATTTATATTTTTTGGGCTCCCCAGCCAAAGCCAAGATGTTGATAATGAATGGATTAAAGTATACTTCAACATGCCCTCCGATACTACCTTGATGCTAGAGGGCAACAAGAGCAATCATTCTTGGGATCTAATAAGTACCCTAACCGACCTAATTGATAGCGCTAAAACCAGCGTTGATTTAAGCGCTTATGACTTAGAGCACATGCAAGTTGGCGATGCCTTAGCCAATGCTAAAGCGCGTGGTGTGCAAGTTAGAGTTGTTACCGATAACTATAATCGCACCGATGGTGGCGAGCTAGATTTATTAATGTGGACCCGTTTAGCAGTGGCAGGAATTTATTCAATTGATGACG
The DNA here is from genome assembly GCA_041656135.1 of Balneolaceae bacterium. Classification (GTDB taxonomy): domain Bacteria; phylum Bacteroidota; class Rhodothermia; order Balneolales; family Balneolaceae; genus Balneola. Next base: position 32,915 of record JBBAEC010000009.1, on the reverse strand, counting down.
ACGGGGATGTTTATCGCCCCGATGGAACTATAGAAGATAATAAACTAGTAAATGCTGGCGCCGATATGCATCATAAATTTGCCGTTATCGATTATAAATCTGAGGATAAAAATGACGCTTATGTTTGGGCTGGTTCAACAAACGTAACCTATACCGGTGCGTATAATACCAATAACACAATGGTGTTTAAGCATGCTGATATCGCTAAGGTTTTTACTGAAGAATTTGAACAGATGTGGGGCAGTAGCGGTCCACTTCCAAATCCCCAAAAAGCACGCTTCCACAAAGACAAAAGGAATGTAAGTCAAAATATTTTTGATGTGGGCGGTACTAAAGTAGAATTATACTTTGCGCCCCTCGATAGAGACAAAACCAAACCTAGTATCAGTGACCGTATTGTTGAAGTTGTAAAAACAGAAACTGATAACGACATTCGTTTTCTTTCTTTTGCTATTACCCCCACCATAGATATTAGCCAAGCTATGTGGAATAAATCTGAGGATAAAAGCATTAGGCTAGAGGGTGTTATTGACCCAAGTTTTTATTCACGCTACAAAAAGGCGGGCGATATTTGGGGTAGCCCTGAAGCAACCATGGATAACCGACTTATTTTACCCGGTAAAGAAATGCGGAAGTTGCACCATAAACTCATCCTCATTGATGCCTCAAATGAAGACCCTGATGATGTAGCTGTAGTTATAACTGGCTCTTATAACTTCTCGAATAACGCAGAATTTAATAACGATGAGAACCTATTCATCATCTACTCTAATGAAATTGCGAATCAATATTATCAAGATTTTGGTGGTGTACAAAGTAGAGCATTAGGTAAAACTTATGCGCCAACGCCACCTTTCGACGAAAATGAATGGCATAATGTGTACACTGTGCGTGATGGAGCTACTTTTGAAGTAGAAATAGGTCCAGGCTTCGGCTACCCTGTTCGCTTGTTGGGCGTGAGTGTTCCTGGTTTATATGCGGGGCCAGATTCCTCATTCTACTACGCAACCCAAGCTGATGCTTATGTTCGCAACTTGATTGAAGGTCGCCGTGTTAAAATTACAGATTATGATGGAGGCACTCCCTATGCCTCTAACAACACTTTTTATGGCTATGTAACCATTGAAACCGAGAGCGGTGAAATTTCACTAAATCAATTAATGCTTCAAAATGGATACGGCACTACTAATAATAATTTTAAACAGCACCCAGATTCGGTCGCTGCCTTTAGAGAATATTCAACGAGTGCAAGAACATCTAAAACTGGTATTTGGGAAGATCCTGACAAAATATGGACGAGGGTACCAAAGCAAACCACTAGTTCGGGTATTGCAGTTGAATTCCCAATCAATATAAACGAAGCCGACCAAGAAACATTGCAACATTTACCTGGAATTGGACCTGCCTATGCCAAGCGAATTATAGAATATCGCGAACAAATTAGAGGGTTTACAAGCATTGAAGAGCTTATAAATGTAAAAGGTATTGGTGAAAAAAGGTTAGAAAAAATCCGCCCTCTTGTGAGTGTAGATTGAGCAGAATTTTAGACAGGGATATAATCTGGTCGATATTAAACTTTTTTGTTAATCTGGCAAAAGGAATAATTTTAAATATGCTTAGTTTTAAAAAAGCATTGAATAACTTTGTTGATCTTTTCTATCTTCGGTATTTATAAGGCTCATCTAACCGAGATTTAAAATATGACCATCACAGATTTTGAACAAAACATCAGCGCTGAAATACTAGAAAGAGGTCATGACTATTTCTTGAGCCAGCTTGTGGACGGACTAGAAAAAGTAGCACCTGGATTGTGGATGGCGCAGGTACACGGCTCGGAGATCTATATGGTGCAGGTAAACACCAGCCGCACTAATATAAAAAGTTGGGAGTGTAACTGTCCATACGATCACGGACCTATTTGTAAACACATAGTGGCCGTATTTTATGCCATAGCCGAAGAGATGGGGGCGAAAAAACCTCATTCAGCAAAAAAGAAAAAATCTTCCAAAAGTAGCATTCAGGATATTTTTTCAAAAACCACCAAAGAAGAATTACAGGCATTTATCATTAATCAATTCAATACTCATAAAGGCCTTAAAAATGCACTTCTTGTTCATTTTTCAGAGTATCTAGAGGAAGACTCAGAGCACAAGTACCGCTCAATTGTCCGTAATACATATAAGGCAGCGCAGGGTAGATATGGTTTTATCGATTATAATTCTGCCCATAAACTGTCTCACTCATTATACGACTTACTAGACAAGGCACAAGATTTGGCAGCTGCTAAAAACATTGAAGAAAGTTTGGCTATTTGCAAAACGCTGATCGAAGAAGTGCCAATATTTATACAAAACATGGACGATTCGAGCGGGAGTGCTGGGGATATATTCATAACTGCCCTGGGTCTTCTTGATGAAATCGCCACTACTGCACCTCCCTTGGTAAAAGATGAACTATTCACATATTTGATTGTAGAATCCGAGAAAGAAAAATATTATGACTTTGGCTTCGGAGATTATTTTTTGAATCTGTTACCTGGATTGATTACTACCACTGAACAGGAAGAAGCTTTTTTCAAGATGATTGAAGAAAGAATGAAAGTGATAAAGAAACGCCCCTATGCAGAATATAGCTTAAACCAACTTCTACAACTTAAAGCAATTTATTTAGCTGATAGCGGCCAAGATGAAGAAGCTCTAGCCATAATCGAAGCTAATAAAGATTATCCCGAATTTAGAAGAATGTTGATTGATCAGGCCATTACTAGCAATAATATAGAACAGGCAAAAGCTTTGTGTAAGGAAGGTATTAAGCTTTCTAAAGAAAAAGGGAATCCAGGCACTACTCATGAATGGGAGCGTATGTTGCTAGAGTTTGCTATAATGCAAAAGGATGTCCCTGAAATACGCAAACAGGCCGAGACTCTGTTCTTCAACGGGCATTTTGATATGCAGTATTATAAAATAATAAAGGATACCCATAAAAAAGAAGATTGGCCTGAACACTGCGAGGTGATTATTAACCGAATTAAAGGGATACGTGTATATGGGAATTATAGGCAGGCCGATTCTTTAGCCGATATTTTTATAGAGGAAAAGTACTGGGAACGCCTACTGAAGTTGGTCGAACTTAACTCAAGTCAGCTGCGATTTGTGGATGAATTTGCAGAGTATTTGAAAGATGACCACCCAACGGAAGTACTTACTTTCTATGAAAATGGTATTAAAACCCTTGCTACCCAAGCTGGCCGTAATATTTATAATGATATTGCCAAGCACCTAAAAAAAATGAAAAAGATAGAAGGTGGCGACATAATAGTTGCAGATATTATTTCCTATTTCAGAACACAATACAAAAATCGCCCGGCGATGATGGAAATCATGGATAAAATATCTTCTTAGGTCCTACCTCCATTAAATCAGCTTTTAGCTTTTTCACATTGACACACTTTGCATCAAATTTGGGTTAACCTATTCTTGCAGTAAAACTAAGTAAGAAGAAAGAAAAAGCTATACTAAAAGCTTGTTCTAATTTTTAAAATGAACAAGGTGTAGATAGAATCAAAAAAACGAGCGTTTCTTTAACGAGGTGCGCGTGAAAGAAATAATCTCCGACAAACTAATTAAGTATTTACTTCTTAAAAAGTAAAAACCCCTTCCAATGTCAATCGAAAGGGGTTGGTCAAGAGAGAGTCAATATGAACTCTTTAGGGGATTAATGTGATTCGGGAGGGACTCGAACCCTCGACCCACGGCTTAAAAGGCAGTTGCTCTACCGACTGAGCTACCGAATCATTAATTTCGCATTTGCGAAAGGCTTCAAAGATACGTCTTTTTTAACCTACATGGCAACCCTAAATGTTAAGAAAGATTCAAAAACTTCAAATATTTTACTATTCTTGATTCTGTGGATTAGAAAACAAGATCTTAGCCAGATCAACCTCTATACTTATTTTAGGTTTTTCAACAATCCGTCCTAATTCTATTTCATTCCTAAATACTAATATAGTTGGATTTCCGGTTACTGTAAACCTTTTGTATGCTGAACTTGGATCCTGATTAAGAAAATTAACTCCAATATATTGCGTCTCAATTTTTGGATTATCGGCTTCTTCCAAGATTTTAAATAAAGAAGGAATGTGCTTTTTACTGTCTTTGCACCAAGTTCCAAACACAACAATTATTTTTACACTATCATCAATTAAACTTAATTGTTGTACTGCTATAGAATCAGGCTTATACCTTTCCTTGTACAGGTCAAATATTCTGAATTCTTCACGTATTTGAGCCTCAGTAGTCTCACCAACAATATCAGCAGTTTGTGCTACTGCTGTATTTTGAAAAAGACTAAACGGCATTAAAATGACAAGGAATAGATAATAGTTCATTAATTGAGTGTGATTTCTCTATTCGAGGTAGTATCTTCGATAAAAATATAGAGTTTAAATCGTATAAGTATGGCTACTATTTTTAGTAAAATAATTAGAGGTGAAATACCTTGTTATAAAATTGCAGAAACTGATCGCTTTTTTGCATTTCTAGATATCAATCCTATTGCAGAGGGACATACTCTAGTAATCCCCAAAGTAGAAACGGATTACCTTTTTGATTTAGAGGATGAGTTACTGAGCGAGCTCACCATTTTTGCAAAGAAAATTGCCAGAGCTATAGACTCGTCGCTCGGCCCCATCAGAACTGGGGTTATTGTAGAAGGCATGGAAGTGCCACATGCGCATATCCATCTAGTTCCGATTTATTTTAAAGAACAACCTTTTAGCTTAGCTCGTAAAATCACCATTAAAGAAGAGCGCATGATTGAAATAGCTAGCTTGATAAGTAAAGCGGTAGAGCTATGAAAATTCTAGTTATAAATGGCCCAAATCTAAATCTGCTTGGCACTCGTGATACGGGCACTTATGGTACGGGTACACTTAAAGATTTAGAAACTTATATTTCAGACTACTTCCCAGATTATTCCTTCTCTTTTTTTCAGAGTAATAGTGAAGGTGAGATTATTGATCGTATCCAACAGGCAATGACTGATGGTACCGAAGGATTGGTTTCTAATTTAGGTGGTTATACGCATACCTCGGTAGCAATTCGAGATGCTTTAGATCCAGTTACTTTCCCAAAAATAGAAGTCCATATTTCTAATATTCACGCTCGCGAAGAGTTTAGAGAGAAATCGATAACTGGCAAGGTGATGAACGGAATTATTACAGGTTTTGGGAAACACAGTTATATTCTTGGCGTTCAAGCAATTGAACATTTATTGAATGAATAATTGAAACAACTAAAAGAACTTTTTTCTGACACCATTATCTACGGCATAAGCAGTGTGCTTGCCCGTTTTATTGGTTATTTACTAGTTCCCTTGCATACGGGCATCTTTCAACGTGACGAATATGCTGTTGTAAGTTTAGTATTTTCTGCCATTGCCCTATTCAATGTGTTTTTTACTCTGGGGATGGAATCCTCTTATCTACGGTATGGCAAAGATCGAGAGAAAGCGCGTGATTTATTCAAAACTCTGCAGATATTTCTCCTAGGAAGCTCTGTGCTGCTACTTGGCATAGTATGGCTCTTCAAACCCCTCCTGCTTCCTCAGCTTGGCATTTCAGACGGCACAAACATCTATCTAATGATGATGGGCATTCTGCTTTTCGATACTCTTACCATTGTCCCGTTTGCAGAGCTACGACTGGTTCAACGAGCAAAATTATTTGCTGTGTTAAGAACGGGGAATGTGCTAGTAAATCTAGGACTGAATGTGTATTTAATTCTAGTTTTAAAAATGGGCGTAGAAGCAGTTTTTATAAGTAACCTTGTCGCCTCAATTTTAACTACCATAGCTGTTTGGATAAGCACCTATTCCATGTGGTTTGGAAGTTGGAGTAACGAGTTCCTTAAAAAATCTCTCTATTTTGGTTTGCCTTTTGTGCCTGCTGGAATTGGCTACGTGATTAACGAAATGATTGACCGATTTTATCTTCTCGAAATTCCTGAAGAAACCATTTATAATTTATATGGAACTGGTTTTACACCCGAAGATTTAGTTGGAGCTTATAGTGCATGTTATAAGCTTGCTGTGTTTATGCTTTTACTGGTACAAATGTATAGAATGGCTTGGCAGCCCTTTTTTATGCGTAAATCGGATGACACCTCTGCCCCAAAAATCTTTGCCGAGAGTTTTAAATACTTCAATCTAGCCGCCGCCGCAATATTCCTATTCGTATCTTTATTCGCCCAGCAAATAGTTGCTTTAAAAATTCCTTTTACTGGATTTTCGTTAGTAGGTGAGCAATACTGGATTGCCTTACCCATAGTACCCGTTTTATTAGCAGCATATTGGTTTCAAGGCTGGTACATCAATTTTTCGGCAGGAATTTTTATTTCTGAAAAAACTAAAGAACTTGCTAAAATAACACTCATCGGTGCAGCGGTAACTCTTGCTATGAACTTCGTTTTGGTTCCACTGTTCGGAATGCTTGGCTCTGCTTGGGCAACCTTATCTAGTTATTTTATTATGGCCATTCTTATTTATAGATATTCCGTTAAATCCTTCAAAGTGCCCTATAATCTAGTCCTATCATTTGGGGTTATTCTAATTGCAGGAGCTACCGTACTTTCTAAATCATTCTTCATGAAATTTGCCACTTCAGAGTTTGGAGTATCTCTAGCATTATTCTTGGTAGCAATTACTATAATTGGCATCCTAACCATTGGCAAATCACTTAAAAAAGTAAAGATTTAGGTTTGGGATATCAGATAATTCATTGACAGAATTCCTATCTATTCTCACTACACCCCGTTTAAAGTCATTCTGAGGATACCTCCGAAGGACCTGTAGAAATACCCATATAGGTGATTTAATTTTAGCTAAAGCCTATCTAATTAAAAGTTTTTAATTGTGGAAAATGAGTTTAAAATGTATATAAACCCTAATCCCAATAAATTTACTCCTTATAAAAAGTATCAGGATTTAACCTTAACCATACCTTCACAATATATCTATAGGTTCTTCGGAGGTATCCTCAGAATGACCCTATATGGTGTAACAATCATAAAACTGCCTTCGGATTAGCTAACATCTAATGGGATGACCCAGCTTTTTTTTAACAGGCTAAATCATCCATCAGATAGTTTCTCTTGGTTTCTAAAAGCCAAGCAATGAAAATTCTTTACGCCTTCAGAATTTGGTCTATTACCCAGTTAGTTTGGGCGCCGGTTGTACCCGTGCTTGCACATTTTCCAACACCACGCAATTCATCTACAATAGTTTGGATAAGCGGTTGTTGTACATGCGCAGGATAGGGTTTAGAATACTCACAGCGGCCCTCACCATTTTCCAAAATAATGGGTGCATTTCCATCAAAACAACTAAACTCGATACTTCCTTCGGTTCCCTGAATGGTAATTAAATCTTTGCGATGATTACCTGTAGAAACAAAATTCCATAAGCCAGAGCCTATAATTCCTTTAGGGAAGCCAAGACTAGCCGAAACTATATCTGGCGCATCATATTCAGCAACTGAGTTCGTTGAGTGACCTATAGCATAGGTTATTTCGCCCAATAGAAAACTCACAATATCTAATTGATGTGAGGCTAAATCATGGAAATACCCTCCACCAGATATTTCAGGTATTACCCGCCAGTTATCATGTTCAGTTTTAAAATCCTCAGGTTTTGGAGGGGCATAAAGTTCAATTAGAACAGATGTCGGCCGCCCAATTGCCTTAGAGTTCAGTAATTCTTTCACTTTCAAAAAGTACGGAAGTGCTCTGCGATAATAGGCAACAAAAAGTGGCACGTTGTATTTTTGGCTGATGGCAATCATATTTTTGCACTCGCCATAGGTTCTTGCCATCGGTTTTTCTACATAAATAGCCTTGCCTGCTTTAGCCACTTCAATAGCATACGGTAAATGCATATTAGGTGGTGTTGCAATATAAATGGCATTTATATCTGGGTTGTTGATAAGCGCTTCAGCATCTGTATATGCATGTGGCACTTGGTGACGATGTGCGAAATCTTCAACTTTATCTTTGGTACGTCGCATTACTGCAACAAGATTTGAATGCTCAATCTTGTTAAAGGCTGGCCCACTTTTTACTTCACAAACAGCGCCAGAACCAATGATTCCCCAGTTAACTATATCCATACACGTGTAATTTCGATTTCCTATTGTTTTGTTTTAAGTCTGTTTTTTAAAATTTGTTCTTTTTCTTTATCGGTCAAGTTACGATCAAAATTAGTTAAAGCTTGATCCCATGAACCATAAATCGGATTTGGTAGAATGAACCATTTCTTGCCCCAATTAGCAGCATTCTGTGCCACTAATGCATCACGCTTTTCTTGAGTCATATCTTTTGCAGGTAGAAAGTCGTTCAAATCATCGCCAAATAGCATGATGATTCTGTAATCAGCAGCAATGAACTTACGGCGTTCAACTTTTGACGATGTCCAGTTTTCTCTTTCGCCATTTAACAAAATAACATCAACATTTTCTGCAAGTGGAAAACCAAGCGCTGCCATATTTTTTCGAGTAGCTTCTTTTGTAACCGCATCTCGATTAGTTACATAAAAAACAGTAACACCTAATTCTGCTGCTTTCTGAGTAAGTGTAACAGCGCCAGCCAATGCATCTGCTTGACCTTCTTGAGCCCATTTATTCCACTCAACAGGGTCAAAACCTGTTTGTCTTTCAATCATGCGTGCTTGGAAAGGGGAGTTATCGAGAATGGTTTCATCAATATCTAAAATAATAGCTGTAGGAAGCGCAGTTACATCTTGCCCATCTTGCTCAACAGAAGCGGTCCAGTTTTTATCATCTATAGCATCCTGAAGATAAATCTGAGCCGTATTGTACGCTTGTTGATTTAACGCATCAAACTCAGCCGCATTTTGAACCCAAAGTGTTGCTTGTAGCGTAGGATGTGAAGGTTTTGTAGTAGAACAACTTACTAGAAAAGTAGCTAATACAGTAAAAAGGGTAAGAACTCGAAATCTAATTATTAGTGTTTGCATAGTATGTATAAGAAATCAATGAAGTGTTGGTAGTGCTTCCGAAATATGATTGATCTCGGCTACTGTACTTTCTGTTTTAATTATTGAATAACTGCCTCGGCACTTCCTGTTAACTACAAGATAAGTACAGCAATTATAAATTTAATTTTTAAAATAACCATTGTGCAGTTTGTAAACTAGATACAAAAAAGCCTTCCGAAAATCGGAAGGCTTTAAAAGTGCAAGTAGTGAAGACCTTAGTCCTCTTTAGTTTACTTATTTGTTATTACTGAAATCAAACGGCGAGCCGTTTAACTACACTGAATCTCCTATTTTTAGAGGGATAAGTCAAGCCCATTTTATTTTGGCTTTAATTCGGATTTCTTCACGGTTAGATGCCAGGAAACTTGTTGAAGGATTTAAGCAGATATACTAAATGGGGTGTTCTTGTAGAAGTCAGGTAATTAGTTAATAGTTTTTTTTCGGTGTTAAATAAAAACCTGTCACCAAATTCCCAAACTAACTTCCTGCTTTTCTTTCTGCTGCTTGCACGAGTGCATCCGCTTTATTTCTGGCCTCTGTTTGTATTTTCAATGCATTTTGATCCGCTTTACATTCTAGCCCTGAAGCTTTCGTATCAGCTTCTTCGCGAATTTTTTTAGCCGCTTCAACCGCAAGTCGTTCACCAATTATACCTTTTTTCTTTCCCTCTGCAATTAATTGATCAGCCTTTTTATCTGCTTCTTCACGCAAACTAGCAGCCGCTTTGTTGGCCTCTTCACGAATACTTTTGGCTGTAGCGTCGGCTTGCGCAATAAGTTTATCACCTTGCTCCCGTGCTTCATTTATTAGTTTTTCGGCTTCAGCTTTAGCTTTTTCTTTCAATGCTTCTTTTTGCTTTTCAAGCTCCTGCTGTGCCAAACGATTCAAATCTGCCTTTACATTGCTAGCGTAGTCTTTATAATCGATGCTAACTTTTGGACTAGTGACTAAGCCAGAAATTTTAGCTTTAATCTGTACTTCAGTATTTGGTTTTAAATTCGCTTTTTTCCCACCTACGCTACTTACTAGGTTTACAATTCCATCGCTAACCGTTTTCCCTAGTTTGCCGAAAGGTACATTCATAAGAAGGCTGTAATCTAGCGTTTGATCAAAACCTAGGCTCCCGCTCATTGTAATATTTGAGCTCGCTAAGTTTAAACCGAAGGGCTTTTGATACACCCTACCATTCACAAATTCAAAACCGATATCAACCACATCGGCAGTTAGTTTTCGATAATCTTCGTTACCGAGTAGTGATGCCAACTGATTCAGCGCTGGTACAGATTCCACTTCAATTTTTGAAGTAGTTAAGTCACCGCCACCTTGTAGGCTACTATAAATTGGCTGTAATTCTTCGTCAATTCTTCCCTTCAAATTAAAATCGACTGAGAATTTCCCAGTCATATTTTCGGCTATAGGCGCCACTGCCTGAAACAGGTTGATCGTTTTGTAGGTTGTGGGAATATCGAACTTACTTATGCTAAAATCGAAATTGAAAAGCGGAGAGTGTTTATCAATCACATCTAACTCGCCAGACATTTTTACCTGCCCACCTAATAATTTAGCCTCTAAAGGATCTAATTGAATTTTATTGTCAACAATATTTATTCCCGCACGCACTTCTTTCAACTCGTATTGTTCATATTTAAGTTGGTGGATAGTAGATGCGAACTTTAAATCCATCCTATCAAACAATCCCAAATCTAACGCGGTTGTATCGGTGGTGTCGGTTGCAAAATGCTCCATCAATTCGCTGGCATCCATATTTTGGGAAGTCAGTTTAAACTGCCCTTTCAGCACCCCATCACTCAAAAAATACCCTAAATAATCTTGAACATCTCCTGAAAAGTTAAAATCACTTTTCCCAATTTTAAGACTTCGAACATCCGTATTTATAGCCCTAGGCGAAATTTTTAACTCTGCTTTTTGTATAGTTAAATCTTCATCCCATTCTTCTAAAACCTGCGTTCTAAATTCAGACAATATTGCGGAACCGGAAGCATCCACCTGTTCGTATCTTTCCTCTTCAATAGTAGACACACTTGTTTTAAGTGCCATATCTAAATCAAGAGTCCCGCTAATGGCAGGAATTTCAGAGTCTGGAATTAGCGCAGATATTTCTTCGAGTATCAGCCTTCCTTTCATCGATGCATCAATTTCTGGGTCACTCATTGGCCTCCTAACCGACAAATTTAATTCGAAAGGATTGTCCTTCATACTAAACTTCAGTGGCTTAATGTCAACAAAGGTATCATCAAAATCGCCGGTCTTATTATCTACAAACAGAGCTAGTTGAATGTTATCTAGCCTTTCTGGCAAATCGGTATATGCAATTGTTCCTCGTTCAACTTTTAACTCAGCACCAAAAGCAGGGAATTCATTTTCGCTGAAGTTTCCTTTTGCAAAGGCATTAAAACTGAAACCACCTGTTGTGGTTAGCTTCGAATAATCTTTAAGATAGTTAGACGGTACAAGTGAAAGTAACTGCTTAAATGTTCCTTGTGGAGCATCAAATTTAAAATCTATACCGATATGTGTATCTGCCAAACTAAACCGCCCGCCCATTGAAAGAGGCAGAGAATTAAGCAAAAGATTGTCGGTATGTACATCAAAAATATAGTCAGCTAGGTTGGCGTCAATGGAAATATCTGTTTCTAGGCTAAGTGCCTCCGTCATGGTCATTCCATCATACGTGGATGTTATATTTCCAACATCTAAAGAAGCGAACATCTGCGTTTGATCGAGACTTAAGTCACCCGACAGATTTGTGTTTATTTTATCCATCGAAAGATGAAACGGCAGACTATTATCTATATAAACCATTCTGCCATCTTGTATGCTGAATGACTTAAGCATAATTTGAAAAGCATCGGCTTCACCCGAATCTTCTCCAGGAATTTCTTCCACTTCAGAATCACCAGATAATGGGATAATCTCCCAATTTGTGCGGCCATCATCTAGCGTTATCAACTGTACATAAGGCTTACGAACTCCGATTTCTTTAATAACATATTCATCTCCCTTAAAAACAGTCATCAAATCAAGAGTTATATCGAGGTGTTGCGTATAAAAGAGTGTATCGTTCTCAAAAGGTGCATTTCCCAACACCGACAAATCATCTAGGCGAAGTGAGAAATTGGGAAAGCTACGTATTAAACTCAGGCTGACATTAGAAAAATCAACTTTGGCATTCACGCTCTCATTTATTTCTTTTTTTGCTAACTCAGTAATTTTACCACGAAAGGCGTAAGGAAGTACCAAAATAAGAACCAGTAAGAAAAATAATACGCCAACTAGAATCTTTAAGAATTTCATATAAACAGGTTTTAGTTATTCCTTTTTAATATAAATATTTAGGCCGTAGTAAAGGAATATGAATCTTTGGCCACTATAGTACATAAGATATATATCAGATTATTAACAATATAGTTCCGCTTTGTAACGAAGCATAACGAAATAGATTTAAGACATAAGAATTTAGCATTGAACAATGAGCAGTTAACAATGATCAATAATCAGTCAACATTTAACAGGGATTAATTATCTAGAATGTCTCATTACTCAAAGCTATACAAGCCATCTCAATTGGAACTGGGAATTAGGAATGAGCTTAGTGAACAAACCAAATCCCATCATACAAATCAATAAAATCAAATAAATCACAGTTCAAAACGAAGATTGCCCACTGCTACGAACAATCTTTGAATTTACCAAGAAAAGTCCTCCTCCTTGAGAAGGAGGAGCTAGAGGAGGTCGAAATTAATAGATTATGAACATCCAATTCATTCAGTAACCCAACTCTATCAGTGTTTAAAACCCTGACAGAGTTAGAATTCGTCAAATTACCAAACCCTGTTGCAAGCGTCGTGTTTGTGCAGTCAAAAACGCTCTGTGCCACATTCCAACTACCACAAGCGCGATGATTGTGAATAAATTAATCTCTCAAGAGTCCTCTCTCTGAAATCAAATCCCGAGAATTCGGAAAATTCTATCTCTGCCCTAGGCTAATCCTTATACACATCTTTTTGTGTTTCTTAAAATTCTTCAAACAGTATGACGTACTCGTCATTGACGCCAGCGGCGGCATTAGGAAGTACCTAGCTAGTCTTGTCACCCTGAGGAATGAGCGGAGCGAATGTACGAAGGGTCTCCTGATAGCAACTTACTAGCACTTTCAACGACTCGTTCTTTAAAGATCCCAAGTCGACTCACAAAGATCCTTCACGGCGACTCCCTGTCGGTCGTCTTGTTCAGGATGACAGAGCTGTTGGGGAACACTCTAACCTCCCTGCGGTCGGTCATTGTCTATTATAATGTAGCAATTCTATATAGTACCAAAAGATATATGAGTCATAAAAAGATGTGTATGAGGATTAGATTGGGAGGGGACAGATTTCCCCGAGCATTCGGGACACAAAATCAGGGTGAGGACGGTGGGGATAAAGCCATTCAATGGCTAGTTCGCCGAACTCACATTTCTCTTCAGCAACATAACAAGGGGTTGCAACCCCTTGCCTCGATGGCGGACATGTCCTTGCTAAACCTGCCGATTCCAGACAAAGCTTTCATTGAAGCACCTGACACCCACAATCCTAAATAACTAAACAAAAAAAGCCCTCCGAAATTCAGAGGGCTTTGTAGAATGCAAGTAGTGAAGACCTTAGTCCTCTTTAGTTTACTTTTTCTTAATGTTTTTAAAGTCATTCAAGGTGCCGCGAACAGCTTCAGCCGAAGCATTAAGAAGTGCTTGTTCGTCGTCGGTTAAATCAACTTCAATTACTTCTTTTATACCGCCCTTTCCTAATTTAACAGGAACGCCGATGTAAAGATCGTCAATACCATATTGGCCATCTATGTAAGCACATACTGGGAAAATACGATTTTGATCTAGTAAAATAGCTTCTACCATTTGTGCTGCAGCTGCACCAGGTGCATACCATGCTGATGTACCCATTAAGCCGACTAATTCGCCACCGCCTTTTTTAGCACGATCAACGATTTCATTTAAACGCTCTTCAGAAATAAAATGCGTTATTGGCATACCTGCTAATGTTGTGAAGCGAGGTAATGGAACCATAGTATCGCCGTGGCCACCCATTAAAAGAGCTTGAATGTCTTTTGGAGAAACGTCTAATTCTTCGGCAATAAAAGAACGGAAACGAGCTGTATCAAGAATACCAGCCATTCCCATTACTTTAGAATGTGGAAGTCCACTAGCATCTTTAGCTACTTGAACCATTACATCTAATGGATTTGAAACTACAATGATAATTGTTTCTGGCGAATACTTAACAAGTTGCTCGGTTACGCTGCGTACAATATTGCCGTTAATTTCTAACAAATCATCACGACTCATACCTGGTCGGCGAGGTACGCCTGCAGTAATTACACAAACATCAGAATTTGCAGTGTCGGCATAATCGGTGGTGCCTTTTATGCGTGTATCAAAAAGGTGGATGGGAGAAGCTTCCCACTGGTCTAACGCGCGACCTTTAGCAGGATAAAATGTTTTCTCCCCCTCTTTACGCTCTAAATCTACAGCAATTACTTCTTTTGCAAAATCTCGCTGGGCTACGCTAAGTGCTACGGTTGAGCCTACGTTACCTCCGGCTCCTACAACTGTTACTTTCATGGGGAATGGATTTATAGTTTATACTCTAATTATCTCATCTAATTGATGATAATTTATTCCTTAAAGGTACTAATTCAATATTAAGAATGTGTGAAAAAAGCATTAAAATCTAGATAACAACAAAGATTCTATTTAATTTTTAATTCTTCGGGAATCTTGCCCCCACATCAACTTTTTGCGCAGGGTTTCAAAGTAACTTTGCCCTGGTAAATGAATGAGGTTGAATGCTAATTTTGATTTTATAATTTCTACTTCAAAAGGGATGGTTTCAATTTCTTTCATAATCCCATCATAAGAAAAAAGTACTTCGCTAGCTTGTTGCTGGTCAATTCGAATTTTTAAAGGACGGTCAGAGCGCACCACTAACGGTCGCGTTGTTAGTGTATGCGGGCTAATTGGCGTAACCAACATTACCCCTGTTCCTGGGGCAACAATAGGGCCACCAGATGACAAGCTATAGGCTGTAGAGCCCGTGGATGAAGCTACGATTAAACCATCTGCCCAATAAGTATTAATTAAATCGCCATCATAAATTGCAGTTATATTAATCATGGACGTAGAATCTCGCCTAGTAAATAGAAATTCATTTAGCGCATAATAGACTGTTCCATTTAAATCGGTAGCCTTTAGATAATGGCGTTTATCAATCTTAAAGTCTTGTTTTAATAAACAGTGTAGAGCTTTTTCTAAATCTTCAGGCTGGGTATTGGTCATAAAACCAAGTCGACCACTGTTAATGCCAAGAATAGGTTTATTGTACTTGGTTGAAATACGCGCCGTATATAATATGGTACCATCTCCGCCAATAACCACCACAAAATCTGATTCCTTGATGGCATGTTCGTCGGTGGCTGTTTCAATAACTGTAGGAGATGCAGTTACTTTAGTAAGTTTGCACACTTCTTTCGAAAGCAAAAGTGTGACCTTATTTTCACTTGCCCATTTAACCGTGCGGGCTACAACATCTTTAACTTCGTATTTGTGTGGGTTTGCTATAACTGCAAATTTCATTATTC
Source organism: Balneolaceae bacterium (assembly GCA_041656135.1). GTDB lineage: Bacteria > Bacteroidota > Rhodothermia > Balneolales > Balneolaceae > Balneola. The sequence goes on along the minus strand of JBBAEC010000009.1, from coordinate 17,219 downwards.
ATCCTTAGGTGGCAATATGATGCCATCATATTCAATATTCCATGGAGTTTTTACCAGCTCAATTCCGCTCATCCCTTTTTTTGTTAACAAATGAATAGGCACCTGCCAAGAAAGAATGGGGATAAGATTTCTAGCTGGTCTTGCTGAAAGGGCAACATCGTTATTTAGAGCATAAGATGCATTCAAACTAATGGTAATTCCATTTTCAACAAACTGCGGCGCTAACTCGTTAACTAAATACAGGCTAAATGGATTGGTAGTATTTGCCACTTTAATTGGGCTTGAATTAATTTCTGTACTTCCTCCATCGTTGGTAGGAATAGTTACGGTACCAATTCTCCCATTTTGGTCCATAAAAGTGGACGGCAACGAGGCTACAAAGCTTCTAGCTGAAGGCTGATTTGATTTCGGATTATAGAACAACTCATAATTACCCTTTACTGACGAAATATTTAATTCATAAACAGATTTATAGGTGTTATTTAACTGTCCTGTTGAATCGGTAGCACTTAAAATGCTTTGTGGACCTAGTTCAAGCAACACATCCACTTCATCTTTTGCAAAGGCTAAAAACAGTTCAGATTCACTTAAACCAGAAATAATATCTAAGCGATCTGGTAGATTTTGTTTTAAGAAATAGCTGTTGTTAGATGCTAATATTAAACGATTCTTCTCTTGTTTAGCAAAATAAAAAGCGCCGGTTCCAATGGGTCTCAAAATGGGGCCACCCTCAGTAGGTAAGCTTTCACTCGCATAAATTGAGGCATGTGGATGAGCTAATTCCTCTAAAAATAAACTGTTTTTGCGTGTAAGTATTATGCTAAGAGTTGAATCGTTTTGCACCTTAATGCCATCAATCCCTGTTAAGGTTCTTTTAGCAGGATTTTTTACTGTAGTTTGCTCTAAGTGATAGTTTTCGAAACCACGAATTTGCTCAAATTTATTTGCAGCAGCATCTGGCACAAGTACCGATGCCATTCTACGAAAGCTAAACTCTACATCTTTAGCAGAAAATCGTCGCCCTAAACCGCTCGGAAACTTCGAGCTGTTATGAAAGTAAACATCTGTTCGTAACTGAAAGGTATATTGAAGGGAATCAGAACTTAGCTTCCAACTAGATGCCAAAGCAGGCGCAACTTCTCCGTCTTGGTTTATCCGAGTAAGCCCGTCGTAAATAAGATGGATGGTGCGCAACTCACTGTTCGATTCTGCAAAAAGCGGATCTAGAGTTTCAATGGCCTCAAGTTCGCCTACGTTCAACTGAATAAATCTGTCGGCACCTTTTTGATTTTCTACCGTTTCGCGTGGGGTGGTTTGGGTAGAAAAAAGTCCCGGACCAGTTTGAACTATTATGGTTTCTGTACTTTTACCACAGCTTAGAATAACCGCCAAAAAAGTCACTAATAAAAAGGATACGTTTGTTTTCATAATGGAAGTTATAATTAATTCAGCGTGTTAATTCTGAGAAAATATGGGTTTAAAATTTAAAGCCTTTTAGTCCTTTAATTCCTTTCACTGCTTTTTCGTTTAATAGATTGGTAGAATAACTACGAACCCGACCATTTTTTGCTTGATGCCGCTTTATAGCAATATCGATTAAGCGCTCCATTAATTGTGTGAAGTTTATGTCTGATTTTTCCCACAAATAGAAAGAAAACGAACCTGGAATGGTGTTAATTTCATTAAAATACACTTTAGACGTGTCGGCATTTACAAGAAAATCGAGCCGAGCTACACCAGCGGCATCAAAGGTTTTGAAAGTGCGCACAGCCAAATCCCTAATTTCTTCAGTCAACTCAGCGCTGATGTCTGCCGGGATAACACGATCGGCCGAAGCCATTCCCTTTTCAGCACCCCCGCCACTTTGATATTTATCTTCGAAAGATAAGGTTGCCGAGGCGCCCAATGGTTTTTCGCAAACACTTGCCGTACAATTATCATAAGTACCAAGCACAGAGCAGTTGATTTCCATTAATGGATGAATGGCTTCTTCAACCAATAAATTTGCGTCGTAGCGGAAGGCAACTTCAATGGCTTCAATCAATTCGTCGCGAGTCTCCACTTTACTCACGCCTATACTACTTCCCAACGAAGCTGGTTTTACAATAAGCGGATAGCCAATAATTTCAGCTTCTTTAAGAATGGTATCTTGATCGGTTTCCCAATTCGACTCATAAAAATCGAGACTATCTGTAACTGGGATGTCATTAGCCACGCAAAGTTGCTTTGCTTTTACCTTGTCCATTCCCACCGACGATGCCAACACTCCGCTACCTGTATAAGGAATGTTGAAACTCTCACAAACTCCTTGAAAAGATCCATTTTCGCCATCGCTACCATGAAATGCACAAAGAACAGCATAAACTGGCCACGACTTTGGTTTTGCAAACAAACCCTTCACAAATTGCTCATTCAGGTGAGCTCTGCCAATTTCATCGGTCACAAAAGCGCACGGTTGCGCTACTTTCTCGAGCTCATTTAGGTCTTTATAGGTACTCAAATCAAGTAAAGCATCGCCAGTAAACCACTTGCCTGCTTTACTTATATAAAGTGGAATAAGTGAATAACCTGAGTGTTTGAGCGCTGCAATGGCTTGCATAGCACTTAAAACGGATACTTCATGCTCGGGAGAAACCCCTCCAAAAGCAACAATAAGGTGTTTATTAGTCATATTTTATAGGTCTATATCATTCGCGATAAAAATAGTAAATTGTTAGGCGTTAATCGTAACCCTTTTCTATATATAATTTATGATTCCAATAGTCATACATTTGTTCCAGATTAACTAAATTCAGTATCTAATACACTAAATGCATTAACTTAGAAAATATGTCTAAAGTAATTTCTTCGCTTAAAGAACTCGATTTTTCCTTATCTGATTTACGAAATATGCCTGCACCAACTAAAGTGTTGGTAGTAAAACCTACTTATTTCGACGTAGAATATGTCATAAACCCACATATGGAAGGGAATATTGGCGATGTTGATAAGATTGCAGCTCAGAATGAATGGCAGCATTTAAAAACGGCTTATGAAGAACTTGGCCTTAATGTTCATGTTGTAGATGGCCAGCGTGGCTACCCAGATATGGTTTTCTGCGCTAACCAAAGCCTACCTAATATAAATACTGACGGAACCAAACAAGTTATTATGAGCATAATGCACGCTCCAGAACGCAAAGGTGAAGTCCCTTTTATTGAGGAAGTGTACCAAGATAGTAGCTACGAAATTCTGAAATTGGATGAATCTAAATTTGCAGATTTTGAAGGTATGGGCGACGCTATTTGGCATTTTAAAAAAGGATTGCTTTGGGGTGGCTATGGCTTTAGAAGCTCTAAAGAAGTGTATGAGGTCGTATCCAAAACTTTTGGAGTTCCTGTAATTACACTAGAGCTAGTTAGTGATAAATTTTATCACCTCGACACCTGCTTTTGTGTGCTGAACGAAGAAACCGTTTTAATTTATCCACCCGCCTTCACCTCCGAAGGTCGTGCATTGATAAATGAGTTTTTCCCTACCGTTATTGAAGCTAGCAAATATGAGGCGGAAGAGCTTTTTGCTTGCAATGCTGCATGCCCAGATGGTAAAAATGTATTTATTCAGCAAGGCTGTACCGATGTAAATCAAAAGCTACGTGAAGCTGGTTTTAACATAAATGAATTCAGTACTAACGAGTATTTGAAGAGTGGTGGCAGTGTATTTTGTATGAAAATGATGCTGTGGTAATTTTTGTATTTCACAACATTTTAGGCTAAATAATCACAATCGCTTAAATAGATAGAAATACATAGCTTCAATATCATTCTAAGTCAGTTATAAATATTTTGTAGATGCATTTAATAAAATCCGGACTATCCCTCTTACTTCTCCTAGTACTGATTGTTGTTTTAAATACAAAAATTGGTTCTATCCCACCATTAGGAAAATTCTTTGATCCCGATGCAGGCTTTTGGGCAAACGCAGAAACCACAGCTCCAGAATCGGAAGAATTAAACCTAGAAGGCACAAGAGATAAAGTCTCCGTTTTTTATGACGAACGCCGAGTACCTCATATATTTGCAGAAAATGACTACGATTTATATTACACACAAGGCTACATAACTGCCAAAGATCGTTTATTCCAGATGGAAGTTCAGACCTACGATGCTTCTGGTCGGTTAGCCGAAATTATTGGACCAGATTTACTTGAGAGAGATCTCGAAACCCGACGCCTCGGCATGCCTTATGGTGCAGATAAAGCGCTCGAAGCTATGAAGAATGATCCCGAAGCAATGAGCTTGGTACAGGCTTATGCTAATGGAGTGAACGCCTACATTTCTAGCTTAAGTGCAGATGAATATCCTATTGAATATAAAATTCTTGACTTTAAACCCGAAGAATGGACTCCTCTAAAAACAGCGCATCTTCTTAAAGCCATGACCAAGACCTTGGCTGGTAGAAATGATGATATGAGGATGAGCAACACTCTAAAATATTTTGGCGAAGATTTTGTTGAGACCTTCTTCAACATTAGCCCAAAACTTACCGACCCAATTATACCAGCCACTCGAGTGTGGGATTTCAAAGCTATTCCCGTTCAAAAACCAGACTCTCTTTTTGTACCCACTTCAACACAAGATCTTGGCGAGTTTGAGCGCCCCGAAGGTATTGGAAGTAATAACTGGGCAGTAAGTGGTTCAAAAACCGAATCTGGCTTCCCTATTTTAGCAAACGATCCACATCTTAGTTTAACCTTGCCATCTATTTGGTACGAAGTTCAGCTACATGCACCAGGTATAAATACCTACGGCGTTTCTCTGCAAGGCGTACCCGGCGTAATCATTGGTTTTAATGAACATGTAGCTTGGGGTGTTACCAATGTAGCTTCAGATGTAATGGATTGGTACGAAGTGAAATTTAAAGATTCTTCTAAACGAGAATACTGGCACGATGGAAAATGGAAGCCAACCACAACACGCATAGAGGAAATAAAAATACGTGGACAAGAAACACTTCTCGATACTGTATTTTATACACATCACGGGCCAGTCACCGAAAAATATTCGCGAGTAAATCCTGAAAGTGAGCCTAGCTATTATGCCCTGCGTTGGATTGCTCACGAGCCCTCAACCGACGTAAATACCTTTTATGGCTTGAATAGAGCCAAAAATTACGACGATTATGTAGAAGCTTTATCGCATTATGTGGCACCCGCTCAAAACTTTGTTTTTGCTAGTAATGAGGGGGATATCGCACTTTGGGTGAATGGAAAATTCCCTAATAAATGGAAATACCAAGGTAGAACGGTAAGTGATGGAACCGATCCACTGTACGATTGGCAAGGTTGGATTCCCCATGAGCATAATCCTCACGTAAAAAATCCCAAAAGAGGATTTGTAAGTTCTGCTAATCAGCCCTCTGTAGCTCCAAGTTACCCTTATTATATGGGCGATGATTATGCCCCTTTCGAGCGTGGCCGCAGAATAAACGACCGACTAAGAGAGATGGAAAATATCACTGCACAAGATATGCAACACTTACAGCTAGATAATTATAGCTATCACGCAGCAACTATTTTACCAGAAATGTTAGGCTGGATTGATAGAGATGGCTTGAGCGAATCTGAGCTTGAAAAATTAAAACTAGTAGAAGAGTGGAATTATTTTAATGACGCCGAAAAACTAGCTCCTAGTATTTTTCGTGTTTGGTGGTCGAAACTATATGACAATATTTTAGATGATGAATTTGAAAGCACAAAAGCATCTTTACGCTATCCTGCGAGGGATAGATTGACAGAAATTCTAAAATATGATGCTGGTTTTGAATTTATTGATGATATAAATACCGAAAAGGTAGAAACACTAAACGAACTTGTGACTACCTCTTTCAACCAAACTCTTAGCACAATGAGAACTGTTTTAGGTGACGGCACTGAAGAGTGGCAATGGGGATATTATGCAGAAAATGACATCGACCATTTAGCATCTATTCCTGGGTTTGGGAGAGAACGAGTATTTACGGGCGGCGGTAGAGAATCGGTTAACGCTACACGTGGTGGCAATGGACCATCTTGGCGAATGATAGTTGAATTAGGCCCAGAGGTTAAAGGATACGGGGTTTATCCTGGCGGCGCCTCAGGTAATCCTGGTTCGCCAGATTATGATTCTATGGTAGAAACTTGGAGAACAGGTGGTTTCTTTGAACTCAAATTTATGAAAGAAAAACCGACCAACTATTTATACAAAATTGAAATTAACTAGGAGTGATTTTTGGTGTGAATGATGAATAAATCCTACCTCCAAAACTCCAGCTATAAAAAGATATACTCATGCTATTAACAGCTTTAATAATTCTATTCAGTTTTTTGCTAAACTTTTTTCTGCCATGGTGGAGTATAGCGCTCCCAGGTTTAGTTTTTGGTTATTTCTTTAAACCAAAAGCCTTTGCTGCTTTTGGCTGGGGCTTCCTCGCCCTATTCCTTCTTTGGGGTGCACAAGCACTCTACATTCACTTCGCAAACGATGGAATCCTATCCACACGTATAGCAGAGATGTTACAGGTGGGCTCTCCACTGCTAGTCGTATTAATTACGGGTGTTATTGGTGGCCTTGTAAGTGCCCTAGCAACACTGACCGGCGCACTATTTGCTAACAAACCCCAAAGAAGACGCTCTTTTAGTTAAACACTCTTTGTAGGTATTTGGTGGTTCATGAACCCTTTCCATTAGAGGGTCATCCTGAGAATACTTTCGAAGGATCTTTACATGTATTTAAAAGCAATCAGTCAGAAAACTGTCTGGAACCACCAATACAATAGACCTATTCTTAGGAAGATGGCCACTAATTTAAATGTGGCTAAAATAATCGTTCTGTCTGCAGATCCTTCAGAAGTATCTTCAGGATGACTCTGCTTTTTTAGACTAACCAAAACTGTCAACGAATTATCTAACATCTATAATCCTGACCCTGCATAGCTTGATAATCATAAAATCACCTGTGTAATCCCTAAATCCGTGCGAATCCGTGATTCAAACCACCTCAGGATTTAACTCATAGCCACAAAACTTGCAATAAATAGCGTCAGCTTCGTGACCTTCCCGGGAACAATGTTTACATACTTGAGTACTTATTTTATCAGGATCTGAGCCTACCTTACCAAGTTCAAGAGTTACAATACCTGTGGGTACAGCTATAATTCCATAACCTAGAATCATAATTCCAATAGCAAGCATTTGTCCAAGGGGAGTTTCAGGCGAAATATCACCATAACCTACCGTCGTTAAAGTAACCACTGCCCAATATATGCCCCGGGGAATACTAGTAAAACCATGGGCAGGACCTTCAACCACATACATTATGGCGCCTACTATAAAGGCAATGGTTAGCACAGTAAACATAAAAACCGCAATCTTTCGCCTAGACCTTGCCAAGGCTTTTCGGAGAATTTCCATCTCCTTAAGATACTGAGTGAATTTAAGCACTCTAAAAATACGTAGTACTCTAAGCAATCGAATAATTAAGAAATAGTGCGAGCCTGGTATAATAATACTTATATAGGTAGGCAGAACAGAAAACAAATCGACCAAGCCATAAAAGCTGAACACATAGCCCTTAATTCTATGCACGGTCATAATTCTTAGTATATACTCAACAGTAAAAATAATGGTAAAAAACCATTCTAAGCTATAAAAAAGAGCGGTGTACTTATCATGTAAAGAAGCTACGCTATCTAGCATAACCACTATAACACTTAATATAATACTAACAATTAAAACTAGGTCGAACGCCTTGCCCAACTTTGTATCCGCTTCAAAAATTATTTCATGAAGTTCGTGCCGCCAATCACTCATGTGTTTATCATTCATCGAACTAATTTAATCATAATATTAGGAATCTTAGAACTTATAATTTAACTATGCAAAGCCCGTAAATTTCCTATAATTTAGGTTGAAAGGACTTATTTTAAAACTTAATACGTTTTATACACAAACCGACTTCTAAAGCATACTACAATGATTTTTATTGACAATGAAGGTATAACCGACGCAAGCATAAACCTCGCAATCGAAGAATATGTGCTTCGCAAACTAAGCTACGACCACGACTATTTATTATTCTACATCAATGCGCCATCCATTATTATTGGGCGCAACCAAAATACGCTCGAAGAAATTAACCACGAATATGTAGAAGCCAATAATATTCAAATAGTACGCAGACTTTCAGGCGGTGGGGCAGTCTATCACGACTTGGGAAATCTGAACTTTAGTTTTATTACTGATTATGATTCTAAAAGTCTTCATAATTTCAAAAAATTTACTGACCCTGTTATAAAAGTATTGCATAAAATGGGTGTAGATGCTGAGCTGAGTGGTCGAAATGATATTCTTGTAGGTGAACGCAAAATATCTGGTAATGCTCAATATTCTACCGTAAAGCGAATGTATAGTCATGGTACTTTACTATTTGATAGTGATTTAGATGAGGTAACAAATGCTCTGAATGTGAAAATGAGCAAGATTCAGTCTAAAGGGCATAAATCTGTTCGTAGTCGTGTTGCCAACATTACTGAATTTTTAGAAAATCCCTTCACCATAGAAGAATTTAGATCTGCATTACTAAAAGGACTTACTGAAGAAAGTGAAGAATTTGAAATCTATAACCTTACCAAGGAAGATTGGAAAGAGGTAATGAAACTTAGAGAAGAACGTTATGGTAACTGGGACTGGAATTATGGGCGTTCCCCAAATTTTGATATCCAACGAGTGCGCCGTTTTCCAATTGGAGAGGTTGATTTACGATTGAATGTAGAAAAAGGCCTCATCACCAATTTAAAAATTTACGGTGATTTTTTGGGCAATGGCCCTGTAGTTGATATTGAAGAGGCCTTAACTGGAACTCGATATCATAAAGAAGACGTGGTAAAGGTTTTAGAGCCATTTAATATAAAGGAATACTTTGGTGGACTAGAAAGAAATGAGTTTATTGAACTAGTGTATGGCGCAGACGAGATTTAATCCTCAATTATTCATTAAAAGCCTGAATTATGAGAACCTTTATAACACTGTTTATATTTGTATTGTTAGCCTCTTGTAAAGACCTTTCTCCCATTAAGGTTGCTCCAGAATTGGGAGAGGCGTTTGAACTTAGAGTGGGAGATTCTGTAACTATGAATAACTCAGATTTAACCATCCTTTTTAAAGATGTTACGGAAGACAGTAGATGTCCCAGGTCGGTAACATGTGTATGGGCAGGTATAGCAAAGCTAGATGTAGAGTTCTACAATCAAACCTTTGAGTTCGACACTTATGATAAATTTGAATATGAAGTAAATTCCTATAAAATCAAGTTTAATGAATTAACACCCTACCCTGAAGACGATTCTAAAATTCCCAAAAGAGATTACAGAGCATCATTTATAGTTACGCAAACATCAGAATAAAATGAGCCTAATCAGACCCTCTACCCTTAAATTTCTCACTGATTTAAAGGCCAATAATAATAGGGAGTGGTTTACTGAAAATAAAGAGCCTTATACAGAAGCCCACGAAAACATGCTCGAATTTATGGGCGCTCTAATCGGAGAAATGAATAAAATCGATAATATTGAAGATGATTCAGTTAGAAGATCACTGTTCCGTATTTATAGGGATGTCCGTTTCTCCAAAAATAAGACCCCTTACAAATCATTTTTTGGCGGACGTATGAGGCGAGCAACCTCCATGTTACGAGGTGGTTATTATATTCATATAGAACCTGGCAACACCTTTCTTACGGGAGGGTTTAGAAATCCAAGTCCTTCAGATTTAAAGTTAATTCGAACTGAATTAGCACACGATGCGGCTCCATTAAGAGCTATAATGGAAGATGAAGAATTCAAAAACACTTGGGGTACTTTTGTTGGGAAATCTGTTAAAACAGCCCCCAGAGGTTTTGATGCGGATCACCCCGATATTGACTTAATACGGATGAAACAATTTCGATTAGTCCACCCCATTGCAGATGACATTGTACTCTCAGAAAATTTCATATTCGAAATCGTCAAATCCTTCCTCACCATCCGCCCCTTCTTCAACTACATGAGTGAAGTGTTGACTCGGCCTGCTTAGGATTTGTTGAAGCTAGGTAATTCGTTGATTGTTTTCCTCTAGAGGGTCATCCATCGTAAAGAAGAGACTACTTCTTATAGAATCTTAATTACTTAATTCTTAAAAACCCCATCAACCTTTAGAATTTGTGACGAAATTTGCAACCCAAATTCAGAATATTTAGAATCAGCGCTTCCATGCTATCGACTCCCATGTAGAGCGGTTCCCGTCCCATCGGGACGATATATTTGTAGCCCAAATAGCAACTACCACCCACCTGCCCCATTTGGGGCAGTATTAGATCGAATTCATCTATCCATTCTAGTTGTGCACACCATGATTCGTACTGCACCTACGGAGCGGAACCTTTCTAGAACTCCTATTTATTCATTTTAATCAAAATATTTTAAAAATAATTTGACTAAAATTTAAACATCAAACTAGGATATGATGAACTCAGCTCGTCAAGTGCTTATGTCGGCATACATTTGAACAATTCAGTTATAAATCATTTATTTTGAATAAGTTTTAGTATATTTACACGCTAGGCTAATTTTAACGCGTCATGCAGGGCTAATTTACATTCAGCATGAGGGGCTAATTATAGCACAACTCGCTAGGCTAAAATTGGCGCAAAATATAGAGCCGCAATTAAATTTTAAAACAGTATTTATTCATATGGCTACACCAGGAGAAAAGCTCGCAGCATCACTTCAGATTCTTCGTGAAATTCAAGAAGAACAAAACAATGTAGCTATAAAAACATCTGAAATAAACAGAACACATCGCGAACGACTTACCAAAAATGGATTTTTAAAAGAAGTCGCCAAAGGTTGGTATATAGCAGCAAATCCAAATGAAAATTTAGGGGATAGTACTTTTTGGTACACATCATACTGGCAATTTTGTTCAAGATATTTAAAAGATAAATATAACAACTCTTATTGTATTTCTGCAGAGCAATCTATTTTAATGCATTCAGGCAATAACACAATTCCAAGTCAATTAAATATTCGTAGCCCTAAAGCACCAAATAAGAACATCCCCCTTTTACATAATACCTCCTTATTTGAAATGAAATCTCCATTACCAAATACAGCGGAGATAATAGAAGTAAATGGAATAAGAATGTTAACTATTACTTCTGCATTAATTAATTGCTCGCTAACAATGTTCGAAAAAAATCCAACCGACATGAGAACTGTTTTGGCATTAATTCCTGACTCATCTGAATTACTTAAACAACTATTAGATGGCTCTCATTCAGTAATTGCGGGCAGATTGGCTGGAGCTTTTCGAAATATTGGTCAAATTCGAATAGCTGATGAAATTGTTTCTACAATGAAAATGGCAGATTTCGATGTAAGAGAAATAGACCCTTTTGAAAACAAACTACCTATTCAACTATCCTTTAGAGAAAAGTCTCCCTATGCAAATAGATTAAAAATCATGTGGGAAGAATACAGAAAAGTAGTAATTAAATATTTCCCAGATGGTCCTGGGCTTGCCAAAAATCATGAAGTATATTTAAACTCGGTGGACCAAATATATTTGACTGATGCATACCATTCTTTATCTATTGAAAGATACACCGTATCTGTGGATTTAATTGAAAAAGTAAGAAGCGGTAATTGGAATATAGAAGAAAATAGTGAAGACAGAAATCAACGGGATGCAATGGCTGCCAGAGGTTATTGGCAAGCCACCCAATCAATAAAAAGTAGTATTAAAAAAATTCTAAATGGCACCAATTCAGGAACCGTTGCCGACCAGGACCATTTCAAATGGTACCAAGAATTATTTGCTCCTAGTGTTGCAGTTGGAATTTTAAAGGCCTCAGATTTGGCTGGATATAGAACAAATCAAGTATATATTTCACAATCACAACATGTTCCGTTGAATAAAGAAGCTGTAAGAGATGCAATGCCAATCCTTTTCGAATTGTTGGAAAACGAAAGTAATGTAGGAGTCCGGGCTGTACTTGGCCATTTTATCTTTGTATACATTCATCCATATATGGATGGCAATGGAAGAATGGCTAGATTTTTAATGAATTTAATGCTCGCATCAGGCGGATATCCCTGGACTGTGATTCCAGTAGAAGAGCGCGAAGCATATATGAGCTCATTAGAAAAAGCGAGTGTTGAAGGTGATATTGAGCCTTTTACTATTTTTATTTCCAATTTAGTAAGAGAGAGTCTTAAAGGAACTCCTATTGCGAAATTAAAAAAAGAATAGTTATTCCACCCCTCCCAAATTCCTAGACATAAAAAAACCCTGTCTTTCTGAGACTGGGTTGCTTTGATTTTCAAGTAACTCCTACCAATATACGGCACAGACAGTACGTTTTACAAATCTATTCTGTATTGTATAAGTAATGTTAGATAATTGCTAAATATTATTAATTTAAATATTAATAATAGGTACTAGATGACTACCAAAGTCAAAAAAATAGAGGCCTATTTTACAGTTCTAAATTCTCGATTGGGCTTTTAATGTCTTTCAGGGTTCGAGACGACACGTGCGTATAAATTTGGGTGGTAGAGATATGCTTATGCCCTAGAAGCTCTTGTATAAATCGGATATCTGTCCCATTATCAAGCAAATGGGTAGCAAATGAATGGCGCAAGGTGTGTGGGGTGGCTTTTTTGTTAATATTTGCTTTTTTACGATGTGCCCGCATTAATTGTTGAACAGAAGAACTTGAATACTTCCCACCATTTTGGCCCTCAAATAAATACACCTCAGGTCTATACTCGCTTGCATAGCTTCTTAACAGGTCGAGTACTTTAGGGGATAAAATTGAATATCGATCTTTTTTACCTTTTGCCTGTTCAATCCGAATTTGCATTCTGTCAGAATCTATATCGCTTATTTTGATATTTAGTATCTCACTTAACCTCAAACCAGCTGAATAGCAAAGAGTGAAAATCGCTTTATGCTTCAAATTCGTAAAAGAATTAAACAGTCGCTGCACCTCTTCTATCGACAATACTACTGGAATTGTAGAGGGCTTTTTCATTTTTATATTGAAATCGAAATCAACCTTCTTTTTTAGTATTTCCTTATAAAGAAATTTTACTGAAGCTAAATGTTGTTTCATCGCTGAGTAACTATAATTCAGTTCTACCTTACAATAATAGAAATAGTCTTCAATTTGAGTAGCGGTAATATTTTTGAACTCATTATTCTGAACATATTGAAGGAAGTTGTTTAAACTGATCAGGTAGGCATCAACTGTTCTCTCACTGTAGTTTTTAAGAATAAGCTGATGTTTGTATTTGTTTATTAAATAAGCTTTATTCATTATACTCTATCTATTTAGTAGAATATGATGAATAATACTTAAATATGAAACTAGGATATGATGAACTCAGTTCGTCATATGCTTATGTTGGCGGTAATTTTACAGAACAACATACTAACATACAAAAAAGATAATCCGATGAAGCTATAAGTAACTGTCCGAACAAACCAAGCCGAACTCTTTAATATTCCTTTTAAAAGTAATGAGGGTTTGTATTATTCACTTTTAAAACTCAAAAAATGACACAGTTACAAATGATTGACAAAACTAAATCTATAGCCCATCAAGACGCAAATGTTTCCGCAGTTTTTATGTATGGCTCGTTTACTAAAAACGAAGGCGACCAATATTCCGACATCGAATTTTACATCTTTTTAAACAATAAAGAAAACTTTTCATCTGAAAAATGGGTAAGCCAAATTCATCCAGTAGCACTTTATTTCACCAACGAATATGGAAGTGAAGTTGCTATCTTCGACAATATGGTCAGAGGCGAATTTCATTTTTTAAAAACGGAAGAAGTTGAAATTATTAAATCGTGGGAAGGTATGGTTGCTTTTAGCGACTTTGACCAAATGAATTTAGTCGATAAAGACGGACTTTTAGCAAAAACGTTCAATCAGATTAAGATAAAATCACCTGAACGAACCACAAATCAAAACACGGCTTGGTTGAGTGAATCGCTTTTGAATGTTTTACTGACAACAAGCAACCTGATAAAACGAGGCGAATTTGCTCACGCTCACCAAAGTTTGTCAAATGTTCAGAAGTACTTACTTTGGCTTATAAGAATAACAACCGACAAAACACAACATTGGGAAAGTCCGACCAAAAGTCTTGAAAAAGATATTGACCCAACGTGGTATTCAGCATACAAAGCAGTAACATCTGATTTACAACCTGAAAACATACGTTCGTCTTTTATACGTTCGTTGAAATTAGCAGAGGAACTATTTGAACAACTAAATATTGAACCGAAATTGAAAGAAATCTTGAGCAGAATAAGATAAAAAACTACCGCCAACATCACCTATACGCAAGCAGGGGTTTTGTGCTTCGTAGGTAAGAAAAGTGGTAAATTTAAAGCTCAGTTCTTCGTAGGAAGTTCAGTGGTTAAAATCCCTGCCTGCGTATAGCTGAGAACCGTTGGGCGTCATGCAGAAAAAACCTAAAATTGAAAAATGAGTCAAAAAATTGAAGAAATAAAGATTGAAGACTTAGTCCTTTGGACGGAAAACCCAAGAGACCCGATAGACCCAAAAAGTAGTGACCAAGATGTCGCTGATAAGGCATGGAAAGACGAACATGCAAAATGGAATCTCAAAAAGTTGGCAAAGGACATGCAAGACTTCTATGATTTTAGTGAACTACCAACTGTAGTGTATCATGGTAAAAAGCCAGTTGTCTATGACGGTAATAGAAGAATGATTTTAGCTAAAATAAAGCATGACTTAGTTAAGCTCACCGACTTTGACAAAACCAAGCTTCCACATATTCCGAAAATAATTCCTTGTAATGTATGTGATAAAGACACAGCAATTAAGAACGTCTTTAGGAAACATGGAAATTCAGGAACTTGGTCCCCCTTGGATAGGGATATTTTCCTTCATAAACATATGCAAGAAAATGAAAGTACATTTCTTAAAGTTGAAAACGCGACAGGAATAATTTCCAAAAACCCACACCTCAATCAAGGATTTGTCAAAGACGAAATATTTACAAATAATAAACTCAAAGAAATGGGCTTTGAGTTCAATCAAAACGACCTTGAAAGTAAGCATAGTAAAAGTGAAGCTGAATCAATTTTTGATGATATATCAAACAAAGTAGCTTCAAAGACAATTTCTACTCGTAAAAAAAGGGGCAAAATAATTGAAGTCCTTGACAAGTCTTCCAGGAGCCTAATTGAAACCAACAAGAAAAAGCCTTTATCTAAAATTCAGATTAATGTAAAAGGTACTAATGCGACCCCAAAGAAAAAACAAGCCCCTAGAACAAAAAAGCAGGAAACAGAAGTTTTTAACGGTAAACTTTATTTAAAGTCAGGTCAGGTTAGCGACCTGTATCGAGATATTGTTGACTTATACGGATTCTACCAACAGAAAAAAGACACTTTTAGCCAATATTTTCCAAGTCTTGTCCGTATGGCTTTGCGTCTGCTTTGCGAGACTGCTGCAAATGACAATGGACAGACTTTAGACAAATATCTTAAAGCCAATTTCAAAAACGCAAAAAAGAATTTAGATAAAGATGCTAAGACCACTCTTTCTGCTCAAAATGTCAGCGAAGGAACAATCACTCAATTACTCCATATTGGCGCACATAATTATCAAGCTAGTAATAACCTTGACCAAACAATTGCTGTCTCAATTATTATTGGTGAAATCTTAACAATTACTCATGGTAGATAGTGAAAGACATAGTCAATTTGAATCACCACTACGGTATCCAGGTGGTAAAGCCTGTATATTTCCTTTTATATCTAAACTATTTTATGAAAACAATCTTCTCGGAGTAAATTATGCCGAACCTTATGCAGGTGGTTCAGGCCTTGCTCTTAAACTGTTGTTCAATGAATATGTAAATGAAATATTCATTAACGATTATGACTACTCAATTTATGCCTTTTGGTTTTCTATTTTGGAATCAAATCAAAGATTTTGTGATTGGGTTGAAGATGTACAAATAGACATTGAGAATTGGCGATATTTCAAAGCTGTTCTAAATAATCCAGATAAATACAGCCAATTTGAAGTAGCTCAAGCAGTCTTCTTTCTAAATAGAACTAACATATCAGGTGTTATCAAAGGTGGCCCAATTGGTGGTTTGGAACAGAAAGGAAAATACAAAATCACTGCTCGATTCAACAAATCAGACCTTATTAAACGAATAGAGAGAATTGCCAACTTCAAAAACAGAATTAACATTACTAACCTTGATGGCATAAGCTTTATAAGAAATCTAAATAAAAGCACTCAAAACACCTTTATCTACCTAGACCCTCCATACGTTCACAAAGGAGCAGATTTGTACATGAACTACTTTAAAAAGAAAGACCATGAAAACCTTGCTCGACAAGTAGAGAAAATAAATCATAAGTGGTTGGTCTCTTATGACAACAACGATTTTATTATCAATCTCTACAACAAAAAGCAACGACTTAGATATAGTCTTTCACAATCAGCTTCAAATCGAGTTGGAAAAGAGATTTTAGTCTTTTCAGAACAATTAGACTTCAATAACTCGATTGAAAAACTTAAAAATGTGGAATTAATAAAATAAAAGCACGAAAGCACAACAATGGCTAAGAAAACATAGGGCAGATAAGCGTTCAGCAAGTTTTGTTTACTAAACTAATTTTGGTTTCGGTGGACAAGTAATCGCTTCGAAAGCCCTACGTTTCTTAGCCGAGACCGTTAGCAACAAGGCGAAAAAAGACATGCAATTATAAAAGTTCGGTGCAAACTTGGAGGAATTTATTTTGTTTTTTCTCCCCCCGCAAAAAGAAGAAGGGAAACCCTGACCCACATTGCAGCACATTTCCAAGACCCCACAAGCCAACACCCAAACCAAAGGCTTGTAAAAGAGCTGCAATTCTGCCTACGCACCGGTGCTTAATTGTTACATTTGAGCTTTGAACAAACCGAGATTATTGAAATTAGTAAAATGAAAAAGGAAATAGACAACAAACTCGTCTCGAGAAACATCAAACCAACAGCAATGCGAGAGTTGGTGTTGCAAGTTTTAATCGAACAAAAAACGGCTATCAGTTTGTCTGAACTGGAACAAAAATTTGAACAAGCTGATAAAGTGACTCTTTACAGAACATTAAAGACTTTTGTAAAT